>NZ_PCQI01000015.1:0-140935 GCF_002980075.1 Pseudomonas sp. MYb13 | reverse complement strand
CATGGTGGGGGCACACAGGAGTGGGTGAGGGGGCTTATTGCGCCTGGGGCGGTATTTGTTTCGGGTGATGAAGAGTGCCAAGCCTATCAAGATTAGGGCGAGAGGTAAGCGTTGGATGTTAAGGAAGATGACCACGGAGGGTCGACATAACAACAGGACTGACCCCGTTACGAGGAGGGTAATAGCGAAACGCTTTCTTAGCGTGCAGTCAGTGATTTTGTAATACAGCAGTAGAGAGAGGGCAAAGAACAGCGCTGTTTGTAGGTAAAGCCATTCGCTGTGGCTCATTTAAGTACACATGCATGGAGCAGCTTGAACGCTGAGGTCTTCGCTTCTGGCAAGCCAAGGGCAGCGCGTGCATCCTGGCCCCTAGGCATCACGGTAACGCGACTCACTGTGAAGGTGATCCCGTAGTGGCTGAGGTGTTGAGTCCTTTCTATGTTCACGGGTTTTGTGCCGAGACAGTGGTGAGGGCGCTATTTTCGGTCAGCTGCGGGCAACTTCTATAGAGGGGTGAGCGGTTGTTATATGCAGTTTGGGAAAAGGATGTCGCAGCGTTTGGAGATTTCTTACAGCTGTTTCCGGTATTTACGGCTTGGCGGCGACTCAACAGGTAAACAAGCCAATTAGGGGCGTCGGGCTTGCCCGCGATGGCAGTGGGTCAGGTATGAAATTGCCGCGTGATACTCCGTTCCTGCGACTACCTCGGAATGTTCCCACTTCGGCCCTAGGCCATCCCCTCCCTGTGTATCATCCTGTCTCTTTTTTCCTTGCGACCTTTCTCGATTCGCTGAGATTCCCGGGCTATGTTTTTGAGCCAACTCAGCGGTCAATGGAGTGACAGCCTATGCACGACACCCTCCAGCAGGTCTTTGGTTATCCACAGTTTCGTCTGGGCCAGGAAGAAACGGTCAGCGCCGTACTGGCCGGTCGTTCGGCAGCGGCGATTTTCCCCACGGGTTCGGGCAAGTCCCTTTGTTACCAGCTTTCGGCGGTATTGCTGCCGCATCTGACGTTGGTGGTGTCGCCGCTGTTGGCGCTGATGCAGGACCAGCTCGGCTTTTTGCAGCGCCATGGGATTTCGGCGGGCAGTATCGATTCGGCCCAGAGCCGCGAGGAGGCCAATGAGGTGATGGCCCGTGCGCGTTCGGGCGAGTTGAAGATCCTGATGATTTCGGTGGAGCGCTTGAAGAACGAGCGCTTTCGTAACTTTCTGCAAAGCGTGCAGATTTCGCTGCTGGTGGTGGATGAGGCGCACTGTATTTCCGAGTGGGGCCACAATTTCCGTCCGGACTATTTGAAACTTCCAGACTACCAGCGTCAGTTCAACATCCCCCAAGCGCTGCTGCTGACGGCTACCGCCACGCCCAAGGTGATTGCCGACATGCAGGCCAAGTTCGCCATTGCGCCGGACGACGTGGTCACCACGGGCTTCTACCGGCCCAACCTCAACTTGTTGGTGGAACCGGTGAGCGGTGCCGACAAGCGTCGGCGCCTGGTCCAGTGGATGAGCGAGCGTGCCGATCAGCCCAGTATCGTCTACGTCACCTTGCAGAAAACCGCCGAGCAGATTGCCGAGCACCTGAACCGCAACGGCATCCAGGCCGAGGCTTACCACGCCGGCTTGCCCCACGATAAACGCGAGGGCATCCAGCAGCGCTTCATGGGCGGGCGCTCCAATTGCATTGTTGCCACCATCGCGTTTGGCATGGGCATCGACAAGAGTGATATCCGCAACGTGGTGCATTTCGACCTGCCCAAGTCCATCGAGAACTACAGCCAGGAAATCGGCCGCGCGGGGCGTGATGGGCAGCCGTCCGACTGCCTGGTCTTGGCCAATCGCGACAGTCTCAATGTGCTGGAAAACTTTGTCTACGGCGACACGCCCGAGCAGGAGGGCATTCGCCGGGTACTGCAGGAGTTGCAGGCGGCACGCAGCGAAGGACAGTGGGAATTCTTGCTGAGGTCGCTGTCGGACCACAGCAATATCCGCGAGCTGCCCTTGAAGACACTGCTGGTGCAGTTGGAGCTCAAGGGTGTGATCGCGCCGCGCTACGCGTTCTATGCCGAGTACCGTTTCAAATACCTGATCGAGCCTGAGGCATTGCTGGCGCGTTTCTCTGGCGAGCGACAGCAGTTCGTGGCGGCGATCATCCAGGGATGCAAACGGGCGAAGACCTGGGCAACGGTGGACTTCGATGCGCTTTATCAACAGCACAATGCCGAGCGCAACCGCGTGGTGAAGGCGCTGGATTACTTCCAGGAGCAGGGCCTGATCGAGCTGGAAAGCAAGCAGATGACCGAGGTCTACAGCCTGCTGGATACCGACTTCGATCCACAGGTGCTGAGCGAGGCGTTATACATGGGCTTCAAGCAGCACGAGGTGGGGGAGGTCGCACGGATTCACGCCATGCTCGACCTGTTCGCCACCGAGCACTGCCTGGGGCAGCGCCTGGCGCAGTACTTTGGCGATGAAAACGCACCCCAGCGTTGCGGGCATTGCTCGGTGTGCCACGGGCATGTAGCGCACCTGCCTCCACCGCCGCGCCTGTCGCCGCTTGTGGACAAAAATTTCATGGGGCTGTGCGGTGATTTTATCCACAGGCATCATGAGCACACGGGCCAATGGCCTGGGGCGGAACGCCTGACGCGTTTCCTTCTGGGTATCAGCGTGCCGTTGTTTACCAAGTTGAAGGCGCGGGGCATTCCGGGTTCCGCTGCACTGGAAGATTACCCGTACGCCGAGGTACGCGAGTGGGTCCAGACCCATTTGGATGATCTGTAACTCACTTTCACGAGATGACCCGATGCCTGATTCAGTGCCACAACGTGCCGATTACCTCCACTTCCAGCCGATCATCACGCGCTGGCACGACAATGATGTGTATGGCCATGTGAACAACGTGACCTACTACAGCTTTTTCGACACGGCGGTGAATACCTACCTGATCGAACAAGGCGGGTTGGATATCCATGACGGTGATGTGGTGGGGTTTGTCGTGAGTTCGGCGTGTGATTATTTCGCCTCGGTCGCTTTTCCCGAACGCATCGACATCGGCCTGCGGGTAGGCAAGTTGGGCAACAGCTCAGTGCAGTATGAGTTGGCGGTGTTCAAGGCGGGCGAGGAGGAAGCCTGCGCGGCGGGGCGATTTGTGCATGTGTTCGTGGATCGCGCGTCGAACCAGCCGGTGACGATACCGGGGATGTTGCGCGAGGCATTGCAGCGGTTGGTGGCCTGACGCATTTTTTGCATGCGGTGAAAGCCAGGCTTGCCCGCGATAGCGGTGGGTCAGGTCAATCAGTGTGGCCTGACACGACGCAATCGCGGGCAAGCCCGGTTCCCACAAGGGGCTGTGGTTTTGTTTGAATGGCTGACTTACCGGTGACGGTAGTGATGCTTGTTCTTGCGATGCCCATAGGCATGACCACGTCCACGGTGATCATCGCGGTCATAACGACGGTTATCGCGCCCACGATAACGACGATCGTCGTCATCGCTCTTGTTGCCCATGTAGTTACCCAGCGCACCACCAGCGCCACCACCGGCGGCTGCGCCGATCAGGCTGCCGGTATTGCCGCCCATGCTGCGGCCTACCACGTTGCCGCCTGCTGCGCCCAGGGCGCCACCGATGGCTGCTTCGCCACGACTGCGCTTGTCAGCGCCGACCGCACTGCCGCCCGCGCCACCCAAGGCTGCGCCAATGGCCGAACCGGTGTTACCGCCTATCTGTTGGCCGACAACCGAACCGAGTACCCCGCCCAATGCGCCGCCCACACCGGCTTCGGTGGTGCCACCGGCCATGGCTGCGCCACTGACCAGGCCAAGGGACAACAAGAGAATCGAGGAGAACTTCATAGAGAGACCTCAAGAGGATGACGGCGCGATCCTGAGGCTGTGTCGAGATTGTGACAATAGAAATCCGACCAGTAGCACGAGTTGTACACAATTCTCTAAGTTACTGTTTTAGCTAGGGAACTTAAGTCAATTTGGCGAGTCTTTAGTTACTTCGGAAAGGCCGCTTTTATGCAAAAGCGGCCTTTTTTTGTGCCCGGATTTTCTACGGCAATCTGCTTTTTCGTGGTGAGCGGGCTTGCCCCTGTCATGACAGCCCGCCGGATTTTCGTCAGGCCGAACGCGCCATGATCAGCCCAGTCTCACTCGCTGCTTCCAAGCGGATCGCCACGAATTTCGACGTCGGCGTATGGCTGCCATCCCCGGTGCTTTCCAGTGGCACCAGCGGGTTGACTTCCGGGTAATAGGCCGCCGCCTGGCCAGCCGGAATATCAAACGCCAGCAAGGTAAAGCCCTTCACGCGACGCTCACGGCCGTCTTCCCACAGTGACACGATGTCTGCCTTCTGCCCCGGCTTGAAGCCCAGGCGGATGATGTCGGCTTCGTTGACGAACAGCACATCGCGCTGGCCCTTGACCCCGCGATAGCGGTCATCCAGGCCATAGATCGTAGTGTTGTACTGATCGTGGGAGCGCATCGACTGCATGATCAGGTCCGGCACGCGGCCAGTGGCGTGGGTGCGCTCGTGGATCAAATCCTTGGGCAGGATGTTCGGGCGGAAGTTGGCACGGCCCGACGGGGTGTTCCAGCGGCGCGCACCTGCGGAGTTGCCCAGGTAGAAGCCGCCCGGATTTTTGATCTTCTCGTTGAAGTCCTTGAAGCCCGGAATGGTATCGGCGATCAGGTCGCGGATGCGGCTGTAGTCAGCCACCAGCCAGTTCCAATCCACCGGTTTGCTGCCCAGGGTCGCGGCGGCGATGCCTGCCAGGATGGCCGGCTCGGATTTCATCAAATTCGACAGCGGCTGCAGTTGGCCATTGGAGGCGTGGACCATGCTGAACGAGTCTTCCACCGTCACCGCTTGCGGGCCTTCGGCCTGGATGTCGATGTCGGTACGGCCCAGGCACGGCAGGATCAGCGCGTCTTTGCCGTGCATCAGATGGCTGCGGTTGAGCTTGGTGCTGATCTGCACGGTCAGGTCGCAACTGCGCAGCGCTTCGAAGGTGCGTGGGCTGTCCGGCGTGGCTTGGGCAAAGTTGCCGCCCAGGCCGATGAAAACCTTGGAGCGGCCTTCGAGCATGGCGTGAATCGCTTCGACCACGTTGTGCCCGTTTTCTCGCGGCACCTGGAACTGAAAACGACGGTCGAGGGCGTCCAGGAACGCTACCGGTGGGCGCTCGTTGATGCCCATGGTGCGGTCGCCCTGCACGTTACTGTGGCCACGCACGGGGCACAGCCCGGCGCCAGGACGGCCGATGTTGCCGCGCAGCAGCATCAGGTTGGCGATTTCCTGGATGGTCGGCACCGAGTGGCGGTGCTGGGTAATGCCCATCGCCCAGCACATGATCACGTTCTTGCCTTTGGCATACATGCGCGCTGCTTGCTCGATCTCGACCAGGGACAGGCCGGACTGCTCGACGATTTCTTCCCAGGAGGTGTCGTCGATCTCGCCCAGGTAATCAAGCACGTTGGCGGTGTGTTCGTTGAGGAAGTCGTGGTCGAACACGGCCTCCTTGCCTTCGGCCTGTGCCTGGCGTTCCCACAGCAACAGGAACTTGGCCATGCCGCGCAGGATAGCCATGTCACCACCCAGCGCCGGGCGGAAGTAGGCGGTGTTGGTCGGCTTGTCGCCATTGGTGAGCATTTCCAGCGGGTGTTGCGGATGCTGGAAGCGCTCCAGGCCGCGCTCTTTCAGGGGGTTGATACACACCACTTGGGCGCCGCGTTTAACTGCTTCGCGCAACGGTTCGAGCATGCGCGGATGGTTGGTGCCTGGGTTCTGGCCCCAGACGAAAATCGCATCGGCGTGTTCGAAGTCATCAAAGGTCACGGTGCCTTTGCCGACACCCACGCTTTGCGCCAGGGCGACGCCGCTGGCTTCGTGGCACATGTTCGAGCAATCCGGGAAGTTGTTGGTGCCGTAGGCGCGCACGAACAGCTGGTACAGGTACGCCGCTTCGTTGCTGGCGCGTCCCGAGGTGTAGAACTCGGCCATGTTCGGGCTTGGCAGGGCATTGAGGTGCTTGCCGACGAGGTCGAATGCCGCGTCCCAGCTGATGGGTTTGTAGTGGTCGGTCTCGGCGTCATAGCGCATCGGCTCGGTCAGGCGACCCTGGTATTCCAGCCAATAGTCGCTCTGCTCCAGCAAGGCGGTGACACTGTGCTTGGCGAAGAATGCACCATCGACACGGCGTTTGGTGGCTTCCCAGTTCACCGCCTTGGCGCCGTTTTCGCAGAACTTGACCATGCCGCTTTCCGGCGAGTCGCCCCAGGCGCAGCCCGGGCAGTCGAAGCCGCCGTTCTGGTTGGTCTTGAGCATCATGCGCAGGTTTTTCAGCGCGTTATCGCTGGTCAGCCAGGCTTGCGCCACGCTGATCAGCGCCCCCCAGCCACCGGCCGGGCCTTTGTAGGGCTTGTAGCGCGGGGTTGGGGTTTGGTCGGCTTGATGATGATTGCTCACGGCTGGTTCTCCATCGCAGGGCTGTAGACCCGCGGCGCACTTTTCTGCGGCAGGTGGATGAGATTGAGGTTATGCCGGCGCGCCCATTGCAGGGCCAGGCCGGTGGGCGACGACAGGCTCACCAGGGTCTGGATGCCCGCGCGCAGGACTTTCTGGATCAGCTCCAGGCTGCAACGACTTGTCACAATCGCCAGGCCGCCTTCGGTCGGAATCTGTTGGCGGATCAGCGCGCCGATCAACTTATCCAGGGCGTTGTGTCGGCCGATGTCTTCGCGGCCCAGCACCAACTCGCCCTGGCCGTTCATAAACACTGCCGCATGCACGGCGCCGCTGTATTGGCCCAGTGGCTGAAACGCGCTGATGCGTTGGCGCAGGCCATCGAGCCATTCGGCGGGCGGCAGAGGCGCGCCAGGCAGCACTTGAAGGTTCGGCAGAGCCTGCTCGACCGCTTCTACGCCGCACAGGCCACAACCGCTGGTGCCAGCGAGTTGGCGGCGCTGTTGCTTGAGGTTCCAGAACGCACGGCTGGAAATCTGCACCTGCGCATACTGGGTAGCGCCCGATCCGCTGAGGTTTAGGTCATAAATATCGCTAACGTCGGCGATAATGCCGCTACCGAGGCTGAAGCCAACAATGAAGTCTTCCAGGTCCGTCGGTGTCACCAACATCACCGCTTGGCTGATGTCGTTGTAGGCGATCGCCAACGCCACCTCTTCGGCCAGCGCAGTGCTGGCAAATGCTGTGTGTTCGAGATTGCAATACTGGTAGCTCTGGCTGGCGGCGGGCGCTGGCGTTTCAAGAGCGGGCGCCGCGCAGACTGGGCGCTGGGCGTTCATGGGGCAGTACCACCGACGGATTGATCAGTGTTTAGACTAGGCGCGACAAAGCGTCGCGTCTAATTGCCAGTACTGATCTACCGATAGATGACGTCGATCAAGAGTCTTTTTGCGATTTCTGATACAGCGCGAAACACGCCTCGGCAAGCGCTGAGCGCGGTGCGCTGCGGCGCATGATCAGTCCAAGGCGCGCCAAGGTGTGGGCGTCTTCGATCGGCTGCAGGCGCAAGTGCTCAGTGAGTGCATCCAGGCCACCGTCCAGTGGCATGACGGCGCAGCACAGGCCGCCGTGCACGGCTTGCAACAACTGATGGACGGCATCGGTCTGCAGCAGCGGTTGCGGGTTGAGCCCACGGCTGTGGAAGTTGTGGTCGATGGACTGGCGAAAGTGCATGCCGCTGGTGAGCATGCCCAATGGCAACTCAATCAAGGCCTCCCAGCTCAGCGGCGTGTCTCCAAAGCTGAAGAAACGCTGATCGTAGAGCAGGCCCATGCGGGTTTCGCCCAAGGCCAGCGAGTCGAAGCGTTCAGTGTCCAAACGCTCCAGGTAGGACACGCCCAGGTCCAGCCGATTGCTCGCCAGTTGCTCCAGGATCTGTTCGGAGCTGAGTGCCGACAGTTCAAAGCGCAGGCTCGGGTGCTCTTTATGCAGCTGCTGCATCAACGCCAAGGGATCGAAGCTCGACAGCGGCACCACGCCCAGGCGCAACGTACCCACCAGGTTGCCGCGACAGGCCGCCGCTTCAGCCTGCAGGCCGTCATACGCCGCCAGTACCGTGCGTGCCCAGGCCAGCACGCGTTCACCCGGCGCGGTGAACCCTTCGAAGCGCTGGCCGCGGTTAACCAGGGGAAGATCAAGCTCTTCTTCAAGGCTGCGCAGGCGCATCGACAGTGTCGGTTGGGTGATGTGGCAACGCGCCGCCGCCTGGCCGAAGTGACGGGTCTCGTCGAGGGCGATGAGGAATTTCAGCTGTTTGATGTCCATCTTCGCTCCAGGCTTATTCCAATGGCGGTGGATTCTAGCGCGTTTGGGTCTTTGGTCGGGTCGGAACCCAAGTCTTGGCGACTGGTCTAGTCTTGGGCATCAGGAACTCAAATCCAAGGAGAGCGCACCATGAGTATTTTCAGTTTTATCAAGGAAGCCGGCGAAAAGATTGTCGACCTGTTGACGCCGGGTAACGCCAACGCCAGTCAGCAATTGAAGGACCACGTCGCCAAGGTGGGGCTGGGTAGCCCGAATGTGCACACCACGGTGGAGGGCGACAAGGTCACCGTGACGGGTGAAGTCGCGACCCAAGAAGAGAAAGAGAAGATCCTGCTGGCACTGGGCAATATTGCCGGTGTGGCAAGCGTGGATGACCAGATCACCGTATCCGGCGGGGCTGTTGCCGCCGCCCGTTTCGTCGTGGTGAAGAAGGGTGACACCCTCAGCGCGATTTCCCTGGCGGTGTATGGCAACGCCAACCAGTTCAACAAGATCTTCGAGGCCAATAAACCGCTGTTGTCGCATCCGGACAAAATCTACCCAGGGCAGACATTGCGCATTCCTGAGTAAAACGCAGCGCAAAATGTGGGAGCGGGCTTGCTCGCGAAAGCGGAGTGTCAGTCACTGGATGTGTTGCTGATACACCGCACTCGCGAGCAAGCCCGCTACACATTGGTTTAGAGCCCGGCAATGAGGTCGCGATAGTTGTCGACCGCTGCAAATTCCCCCGTGTCCTTCGGACCCTTCTTGCTGTCCGGTTCCTTCACTGCCAGCAAATGCCCCACGCCAAAGGCCTGGGCACTGCGCAGGATCGGCAACGTATCGTCGATAAACAGGCTGCGGGCGGGGTCGAAGTGGATGTCGGCTTGCAGGGCGTCCCAGAACTGCGGGTTTTCCTTGGCGAACCCGTAATCGTGGGAGCTGATCAATCGTTCGAAATACGGCGCCAGTTCAATGCGTTCCAGCTTCAATGAAAGAGAATCACGATGGGCATTGGTGATGAGGATCACGCGCTTGCCGGCTCGTTTGATCGCCGCCAGGAAGGTGTCCGCATCCGGGCGCAGCGCGATCAGGTGAGCGGTTTCCAGCTTGAGTTCGCGCACCGGGATCTTCAGCTCTGTGCTCCAGAAATCCAGGCAATACCATTGCAACTGTCCGGCGTTACGCTCGAACAGGGGCTGCAACTCCATCTCTGCCATCGCGCGGCTTACCCCGTGCAGGTCGGCGTAACGCTGGGGCAGGTGTTCCATCCAGAAATGGTTGTCGAAATGCAGGTCGAGCAGGGTGCCGTCCATGTCCAGCAGGACAGTGTCGATGGCGTGCCAGGGCAAAGAGGGCATGGTGCGGTCTCATGTAAGTAAAGATATCCGACACAGACAATCGGAAAAGCCACGGTATAGTAACCCGATCACGCCAAGGAGCCGCTTATGCGCCAGAAACCCACCGTCCTCGCCCGCGAAATAGTCGCCAGTAGCCGTTTGTTCCGCGTGGAGGAAGTGCAATTGCGCTTTTCCAATGGCGTTGAACGGACCTACGAGCGCCTGGTGGGCCGCGGTGCCGGCTATGGCGCGGTGATGATCGTGGCGATGATCGACGCGGACCATGCGTTGCTGGTGGAAGAATACTGCGGCGGTACCGACGAATATGAATTGTCGTTGCCCAAGGGGCTGATCGAGCCCGGCGAAGATGTACTGGCGGCCGCAAACCGCGAGCTCAAGGAAGAGGCCGGCTATGGCGCACGTCAGCTGGAACACCTTACCGAGCTGTCGCTGTCGCCTGGCTACATGAGCCAGAAAATCCAGGTGGTACTGGCCACCGATCTCTATGAAGAACGCCTGGAAGGCGATGAACCTGAGCCAATGCGTGTGGACCGGGTAAACCTGCGTGAGCTGTCGTTGCTCGCGCAAAACGAGCAATTCAGCGAAGGCCGCGCCCTGGCTGCGCTGTACCTGGTACGAGACCTGTTGACCCAGCGAGGAGCGTTTATCGCATGAGCGAACTGTTTTTGGGCCATCCGTTTATTGCCCCTGTGATTGAGCTGGCACGCCAGGCCGGTGAAGTGATATTGCCGTACTGGCGCGCCGACGTGGCCGTGACCTCCAAGGCCGACGATTCCCCCGTGACCGCAGCGGATCTGGCTGCTCACCACCTGATCCTGGCGGGCCTCACCGCGCTGGATCCGAGTATTCCGGTGCTGTCCGAGGAGGACGCCGACATCGACCAGAGCGTCCGCGCCGGCTGGCAGCGCTGGTGGTTGGTGGACCCCTTGGACGGCACCAAGGAATTTATCGCCGGCAGTGAAGAGTTCACCGTGAACATCGCCCTGATCGAGCGGGGACGCGTGGTGTTTGGCGTGGTGTCGATGCCCACCAGCGGCCGTTGCTACTTCGGTGGCGCCGGCTTGGGCGCCTGGCGTTCGGATGTGAATGCGGCGCCCAAGCAGATTCAAGTGCGCGAGGCCCCGGCGCTGGGCGAGTCGTTTACCGTGGTAGCCAGTCGTCGACATACCAGCCCGGAGCAGGAGCGTCTGCTGGACGGCCTGAGCGAGGGCCTGGGTGCGTTGAAGCTGGCGAATATCGGCAGCTCGTTGAAGTTCTGCCTGTTGGCCGAGGGCAGCGCCGATTGCTACCCGCGCCTAGCGCCGACTTCACAGTGGGACACGGCGGCGGCCCAGGGCGTGCTGGAAGGCGCGGGGGGCGAAGTGTTGGAGTTGAGCGGTGCGCCGTTCAGCTACCCGGCGCGGGAATCGTTGCTGAACCCGTTCTTCCTGGCGTTGCCAGCGAAGGCTGCCTGGCGTGAGCGGTTGCTGACCCTGGCTCGCGCCTAGGGCCCCAGCGTATCAACAGGTGGGAGCAGGCCTGCTCCCACAGGTGCTTTGTATTGTGGCTTCTAACGGTGCAGGACGTACTGGCCGGTGAAGGCCACTGCGCGCTCCTCACTGCCTTCATTCACAATCCACGTCTCCAGCGTCAGGCGTGCGCGGCCGTAGCGCTTGTAGGTCGCCACGAACCGCTTCCATACCTTCTCCTCCGGTGTCTGGCACACCACCGTCGCGTCCCGCGTGACCGGCAGCGGGTAACTGATCTGCCCTTCCTGAATCACGATGTGGCCGTCTTCAATGCCTGCTTCGCGCAACTGCAAGTGCAGCCAGCCCCAGCCCGCCAGCACCGCGCCGCAATACAGGCTGCCGCCGAACATGGTGCTCTTGTGGTTGATGTTGGCTTGTAACGGCAGGTGCAGCTGCAATTGGCCGTGTTGCCAGTCGAGCACCTTGAGGCCCATTTCCCGGGTGAGGGGGATGTCATGGTGAAGGATGGATTCCAGGTAACGGCTGTCGCGGCTCATGGTGGCCTCTTGGCGAGTGGTGACGGTCATTCGTCGTCAGTGCTGTGGCTGGCGCTGTCGGCGAAGTTCAGGCCGTGCTTGCGCAGCTTGTCGTGCAGCGTCTTGCGCGGTACGCCCAAGGCTTCGGCCAGGCTGCGCATGGAGCTGTGGGGGCGGGTCAGTTCGGCGGCGATCAGGCTCTTTTCAAACTGCTCGACTTGCTCGCTCAGACCACCGGATGTAGAGGTCAGGACGCCAGCCGATGGGTTATCCGGCGAACTGTCCAGCGCCAGTTCCAGGCCCAGGGCGAAGCGTTCGGCGGCGTTCTGCAACTCACGCACATTGCCCGGCCAGCTGTGGCGCAGCAGCAGTGCGCGTTGGCCCGGTTGCAGTTCATGCAGTGGCAGGCCGTGGCGGCTGCTGGCTTCATCGGCGAAGTGCTGGAACAGCATCAACGCATCTTCACCGCGCTCGCGCAGCGGTGGAATGCGCAGCGGCGCGACGTTGAGGCGGTAATACAGGTCGGCACGGAAGCGGCCCTGGTCGGCGGACTGGCGCAGGTCTTCCTTGGTGGCGGCGATGATGCGGATATCCAGCGGGATCAACTGATTGCCGCCCAGGCGCTCCACCACCCGTTCCTGCAACAGGCGCAAAAGTTTGACCTGCACGTCCAGGCTCATGCTTTCGATTTCATCGAGGAACAAGGTGCCGCCGTTGGCAAATTCGAACTTGCCGATACGGCGTTTCTGCGCGCCAGTGAAAGCGCCCGGCTCGTGGCCGAACAGCTCGCTTTCAACCACTGATTCGGCCAATGCCCCGGCGTTGATCGCCACAAAGGGGCCGCTACGACGACTGGACAGGTCATGCAAGGCGCGGGCAACCACCTCTTTGCCGGCGCCGGTTTCGCCGAGGATCAGCACATCGGCCCTGGTCGCGGCCAGGGCGCCGATCTGTTCGCGCAGGCGCAGCATTTGCGGGGAGTGCCCCACCAGGCGGGTGCTCAGTTGCTGGCGGTCACTGAGGGCCAGGCGCAGGCTGCGGTTGTCCAGTACCAGGCGGCGCAGGGCCAGCGCGCGGCGCACGCTGTCGAGCAGGGCGTCGCTGGCGAAAGGTTTTTCCAGGAAGTCATAGGCACCTGCGCGCATGGCCTGCACCGCCAGCGGCACGTCGCCGTGGCCGGTGATCAGCAGCACCGGCAACTCCGGGTCCTGGCCATGCAGTTCGGCCAGCAGCTCCAGGCCGTCCATGCCAGGCATGCGGATATCGCTGACCACCACGCCTGGCCAGTCCCGCGACAGGCGCGCGGTAAGGCCGGTGGCTTCGCCCAGGGTCAGGACTTTCAGCCCGGCCAGGTCCAGGGTCTGGCACAGGGCCTGACGCAGGTGTGGATCGTCGTCGATCAACACCACCTGAATCTGGTTATCGATACTCATACACTGCGGTCCTCGGACGGTTGCAGACTGACGCCCGGCGAGCCGGCACGCAATTTCAAGGTTAACAGCGCGCCGCCTTCCTTGTGGTTGGCAAACAGCAGTTCGCCGCCAAAGGCACGCATCAGGGTGTCACAGATTGCGAGCCCCAACCCCAGGCCCTGGGTGCGGGTCTTGGTGGTGTAGAACGGCTCGCTGGCGCGGCCCAGGGCTTCCATGCAAAAGCCAGGGCCGTTGTCACGAATGTACAGGTTGACGCCCTGTTCGGTGGTTTCGGCACTCAGCCACAGTTTGCGCGGCGGGCCTTTTTCGGTGAGGGCGTCGAGGGCGTTGGCCAGCAGGTTGCCCAGTACCTGGCGCAGGCGGGTTTCACCGGCCTGTACCCATAAGGTGGCTTCGGGCAGATCGCGGATCAGCTCCACTTCCATCGACCGCCTGCGCTTGGCCAGCAACGCCAGCGCATCGTCCAGCGCCGGTTGCAGGGCCACGCTCTCGGGCGCGTGGCGGTCGCGACGGGCAAAGGCGCGCAGGTGAGCGATGATCGAGGCCATGCGCCCGGTCAATTCGCTGATCAGCTTGAGATTGCCCCGGGCGTCAGTGGTGCGCTCGTGGTCGAGGAGGATTTCGGCGTTTTCAGCGTAACTGCGAATGGCCGCCAGGGGCTGGTTGAGTTCGTGGCTGATACTCGCCGACATGGTGCCCAGCGCCGACAGTTTTCCCGCCTGCACCAGATCATCCTGGGCCCGCACCAGCTCCTGCTGGGCATGTTCGCGCTCCAGCACTTCCTGCTTGAGGCGACGGTTGAGGCCTTCCAGGTCACTGGTGCGCTCGACCACGCGGGCTTCCAGCTCCCGACGTGCCTTGGCTTCAAAGGCAATGCGTTCCAGGTAATGGCGGCGGCGCTGCATCATCAGGCCCAGGAGCAACATCAACACCAGGAGCGTGGCGCCGCCCACCGCAACCACCGTACGCACCGGGCGGTTGATCAGCGAACGCGGTGCGAGAATTTCCACATTCCAGCCGGTCTCGGCGATGGCCGTGGATTGGCGCAGCCACGCCGTGGAGCTCAGGGCCAGCGGTTGCGGGTCGCGGGTCGGGTAGGGCTGGATAGCGATGATGGCCTGGCGCTCTTCAGCGGTCAGCGGCCGGGTGGCGCGGAATCGCCATTGCGGGCGCGATGTGAGGATCACCACACCGTTGTGGTCGGTCACCAGCAGCTGTTCCGGGGTATTGCCCCACAGGCTTTCGGTGTGGTCCAGGTCGACCTTGACCACCAGCACGCCGATGATCGCATTGCCATCGCGCACGGCAGCGGCGAAAAAGTAACCGCGTTTGGCCGAGGTGGTGCCCAGGCCGAAGAACCGCCCCAGGCGTCCGGCCATGGCTTCGCTGAAGTAGGGGCGGAACGAGAAATTACGCCCGACAAAGCTGTCTTGTTTATCCCAGTTGGACGCGGCGAGGGTCTTGCCAGTGGTGTCCATCAGGTACATCACCTCCACCCCGGCCTGGGCGGCGACGTCCTTGAGCAGCAGGTTGGCATTGACCAGGTTGGTGCTGACGTGAGGCGCGTCCAGTGCCGTGCGCAAGGCCGGCAGGTCACCCAGGATTTGCGGCAGCACTTCATAGCGGTGCAGGGTGCCCAGCAAGTTGGCCACGTAGAGGTCGAGGGTCTGGCGGTTCTGGCCGGCCAGTTCGCTGCGGTAATAGCGCTCGGCCAGGTGCTCCAGCGGCCACAGCAGCGGCGCCAGGCACAACGCCAGCAGGGCGAGGCTGCGCCAGCGGGGTCTACGCGGGAGGGGTGGGGTCATGGGAGTCGTGCGCCTGTGGGTACAGGCGCATTATGCCTAGTGCTGCTGTGCAAGACACTCGCGCAATGCGTCTTGCCAGTGCGGCTGGCTGACGTGCCATTGCTGTTGCAGGCGAGTGCAATCAAGGCGCGAGTTCAACGGGCGCTTGGCAGGCGTCGGGTAGGCGCTGGAGGGGATCGGCTCCAGGTCGGCGCATGCTTTGCCCTGCTGGCGCAGGTGCTCGCCGATGGCCTGGGCAAAGCCGAACCAGGAGGTTTCGCCTCCAGCGGTCAGGTGATAGACGCCCCATTCACCCGGCTCGCCTGCCTGCCAGCGCTCGATCAACGAGCGGGTGCTGCTGGCGATGCTGCCGGCCCAGGTAGGCGCGCCGATCTGGTCGGCGACGATACGCATCTGCGGCTTCTCCTGCAGCAGGCGCTGCATGGTCAGCAGGAAGTTCTTGCCGTGGCTGGAGTAAACCCAGCTGGTGCGCAGGATCAGGTGTTCGCCGCCCACGGCCGCAATCGCCTGTTCGCCCGCCAGTTTGCTCTGGCCGTAGACGCCGAGCGGGTTCGGCGTGTCGGCTTCGGTATAGGGCGCCGGTTTGCTGCCGTCGAACACGTAGTCGGTGGAGTAGTGGATCAACGGGATGCCCAGGGCCTTGGCTTCCTCCGCGAGAACGCCGGGGGCCGTGGCATTGATCGCGAACGCCACTTCCGGCTCGCTTTGCGCTTGATCGACAGCCGTGTGGGCCGCGGCGTTGATGATCAAGTCGGGGCGGTGTGCCCGCACTTGCTGGCGGATCTGGTCGGGGTTGGCCAGGTCAAGCTGGTCGCGGCCCAGGACGATGAGCTCGCCCAGGCCCTGGAGATGACGTTGCAGCTCGCGGGAGACTTGGCCGTGCTGGCCGGTGATCAGGATCCTCATGGGAAAAGGTCTGCCTCTTTCAGGCTTTTGCCGTTTTGATCCTTGGCCGACAGCGTCGGATCACCGGCAAACTCCCAATCGATATCCAGATCAGCATCGTTCCAGCGAATGCAGCGTTCAGCGGAGGGGGTGTAGTAATCAGTGGTTTTGTACAGGAATTCAGCATAGTCACTGAGCACCACAAACCCGTGGGCGAACCCCGGTGGGATCCACAGCTGTCGGCTGTTTTCAGCAGATAACCGCACGCTGGCCCACTTGCCAAAGTGAGGTGAGCTGCGGCGGATGTCCACCGCGACGTCCAATACTTCGCCAGCTGTCACACGCACCAGTTTCCCCTGGGCATGTTCGATCTGGTAGTGCAAACCGCGCAACACGCCCTTTTGCGAACGCGAGTGGTTGTCCTGGACAAATTGCGCTTGCAGCCCGGTGGCTTGCGCAAAATTCCGAGCGTTGTAGCTCTCATAAAAAAAACCGCGTTCATCGCCAAAAACCTTCGGCTCGATGATCAGTACACCGGGCAGCGCAGTGGCGGTTACATTCATGGCGTTTCCCCTGCGAGCGTGAACAGATATTGGCCATAACCGGTCTTGCCGAAGTACTTGGCGCGCTCTAGCAGATAGTCGCGGTCGATCCAGCCATTTTCGTAGGCAATCTCTTCCAGGCACGCCACTTTCAAGCCCTGGCGGTGTTCGATGGTCTGCACATAGGTCGACGCCTCGAGCAAGCTGTCGTGGGTGCCGGTGTCAAGCCAGGCAAAGCCGCGGCCGAAACGCTCCACGTGCAGGTCGCCACGCTGGAGGTATGCATTGTTGACGTCGGTAATCTCCAGCTCGCCACGAGGTGAAGGCTTGACCGCCTTGGCGATCTTGATCACGTCGTTGTCGTAGAAATACAGGCCGGTGACCGCATAGGGCGACTTGGGCTTGGCCGGTTTCTCTTCGATAGACAGGGCGCGGCCCTCTTTGTCGAAGTCGATCACGCCGAAACGCTCCGGGTCCTTGACCCAGTAGCCGAACACCGTGGCCCCTGAAGCGCGCTCGGCCGCGGTGCGCAATTGGTCGCCAAAATGCTGGCCGTGGAAGATGTTGTCGCCCAGGATCAGGCACACCGGGTCTTCGCCGATAAATTCCTCACCAATCAGGAACGCCTGGGCCAGTCCGTCGGGCGACGGCTGCTCTGCGTAACTGAAACGCACGCCGAACTGGCTGCCATCGCCCAGCAGGTTGCGGTATTGCGGCAAGTCCAGCGGTGTGGAAATCACCAGGATGTCCTTGATACCCGCCAGCATCAGCACCGAGATCGGGTAGTAGATCATCGGCTTGTCATACACCGGCAGCAGTTGCTTGGACACACCCAGGGTAATGGGGTGCAAACGTGTGCCGGAGCCGCCGGCCAATACGATTCCCTTCATCATGCAATCAGGTCCTTCAAGTCGGTGTTGCCCAAACGTTCACCTTGATAACTGCCGTCCTGGACCCTGCGGCACCATTCCAGGTTATCGAGGTACCACTGCACGGTTTTGCGCAGTCCGGTTTCAAAGGTTTCTTCCGGCGTCCAGCCGAGCTCGCGTTCGATCTTGCTGGCATCGATCGCATAGCGCTGGTCGTGGCCCGGACGGTCCTTGACGAAGGTGATCAGATCGGTGAATTGCGCGACACCGGCCGGGCGCTGTGGCGCCAGTTCTTCGAGCAGGGCGCAGATGCCGCGCACCACGTCGATATTTTTTTGCTCGTTGTGACCGCCGATGTTGTAGGTCTCGCCGACCACACCTTCGGTGACCACCTTGAGCAGCGCACGTGCGTGGTCTTCGACGAACAGCCAGTCGCGTACCTGCAAACCATCACCGTAGAGCGGCAGCGGCTTGCCCGCGAGGGCGTTGAGGATCACCAGCGGGATCAACTTCTCGGGGAAGTGGAACGGCCCGTAGTTGTTCGAGCAGTTGGTCAGCAGGACCGGCAGGCCGTAGGTGCGCTGCCAGGCGCGGACCAGGTGGTCGGACGCCGCCTTGCTGGCCGAATACGGTGAGCTGGGTGCATACGGTGTGGTTTCAGTGAACAGGTCGTCCACGCCATGCAGGTCGCCGTACACCTCGTCAGTGGAGATGTGATGGAAGCGGAACGCACGCTTGGCCGGCTCATCGAGCTTTTGCCAGTAGGCGCGGGCGGCTTCGAGCAAGCTGTAGGTGCCGACGATGTTGGTCTGGATGAAATCCGACGGGCCGTCGATGGAGCGGTCCACATGGGACTCGGCCGCCAGGTGCATGATCGCCTGGGGCTCGAAGCGCGCCAGTACGGCGCTGACGGTGGCCTGGTCGACGATATCGGCCTGGACGAACTCATAGCGGCTGTTGGACGCGATGCTGGTCAGCGACTCGAGGTTGCCGGCGTAGGTGAGTTTGTCCAGGTTGAGCACTTCGTGCTCGGTGTTTTCAATCAAGTGGCGGATCAGGGCAGAGCCGATAAAACCAGCGCCGCCGGTGATGAGAATGCGCATGTCGGGGGCCTTTTCCTTAGACGTACATTAAGCGAATGAAGCATAGCTTGAGTTGTGACGCAGGGCTGTGCAAGCGCGCTGTGCTTTGGGGGTTGCCTTCCGCCCCTCAAAGGTGGCGATATAGACGCCTGAAAAATCAGAGGTCGTCACAATGTTGCTTGCCACGTTGATCCACCGCGCCAGTCTGCCTTGCCCGCAAGTAGGCCCCGATCAGGCTGCACACTTGCTCGAGCAGCATTACGGCCTCACCGGCACCTTGCAGTCCCTGGGCAGCCAGCAAGACCTCAACTATAAAGTCGACAGCGCTCATGGCCGCTTTGTTCTGAAGATCTGCCGGGGTGACTATGCGGCGGTGGAGCTGCAGGCCCAGCACGCGGCGCTCAAAAGCCTGAAAACCTCTACGCACGTGCAAGTGCCCGACGTCATCAAGGCGCTCACCGGTGAAGAGTTGCTCACCGTCGCGGTGGAGGGCCAGACCGTGCATCTGCGGCTGCTGGGCTACATCGACGGCCAGCCGCTGACCCATCTGCCCCACTTGGGCCGTGACGTGATTGCAGGCTTTGGCGAACTGTGCGGACGAATGAACCTGGCGCTGGCGGATTTCAAGCACCCTGGTCTGGACCGCACCTTGCAGTGGGACCCACGTCACGCCCAGGCATTGATCACCCACTTGCTGGCTACCCTGCAGGACCTGCCCTATCGCGACGTATTGGAACAAGTCGCCGAGCAGGTATCCACGCGCCTTGGCAAGTTGGCCGAGCGCCTGCCGTGGCAAGCGGTGCACATGGACATCACTGACGACAACGTGGTCTGGCAGCGCGATGCGCAGCGGCATTGGCAGGTCCAAGGGGTGATCGATTTCGGCGACCTGGTGCAGACCTGGCGCATCGCCGACCTGTCGGTAACCTGCGCGGCCCTCCTGCACCATGCCGAAGGCGATCCCTTTGCCATCTTGCCGGCGATCCAGGCCTGTCACGCGGTGACACCGCTGCAGCACGAAGAATTGCAGGCGCTGTGGCCGCTGATCGTCGCGCGCGCGGCGGTGCTGGTGTTGAGCAGCGAGCAGCAGCAGCGCCTGGACCCGGATAACAGCTATCTGTTGAAAAACGCCGAGCATGAATGGGAAATCTTCCATGTGGCGACGTCAGTGCCGTTCGAGCTGATGGAGGCGGCGATTCTAGGCAGCGTCGGGCAGGCGCCGGCACCGATCGCCGGGCAAGGCTTTGCGCCATTGTTGCCGGGGTTGGTGGGGCGCGAGTTCGCGTTGATCGACCTGGGCGTGCTCAGCGCGCATTTCGAGGCTGGAAACTGGGAACAACCCGGCATCGACCAGCGCTTGTTGCAGGATGCGGCCGCGCTGCATGGCCTGGCGGCAAGCCGCTATGGGCAGTACCGTTTGTCGCGTACCCGGCCCGACAGCGCCAATGAACCAGAAACGTTCCCACTGCACGTCGAACTGCACGTGCCGTTGGGGACCTCCGTCGAAGCGCCGTTTGCAGGTGTTGTGCGACGGGGAGCCAACGGCGAACTTCATGTGCACAACCTCGAAGCGAACGTGCGGCTGTGGGGCGTAAAAGCGCTGTTGAAACCGGGTGCCGCAGTGCTCAAGGGCCAGGTGATCGGTGAAGTGGAAGGCCCGCTCACCGTGCAACTGTGCCGCTCTGACTTGCCCGCACCGCTGTTCTGCACGCCATCCCGGGCACCCGCATGGCAGGCGCTGTGCCCATCGCCGGCCGCGCTGCTGGGGCTGGCCTGCGATGCCGAGACCGAGTTGGACCCAGAGGCTCTACTGGCCCGCCGAGACGCCAGTTTCGCCCGCTCGCAAAAGCACTATTACGTCGACCCGCCGCGCATCGAGCGCGGCTGGCGCAATCACTTGATCGATATGCAGGGCCGTTCCTACCTGGACATGCTCAACAACGTGGCCGTGCTCGGCCACGGTCATCCGCGCATGGCCGCGGTGGCGGCGCGGCAATGGTCACTGCTCAATACCAACTCACGCTTCCACTACGCGGCAATTGCCGAGTTTTCCGAACGCCTGCTCGCGCTGGCACCCAAAGGCATGGACCGGGTGTTCCTGGTCAACAGTGGCACCGAGGCCAATGACCTGGCGATCCGCCTGGCCTGGGCCTACAGCGGCGGGCGCGACATGCTCAGCGTGCTGGAGGCGTATCACGGCTGGTCGGTGGCGGCGGATGCGGTGTCGACTTCGATTGCCGACAACCCGCAGGCCTTGAGCAGCCGCCCGGACTGGGTGCACCCGGTGACCGCGCCGAATACCTATCGCGGCGAATTCCGTGGGCAGGATTGCGCGCCCGACTACGTAAGGAGTGTGGAGCACAACTTGGCGAAAATTGCCGCGAGCAACCGCCAACTGGCCGGTTTCATCTGCGAACCGGTGTATGGCAATGCCGGTGGTATTTCGTTGCCGCCGGGCTATTTGCAGCAGGTGTATGCGCGTGTGCGCGCCCAGGGTGGCGTATGCATCGCCGATGAGGTGCAGGTGGGCTATGGCCGGATGGGGCATTTCTTCTGGGGCTTCGAAGAGCAGGGCGTGGTGCCCGATATCATCACCATGGCCAAGGGCATGGGCAACGGCCAGCCCCTCGGCGCGGTGATCACCCGACGTGAAATCGCTGAAGCACTGGAGGCCGAGGGCTACTTCTTCTCGTCATCGGGAGGCAGCCCGGTGAGTTGCCGGATTGGCATGGCGGTGCTGGATGTGATGGAAGAGGAAAAGCTGTGGGAAAACGCCCAGGTAGTCGGCGGGTATTTCAAGACGCGCCTGGAAGCACTGATCGAGCGTCATCCGCTGGTGGGCGCTGTCCACGGTTCCGGCTTTTACCTCGGCCTGGAGCTGGTGCGCGACCGGCAAACCCTGGAGCCGGCCACCGAGGAAACCACGTTATTGTGTGATCGCTTGCGGGACTTGGGGATTTTCATGCAGCCCACGGGGGATCACTTGAACATCCTCAAGATCAAACCGCCGATGGTCACGTCCAGGCGCAGTGTGGATTTCTTCGTCGACATGCTGTCGAAGGTGCTGGATGAGCAATTGTAAATAATCGATTGTTATCGATTAAATGCTGTCATATTTTCTGACTATGATCTTTAGTCGCTTTTAAAGCCGATTTTTATCCGTTATAAAGTCGGCCTTTCCCCCATTCGGAGCCCTGATCGCCATGACCACCCTGCACAGCACCCCTCGCGCCGATGGCTTCCACATGCCTGCCGAATGGGCGCCACACACTCAGACGTGGATGATCTGGCCCGAGCGTCCGGACAACTGGCGCCTGGGCGGCAAACCGGCGCAGGCCGCTCATGTGGCGGTCGCCAAGGCGATCGCACGTTTTGAGCCGGTCACCGTGGCCGTTTCCGCCGGCCAGTATGAAAACGCCCGGGCTCGCCTGGATGTGCCGAATATCCGTGTGGTGGAGATGTCCAGTGATGATGCCTGGGTGCGCGACACAGGCCCTACCTTTGTGATCAACAACAGCGGCGAAGTACGCGGTGTGAACTGGGACTTCAACGCCTGGGGCGGCTTTGACGGCGGCCTGTATGCACCGTGGAACCGCGATTCACAGGTCGGCGGCAAGATCCTCGAGATGGAACGCGCCCCGCGCTATCGCACTGAAGGCTTCGTGCTGGAAGGCGGCTCGATCCATGTCGACGGTGAAGGCACGCTCATCACTACCGAAGAATGCTTGCTCAACCGCAATCGCAATCCGCACCTCGGCCGTGCCGAAATCGAAGCGGTGCTAAGCGCCAACCTGGCTGTGGATAAGATCATCTGGCTGCCGGACGGCTTGTTCAATGACGAAACCGACGGCCATGTGGATAACTTCTGCTGCTACGTGCGTCCGGGCGAGGTGTTGCTGGCCTGGACCGATGACCCGCAAGATCCGAACTACGCACGCTGCCATGCCGCCATGGCCGTGCTGCAAAGCAGCACAGACGCCCAGGGGCGCTCGTTCACAGTGCATAAAATGCCGATCCCTGGTCCGTTGTATGCCACTGAGGAAGAGTGCGCTGGTGTGGACCCGGTTGACGGCAGCCAGGAGCGCAATCCGACCGTGCGGTTGGCGGGTTCCTACGTCAACTTCCTGATCGTCAACGGTGGCATTATCGCGCCGAGTTTCGACGACCCACTGGACAGCCAGGCCAAGGCCATCCTGCAGGACCTGTTCCCGCAGCACGAAGTGGTGATGGTGCCGGGCCGCGAACTGTTACTGGGGGGGGGCAATATCCATTGCCTGACCCAACAACAGTGCGCCCCGCACAAAGATTGAGTGCAGTTGTAACAGCGCCATGACGGCGATCCGGTGCTGATCAGTTCAAGCGCCTGCGACAAGCCCGCGACCCAGACAGGTCGTGGGCTTTTTTGTGTCCGAATGCCTATGAACACGGGACATTGGCATAGCTCTTGTATCGGTGTTGCCACAGTGGCCCAGGGTGAAGACTGCGCAGTTCTGTCATAAACCTTGAGTAAGTTAGCCGCTCACGCAGTAGGAGAGAGCGCTGAAATGAATGCGGATATCAACCCGATGTACACGCGAACGTGCCACCCCTTGCGGGTCAACGGCGACGCGATCCATGCGCTGGCGCTCTGGTTGAAGGAAAACGGCTCGCGACAGATCCGGCGACAGCCTGACTGGCGCAGCATGATGAGCGAACGTTACCCGGCGGGATTGTTCAGCGAGGATGAAGTGCACGCGTTGTGCGAGCTGATAAACAACTAGAGAACACTGAGACCAAAAATGTGCGAGCGGGCTCGCTCGCACATTGGCAGGATGTGTGGCGTTAGAAACTGTAAGTGCCTGTGACCACCAGGCTGCGCGGGTCCCCTGGCTGGATCTGCGCGACACTGGTTGCCGATGCGTAGTAGGTTTTATCCGCGATGTTGTTCAGCGCCGCGCTGACATCCCATTCCTTCTGGCGGAACCCCGCCAATGCGTCCCAACGGCCATAGCCCGGCAGCACCACGGTGTTGAGGCTGTCGGCATAGCGGTCGCCCACCAGCGTCAGGCCGGTTTCCGCGTACCAGCCCATCTCCGGTTTCCAGGTGACGAACAGGCTGGCGTTGCGCTTGGCCACATCGCTGACGCGCTTGCCTTCAAAGCCGTTGTTGTCCTTCTCGACCGTGGCATCCTGCAGGCCGATACCGCCGCGTACGTACCAGTTGCCGACGATCTTGCCGGTGGCGGTCAGCTCCACGCCGCGTGAGCGCTGCAAGCCGCTGAGCAGCGTGATGCTGCGGTCCAGCGGGTCACTGGTGCGACGGTTATAGAGTTCCAACTCGTACACCGCCAAGGTGGTGCTCAGGCGATCATCGAGCCAATCGCTCTTGACCCCGATTTCCTTCTGCTTGGTCAGCTCGGGGCTCAGGTCGTTGACGCTGCCGGCGGCGTTTGGAGTGATGCCGATCAGGCCACCGCCTGCCGGGGAGAACGTCTTGCTCCACGAGGCGTAGAACGAATGGTGCTCCAGTGGCGTCCACACCAAGCCAAAGCGCGGGCTGGTGCTGTGGCTCTTGACGTCCTGCTGGGTGTTGAGCAACCGGTTGGTGGTGTCCACTTCAAAACGGTCATAACGCAGGCCACCCAGGATTTGCCACTGGTCGTTGAGGCGCAACTGGTCTTGCACATAAAGGGCACGACTTTCGACCTCCGTGTGGTTGTTGCTGGAAGGGCTCATCGACCCGGTGTGGCTCAGGTGGCGATTGGGTTGGTTGAGGTCCAGGCTCGGCACGACCCGCCCGCCACGGTTGACGGCGGTGGCGGTGTAGAGCTTCGGATCGCGGCGCTGGCTACCCAACTCAAGGCCTGTGAGCAGGCGGTGCTCAAGGCCGAACGTGCTGAAGCCGCCTTCCAGCTCAAGGTTGTTGAACACGTTGCGGGTGGTCAGGTCTTGCTGCCAGCGCTGGCGTGTGACGAGGTTGGCAGCGGTCACACCGGTCTGGTAGGTGTTATCGAAATCACTGTCGAGCTTGAACACGCCGAGGGTATGGCGCAGTTGCCAGTTGTCGTTGAGTTCATAGGCGAGCTTGGAGCGCAGGGACTGCGACGTGTCGTCGATATAGTCGCGGCTGTCGAAGTAAGTGGTGCTGCGGCTCACGTCCGCTGGTCGGCCGTTGACCCCGGGAATGCCACGGTCCGGTGTGCGGTTGTAGCGGCTGTATTCGTATTGCACCAGCCAGTTCAGGTCCGGCGTGAGCTGCCAGCTCATCGACGGCGCGAACAGTTGGCGATTGCCGCTGACGCCATCGCGAAAGCTATTGTTGTCCTGATTGCCCATGTTCAGGCGCAGGCTGATGTTGTCGGTGGGGTCGGTGCTAAGGTCCGCATACAGACTGCGCAGGTCGTTGCTGCCACCTTGGGCCTCGATGCTCGACGTGTGTCCGGCGATAGGCAGTTTGCTCACGCGGTTGACGATCCCTCCCTGACCGCCTCGCCCGTAGAGTACGGCTGCCGGTCCCTTGAGGACTTCGATGCGCTCGATGTTATGCAAGTCGCGAACGTATTGGCTGTCGTCGCGGATGCCATCGAGATAGAAGTCATTGCTCGCGTCGAAACCGCGGATGCGCAAACTGTCGAAGCGCGTGTCGGCACCGCTGCTTACGTTGGGAATGCCGCTCAACGCCTGGCCCAGGTCATTGGTACCGTAGGCGCGCAGGCTCTCGGTTTTTACTGAATCGATGGCCTGGGGCACATAGCGCACGGGTGTGGCGGTGCGGGTGGCCGTGCTGGTTTCCTTGACGCGCGGGTCGTCTTCATCAGCTTCGGCGCTGATCGAGGTTTCGGGCAAGGTCGTGGCCGCACAGGCAAAACCGGCAGACAGCAGAACAGAAAGCCCAAGGGTGATGGGCGTCAGGCGAGGGGCTGGCATGGAGGAATGCATCCGAATTATTAGGAAGTAGAACTGCGCGTTAATGGTAATGCTTTGCATTTGCGCGCGTTATATATTCCCAAACGTATCGACTTTGAAATATGTTACTAGATGTGTTTTCTTGCGTTTCAGGTGCAATTTTTTGTCGTTTTTAGAACGGCTGTAGGCCGTTGCTTAGAATTATTTCGCCTAAATACAGACGATTCGCGAAATTGACACATAGTTCCGGGCGCGACTAGGATTGCGCCCAACGCCTGTGGCTAACCGCCATGACTCATCCAATAAAAAAGGCCCGCGGCATGTTCAGTCGTCCGCGGGCCTTCTTTTTTCCGGAATCAGTCGACACCAGAAAAGCGACATGGAGCCTGGTGTCACAGCGCGTACTCAACCAGAAATAAGGAATACAAGAAAATGTTGAAGCAACGGATGAGTCTGATCGCTCTGGGGATTTTGAGCGCATCGACAGCGATGGCAAACGACCAGGACCAGTCCAAGGGTTTTATCGAAGACAGCCACCTGAACATCGCCGCACGTAATGCCTACATCAGCCGTGACTACAAAAATGGCAAGCAAGACAAAGCCGAATGGGGCCAAGGTTTCATCGGCAAGCTCGAGTCCGGTTTCACCCAAGGCACCGTCGGTGTGGGTGTTGACGTGATCGGCCAATACGCTATCCGTCTGGACGGTGGCAAAGGTCGCGCCGGCGCGGGCGGTATCGACTTCTTCAAGCCGGGCAATGGCACCACTGACAACCCTGGCTCGGCACCACACGACCTGGCCAAGGGCGGCGCAGCCGTGAAGTTCCGCGTTTCCAACACCGTGCTCAAGTACGGTGATCAGTTCCCGGCCGTGCCTGTGCTGCAGTACGACAACTCTCGCCTGTTGTCGGAAACCTACACCGGTACGTCGATCGTTTCCAAAGAGATCGCCGGTCTGCAACTGGACGCGGGTCACTTCACCAAAGAAGCGCGCAAGAGCATGGAAGGCACCGACAGCGGCCGCCTGAAAAGCATCGACTACATCGGTGGTAGCTACAAATTCACCGAGAGCCTGTCGGCTGCCTTGTACGCCTCCGACATGCAGGACGTGCTGAAGAAGCAATACGTCAACGTCAACTACGTGCTGGCCCTGCCAGAGAAGCAGTCGCTGACGTTTGACTTCAACGGCTACAAAACCAAGCTGGACAAGAGCTTCGCCCTGGAAAACCAAAAGGACGAAAACGCTCGCGACAACAAAATCTGGAGCCTGGGCGCCACGTGGGCCGTTGGCCCGCACAGCTTCACTGTCGCTCACCAGCGCAGCACCGGTGACACTGGCTACCTGTACGGCGGCTATCGCAACGCTGGCGGCATCGGTGACGGCGGTAACACCATCCTGCTGGCCAACTCCTACTGGTCTGACTTCAACGGTAAGGACGAGCGTTCGTGGCAAGTGGGCTACGGCATCGATTTCGCCACCTTCGGCGTACCGGGCCTGACCTACAACGTTGCCTATGTGCGCGGTACCAACATCGACGACGGTACCAACCGCGGCGACGGCACCGAGCGTGAAATCTGGAACCAGTTCAAGTACGTGGTCCAGAGCGGTCCGGCCAAAGACCTGAGCCTGCGTGCTCGTGCTTCGTGGCTGCGCGTTTCCAGCAACGCTGACCAGTACAACGTAGGCGGTAACGAAATCCGTCTGTTCGCCGACTACCCGATCAACGTTTTCTAATTGATCGCAGGTCGCGCCTGATCCTGGGCGATAGAAACCCCGACTGGTTCGGGGTTTTTTTATGCCTGGGGTTTCTACTGATCAATTCCGTGGCCGCGGCTTGCGGTGTGAATACGTAGGGAAGGGCCGTGAACACCTGTTACACCACGGCATTAATGAAGTACCCCAGCCCGTCTTTATCCTCTGTCGATGAACTTCTAAATTGGCCCCACTGCCCGCCCATCATCCCGATGGCCGGCCGCTGGAGTCTTCGTCATGCCCTTCGTCAGCCTGCGCATCACCCGTGACGGCGTTACCCCCGAGCAAAAAGCCCAGGTTATTGCCGAGTTCACCGAAACCCTCGAACGCGTCCTGCACAAACGCCCGGACCTGACCCACGTCGTCATCGAAGAAGTCGACACCGATAACTGGGGCTACGCCGGCATCACCACCACCGAATACCGCAAATCCGAAGCCTGAATCCCTACCGGAGAATCCTCATGAAAAAAGTCGTCATCGTCACCGGCGCGTCCCAAGGTATCGGCGCCGCCGTGGTCCAGGCTTACCGTGCCCTCGATTATCGCGTGGTCGCCACTTCGCGCTCGATCCAGCCGTCCACCGACCCGGACATCCTTGCCGTCGCTGGCGATATCGCCGACCCGGCCACTGCCCAGCGTGTCGTCCGCGAAGCAATGGCCACCTTCGGGCGTATCGACAGCCTGATCAACAACGCCGGCATTTTCATTGCCAAACCATTCACGGCCTACACCCAGGAGGACTACGCCAACGTCCTCGCGGTGAACCTCAACGGTTTTTTCTACATCACCCAACTCGCCCTCGCCGAGATGGAAAAGAACAACGCTGGCCATATCGTCAACGTCACCACCAGCCTGGCGGACCACGCCATCGATGGGGTGCCGTCGGTGCTCGCCAACCTCACCAAAGGCGGGCTGAATTCGGCGACCAAGTCGTTGGCGATTGAATACGCCAAGCGCGGCATTCGGGTAAATGCGGTGAGCCCCGGGATCATCAAGACGCCGATGCACGGCGAGGAAAGTCACGCGGCGTTGGGGCAATTGCACCCAGTTGGGCATATGGGGGAGGTGAGCGATATTGCCCAGGCGATCATCTACCTGGAGCACGCTGGGTTTGTGACGGGTGAGATTCTGCATGTGGACGGGGGGCAAAGCGCGGGTCATTGATACACAAGCCCCGGCCTAACCCGGCCGGGCGCTAGCCCCTCGTAGCGAGCACCTTCCCGACAATGTCGTAGACGACGCCGTCCTGGCGACAATCCACTCCCATCGCCCTTCATCGACCACCGCTGAAAACCGCGTCCGAACTCCCAGCCACGGCCGCCCCATCGTCCTCCCTCGACCGCCCTGTTCACCCACGATGCAGTGCCTGCGCCTGCCGTTCAGGTGGCGTCAGCAAGGCCGAATTGCGCGCTCCCTGCTCTATTAATGTCGTCAATTAAATGACTTTTTTGGGTGCGAAGTGCCGTCTGGCGGCAAAAGAGACAATACGTTGACAGTTCACTTGGGATCCAACATTATTCGCGACGATTTTGATGGCTCTAAGCCATTAAAATGATATTAGCGGCGCACCTTCGTCCCATGCTGTGGTTCTCGAAAATATAGGAATGTGGCTGCTTCGACTCGGATGACCAAGCGACGTTGGTCAGGGTAGCCCTTAAACACTGTCACCGTATTAGCAGGCTCGTTTCTTCGCGCCTGCTCGCGAGTCTTAAGGAAGTGAACTTCATGGCTGTAGGACGAATTCTGGTTACCGGTGGTGCAGGGTTTATTGGCTCACATCTGGTGGATGCTCTGCTGGGTAAAGGCTACAAGATTCGCGTACTGGACGACTTGTCGACGGGCAAAACGACGAATCTGCCTGTCGGTAATCCTGACCTGGAACTGGTGGTCGGCGATGTCGCGGACAGCGCCGCCGTTGAGCTGGCCATGGCAGGTTGCAGCGCGGTCGTGCACCTGGCTGCAGTGGCTTCGGTGCAGGCTTCGGTTGATGATCCTGTGGCCACCCACCAGGCCAATTTCGTCGGCACACTCAATGTGTGCCAAAGCATGTTGAAGGCCGGTGTGACACGCGTGGTGTTTGCGTCCAGCGCGGCGACCTATGGCAACAACGGTGAAGGCACTGCCATCGTGGAAGACACCCCCAAGTCTCCACTGACGCCTTATGCCAGCGACAAATTGGCCAGTGAATACTACCTGGACTTCTACCGTCGCGAGCATGGCCTGGAGCCGGTGATTTTCCGCTTCTTCAATATCTTCGGCCCACGCCAGGACCCTTCTTCGCCTTACTCCGGTGTGATCAGCATCTTCACCGAGCGCGCACTGGCGCGTAAGCCGATCACCGTGTTTGGTGATGGCGAGCAAACGCGCGACTTCGTCTACGTGCAAGACCTGGTGAGCATCCTTGTACAGGCCGTCGAGACTCGCGAGCCGGCGCCTGAGGCGATCAACGTAGGGCTTAGCCGTTCGACCAGTCTCAACGACCTGATTGCTGAGCTGGGCCATGCCACAGGTGCTCCGTTGAATGTGACGTACCAGGCGCCACGCCAAGGCGATATACGCCATTCGCGCGCCAACAACACCCGACTGCTGGAGCGCTTTGCACTCCCGGAACCGACCTCGATCGGCCAGGGTTTAGCGCAGCTTTTACGCAGTTTGTAGTTCGCCGGTCCATTCGCCCGACGTTAACGCAGTATTGGCTCAGTCATCTTCTAGAGTGAATTATGGAAATCGTTTTCCGCAGGACGCGTGTTCGCGCGATCGCCGAGCGGCTGTTGGCTGCTCTTGCATTGTTCGTGGGTGTGCCGGTTGTCCACGCAGCTGCTTTACCCCAACCGTCCAGCGTGGCCTTCTGGTACGCCGAGCAACCACCACTGCCCGAGCTGGCGCAGTTCGACTGGGCCGTGGTCGAGCCGGGCCACATGACGCCGGGCGATGTGAAAACCTTGCGGGCGCTGGGCAGCCAGCCGTTTGCGTACCTGTCCATTGGCGAGTTCGATGGCAACAAGGCTGAGATCGAGAAAGCGGGCTTGGGCAAAGCTGTTTCGCCTGTACGCAACGACGCCTGGAACAGTCAGGTCATGGACCTCACTTCGACGGCTTGGCGTGAGCATTTGTTCGGTCGCGCCAAGGCCTTGGAAGCGCAAGGCTATACGGGTCTGTTCCTCGACACCCTCGACAGTTTCCAGCTGGTGCCCCAAGCCCAGCGCGAAGCCCAGCGTGTAGGCTTGGCCAGTCTGCTGCGTGAGTTGCATAAGCGTCAGCCCACGCTGAAGCTGTTTTTCAACCGCGGCTTCGAAGTATTGCCGGACCTGGACGGCGTCGCCGCCGCCGTGGCGGTCGAATCGATCCATGCCGGTTGGGATGCCTCCGCCAAGCGTTATCGCCCGGTGTCGGAGTCCGACCGCCAGTGGCTTGAAACGCACCTGCAGCCGCTGCGTGCCAAGGGTATCCCGCTGGTGGCGATTGACTACTTGCCCCCCGAGCGTCGTGAGGAAGCACGCAAGCTCGCCAAGCGACTGCGCGACGAAGGTTTTATCCCGTACATCAGCACCCCTGACCTCAACACCCTGGGCATCAGCAGCATCGAAGTCCAGCCGCGCCGAATCGCGATGATCTACGACCCGCGCGAAGGTGCGCTGGAAGATGCCGCCGGCCATAGCAACCTGGGTGGGTTGCTGGAGTACCTCGGCTACCGTGTCGATTATTTGCCGGCCAACAGTGACCTGCCGCTTTACGGTTTCAGTGGGTTGTACGCGGGTGTCGTGACCTGGATGACCAGTGGCCCGCCCCAGGACGCACCGGCGTTCAATCGCTTTCTCAATGCGCGCCTGGACGAACAGGTGCCGGTGGTGTTTTTCAGTGGCCTGCCGGTTGAAGACAAGCTGTTGCTCAAGCGCCTGGGCCTCAAGCGCGATGTGCCGCCCGCCACCCAAGTGTTGACCATCACTCACCAGGACAAGGCCTTGCTGGGTGCGTTCGAGGCGCCAGTGGTGCCTCGCTCCCGTGATCTGGCGGCGGTGTCGGTCCTGCCCAACGGCCCGACACCGGCCTTGTCCTTGAGCGGTGCCGGTGGTGCCGTGTTCAACCCGGTGGTAGTCGGCAAATGGGGCGGCCTTGCGCTGGCGCCTTACCTGCTGGAAATCAACAACGAGCGCAGCCGCTGGATTCTCGATCCTTTCGCGTTTCTCCAAGCCAGCCTGAAACTGCCGGCACAGCCGCGCCCAGACACCACCACCGAAAACGGCCGGCGCATCGCGACCGTGCATATCGATGGTGACGGTTTCCCGTCCCGGGCCGAAGTGCGCGGTACGCCGTATGCCGGTCGCCACACCCTGGACGACTACATCAAGCCCAACCCGTTCCTGACCTCGGTGTCGATCATTGAAGGCGAGATCTCGCCGCGTGGCGCATTCCCGTTCCTGGCGCGTGAGCTTGAGCCGATTGCCCGTGAAATCTTCGACAACCCTAAAGTCGAAGTGGCCACGCACACCTACAGCCACCCTTTTTTCATGCAGCCTGACAAAGCCAAGAAGCGCGAGAATTTCAACCCGGAATACGGCTTGAACATGAAGATCGCCGGCTACGACAAAATTGATTTTCGTCGCGAGATCTTTGGCTCGCGCGATTACATCAACCAGAACCTGACCACCCCGCAGAAGCCAGTCAAGATGGTGTTCTGGCCAGGCGACGCGCTGCCATCGTCCGACACCATCAAGCTGGCCTACGACGCCGGCCTGAAGAACGTCAATGGCGCCGAAACCATCATGACCAAGGCCAACCCGTCGTTGACGGGCTTGAACCCGTTGCTGCGGCCGACCCCAGGCGGGTTGCAGTACTACGCGCCCATCATCAACGAAAACCTGTACACCAACCTGTGGAAAGGCCCGTATTACGGCTTTCGCGAGTTGATCGAGACCTTTGAGCTGACCGACAGCCCACGCCGCCTGCGTGGCCTGCACCTCTATTACCACTTCTACTCCAGCACCAAGCAGGCCTCGATCAAGGCCATGCACGAGATCTACGGCTACATGCGCGAGCAACAGCCGATGTCGTTGTGGATGACTGACTACGTCGACCGACTGCACGGCCTGTACCAGGCGAGTCTGGCGCGTACCGCCGACGGGGCCTGGCAGATCCGCGGGATGGATGCGCTGCGCACCGTGCGACTCGATGCACAAATGGGCTGGCCTGACTTGCTGCAATCACAAGGCGTTGCTGGCGTGCGCGACTTGCCGCAAGGCCGCTACGTAGCACTGAGCAGCGACAAGGCGTTGCTTGTGCTGCGCGCGGACAGAGACCCCAGGCCTGCCCTGGAGGAAGCCAACCTGCCGTTGCTGGATTGGCGCTACCTGGATGATCGGCGTGTGAGTTTTTCCTTCGCCGGTCAGTTTGACCTGTCCTTCTCCGTACGCTCGGCAACAGCCTGTCGCGTGGAAGTGGATGGGCAGCGCTTCGCGGGCAAGGCTTCGGCCGGCCTTTGGACTTTTCAATTACCTATGAAGCAGGTGAGTAATGCCCAGCTCCTCTGCAACTAAGAATAGCCGCCTGCTCAATCCCTGGGCGCTGGCGGTGGTCGCGGTTGCCGTAGGCGGTTTGCTATGGGCGACCTTTCAGCGCGAATCCGTGTTCCAGCCCGACGGGCGCGAGCCCGATGCGGTGTCGGCCAACTACGCCGAGCTGTTGCTGACAGCGCACCCGGACGACGACCACCTGCGCTTGCAGTTGGTCGATCTGCTGATTCGCCTCGGTGACTACGCCAAGGCGCGCGAGCACATTGAAGCCTGGCCCACGCCGCAGCTGGAAACCCAGGCCTACTACCGGCTGGAGCTGGATGCGCTGGTTGCCGCCAGCGGCAACGACCTGATCGCGCAGCAGGCATTGGTTGAGCGCCTGGAAAGCTTCGATCACCGTAAATTGCCGGTGGCGCAGCTGCAGAACCTGGCGAAGCTGGCGCTGACATTGCAGGCCCCGGCATTTGCCGCGAGTGTATTCGAAGAGATCGCCGGGCGTGATCCTGCGCAAAAGAGCGACGCGCTCAAGTCGGCCGCGCAGTGGTACCTGGCGGGTGAACAACCGGCACGTGCGGCGGCTATCTATTTGCAGCTCAAGCGTGATGCGCAGGACCCTGGCGAGCAACGTGAGTACGCGCAGTTGGCGTTCAACAGTTTGCTCTCGGCCGGCCGTGACGAACAGGCCGCACAGGTGCTCGCCGACCAGTTGCCGACGCTCACGAACCCGCAGACCGACGTGGCGTGGCTGAAGCAGGGCGTCGATGTCGCCGTGGCAACCAAGCAGTTCGAGCTCGCACAGCGTGTGCTTGAGCAGTGGCATGCCTTGGAGCCCGACAACCCGAGTATTGCGTTGAAGCAGTTCCACGTTCGCCTGGCCATCAATGACCTGGCGGGTGCGTGGGACACCGGTCAACAACTGACGGTCGACTATCCGGATGATATCGAGTTGCTCGAGCAGATGGCCAAGCTCGGTGAATGGCGCGGTGATAACGAGGCGGCGCTGGGTTACTGGATCCGCGTGCTCAAGATCAAGGAAGACGCCCAAGTCCGCGAGCATGCTTGGCGCCTCGCCAGCCAGCAGTTCGACTTTGACCGCTCTATCCCGTTGCTCGCTGAGATCATGCAGCAACGAGCGCTGACGGACATCGAGTTGGACGCGCTGATCTACGGCCACGAATCGCGCGGTACGCCCGCCGAAGCCGAGGCCTGGTTGCGCAGTTACCTGCGCAAATACCCGTCACATCGCCTGGCCTGGACGCGCCTGCTGCAAAACCTGGAAAACACCGGGCAGTTCGCCGCCAAGGGCAAGCTCTACAAGGATTATGCAAAACGCTACAGGTTGACCACGGCTGAATTGGTTGATTGGGCCAGCACTGAGATGAAGCTGTTCAATGAGCAGGCTGCATGGGACGTGGTGAAGTCCGATGACGCCTCCATCGATGACCCGGAGTATTGGCGTACCCGTGCTGCCCTGGCCTGGGACTTGGAGCGCGACGAAGACTTGCGCGTCTCACTGGAAAAACTGCTGTCCATCAATGGCAAGTTGGTCAGTGGTGACGAGAGCCAGTTGATCACGCTGTACCGCACCCGCGACCCACAACGCGCCCTGGCGTTGATGGTTGCCAGTTGGCACCGTGCCCAGGACCCGCAGCGACTGGTCGAGGCGCTGCAGCTGGCTCAGGAGTTGGAGGAATGGGACCAGGTCACCGCCTTGCTGGAAGACGCCAAGAAGTACCCCGACGCCTACGAGCAAGCCCAGGTCCTGGCGGTGCGTGGCGCGCTGGCGATAGAGCAGGGTGACCCCGCTGAAGCCGAGCGTTTGTACCTGCTGGGCCTATCGCGTTACCCCGACGACAACCTGTTCCGCGAACGCTTGACCTGGCTCTACGTCGACCAGGCGGACACGGCCAAGCTCAAGCCATTGATGACCAAGTGGCGTGCCTATGCGCGCGAAGACCGCCTGCTGTGGTTGCCGTTCGCCAGTGCCAGCCAGCTCTTGGGGCGCGATGCCGAGGCGTTGGCCTGGTACCGCATGTACCTCAAGCTCTCCCCGAACGACTGGCTGGTGCAGGCGGCGTATGCCGACGCACTGGAGACCTCCGGCTACCAGGATGCCGCTCAGCGTCTGCGCTTGAAATTACTGCGCAACCCCGAGGCAGACAACCTGCAACCGTCGTCCCAGCGCTACGCGATCTGGCTGCGCTTGATGTCCAGCAGCTACTCGCCACGCAAGGCGCAGCAGGAGCTCCTGAAGTGGAAAGACGGTTCGCCGTCGATGAAGCAGCTGTGGTTCGAACGCCTGCTGGCCCGTCTGGATGCGACCAATCAACAGGCGCAGAAAGACGATTGGCTGGCCTGGGCGCGCTCCCAGGGCCTCAAGGTCGACCGTTATGAGCAAATCCAGGAAGCCCTGCGCAGCCGCAACAAAGCCCAGGTCGAAACCCTGCTGGCCAGCAGCGACCTGAACCCGGCGCAACGTTCCCAGGCCCTCAGCCGTTTGAACCGTAACAATGAAGCCTTGGAAACCAGCCTCTCCGCGTTGGGTGATGACCAGCCCGACTCGGTGAATGAGCAACTGCGGCGCCAGGCGGTAGAGATCCACGAATCCACGCCGCAAGGCGCCCTGCTGTCTTATCAGAAGCAAGACTTCGGTGGCCTTTCGTTTGACGCGCCGCGCCTGGAAATCGCCCATAACCTGGGTGACAAATGGTACGCCGACGTCGAGATGGAACATGGCAAGTACAAAGGCGACGACGTGATTTCATCGCGAATCGGCGAAGAGAGCAACGCGGCCCTGACCCTGATCCGTTCGGTGGAAAACGGCAGCTGGAAGCTGTTCGCCGATACCAGCCAACGCCAGGACGATGATCGCAACGGCTTGGGTCTGTCGCGCATGTGGCAGCTGGGTTCCAGCCATCAACTCGAGACCGGCCTGGACTGGCATCGCAAGAGCGACGACAGCGGCCTGATGCGCGCTTTCGGCCAGCAGGACCGGGCTTGGGTCGGCGGGCGTCATGGCCTGACCGCACGGGACCAGTTGAGCTGGGAAGTGGCGCAACGTTCGTTCTCGACCCGCGCCGGCGACTCACTGGGCAGCGGCCATGCGGTGAAGCTGGAGCTTAACCACACGCTGGAATTCGCCGGGCCTAACTGGACGGTGCGCAGCGGTGTGGATTATCAGAAAAACAGCGTGAAGGATCGCAACCTGGACTACCTGTCCAATGCCATTGATCCCAAGGGGCCTATTCGGGTGGTTAGCGATCCGGATGACCCGCAGTCGGTCCCTGCCAGTGACCTGCTGCAAAGCCGCTACGGCCAACTCTACGTCGGCAGCTCCTGGCGGCGTGGCATACCGGGCGCGCTGGTGCGCAGCAAGCCGCAATACACCTGGCTGGTGGACATGACGGCGGGTTGGCAGTGGACCGATCAAACCTTCAACTACGGCATCAACACCGGCGTCGGCTTCGAAGTCCTGGGTGACGACGAACTGGCCCTTACCTTCGGCTACCAATCCGCGCCACAAGGCGGGGATGGCAAGTCCGGCGGCACACTGGGCATGAGCTACGGCGTGCGTTTCGGGCGCTGATTACAGAATCTACGGGAGAAAAACCTATGCAAGCAATTCGTAACCTGAGCCTGGCCCTGACAGTGCTGTTCGTCGCCGGCTGCTCCAGCTTCACCAGTGAAAACAGCCCGAACCTGCCGCGCAATGCGCAGTGGGGCATCGTGCCGATGATCAACTACTCCCAGACCCCGCAGGCCGGTGAGCGCAGCGAGCAGATCCTGCTCAGCGTGCTCAGCAGCCACGGTCTGCAACCGCGGGTCTACCCAACCAGCACCCAGGGCGAACAGGCGTTGATGGATGACAACGAGCGCCTCACCGGTGCGCTGGAATGGGCGCGTGAGCAAAAGCTTGATTACGTCGTGTCCGGCAGCGTGGAAGAGTGGCAGTACAAGAACGGCCTGGACGGCGAGCCAGCGGTCGGCATCAGCCTGCGTGTGCTGGAAGCCAGCAGCGGTCGTGTGCTCTGGAGCAAAAGCGGCGCGCGCGCCGGCTGGTCCCGTGAAAGCCTGGCGGGCAATGCTCAGACGGTAATCGACAAACTTGTTGGCGCCCTTCGGTTCGAGTGAACGCAATGAATTCTCCACACATGGATTACAGCCTGGCGCCTCGCGCCAGCGGGCCGGTGTCTTGGCTGGAAACGCTGCTGGTGACGGGCTTGGCGATTGGCCTTGGCTTCTGGCTGACTCCCGAAGACCCGCTGCAGATGCACGGCGGTTTCCCCTGGCCGATTCTGGCGCCGCTGCTGTTGGGTGTGCGTTACGGTTTTGTGCGCGGGCTGTTCAGTGCCGCGCTGCTGGTGGCGGCGCTGTTTGCGCTGCGTTACACCGGCCATGAAGGTTATACCCAGCTTGAGCCATCGTTCATCGTGGGTGTGCTGGTCTGCGGGATGCTGGTGGGTGAGGTGCGCGATCTGTGGGTGCGCCGCCTGGAGCGTCTGCAGATGGCTAACGAATACCGTCAGTACCGTCTCGACGAATTTACGCGTGCCCACCAGATCCTGCGGGTGTCCCACGACCTGCTCGAGCAACGCGCGGCCGGCAGTGACCAGAGCCTGCGCAGCTCGCTGCTGGGCCTGCGCGAGAAACTGCGTGGCATGCCAGTCGAAGGCGATGCGTTGAGCGAACTGGCAGAGCCGATTGTGGCGATGCTGGGACAGTACGGGGCATTGCGCGTAGCAGGGCTGTACCGCGTCGACGAGGCCGAGAAAAACGTTCTGCCGCAAGCCCTGGCGATGATCGGCGTGATGGGCCCCCTGGGCACCGACGACGGTTTGATCAAGCTGTGCCTGGAGCGCGGCGAACTGGTCAGCGTGCGTCAGGAACTGATCGACTCGGGTAACTCCGCGCAGTTCTCATCGCTGCAGGCGTGTATCCCGTTGATCGATGCAGAAGGTCGGTTGCTGGCGATCCTGGCGGTCCGGCAGATGCCGTTCTTCGCGTTCCAGGATCGTACGCTGAGCCTCTTGTCACTGCTGGCCGGCCACATCGCCGACCTGTTGCGTCGCGACCCGCACGTACTGCAATTGCCCGACGCCGATTCCCAGCAATTCACCCTGCAGCTCAAGCGCTCGCTGGTGGATGTCGAGCAGCACACCCTGCCGGCCGGTCTGTTCGCGTTCGAGATGACGCGCGCCAACGACGAACTCTCGCGTCTGATGGAGCGCAGCCAGCGTGGCCTGGACTTGCACCTGTCGGTGCGGAACAACCGCGAGCATCACCTGTTGCTGGTGCTTTTGCCGCTGACAAGCCCGGACGGTACCGAAGGCTACCTGGCGCGCATTGGCATGCTGTTGCACGAGCACTTTGGTGTCGACACCGATTTTGACAGCTTGGGTGTGCGGGTCATGCCTTTCAACCTGGAGCCTGGCTGTGACCGCAACGGGCTGCGTAACTTCCTCTACAACGAGTGTGGCCTGAATGATCAGCAAGTGGCTGTTTAGCGGGGCCTTGGTGCTAGAGGCGGGCAGTTGGGCCAGTTTGTGGCTGGATGCGCCGCAGTTGCCTCAACTGCTGGTCTTCATGTTCAGCCACGGCCTTGCCTGCCTGATGCTGTGCGGCGCCGTATGGATGTTGCTGCCGGCGCGCTACCGCGCACCATTGCCTTGGAGCCCGCTGTTTATCTTCAGCCTGGCGTTCTTCGTGCCGGTCATCGGCGCCCTGGGCGTGGTTGCCTCGATCTTTCCTGCGCTTTACCTGCCACGCAAGCGTGACCGTCAGGCCTGGCAAGCCGTGGGTATCCCGGGTTTGCCCTTTCGTGCGCAAGCCCAGACACGCTCACCGATTTTTGCGGATGGTGGCTTGCAGGACGTACTGCGCCACGCGCCGGACCCGGACCAGCGCCTGGCCGCCTTGTTGGCGACCCGCCGCATGCCCGGCAAGGACGCTGTGCCAATCCTCAAGTTAGCCCTGGGCGACCCCAGCGATGACGTGCGCCTGCTGGCGTATTCGATGCTCGACAAGCAAGAAAGCGACATCAACCTGCACATCCAGATGGCCCTTGAGCAGTTGGCCGGTGTCAGCTCGCGAACCGCTGGCCCGGTACATGGCATGTTGGCGCGCTGGTACTGGGAGCTGGCCTACCTCGGCTTGGCCCAGGGCAGCGTGCTCGAGCACGTGCTGAGCCAGGCAAGCGAACACGCCGAGCAGGGCCTGGCGGCGGGCGAGGGTGGCGAACTGTTGCTGCTGGCCGGCCGTATTGCATTGGAGCGCGGCGAGAACGAACGCGCCGAAACGCTGTTGCACGAGGCTGAGAAGAACGGCCTGGGCGCGGCCCAACTGCTGCCGTTTCATGCTGAACTGGCGTTCGAGTCCGGTCGTTATCATGAAATCCCCGGGTTGCTCGCCAGCCTTCCCGAAGAAACCCGCCAGCGGCCACCTTTCGCTGAGCTGGTGAGGAGCTGGAATGAATCATAAGCAAACGCCACCGACTGCCGATATCTGCCTGTTGCTGGAAGGAACCTGGCCGTACGTGCGTGGCGGCGTGTCGAGCTGGATTCACCAGATGATCCTGGGCCTGCCGGAGCTGACCTTCTCGGTGATGTTCATTGGCGGCCAGCGTTCGGCCTACGCCTCGCGACGCTATGAGATACCGGCCAATGTGGTGCACATCGAAGAGGTGTTCTTGGAGGATGCGACGCACCCTACCAACACCCGGGGTACGCCGCGTGAAGCCGATCCGCAGCAGCTCGCCGACCTGTACCGGTTTTTGCACCACCCTGACCAGCCGGAACGCGAGCTGGGCGAGCGCTTGCTCAGTTGCATTGCCGATGGGCACATGACCCTCGATGACGTACTGCGCAGCCGCGCCAGCTGGGAGACTCTCAGCGAAGGCTATCGCCAGCATTGCGCCGACCCGTCGTTCGTCAACTATTTCTGGACCCTGCGTTCGTTGCAGTCACCGCTGCTGATGCTCGCTGAAGCCTCGCGCAAGATGCCGCCAGCACGGGTGCTGCACTCGATTTCGACCGGTTACGCCGGACTGCTGGGTTGCATCCTCAAGCACCGCTGGAAGTGTACCTACCTGTTGAGTGAGCACGGCATCTATACCAAGGAGCGCAAGATCGATCTGGCCCAGGCCACGTGGATCGCCGAAAGCTCCGGTCAGGCGCTCAACCGCAGCCTCGACGGTGGTTCGGGCTATATCCGTACCCTGTGGGTGCGCTACTTCGAGCGGATCGGCCAGTTGGCCTACAACAGCGCCGACAACATCATCGCCTTGTATGACGGCAACCGTCAGCGCCAGATCAAGGACGGTGCCGATCCGCGCCGCACCCAGTTGATTGCCAATGGCATCGACCTGTCGCAGTGGGCCAGCGCCATGGAAACCCGCGAGCCGGGCATTGCACCGGTGGTGGGGTTGATCGGGCGCGTGGTGCCGATCAAGGACGTGAAAACCTTCCTGCGCGCCATGCGTGGCGTGATCAGCGCCATGCCGAACGCCGAAGGCTGGATTGTCGGCCCTGAAGAGGAAGATCCGGAATACGTCAGCGAGTGCCGCAGCTTGATGGCGAGCCTGGGGCTCGAGGGCAAAGTGCACTTCCTGGGCTTCCAGCGTATCCAGGACATTCTGCCCAAACTTGGCCTGATGGTGCTGACGTCGATCAGCGAAGCGCAACCCTTGGTGATCCTGGAAGCCTGGGCCGCCGGTACGCCGGTGATCAGCAGCGACGTCGGCTCGTGCCGCGAATTGATCGAAGGCGGCAGCGCCGAAGACCGTGACCTTGGCCTCGCGGGCAAGGTGGTGGCGATCGCCGACCCACAGGCGACCTCCGCCGCCATCCTCGAGCTGTTGCGCAGCCCCGAGCGTTGGAAGGCTGCACAAGCCAGCGGCTTGCTGCGGGTCAACCGTTACTACACCGAAGCCTTGATGCTGCAGCGCTACCGCGACCTGTACCAGGCAGCCATGGAGAACAGTTAAATGGCCGGCATTGGCTTCGAACTGCGCAAGATCCTCTCGCGCGACTCATACACCGCCACCCTGCATGCCTATGTGTATGCGGGTTTGATCAGCTCCGGACCATGGGTGCTGTCGATCATCAGCGTGATGCTGGTGGGGATCATCAGCCTGGGCCTGCTGCTGCCTAACTCGCTGGTGGGACAATTCCTGGTCACGGTGACATACCTGATGGCCAGCTCGTTGATCCTGACGGGCGGCCTGCAGTTGTTCTTCACTCGCTTTGTGTCCGACCAGCTGTTCGAGCACAACTACGACCAGATCCTGCCCAACCTGCTGGGCATCCTGTTGATGGTCACGGTCGGCGCCGGCGTGCTGGGTGTCATCGTACTGGCGCTGCTGTTCGATCAGCCGCTGATCTACCGCGTGCTGGTGCTCTCGAACTTCGTGGTGCTGTGCAACCTGTGGTTGGTGATCATCTTCCTCTCGGGGATGAAGAAATATAACCGCATCCTGCTGGTGATGGTGGTGGGCTATTCGCTGATGGTCGCGAGCGCCTACCTGCTGAGCTTCCTGAAGATGCCCGGGCTGTTGCTCGCGTTGTTGATCGGGCACGGCAGCCTGTTGTTCCTGTACCTGTACGACATCCTGCGCGAGTATCGCGCCGAGAAAATGATTGCCTTCGATTTCCTCAATCGTCGCAACGTCTTCCTCAGCCTGCTGGTCACCGGGTTTTTCTACAACTTCGGCATCTGGGTCGACAAGATCCTGTTCTGGTTCAACCCGGGCACCTCCAACGCCGTGATCGGCCCGCTGCGTGCGTCGATCCTGTACGACATGCCGATCTTCATTGCCTACCTGGCGATCATCCCTGGCATGGCCGTGTTCCTGGTGCGCATCGAGACCGATTTTGCCGAGTGGTACGACCGCTTGTTCCGTGCCATCCGCGATGGCGAGACCTTGCAGCACATCGGTTCGCTGAAAACCGAAATGACCCTGTCCATTCGCCAGGGCCTGCTGGAAATCTGCAAAGTCCAGGGCCTTACGGTGGTGCTGCTGTTCCTCTTTGCGCCACGCCTGCTGGAGTGGATCGGCATCTCCAGCTACTACCTGCCGCTGTTCTACATCGACTTGATCGGCGTGAGCATCCAGGTGGTGTTCATGGCGTTGCTCAACGTGTTCTTCTACCTCGACAAACGCCGCGTGGTCCTGGAACTGTGCGTGCTGTTCGCCGTCCTCAACGCGGGCCTGACACTGCTCAGCATGCACCTGGGCCCGAGCTTCTTCGGCTACGGGTTCACGCTGTCGTTGCTGGTGTGTGTATTGCTGGGGCTGGCGCGCTTGTCGTCGACACTGGAAAACCTGGAGTACGAGACGTTTATGTTGGCGCGTTGATCGGGTTTCCACGGGCGTAAAAAAAGGCACTCGCCGTTAGCGGCAGTGCCTTTTTTTTGTGGGCGCGGGGACGGTCGTGGGCATTTTTCCCGCAGGCCGCACGTTGAGTGCGGGCTGTTTTGCAAACCCCAGAAACCACAAAGCCCCGCATTGCGGGGCTTCGAGATATGGTGCCGGCACCAGGAGTCGAACCCGGGACCTACTGATTACAAGTCAGTTGCTCTACCAACTGAGCTATACCGGCGTGTTAGGGCGACGATTATAGCGATTGGCAAGGTTCTGTAAACCCCTGAATTCTGACTATTTTTGCGAAAGTCGCTTCTGTCCCTTTTTCTCCTAGGAGAAGGTAGGATTCATCCGTTGCTGCCAGGTGCAGTCGCACCCATCCAAACCAAAGGAAGCCCCACGTGAAACGGACGCTCGCTCTCATTCTTCTCACTGCCACGCTCGGCGCGTGCTCCAGCCACAAGCCTGCCAACGATCCGGCTTTGGTGGGTACCTGGAAAGGCTTGCGCACGCAAACCGGCACCTGCCAATTCCTGTCGTGGACCAATCAGCTCAAGCCTGATGGTCGCTTCACTATTACCTTCTTCCGCGATGCACAGCAGACGCAGGTCATCCAGACCGAGCAGGGCTCGTGGCTGGCGGCTGATGGGAAGAGTGAGTTGCGCACCGACGGGGTGCGTACGCCGGATGTGTACACCTATAAGTTGGTGGACCCGGATACGGTGAATTATGTGAGTGTGGCGGCGAGTCCGGAGGCGGATTGCCAGGACGACTACGCATTTACGGAGCGGCGCGTTCGTTAATCGCGCTGAAATGCTCTAAAGGCGGGCATCCGCAGGTTCAGTTGCATCTACGTAGCCCGTTTGGCGTGCCACACGCGCCAGCGGGCGCCAGCTCCCTCGCCTAGAAAGCTGGGGGCTGCATGCACTCCGGCTGCTTTTTTGTCCTTTCCAATCCAGACACGTCATCCGCGCACTCACCCCGCGATTCTCCTCAGGGGTGGGTAACCCCTGCTGCACCGTCCGCCTGGGCTCCATATAGACGTGCGCCATCCACCGCAAAAGCCAGCAGGCTGACGACGATCAAGGTCTTGCAGTGCAGGGTGGGTATTCTCCAGCCCGACAGAAGGGTCTTGTCGAGCGTTCTGAAGGTATCGGCCTGTGTTGGACGGCGCGGGTTTTGCTTTGTCATGGGTAGCCCCAGGGCTGGAGACACGGTGACCCACCGGCCTTGGCGTCGGCGGCAATGTTGGTACGACCGTTGGGCTGGTTTCCCCTTGAATCGGGTCTGGGTTTGCGTATTCTGTCGCGCGATATAAAGCGTCAGTTTAATCGCGGAATCGTGTAGTAAAATTTTCGAGCTGTTTTAGGCGCCGGCCAGGTTGTCGATAAATGTGTCAGTTTTGTGCCGTCTATGTCCGATCGGTCAGTAATCTTGGCGCGAGAACAGCGCAAGTCGATGTTCTTACAGTGAATGTGTTTTCTGCGAGAAAATCGTCATAAAAATGGCGAATATCCGTTCGTCGGATAAGAATGAGCTGTAACAATCAAAATACTGACACTGTCATTGTGATATCACAGAATGCGCCCGACTTCACATAACTAGAAAAATTCAAGGTCAGCACATTGCTGGCCTTTTTATCGCCTTTAGAGCGCAAATCAGGGTGGGGGAGGGGCAATACGTGAGTCGAGCAGATGACATTTCAAAACTATTCAACAAGCTGGGCGTTAGCCCCAGCGGCTACCGGGAGATCAACGTCGTCCACGCGTACATTGAGGACGAAGTCGAGGTTCTGGAAACCGCTGCCGTTGTTGTCGACTCGCCTCTGGCTGCTCCAGCGCCCCAGCCGCGTGTGGTGGCCGCTGTCGTAGACGAAGCCCCGTCGGCGCCGCTGTTGCGCCTGCTGGAAGAGCTGAACCACGGTGAAGCCGACCACGTGCATCCCCCCGAAGTGGTGGAGGGGCCTGAAGGCGAGGTGTATTCGGAGCCGACCGCGCCGAAAATCGTGGTGGTGGTCTCGGTCAAGGGCGGCGTCGGCCGCAGTACCCTTGCCGCTGCGCTTGCCAGTGGTTTACAGCGTCAGGGCCGCCCGGCGCTCGCCCTGGACCTGGACCCGCAAAATGCTCTGCGGCATCACCTGTGCCTTGGCCTTGATATTCCCGGTGTCGGTGCCACCAGCCTGCTGAATGAAGGCTGGGGCAACCTGCCCGAGCGCGGTTTTGCCGGTTGCCGGTTGGTAGCGTTTGGCAGCACCGACCATGAGCAGCAAAAGAGTTTAAACCGCTGGCTGGGCCAGGATGCCGAGTGGCTGGGCAAGCGCTTGGGCGGGCTCAAGCTGAACGGCCAGGACACGGTGATCATCGACGTCCCGGCCGGCAACACCCCGTATTTGAGCCAGGCGATGTCGGTTGCCGACGCTGTGTTGGTCGTGGTGCAGCCGGACGTGGCTTCGTTCGGCGCCCTGGCGCAGATGGACGCGATGCTCGCGCCGTACCTGGCGCGCGAGAAACCGCCCCAACGTTTCTACGTGATCAACCAGCTGGATGCTGCCCACCGTTTCAGCCTGGACATGGCTGAAGTGTTCAAGACCCGCCTGGGCACTGCCTTGCTCGGCACGGTGCATCGCGACCCTTCGTTCAGCGAAGCCCAGGCCTATGGGCGTGACCCCCTCGACCCTACCGTCAACAGTATCGGCTGCCAGGACGTCCACGCCCTGTGCCGCGCGTTGCTCGAACGCCTCGACTCGGACCTTCCATGACCGACAATACGTCCTCCACGCCCTTCGTCGAGGGGCGCGCTGAACAGCGCCTGAACGGTGCCATCGCGCGTTTCAATCGCTGGCCTGCGATACTGCGCGGCCTGCTGGTGGTGGGCAGTTGCGTGCTCGGTGGCTTGCTGCTGCTGGCCATTATCTGCGCGCCACTGGACCTCGTGACTCAGTGCCTGTTTGCCGCGGTGTGTTTCGTGGCGGTGCTGGTGTTGCGCAAGATTCCCGGGCGCCTGGCGATCCTTGCGCTGGTGGTGTTGTCGCTGGTCGCGTCGTTGCGCTACATGTTCTGGCGACTCACTTCCACCCTCGGTTTTGAAACCTGGGTCGACATGTTCTTTGGCTACGGCCTGGTCGCGGCCGAGTTCTATGCCCTGGTCGTACTGATCTTCGGCTACGTGCAAACCGCCTGGCCGCTACGCCGCACCCCGGTGTGGCTCAAGACCGAGCCGGAAGAGTGGCCGACGGTCGACGTGTTTATCCCCACCTATAACGAAGCGCTGAGCATCGTGAAGCTGACCATCTTCGCCGCCCAGGCGATGGACTGGCCCAAGGACAAGCTGCGCGTCCATGTGCTGGACGACGGTCGTCGCGATGACTTCCGCGACTTCTGCCGCAAGATCGGCGTGAACTACATTCGCCGTGACAACAACGTCCACGCCAAGGCCGGTAACCTCAACGCAGCATTGAAGGTCACCGACGGCGAATACGTCGCCCTGTTCGATGCCGACCACGTACCGACGCGCTCCTTCTTGCAAGTAAGCCTGGGCTGGTTCCTGAAGGACCCGAAGCTGGCGATGCTGCAAACGCCGCACTTCTTCTTCTCGCCGGACCCGTTCGAAAAGAACCTCGACACTTTCCGCGCCGTGCCCAACGAGGGCGAGCTGTTCTACGGCCTGGTGCAGGACGGCAACGACTTGTGGAACGCTACCTTCTTCTGTGGTTCCTGTGCGGTGATCCGCCGTGAGCCGTTGCTGGCAATCGGCGGCGTAGCGGTCGAGACCGTGACTGAAGACGCCCACACCGCGCTCAAGCTCAACCGCCTGGGCTACAACACCGCGTACCTGGCCATCCCGCAAGCCGCGGGCCTGGCCACTGAAAGCCTGTCGCGCCATATCAACCAGCGCATTCGCTGGGCGCGGGGCATGGCGCAGATTTTCCGTACCGACAACCCGCTGCTGGGCAAGGGCCTGAAGTGGGGCCAGCGCATCTGCTACGCCAATGCCATGCTGCACTTCTTCTATGGCCTGCCGCGCCTGGTGTTCCTCACCGCGCCGTTGGCCTACCTGGTGTTCGGCGCCGAAATTTTCCATGCGTCGGCGTTGATGATCGTGGCCTACGTGCTGCCACACTTGGTGCACTCCAGCCTGACCAACTCGCGGATCCAGGGGCGTTTCCGTCACTCGTTCTGGAACGAGGTGTACGAGACCGTACTCGCCTGGTACATCCTGCCGCCGGTGCTGGTGGCGCTGGTCAATCCCAAGGCCGGCGGCTTCAACGTGACCGACAAGGGCGGCATCATCGACAAGCAGTTCTTCGACTGGAAACTGGCGCGCCCCTACCTGGTGCTGTTGCTGGTGAACCTGGTCGGTATCGGTTTCGGTGTGCACCAGTTGATCTGGGGTGATGAGTCCACCGCCGTGACAGTGGCGATCAACCTGACCTGGACCCTCTACAACCTGATCATCACCAGCGCCGCCGTGGCCGTGGCGTCCGAGACACGCCAAGTGCGTTCCGAGCCGCGAGTGAGTGCGAAACTGCCGGTCAGCGTGATCTGCGCCGACGGCCGGGTACTTGGCGGCGTGACCCAGGATTTCTCCCAGAACGGCTTTGGCCTGATCCTGAACGATGGCCATTCCATCGGCCAGGGCGAACGGGTGCAATTGGTGCTGTCGCGAAATGGCCAGGACAGCCTGTTCCAGGCGCGTGTTGCGTTCAGCAAAGGCTCGCAGATCGGGGCGCAATTTGAATCGCTGTCGCTGCGCGAGCAAAGCGAGCTGGTACGTCTGACGTTTTCCCGTGCCGACACCTGGGCTGCCAGTTGGGGCGCCGGCCAGCCCGACACGCCGCTGGCGGCCCTGCGTGAAGTGGGTGGCATTGGCATCGGCGGCCTGTTCACCCTGTGTCGCGCCACACTGCATGAATTGCGAATGGCCTTGCGCCGCACGCCCTCACAACCGCTCGACACGTTGATGGACAAGCCATGACTTCCACATTCCTTTTTGCGCGCACACACGTGCGTGCGGCACTCGCGTTGGTGACGGCCTCGCTGCTGGGCTTGAGCCCGCTGCTGCAGGCCGCCGAAAAACCGCCCGCCGCACCGGTCGCCAGTGACGGCTACAGCTTGACCCTCAAGCAATTGGGCCGTCGCGACACCATGAACTTGCAAGGTGTGGAGTCGTCCGACAGCGTTAACTTCGACATCCGCGCCGACCAGGTCGTGACCGGCGCGCAAGTGCTGCTCAACTACAGCTACTCACCGGCGCTGCTCGCGGACCTGTCGCAGATCAATGTGCTGGTCAACGATGAAGTGGCGGCCAGCATCCCGCTGACCAAAGAGGGCGCGGGCACTGCGCAACAGACACTGGTGCAGATCCCGCCGCACCTGATCACCGAGTTCAACCGCTTGCGGGTGCAGTTCATCGGTCACTACAGCATGTCCTGCGAAGACCCGTTGCACAGCAGCCTGTGGGCCAAGATCAGCAACAGCAGCGAGCTGAAACTGCAGGTCTCGCAGATCCCGTTGAAGGATGACCTGTCGATATTGCCGCTGCCGTTCTTCGACAAGCGCGATGCGCGCCAGGTCAGCCTGCCGTTCGTGTTTGCCACTGCGCCGGACAACGCCACGTTGGAAGCGGCGGCCACCTTGTCGTCGTGGTTCGGCGCGCTGGCCAGCTACCGTGGCGCGACATTCCCGACCACCTACGGCACGCTGCCGGCCAAGGGCAACGCGATTGTCCTGGTGCTGAGCCCGAGCGCGGTCGACGTCAACGGCGTCAAGGTGGCAAAGGCCACCGGGCCGACCCTGAGCCTCATCGCCAACCCCAACGACCCGCAGGGCAAACTGCTGGTCGTGTCGGGCCGCGATGGCGCCGAGCTCAAGCGTGCCGCCACCGCTGTGGTGCTGGGCAACTCGGTACTGGCTGGCAGCAGCGTGGTGATCGACAAGCTCGAAAGCCTGGCGCCGCGTCGCCCCTACGACGCGCCGAACTGGGTGCCGAGTGATCGCCCGGTGCGCCTCGGCGAGCTGGTCGAGCTGAACAAACTCAGCGTCGCCGGTTACAACCCAGGGCCCATCAACGTTGACTTCCGCCTGCCGCCCGACCTGTTCAACTGGCGTGAAGAAGGCGTGCCGCTGCACCTCAAATACCGCTACACGCCGCAGCAGGTGTCGACAAACTCGTCGTTGCTGGTGGGTATGGATGACCAGTTCATGAAGTCCATGCCGCTGCCCTCGATCACCAGCCTGGCAGACGGCAAGACCTTGCTGAGCATGCTGCAGAAAGACAACACGCTGCCGCGCGAGGCGACCGTGCTGCTGCCGATCAGCTCGGCGTCACCGATGTCCAAGCTGCAACTGCGCTTCATGTACGACTACATCAAGGAAGGTGAATGCCGCGACATCATCGTCGATAACATGCGCGGCACCATCGACCCGGATTCGAGCCTGGACATCAGCGGCTACCAGCACTTCATCGCCATGCCCAACCTGGGTGTGTTCAACGATGCCGGCTTCCCGTTCACGCGCCTGGCGGACCTTTCCGAGTCGGCCGTGGTTTTGCCGGACACCTTTGGCACCGAGGAGCTGAGCGCTTACCTCACCATCCTCGGTCGCTTCGGGGAGTCCACCGGCTACCCGGCCACCGCGGTCAAGGTGGTGCAGGCCAAGGACGTGCAAAGCGTTGCCGACAAGGACCTGCTGGTGATCGCCACCGGTGCCGACCAGCCGCTGTTCAAACAGTGGCAGCAGTACCTCCCGGCCAACGCCGACGGGCCTCGGCAGCACTTCAAACTGTCTGACCTGCCGCGTTATGTGAGCAACTGGGTCAGCCCCGACGCCGAGGCCAACAAGCACGCCGCCAACGCTGCGATCAGCTTCAATAGCTTGAGCACCAGCACCTGGTTTGCCGGCTTCGAGTCGCCGCTCAAGGCGGGGCGCAGTGTGGTGCTTATCTCCAGCACCAAGCCCGAGGGCCTGCAGGCCGCGACGGCTGTATTGATCGGCGGTGATCAGTTCAAGGACACCATCCAGGGCAGCCTCGCGGTGGTGCAAGGCACACAGGTCAGTTCGCTGGTGGCGGACCAGCAGTATTACGTCGGCAAGCTGGGGCTGTTCAAACAGGTGCAATGGCAACTGTCACAGAACCTGGGCTGGATGCTGCTGTTCACCTTCCTGGGCCTGGCAATTGTCACCTGCCTGATCTACCTGTCCCTTCGGGCACGTGCAAAACGGCGGTTGGCATGATGCGCAGAGCCGGTTGGGTTGCGTTGGGCGCCGCGCTCTTCGCCGGCGCAGCCCAGGCGCAGACGTGCGACGCGCAGTGGCCGCTGTGGCAGAACTACGCGACGCGCTTTGTGCAGGATGACGGGCGGGTGCTGAACTCGTCCCTGAACCCCAGCGAGAGCAATTCCGAAGGCCAGTCCTATGCGATGTTCTTTGCCTTGGTGGGCAACGACCGCGCGCGCTTCGACAAGCTCTGGACCTGGACCAAGGCCAACATGGCCGGCAACGACATCAGCCGTAACCTGCCCGGTTGGCTGTGGGGCAAGACCAAGGGTGGCGAGTGGGGCGTGATCGACGCCAACTCTGCCAGCGACGCTGACCTGTGGGTGGCTTACGCGCTGCTGGAAGCGGCGCGTGTGTGGAATGTGCCGCAGTACCGCGCTGACGCGCAGTTGATGTTGGCCAATGTCGAAAAGACCTTGATCGTACGCGTGCCGGGCCTGGGCAAGATGCTGTTGCCGGGGCCGGTGGGCTATAGCTACCCCGACGGCTTGTGGCGTTTCAACCCCAGCTACCAGGTACTGGCGCAACTGCGGCGCTTCCACAAGGAACGTCCCAACGGCGGCTGGAATGACGTGGCCGAGAGCAACGCCAAGATGCTCGCCGACACCAAGAGCAACCCCCACGGTATCGCTGCCAATTGGGTGGGCTACCGCGCGACAAGCGCGAATGCCGGGATGTTTGTGGTCGACCCGTATTCCGACGACCTCGGCAGCTACGATGCCATCCGCACGTACCTGTGGGCCGGCATGACCGCCAAGGCTGATCCGCTGGCGGCGCCGATGCTCAAGGCGTTGGGCGGTTTTTCGCGTGCGACGGCGGCGTCTCCCAGTGGCTTGCCGCCGGAGAAGATCCACGTGCTTACCGGCGCTGCCGAAAACAACAACGGCTTTTCGCCGCTGGGCTTCTCGGCCTCTGCCCTGGTGTTCTTCCAGGCGCGTGGCGAAACGGCCCTGATGCAACTGCAAAAGAACACGCTGGATGAAATGCTGGGCAAGGCCATGGCCCCGTCGGCGCCCGACGACGCGCAGCCGGTGTATTACGACTACATGCTCAGCCTGTTCAGCCAAGGCTTTACCGATCAAAAGTACCGCTTCGAACAGGACGGTACGGTGAAATTATTCTGGGAGGGCGCATGCGCCGTCACACGCTAGCCCTCGCGATCATGGCTACCCTGGCGTCCAGCGCCAGCCTGGCCGCAACCACCGACCCCCAAGCCTTGCTGGTCGAGCAGGGTTACTACTGGCAGTCGAAGAAAAACCCGGAGCGGGCCACTGAGTCCTGGAAGAAGCTGCTGGGCCTGAGCCCGGAACAACCGGACGCGTTATACGGCCTGGGGCTTATCCAGGTGCAACAGCAACACCCGGACGAGGCGCAACAGTACCTGGCTCGCCTGCGCGCGATTTCGCCGCTGCCACGCCAGGCGTTGCAGCTTGAGCAGGACATCCTGGTCAACGTACCCGCCAATGCCAAATTGCTGGAGCAGGCCCGTGAGCTGGGCGAGCCGGTCGAAGAACGCGAACAGGCTGTCGCCCTGTACCGCCAGATTTTCCAGGACCGCCCGCCTCAAGGCTTGATCGCCCGTGAGTATTACAACGCCCTGGCCTTCACCCCCAAGGGGACTGCCGAAGGCATCGCCGGCTTGCAGCGTGTGACGCGTGAGCGGCCGGATGACGCGATTGCCGCGCTGTTCCTGGCCCGGCACCTGGCGCGCAACCCTGGCACCCGTGTCGAAGGTATTCGCGCCATGGCGCGCCTGGCGCCCAACAACGAAGTGGGCGGCGCCGCTGACGAAGGCTGGCGCTTTGCGCTGGTCTGGCTCGGCGCACCCAACCGTGACCAGGTGCCGTTGTTCCAGGAATTCCTTGCCAAGCACCCGGACGACACTGAGATCCGCGCGCTGATGAACAAGGGCATTGCCCAGGGCAAGGGTGACGGTGGCTGGCAACGTGATCCGAAGCTGGTCAAGGCATTCAAGGCCCTCGATGAGGGCGACTTGAAAACCGCCGAGCCACTGCTGGCGGCGCGCCTGGCGGAAAAGTCCAACGATGTGGATGCGCTCGGCGGCATGGGCGTGCTGCGCCAACAGCAGCAGCGCTTCAGCGAGGCAGAAAACTACCTGGGCCAGGCCACCCGCTTGCCTGGCGGCGCGGCCTGGCAAAAAGCCCTGAATGACGTGCGTTACTGGAGCCTGCTGAGCCAGGCCCGTGACGCGCAGACTGCCGGTCGCAGCAGCCAGGCCCGCGACCTGGCCGCGCAGGCCGAGCGCCTGAACCCGAGCCGGGCGGATGCCACCGTGGCCCTCGCTGGTTTCCAGGCCCAGGACAATCAATTCGACGCCTCCGAAGCCAGCTACCGCAAGGTGCTGGCGCGCAACCCTGGCGACGCGGACGCGTTGAATGGCTTGATCGGTGTGCTGTCGCAATCGGGCCGTCCGGAAGAAGCCCTGAAGCTGATCGACTCGGTGTCTGCGGCGGATCGCACCAAGCTGTCTGCCAACGTGAAAATCAAGGCCCTGCGTGCTACCCAGATGGGCAAGGTCGCCGATCAGCGTGGCGACTTGAAGGCCGCGCAAGCCGCGTATCAGCAAGCGCTCGACGCCGACCCGGAAAACCCCTGGACGCGTTTCGCGCTGGCGCGTGTTTACCTGCGCGACGGGCAGATTCGCAATGCCCGCGCCCTGCTTGATGGCCTGCTCAAAAGCCAGCCCAACCAACCGGACGCGCTGTACACCAGTACCTTGCTGTCGGTGGAACTGGACGAGTGGAAAGCCGCCGATGCGACACTGTCGCGCATTCCAGCCGGCCAGCGCACCGCCGACATGAACGAGTTGGCGAGTGACATTGCCCTGCACAAGCAGACCGAAATCGCGATTGAAAGCGCTCGCCGTGGCCAGCGCCCGGAAGCCCTGGCATTGCTGGGGCGCAGCGCGACGCTGGCGGGTAAAAAGCCCGAGCGCCTGGCGGTGTTGGCGTCTGCCTATGTGGACGTCGGTGCGCCGGAAGAAGGCTTGCAGATCATGCAAGGTGTGCTGGACAGCACGCCTGATCCGACTGCCGACCAGAGGCTGCTCTACGCGGGCGTACTGCTCAAGGCCAACCACTACACCGAGGCCGGCGACATCCTGCGCGGCATGCAGGGCCAGCCGCTGAGTGATGCCGGGCGTCAACGCTACGAAGACCTGATCTTCCAATATCGGGTCAAGCAAGCCGATGCGTTGCGCGAGAAGAACGACCTGGTGGCAGCCTACGACATGCTCTCGCCGGCACTGGTGCAGCGGCCCCATGACACATCGGCCATTGCCGTGCTGGCTCGCATGTACGCCGACGGCGGCGACGGCAAGAAAGCCATGGCGCTTTACGAGCCGCTCGTGCAGCAAAACCCCAACAACGCTCGCCTGCAACTGGGCCTGGCGGGTATTGCCTTGAAGGGCGGTAACCGTAGCCTGGCCGAGTCGGCTACCGACAAGGCGCTGCGGCTGGACCCGACCAGCGCCGAGACGCTGACAGCGGCGGGGCAGATCTATCAAGGCCTGGGCCGCAACGCCGAAGCAGCGGAGTTGTTGCGTCGCGCCCTGGCCATTGAAAACACCCAGCGCGCCCAGGCCCGCTCGGCCTTGGCGGATGCGCAAGGCGTGGCGTACAACCCGTTCGTTGGCCTGCCGGGCCAGCGTCGTCAGATCACCGACCTGGCCGTTGACCGTGGCGCGGTTCCTCCACCGATCGATGCGCCGGCCAACGTCATGCCCGCCGCGGTATCGGCGCCCGGAAATACCGTGGGCGCTGCCGGCTTTGCCCCTTCCAACAGGCTGAGCGACCCGTTCGTGCCGCCTACGCGCATCGCCGCGCTGGACAACCCGACCCTGAGCCCGGCGCGCCGTGCCCTCGATGGTCTGCTGCGTGATCGCAGCGCCTACTTGGTGCAAGGTTTGAGCGTGCGCAGCAACAACGGTGAAAGTGGCTTGAGCAAAATCACCGACGTGCAGACGCCTTTCGAAGCGCGCATGCCGGTGGGTGACTACAACGTGGCGTTGCGTGCGACACCGGTGAGCTTGAGCTCTGGTACGGTCAAGGCCATCTCTGCGGCGCGTTTTGGCGCTGGCGCAGGTGAGGATGGCGCCAAGCGAGAAAACGGTGTGGGCCTGGCGGTCGCGGTGGAAGACCCGGCGCAAGGCGTCAAGGCTGACATCGGTGTGAGCCCGCTGGGCTTCACCTACAACACCGTGGTGGGTGGCGTGAGTGTGAATCGACCGTTCACCGAAGGCGGCAACCTGCGCTATGGCGTGAACGTTTCGCGGCGTCCGGTTACTGACAGCGTGACTTCGTTTGCCGGTTCGAAAGCCCGGATCACTACCGCCGACGGAGAGGTCATCGAGAAGAAGTGGGGCGGCGTCACCGCCAATGGCGGGCGAGCCGAGCTGAGCTACGACAACCAGGAAATGGGGGCCTATGGCTACGCGTCGTTGCACCAGCTTCTCGGCAATCACGTCGAAGACAACACCCGCATGGAGTTGGGCAGCGGCGTCTACTGGTACCTGCGCAATACGCCAACCGACACCCTCACACTGGGCATCAGCGGCATGGCCATGGGGTTCAAGGACAACCAGGGTAACTACACCTATGGCAATGGCGGTTACTTCAGCCCGCAACGTTTCTTCTCCCTCGCTGTGCCGATTCGCTGGGCGCAGAGTTTCGACCGCTTCAGCTACGAGTTGAAAAGCTCGGTGGGTGTGCAACATATCGCGCAAGATGGCGCCGATTACTTCCCGACGGAAAAGGATCTGCAGGAAGCGTTTGAAAACCCGAAATACAAAAGCAGCAGCAAGACCGGCATCGGCTACAGCCTCAACGCGGCCGCCGAATACCGTCTGACTTCACGCTTTTACCTGGGTGGCGAAGTCGGTGTCGACAACGCCCAGGATTATCGCCAGTACGTCGGCAACGCCTACCTGCGCTACCTGTTTGAGGACCTGAGCGGGCCTATGCCCTTGCCGGTCAGCCCTTACCGTTCCCCTTATTCGAATTGATTGATAGGAGTCATCCATGCCTGTTTCTGCAATTGCCGGCCTGACCCTGCTGGTACTCGGCGAGAGCCACTTGAGCTTCCCGGACCATTTGCTCGACCCGCTGCAAGCCAACCTCACCGCGCAAGGCGCCAAGGTTCACACCCTCGGTGCCTGCGGCGCTGGCGCGGCCGATTGGATCGTGCCGAAGAAAGTCGACTGTGGTGCCGAGCAACTGCCGGGTGGCAAGCCGCAGGTGTTCGGCAAGAACGCCATGAGCACCACGCCGGTCAAGGACCTGATCGCCAAGGACAAGCCGGACCTCGTGGTGATCATCATCGGCGACACCATGGCGTCCTATCCGGACCCGCAGTTCCCGAAAGTCTGGGCCTGGAAAAGCGTGACCTCGCTCACCAAGGCCATCAGCGAAACCGGTACCAAATGCGTCTGGGTCGGCCCGGCGTGGGGCAAGGTCGGCAGCATGTACAAGAAGGATGACGCGCGCACGAAGCTGATGTCGTCGTTCCTGGCGACCAACGTGGCGCCGTGCACCTACATCGACTCGCTGACCTTCTCCAAACCGGGCGAGTGGATCACCACTGACGGTCAGCATTTCACCATTGATGGCTACCAGAAGTGGGCCAAGGCCATCGGCGGCGCGCTGTCGGCATTGCCGGCCGACGCTGTGAAGGGAGCCAAGTGATGAAGCGCATCACCCTGGGCCTGGCGACTTTGCTCGCCAGCGTCAGCGCCTACAGTGCCGACATTCCGCTGTACCCCACCGGCCCGGAAAAGGACTCGGCGTTCCTGCGGTTTGCCAATGGCACGGCCGGCGAATTGAAACTGGTCGCCGACGGCTCCAAGGCCAGCCTGGTGTTGGCGGGCGACAAACGGGTTTCCGACTACCTGCCGGTATCGGGCGGCAGCACGCCCATCAAGGGTGTGTTGAGCCAGGGCGGCAAGACCGCTGACTTGGCCGTTACCGTGGCCCCGGGCGAGTTCGCCACCGTGGTGGCCGTGGCCGATGCCAAGGGCGGCATTCGCCAAGTGGTGATCCATGAGCAACCGGACGATTTCAACGCGCTGAAAGCCTCCCTGGCGTTCATCAACGCCGACGCCGCGTGCGCGGATGCCAGCCTCGAAGCGGTGGCGCAAAAGGCCGAGCTGTTCAAAAAGGTCGCCGAAGGTTCGGTGCAGCGCCGCATGATCAACCCGGTGCAATTGTCGGTGCAACTCAAGTGCGCCGGCGCGCCGGTCGGCCAGCCGCTGACCTTCGGCCTCAAGGCGGGCGAGCGCTACAGCGTATTGGCGTTGCCATCGGCGTCGGGTTCTCGGTTGTTGTTCGCACCTGATTCGCTCGCTAACTGATCGGGCCCGACACCACCATGGTCTTTGCCTCACTCGAATTCCTCACGCTGTTCCTGCCGGCCTTCCTGTTGATTTATGCGCTGGCTCGTCCGAGCTGGCGCAACGTCATCCTGTTGATCGGCAGCTGGTTGTTCTACGGCTGGTTGAGCCCGTTGTTCCTGTTCCTGCACATGGTGTTGACCGTGGTGGCATGGGTCGGTGGCTTGCTGGTGGACCGCTCCCGTGAGGACGGCAAAGGCCGGGTGCGCCTGTTGATCGCGTTGATCGTGTTCAACACGGCGGTGCTGTGTTGGTACAAGTACGCCAACATCGTCGCCGGCACCGTGAGTGAGGTGATCACATGGTACGGTGCGATGCCGTTGGACTGGCAGCGCGTGGCCTTGCCGGCCGGCTTGTCGTTCATCGTGCTGCAGGCGATTTCGTACCTGGTGGATGTGCACCGGCATACGGTGCCGGTGGAGCGTAGCTTCATCAACTACGCCACCTATATCTCGATGTTCGGGCACTCGATCGCGGGCCCGATCATCCGCTACGACTGGGTCCGCCGCGAGCTGAACCAGCGTTATTTCAACTGGGCGAATTTCTCCCTGGGCGCGCGGCGCTTCATGATCGGCATGGGCATGAAAGTGCTGGTGGCCGACACGCTGTCGCCGCTGGTGGACATTGCCTTCCACCTGGAAAACCCGAGCCTGGTGGACGCCTGGATCGGCTGCCTGGCGTATTCGCTGCAACTGTTTTTCGACTTCGCCGGCTACAGCGCCATGGCCATCGGCCTGGGCCTGATGCTGGGCTTCCACTTTCCGGAAAACTTCAACCGGCCGTACCTGGCCAGCAGCATCCAGGATTTCTGGCGGCGCTGGCACTTGTCGCTGTCCAGTTGGTTGCGCGACTACCTGTACATCGCCCTGGGCGGTAACCGCGACGGCGTGTGGCGCACCTATCGCAACCTGTTCCTGACCATGGCGATTGCCGGGTTGTGGCACGGTGGCGACAGCTGGAACTACCTGCTGTGGGGGGCGGCCCACGGCGTGGCGCTGTGTGTGGACCGGGCGTGGTCGCGGTCGAGCCTGCCGAGCATTCCGCCGTTGCTGTCGCACAGCCTCACGCTGTTGTTTGTGTGCCTGGCGTGGACCTTGTTCCGCGCGCCGGACTTCCATTCGGCGCTGACGATGTACGCCGGCCAGTTCGGTCTGCACGGCATGGCGCTCGGGGATGCGATGGCCGTGGCCATGCGCCCGGCCCATGGCATGGCGGCGTTGCTGGGCCTGGTGTGCATCATCGCGCCGATCTGGCAGGTGCGTTGCGAGCAGCGTTTCGGTGCCCAGCCCTGGTTCGTGGTGGCGGCCTCACTGTGGCCGGTGGCCGGGTTTGTATTGTCGTTCGCGCTGATTGCCAGCCGCGACGCCGTACCGTTTCTGTATTTTCAGTTCTAAGGACGCCCGACCATGCCCGCTCCGACTGCGCCGACTCCTCCGAGCGACTTGGCCGTACGCACCAGCCCCCTGGCGGCCTGGGTGCTGGTGATCTTTTTGGCAGCGGGGCTGTTGTCCTGCGCCTGGTTGATGGTGAAGGGGCCGATCAGCTATGTGCCGGCCAAGGTCGACGGCGACATGCTGCTGCACGGCGACCTGACTCACCGTTTTGCCAAGGAACTGGCCAAGGCACCGATGGCGATCCAGGCCGCCAACCTCGAGCGTGGCGGCAGTTGGCTGGCCTTTGGCGACACCGGTCCGCGCGTACGGCCGGGTTGCCCCGGCTGGCTGTTTATCAGCGATGAGTTGCGTATCAACCGCCATGCCGGAGCCAATGCCCAGACCAAGGCCCAGGCGGTGATCGACCTGCAAAAACAACTGGGCCAGAAAGGTATCGACCTGCAAGTGGTGGTGGTGCCGGACAAGAGCCGTATCGCCGCCGCCCAGCGCTGTGGCCTGTACCGCCCGGCGGTGCTCGATAATCGAATCCGCGATTGGACCGCGGCGTTGCAGGCTGCCGGTGTTTCCGCGCTGGATTTGACCGACACACTCAAGCCCCTGGGCGCCGAAGCCTACCTGCGCACTGACACCCACTGGAGTGAAATCGGCGCCAACGCCGGTGCCCAGGCCCTGGCGCAGCGTATCCGGCAGCGCGGCATCAAGGCCACGCCAGAGCAGGCCTTCGACATCACTCACGCAGCGCTTGCTGTGCGCCCAGGCGACTTGGTACGCCTGGCCGGTCTCGATTGGTTGCCGTCCAAGTTGCAGCCGCCAGGGGAGTCAGTCGCAGCCAGCACGGCCCATGAAACCGGTGGCGCAACCAGCAATGCCGACGACCTGTTTGGCGATGCCGGCCTGCCCAATGTGGCGTTGATCGGCACGTCGTTCTCACGTAACTCCAACTTCATCGGCTTCCTGCAAAAAGCCCTGAATGCGCCTGTCGGTAATTTCAGCAAGGACGGGGGCGAGTTCTCTGGTGCGGCCAAGGCTTACTTTGAAAGCCCTGCCTTCAGGCAAACTCCGCCTAAGCTATTGATTTGGGAGATTCCAGAGCGGGATCTGCAAACGCCCTACGATTCGATCAGCATGGGCCAGTAATTTGACGATTTACCGTTTGTCTAAAAAATAGACAGTGCCATCATCAAAATAATGACACTTATCCGCGCTTGAAGCAGACTGCCTGCATTAAGGCGACCACAAAAAGACTTGCGGTAAGCAGTCGTATCAGCTGACCTTCTCACGTCTTTGAGCTTCGCCGTGATGAGGAATGCGTTATGAGTTTCACTGATGGTCTTCTCGTTCTGCTAGGCAGAGATGTGAGCCGCGATCCGCAAGGGCTGAATGCGCGGCTGCATTTTTTTGGCAGCGTTCCCGTGGATGACGGCACTCCGTTTCCCCCTCACGTCCCCTCTGCTCATGCGCAGTCCCAACCGGTGGACAAGGCCGTGCGGCGTCCCTGCGTGGTGGCGTTGGTGTCGGTCAATGGTGGCGTGGGTCGCAGTACCCTGGCCACTGCGTTGAGCAGCGGTTTGCAGCGCCTGGGCGAATCGGTGGTGGCCGTGGACCTGGACCCGCAGAACGCCCTGCGCATGCACTTCGGGGTCAGCCCGGGTTCGGCGGGTATCGGCCCTACCAGCCTGCGCAATGCGCACTGGGACACGATCCAGCAGCCGGGCTTTGTCGGCAGCCGCGTGATCACCTTCGGCGACACCGATCTGCGCCAGCAGGACGACCTGCAACGTTGGCTCAAAGATGAGCCGGACTGGCTGGCACAGCGCCTGTCAGCCTTGGACTTGAGCCCCCGTCACACAGTGATCATCGATACCCCCGCGGGCAACAACGTCTACTTTCATCAAGCCTTGAGCGTCGCCGATGTGGTGCTGGTGGTCGCGCAGGCCGATGCCGCATCACTCGGCACTCTGGACCAACTCGACGGCCTGCTGGCGCCGCACCTTGAGCGCGAGCGACCACCGCATGTGCACTTTGTGCTCAACCAACTGGATGAGGACAATGCCTTCAGCCTGGACATGGTCGAGGCGTTCAAGCAGCGCCTGGGTACGAAAGAGCCCTTGGAAGTGCACCACGACATGGCAATCAGCGAGGCGCTGGCGTTCGGGACCGACCCGTTGGATAGCCAGGCATTGAGCTTGGCGGGGGACGATATCAACGAGCTTTGCCGGTTGTTGATCGCGCGCAAAAAACATCTGTAAATCGCGGTTTATACGCTTAACGCCAGATGCTTATGCACAATCGGTTGGATGGCGGTGTCACGAAACGGCCATTATGTGGAGACGTTCTCATCACGCCGCAACTGCCTGTTTTACGTGCGTTTTATTGTGTGAACAAAAAATGACCAACCTGGCTTTTGCCCTGAAGCGCAGATGGTGACAGGCTCTGTAAAGAATTCATCAACAGAGTTATCCACAGGCTGCACGGCGACAATGTTGCCCCTTAATCGCGCTCGGCGAGCACCATCAGGTTGCGCGGGGTCAATGCGGGTTCGCAGAAGCTGCCCACCTCGACCTTGTAGCCGTTTTCACCAAGAAACAATGCCCGATCCAGCACCAGCCACAACTCCAGCGGGCGCCGAAACAGACCACGCACCAATTCCAGGTTCCTGACCTGCGCCAAGCGGCGCCAGCCATGTGCTTCTAAGGCCGGCCAATCCTGTTCACCTGTGGATAACCCTTTGAGGGTGGCCAGGTCCCGGCAGTAGTCCGCGAAAGGTTTGTCCAGCCAATGGGCGGGCAGGGACGGTGTGGGCAAGTACTCGTCGCAGCCCCGCAGCTCGCGTTGCAACTGATCGAACGCCAGGCGCCGCGCCATGGACGTGTCCCGCTGCAAGCGCACGCGTCTGCCTGCTGTGACGGTTTCGCTCAGCGGCAAGCCAAGGTCATCGATCGACAGTTGCAGGCGTGAGGCGTGGCCTGCGCTGGACAGTGGCTGGTAGGTATCGGACTGGACGCGGTTGTAACAGCAGGGCGCGAACGCCAGTTGCTTGCAGCCGACGGCGCTGGCCAGTCGAAGCAGGCGTACATGCAGGTCGCCACAGGCGTGCAGGGCGACGGGCGTGTGTTCGGGACCGAGGGTGACGTCCGCCATGACGTCTTGCAGGCGATGGGTGACGGCCAAGCCGTGGTGATCGCTCAAGGCCTGGCCTGCAGCGATCAGCGCTGGATCGTATTCCAGGCAGGTCAGCGCTTGATCGTCTTGTAGCAGGCGACGACCCAGGTGGCCTTTGCCCGCGCACCAGTCCAGCCAGTGCGTGGGCGCCTGTGCAAACTGCAGCGCGGCGCCGAACGCTTCAATCTGTGCCCACTTGCGGCCCGGAACATCGACGTTCAGGCGAGGGCGTGCGGGAGCCAGGGGATGCGCCGGTAACTTATCCACAGCGCCGAGCTGCAGGGCCTGCGCAGCAAGCTGTGGAAAAGGTGCGGGGGCGGCCAAGTCATGGGGGCCGTTGTGACTGGCTTCGGCATCGGCCAACGAGCGTTGGCGCAGCCAATGGGCGAGGTCGGGATGCTCGGCTTCCCAAGGTAATTGGCGATGCGTAAAGGGCCGTGGTTTCCACAGCCCTTGGTGCTCGACCAGGAACGCGTCCAGCGCCTGGAAGCGTGCTTCAACGTCCTTGGCAGGCATCGACGCGTAGCCAGCGTTCCAGCAGTTTGAAGGCGCGTACCAGCACATACGCCATCAACAGGTAGAACAGGCCGGCGGCGAAGAAAATCTCTACCGGCAAATAGGTGCGGGCAATGATGGTCCGCGCCATGCCGGTCAATTCCAGCAGGGTGACGGTACTGGCCAGGGCACTGGCCTTGAGCATCAGGATGACTTCGTTGCTGTACGCCGGCAGGCCGATGCGCGAGGCGCGCGGCAGGATGATGTAGAACAGTGTCTTTGGCTTGGACATGCCCAGCGCGCGCGCCGCTTCGATCTCGCCCGGCGGGATGGCCTGGATCGCACCACGCAGGATCTCGGCAATGTAGGCGGCGGTGTGCAGGGTCATGGTCGCAGTGGCGCACCAGAACGGATCGCGCAGGTAGGGCCACATGAAGCTCTCGCGCACCGAGTCGAACTGCGCCAGGCCGTAGTAGACCAGGAACAATTGGACCAGCAGGGGTGTGCCACGGAAGAAGAAAATGTAGGCATAGGGCACGGCGCTGACGTACCAGCGCCGTGAGGAGCGCGCGATACCCAGGGGGATTGCCAGCAGCAGGCCGGCGATCACCGCAATGGCCACCAGCTCCAGGGTCAGGATGGCGCCCTGGGCCAACTTGGGCAGCCACTTGATGATCACGGCCCAGTTGAGGCCCAGGTCGAAATGCGCCAGCCAGCTGTAGTCGCCGCTCATTGGGTGCTCCTTGCAAAGCCGCGGGCGGCGCGTTTTTCCAGGAAGTGCATGCCGGTCATGGCCAGGACGGTCAGGCCCAGGTACATGAAGGCGGCGACCATGAAGAAGGTGAATGGCTGCTTGGTGACGGTCACGCCGATCTGCGCATGGCGCATGATTTCTTCTAGGCCGATCACCGATACCAGCGCGGTGTCCTTCATCAGGATCATGAACAGGTTGCCCAGGCCTGGCAGGGCGATGCGCCACATCTGCGGCATGATCAACCGGGTAAAGATCCGGAACTTCGACAGGCCCAGCGCTATACCGGCTTCACGGTGACCCTTGGGGATGGCGAGGATCGCGCCACGGAACACTTCCGTCGCGTAGGCGCCAAAGCACAAGCCCAGGGCGATTACCCCGGCGGCAAAGGCGCTGAGGGAAAGGTCGGGGTTTCCAAAGAACTCACCGAGGGCGCGCATCAGGTTGACCGTGCCGAAGTAAATCAGCAGCACCCACAGCAATTCGGGAATGCCGCGCACGATGGTGGAGTAAGCGCCGCCAAGCCATTGCAACGGCTTGTACGGCGACGTCTTGGCCAAGGCACCGGCCAGGCCAAGCACCAGCCCCAGGCACAGGGCCGTGAGCGCCAGTTTGACGGTCATCAGCGCGCCAGCCGCAAGGGCCGGGCCGAATCCGTAGAGATCGAAATTCATGGTGTTTTCATATCGCGGCAGGCATTGCTAAAAACCGACGCGCCCAAGTGGGCGCGCCGGTCAGGCCGTTCAGATCATTCGATGCTGAAAGGGAAGTACTTGTCGTTGATCTTCTTGTAGGTGCCGTCTGCCTTGATCTCTGCCAGGGCTTTGTTCAGGCGCTCGCGCAGTGGGTCGCCCTTGCGTACGGCGATACCGATCTTGTCGCTTTCTACAACCGGGTCGCCTTTGAACTCGTAGGCGGAACCGTCTTTGCTCTTGAGCCATTCGTACTGCACGTACTTGTCGGCGAGGATGCCGTCGAGGCGACCGGAGGTCAGGTCGAGATAGGCGTTTTCCTGGGTGTCGTACAGCTTGGCTTCGGTATCAGGCAGCTTGTCTTCCAGGTATGTACCGGCCAACGTGGCGCGTTGTGCACCGATGACCTTGCCTTTCAGGTAAGCGGCGTCGGTCTTGAAGTCCGCGGTGGCTTTAGGTGCGATGAACTGCAGCTTGTTGGAGTAGTACGGGTCTGTGAAGTCGACGGCCTCCTTGCGCTCGTCGGTGATCGAGAGCGAGGACACCAGGAAGTCGAACTTCTTGGCGTTGAGGGCCGGGATGATGCCGTCCCAGTCGGACACATACACTTCGCACGTCTCGACTTTCATCTTGGCGCACAGGGCGTCGCCGATGTCTTTGTCGAAGCCGACCACATTGCCGCTGGCGTCTTTATTGTTGAACGGCGGGTAGGCGGCTTCGATCCCCATTTTCAAGGTTTCTGCCATGGCCGTGGCGCTGAACGCCATCGAGACGGCCGCGGCCAGAAGGAATTTTTTGTAGTTCTGCATGCATGTTGCTCCGTTAGCGGTTGCTGGACATGAATTGTTTGCAGCGCGCCGAAAGCGGGTTTTCAAACACCTGCTGTGGCGATCCTTGCTCCTCGACCAGGCCCTGGTGCAGGAACACCACCTCACTGGACACTTGGCGGGCGAAGCCCATCTCATGGGTGACCAGCAGCATGGTGCGGCCTTCTTCGGCCAGTGCGCGGATCACATTAAGTACTTCCTGAACCATTTCCGGGTCAAGGGCCGAAGTGGGCTCGTCGAACAGGATGACCTTGGGCTGCATCGCCAGGGTGCGGGCGATAGCCGCCCGTTGTTGCTGGCCGCCGGACAATTGCGCGGGATAGGCGTGGCGCTTATCGCCGATACCAACCTTGGCCAGCAGGGCTTCGGCGACTTCGATGGCTTCGGCCTTGCTCTGGCCAAGCACACGGCGGGGGGCCTCGATGATGTTGTCGAGGATGCTCATGTGCGGCCACAGGTTAAAGTTTTGAAACACAAAACCGATTTCGCTGCGCAGGCGGTTGATCTGCTTGCCGTCCGCGGCCATCAACTCGCCGTTTTTCGCGGCCTTGAGCTTGAGCTCTTCACCGGCCACCAGGATCTGGCCCTGATGCGGGTTCTCCAGCAGATTGATGCAGCGCAGGAAGGTTGACTTGCCGGAACCTGACGAACCCAGGATCGAGATCACATCGCCGTCGCGAGCGGTCAGCGAGATACCCTTGAGTACCTCCAGCTCACCATAGCGTTTATGCAAGTTGCGGATTTCAAGCGCGGGCGTGGCCTCGGCCATGTGGGGTCCTCATTGTGTTCGTTGCGATCCTGCTGTTGGGCCGCCTTCCTGGCGAGGCGCCAAGCTAGCATAGCGTCTTGATGGCAGCCAACAGCGCGGCCGAGGGTAAACAGGTGGTGTGCGGCAGGGTGTCGCATCGGCACAGCAGCGTGTCGCGCCATCAACAACCGAACAACCGTTTGAACCCGAAAAACCACCGGTTTCGCGTAAAAAAGGGCGCGATGGTGCCAGCTTTGGCCGGGTGTTGGAAGGGTTAACCGGGCAAACGGTGCCTATCAGCCCCTTTATAGGGCGTCACGTACTTTTTGTGTGTGTTTATGGTGCGTTTATTCGTCTTCAATATGGGTCGCACGGTAACGCTATAGCGGAATGCCATTGTTCTCAATGACTTGCGATGGTTGTTGATCGCTCCTGCAGGCCGCGTCAATCAAGGCTCTGTAACATTTTGGCGCAAATCTTGCGTAAAAAATAAAGAACGCCCTGTTGGTTTCTTTTCACGAGAGAGATCCCGGGCCGGGCGGACCGTTTTCGCAATTCCTCGTATAGGTGTGTCAATGAGTAGTACGCAAAGCTCCAATGACCTCGAACAGGGGCTCAAACCGCGTCACGTCACCATGCTGTCGATTGCCGGTGTAATCGGCGCAGGTTTGTTTGTCGGCTCCGGCCACGCGATTGCTGCCGCCGGCCCGGCCGTACTGCTGGCCTATGCCGCGGCGGGTACGCTGGTGGTATTGGTGATGCGCATGCTGGCCGAAATGGCCGTGGCGTCACCGGACACCGGTTCGTTCTCCACGTATGCCGACCGCGCAATCGGTCACTGGGCCGGGTTTACCATTGGCTGGTTGTACTGGTGGTTCTGGGTGCTGGTGATTCCGCTGGAGGCCAACGCCGCCGCAACCATCCTGCACGCCTGGTTCCCGGATATCGCCATCTGGGCCTTTACCCTGATCATCACCTTGCTGTTGACGGCGACCAACCTGTTCAGCGTGAAGAACTACGGCGAGTTCGAGTTCTGGTTTGCGTTGATCAAGGTCGTGGCGATCGTGGGCTTTGTGATCCTTGGCCTGGCCGCGATATTCGGCTTCCTGCCGACCAGCCAGGTCAGCGGTGTTTCGCATCTGTTCGACACCCAGGGCTTTATGCCAAATGGCATGGGCGCAGTACTGGCCGCGATCCTGACCACCATGTTCTCGTTCATGGGCACCGAGATCGTCACCATCGCCGCCGCTGAATCCAAGAACCCAGGCCAGCAGATCACCAAGGCCACCAACTCGGTGATCTGGCGGATTGGTCTGTTCTACCTGCTGTCGATCTTCATCGTGGTGTCCCTGGTGCCTTGGAACGATCCGACCCTGGCGGCGGTAGGTTCCTACCAGACCGTGCTGGAGCGCATGGGCATCCCGAATGCCAAGCTGATCGTTGACCTGGTGGTACTGGTGGCCGTGACCAGTTGCTTGAACTCGGCGCTGTACACCGCTTCGCGCATGCTGTTCTCCCTGGGCCGTCGCGGTGATGCGCCGGCCGTGGCCAAGCGCACCAACAAGAGCGGCACGCCTTACTGGGCGGTGTTGTTGTCCACCGGTGCTGCGTTCCTGGCGGTGTTCGCCAACTACGTGGCCCCTGCGGCGGTGTTCGAGTTCCTGCTGGCCAGTTCCGGCGCCATTGCGTTGCTGGTGTACCTGGTGATCGCGGTGTCGCAACTGCGCATGCGCCAGAAACGCACGGCGGCGGGCGAGAAGATTGTCTTCAAGATGTGGCTGTTCCCAGGCCTGACCTACGCGGTGATGGTGTTCATCGTGGGTACGCTGACCATCATGCTGTTCCAGGAAGCGCATCGGGTCGAGATCATCGCGACTGGCGTGCTGAGCGTGCTGGTGGTGGCGGCGGGGCTGATCGTGGCGAGCCGTCGCAAGGCGCAGAGGGTCGGTGCTGCGGCACTTAACTGATGTGATGTAAGCCGGTGCCTGAGGGCGCCGCAATTGGAATGTGGGGGCGGGCTTGCTCGCGAAAGTGGTCGATCAGTCACTATTGCGGGCGACTGACACACCGAATTCGCGAGCAAGCCCGCTTCCATATCTGGTTCTTTATCAGGCCTGGGTGTTGGCCAGCGCCTGGGACGCCGCAACGTAATCTGCCTGGAACTGCGGCGACTCGATCCACGCCAGTGCGGTGGCTTCGTCGTCGGTGTCCGTGGCCCACTGCCGATACTCGATCAATGCCGCGAGAATGAAGTCGGTGGCTTCCTCTTCACCTTCCTGCTCCAGCACCAGTGCCAGCAATGGATGGGCCAGGAAGGCTGTGCACAGTGCCTGCTGGCTGGTCTCGCCCGCAGTGCGCATCTCTACGAACAGCTCGGTCAAATCCACTGACTCAAGGTCAATGCGACTGTCGTCGCCGGCGAACGCGTCCGGCTTGGTCGCAACGGCGCGCTGGGTGCGGTTTTGCTTGGCCTTGGCCTTTGCCCGGTGGGCGCGTTTTTGCTGCTTGTTCGGCGAGGCCATGGGCTCAACGTCCTGGGGGTCTGGATCTGGGTAGGGTATTGAAGCGCAGGTTGGGGGAAATCCCAAGGGTATCCGCAGTTAATTGGCCATTTTGAAGCCATGCCAATGCAATAGGCCACAGCCGGTCCTGATACTCGCTGCGAAAAAATGCGAAATGTCCGACTTCTTTTTCGCCTATGTCTTCAGGCGCGATGCGCAGATGAGTGCGCTCGCTGCGGTCGAAGTAACCCAGTAGCCGCTCGATGGCAGCGACCGTCCCGAACGGATCGTCAGTGATGCTGATGGCCAGTATCTGCGCCTTCACGCGACTGAATGGCAGCTTGCCCAACCCTCGCCCGCTGGGGCGCGTTTCATAGGTGGGCGTCGGCGTGCTCCAGTCCCGTACCACGCCCGCGGGCGTGTCTTCCAGCCAGCCCAGGCGTTTGCCGGGAAAGTGCCCGCACAGCGCGGTCACCAGCGGCATCGCGACGTGCCACTTGGCGAACATGCGCCAGCGCACGCTCGCTGCGTAATCGCGCCAGTAAGCAAACTGTGCGCCCACTGTCACCATCCGCCGGATGACTGCACCGGAAGCCCCGAGTCCTGCGGCGCAACCACCGAAACTATGGCCGACGACATCAATTGGCTGTCCTGGAAACTCCCGCTGCGCGCGCTGCAGCATCGCCTCGAAATCCAATGCACCCCAATCCGACCATGAGGCTTTAAAACCGCGCAACGAGCCACTGCGAGATTCGCCGATGCCACGGTAGTCGTAGGCGATGACATCGAAGCCGTTGGCGAACAGGTAGTCGGCAAAACGCGAGTAGTGACGGCAGCGCACGGAGGTGGCGGCGTTGATGATGACGACCGGGCGTTCCAGGTCGGTGCGCGGGTGGCGCCAGGTGAAGCCGCCCAGGGTGTAGCCGTCGGCGGCAGGCTCGTGGAAAGCTTCCAGGTTGGGGCGGGTTGGAAGGTTCATAGGGCTACTCGGTCCTTGCGCCTTGGGTGAGGGCATGCAGGCTCACGCGCTTTTTTTATAAGGGGTCGAACTTAACAAATTTCGCGCATCGTGATCGCGGAGATTGTCAGGGTGCTCGACCTTGCCGCCCTGGATGCTTAGGCTGTCGACCTGTTGATCCCTCTGAGCCAGCCTTATGACTCGCGACGCCCTCGAACACAACCAGATCCCGGTCTACTTCGCCGCCGTGGCGCTGGCCGCTGTCTTTGGCCTGCTCGCGCCCTCATTCGCCCACGGCCTCAGCCAAATGGTCACGCCCGCTATCGCGGTGTTGATGTACGCGATGTTCCTGCAAATCCCCTTCCTGGATCTGCGCCAGAGCGTGGGCAACAAGCGCTTCCTGTCGGCATTGCTGCTGGCCAACTTCATCTTCGTTCCCCTGCTGGTGTGGGCATTGACCCAAAGCCTGGTGGGGCGCCCTGCGTTGTTGGTGGGGGCGTTGCTGGTGTTGCTGACGCCGTGCATCGACTACGTGGTGGTGTTCACCCACATCGGCAAGGGCGATTCGCGATTGATGCTCGCGGCCACGCCAGTGCTGTTGTTGCTTCAGTTGGCGCTGTTGCCGATCTATCTGAGCCTGATGCTCGGCGCGCAATCCGACGGGGTGGTTGAGGCTCGGCCGTTTATCGAGGCGTTCCTCCTGTTGATCGTGGTGCCGATGATTCTGGCGGTGGTCACGACATCGCTGGCGCGGCGTTCATCGATTGCCAGCGTTTGGAATCGCGCCTGGGCGTGGTTGCCGGTGCCGGCGATGGCGTGGGTGCTGTTTGTGGTGATCGGCTCGCAAATCACGTCAGTGGTCCGGGACATCAGCCTAATGCTGCCGGTGGTCCCGGTGTACATCGGTTTCCTCTTGCTGGCGCCGTTGATGGGGGTGCTGGCGTCGCGGCTGCTTGCGTTGCCTGCGGTAACGGCGCGAGCGGTGACGTTCAGCGCGTCGACGCGCAACTCGCTGGTGGTGCTGCCCTTGGCGCTGGCATTGCCCGAGGATGTGCGCAGCCTGGCGGCGACGGCGGTTATCCTGCAAACCCTGGTCGAGCTCGTTGGCGAGTTGGTTTACGTTCGCCTGATCCCGAAGTGGGTTTGGCCCGCAGGTCGGTAAGCGCGGGAATATTCAGGTCTGTTCAGGCGCTATTCAGCAGGGCAGCCGGCACCATAAGTCGGCGCCCCTTACCTGACAGGTCAACCGATGGATCACCGCAGCCGTTTCCGCCTGGAATCACTGGGCATTTTCCTGTTCGCTCTTTTGCTGTTCACCCTGGGTATCTGGGATCAGCAGCCCCAAGGTTTTGACGGGCGCTGGGCGCTGTTCCTGCAAGAAATGTATCGCCATGGCGCGAGTCTTTTCCCGACCACCTATGGCCAGCCCTATGCAGATTACCCAGGCACTGCGACCTTCTTCAGCGTTGTGTTCGCCCGACTGTTTGGTGCGCCTAATCACTTGGCGAATGTGCTGCCCACCGCCCTGGCGTCCGCTGGGGTCGTGGCCGTGATCTATCGCTTGCTGGTCCCGATGAATCGCCAGTGGGCACTGCTCACGGTGTTGCTGACTTTGCTTACCACTCAACTGCTCGAAAAATCCCGCTCGGTGTGCCTGGATCAGATGGTGGCGTTGCTCTGTGTCGGCAGTTTCTACCTGCTGCACAGCGGTGGTCGCTGGAGGCAGCTTGCGGTGTTCCCGTTGTTCATCCTGGGCTTTGCGATACGTGGGCCATTGGGGTTGATCGAGGTCTGCGGCGTGGTGTGCGTCTACTGGGCGCTGGGCAAGCCTGGGGAGCGCGTGAAGCAGGTGCTGATTCACGGCGTAGTCGGACTGATGCTGCTGGCACTCTGTTGGTGGGGGTTGATGCAGTTGGCGCGTATCAGCGGAGGGGACGCGTTTGCCGATGAGGTGTTCAAGATGCAGGTGGGTGGGCGACTCGATGAAATCGGCGAGCCGTTCTATTTCTACTTCCAGCTCAGCATGTACCGCTACTTTCCGGTGGTACCGATGGCGCTGGCGACAATGATCGCGCTGCGTCACCGCTGGCCCGAGCGGTTCGCGGGCGACACGCAGTTAGTGGCGCGGCTCGGTGCCTGTGGCTTGATGATCCTCCTCGGGTTGTCGGTGCCGCATTTCAAGCGGGCTTACTACATTCTGCCAATGGTGCCGATGTTCGCCGCTGTCGCCGCCTATGGGCTGCTCCAGGCACACAGTTGGCTCGCTGGCGTGCGCCGGTGCTACGAATGGCTTGTCGCAGCACTACCGGCTTTGTGCGTGGTTGTAGTGTTTGTCTGCCGGCAGGCGTGGCAGAAGCATGGTTACTGGCCGAACGTTTCGTTGCCGCTGCTGCTTGGGGTCTTGGTGATTCTGCAGGTAGCGGCATGGGTTGCATGGCGTCGGGTTGGCCGATTGGTGTGGCTCAGCCTGATCGCCTTGGCGGCGCAATGGTTGTTGTTGGTGACCGTGGTGGAGCCCGCCAAAGACTTGCAATTCGATACCCGGCAGTTTGTCAGCCGGGTAGAAACCCTCCGCGCGGCAGCACCCGGCCCCTTGGTGTTTGTCGACCTTGGGCGTGACACCTGGGCGGTGCGTTACATGATGAACCTGGATCACGACGAGCAGCCGGTGTTTATCGGCCGTCATGAGCTTGAGCGCTTGGAGAGCGTGCCTCGGCCGGCCTGGGTGATTGTGGCGCGCAAGCAGGCCGCGCTGCTGCACGGAACGGTGCTTGAGCACCTGGCTCCAGCTTATGAAGGGCGCTTGAATGACAACCCGCTGATGGTGTTTTTGCTCAACTGAGCCAGCGTGCGTTCTGAAGCGATCCCGAATCGCTTCAGGTCGGGCCTATAAATTTCAGGCAACAAAAAACCCGCACTAGGCGGGTTTCTTGATTGCTTTCACGTGATGTTTACACCACCTGAAAGCTGAAGGTGGTGCCCAGAGACGGAATCGAACCGCCGACACGGGGATTTTCAATCCCCTGCTCTACCGACTGAGCTATCTGGGCAACGGGGCGCATTAAACGGGTTTTTCAGGGGGTCGTCAAGCAAGTTTTCAAAAAATATTTAATTATTACCGTCGCTTACGTGCCGACCCCGGTTTTTGATCAATTATTGAGCAGGCGGCACGTAGCCGTCGGCCTTGGCGTATTCCTCGCCGGAAAAGAACTTGTCCATCTCGCCCGCCAGGTATTTACGATCTTCGGCGTTCATCATGTTCAAGCGTTTTTCGTTGATCAGCAGCGTCTGGTGTTTCAGCCAGTCGCCCCAGGCCTGGGCAGAAATATGTTCGAAAATGTCCTGGCCCTTGGCGCCCGGGTACGGAGGGCGTTCCAGGCCTGGCAATTCTTCTTTGTACTTGCGGCATATTACGGTGCGGGTCATGACGACACTCCTGCATTCAATACGTCGGCCGCGCGCTTCAGCAGTTTTTTTACCGGGGCGGCAAGGCCCAGGCGCGGCGGGGTGGCGAGGTTATACCAGAGCCAGTCGGCCTCGGCCACGTGATGGGCGGATTCCTCGACCTGGACCAGCCAGGGTTCGATGGCGAGCTGGAAGTGGCTGAAGGTGTGGATCAATCCCGGTAGTTCCTGTTGCTTGCCCAGTTCCAGTGCGTGCTGGTTGGCCAGGTGCTCGAGGTCCTGCAGGTCATCCAGCTCCGGCAAGCTCCACAGGCCGCCCCACAGGCCCGTGGAAGGACGGCGGTAAAGCAGGATCGCGCCCTCGGCATTGGCCAGCAGCGGCATCAGCGTGCGCTTTTGCGGAATGGTCTTGCGCGGCTTGGGGATCGGGTAGCGCGTCTCCAGGCCGAGCATGTGCGCTTCGCAGCCTTTTTCCAGCGGGCACAGCAGGCAGCTGGGTTTGCTGCGGGTGCAGAGGGTGGCGCCCATGTCCATCATCGCCTGGGTGTAGGCGTTGACGCGGTCATGGGGGGTGAAGCGTTCTGCGGTCGCCCACAGCTGCTTGGCGACCTTGGGCTCGCCGGGGTAGCCCTCCTGCGCGGTAAAGCGCGCGAGTACGCGCTTGACGTTGCCGTCGAGGATCGGTGCACGCAAGCCCATGCTCAGGCTGGCAATCGCACCGGCGGTGGACAGGCCGATGCCAGGCAGCTCGGTGAGCTTCTCGACATCCTTGGGAAACTCGCCGCCGTACTCGGCCACGATAATCTTCGCGGTCTTTTGCAGGTTGCGCGCCCGAGTGTAGTAACCCAGGCCGGTCCACAAGTGCAGCACTTCGTCTTCCGGCGCGGCGGCCAAGGCCTCGACCGTTGGCAGCGACGCCATGAAACGGTCGAAGTAATTGAGCACGGTGCTCACCTGGGTCTGTTGCAGCATGATCTCCGAGACCCACACCCGATACGGCGTGATGCCCTGTTGCCAGGGCAAGTCATGGCGACCGTGGCGGTCGTACCAGTCCAGCACCGCCGTTGAAAACTGCTCGCTTCTCATCGCTTGAACAAGCCCTTCAATGCGTCTTTCAGTTGCGGATTAACCTTGTCGAGTTTCTCTTCCAGCTTCTCATTGAGGCGGTTGCCAGCCGCTTTGATCGCGACCTGGCCGAGCCCATCCTTGTCGAGGCGGCACGCCTTGGCGCCCAGTTCCAATGGGCCACGGCAGCGCAGCGGCACTTCGATGCCCTGGAAGTTGGAGCCCACCTGGCAGGCCGGGTCTGGCGTTGCGCGCTGGTCGCCTTCGACGATGATGCCCACGCGGTAGTCCATGCCCAGTACGCGCAGGTCGACGTCGCCGTTGCCATTGACCGTCAGGCCCGGGATGCGCACTTTCAGGTCAGGGTTGGTGGCGACACCGTTACGGAAGGTCAGGTTACCCTTCAGTTCCTGGAACGGCGTGTCCTTGCCTTGCGGCGTACTGCTCAGTGTTTTGCGGTTGAGCAGGGCAATGCCGGTGCACAGTTGCTGCTCAAGGTTTGCATTGAGCAGCACGCCGTTGTTGATCACAAAGCTGGCGGTACCGTTGAGGCTGTCGATGAGGGCCTTCTGGCTATTGCCGCGCCCCGTGAGGTTGCTGTCGAGGGTGATCTGGCCCTTCACCGGTGGGTTTTGCCCCTGGGCTTGCAGGATGCGCTCGACCGGCACCTGCTTGATCCGGCTCTGCAGTGCCAGCACGGGAATGTCCTGGCGCACATCAAGGGTGCCGTTGGCTTGGAAGGTGCCGTTGTAGAGACCGCCGCTCAGGGTGTCGAGCTTGAGCTGGCCGTCGAGGCCGGACGCCTTGAGTGCGGCATTCTGGATCGGCAGCTTGTTCAAGGTCAGTTGGCCAAACGCAAGGTCGGCGTCCACATCCAGCTTGCGCAGGCGGGTCAATGGCAGCAGTTTGTCAGTGCTCCAGGCACCCTTGGTCGGGGCGTCGGGCAACGGCGTGGTGCCGCCGGCGGCCATCGCGCCGGCTTCGCTGTTCTGCACTTCGGCCTGGCGTGCGGCGGCTGCACCCTTGGCGGATTCGGACTTGGCCGGCAGGTAGTTATCGGCGTTGAAGGTGTCGCCCTTGAGCTGGACGCGCAGGGATTGCTTGGCGAAATCCTCCACGGCGACGCGACCGGTGAAGGTGCTGCCGTCGAGTTTCAGGTTCAGGTCTTCCAGCGCCATGCTGCTCGGCGTGCCCTTGAGGCGGCTGACCAGCTCGACCTTGCTCAGGCTGCCGTCGGCCATCGGCGGCAACGGGTGGCCGACGCTGTCGAGGAACTTGGCCAGGTCAAACTGGGCAATGGAGAGGGCGCCGCTGAGCTGCGGGGTCTTGTCCAGGTCGTTGACCTTCAGTTCGCCCAGGGCGCGCAACTGGTTGGCCGAGAGCTTCATGTTGGTCCATTCGGCGATATTGGCCGCCTGGTCCACCAGCAGTTGGCCCTGGGTGGAGAATGTCACGGTCTTGCCCTGCAGCGGCTCGCCCGTGGCTTCGCCAGTGATCTTCATGTCTTCAAGCTGATAACGCTTGAGCGCACGCTGGATGCGCAGGTTGCCGTTGAGCTCGGTCTTGACGCGCATCACCGGCTGGTTGCTGCCGAAAAAGGCGGTGAGTTTCACCGGGATGCTGGCGCCTTCGTGCACGGCACCTGCACTCAGTTGAATGCTTTCGGCGCTGAACTGTTTGCCGGTCTGCTCATCGTTGTATTCAACGCGGGCGTTGTTGATGGTCAGGCTGTCGATGTCCAGGCGGATGGGTTTTGCCGGCTTTTCCGGTTCGGATTCGGCAGGTTGCTCGACCGAAGCAGGGCTGGTGGCGCTCGCTTCGGTCACGTTCTTGCCAATGTCTTCCCAGTTGCCATGGCCTTGCTTGTCACGGTTGAGACGCAGGTTCAAGCCTTCGACACGCACGTCGCTCATCTGCACTTCACGGCGCAGCAGCGGCAGCACACGTACAGACAGGCCGAGCATCTGCAGGTCGGCGAAAGGCTGGGTCGGGGCGGTCAGGGTCGCCACGCTGGCTTCGTGCAGTTCAAGGCCGAGCCAGGGGAACAGGCTCCAGCCGATATCGCCGTTGAGCGTCAGCTCGATGTGGGCCTTGTCGCGGGCAATCTGGCGAATCTCATCTTTATAGTCGTTGGGATCGAAGAGGTGGGTCAGGGCAAAGCCCAGAGCCACAATGATCAGCAACAGCCCGAGAAGTACCAGACCCAGGATTTTGCCGAACGCTTTCATGGGCGAGTCCTTGTATGTCGATTTCAAAATTTAGCCGCAGAGTATAACGCCCGATGGCCTGCGTCAGTGCTCCGATCGTTACATTGTATCCAGAGGCGGAAAACGGGTTTTTGACGTCAAACAAAACAGATTTCCTGAAAAAGGTGATATCAGTTTGGTTTTTCTGTCATCCACAGGTGCTAATCTGCGCAGGTTCGTCTGCCTTCTGCGACACAACGTCGCGCTTAAATGGAGCTTTACTCAACAACAACGGCCAACGCTTTGCGTGCAAGGCTGAGGGAGAGAGCGCCTGACGGACACATACTAACAACTGGGGGAAACACCAATGAGCACTAGCACTGCGGCGGGTTCAACTGCCGCACAGCCTTCGTTCCTGTCCAAGGAGCGCATTATCGCCAAGCCCGGCTTCAACCGCTGGCTCGTTCCGCCGGCCGCCCTGGCCATCCACCTGTGCATCGGCATGGCTTATGGCTTCTCGGTGTTCTGGCTGCCATTGTCCAAGGCGCTGGGTATCACCAAACCGCTCGCCTGCGCGCCGGACATGGGCTTCATCGCCCAAATTTTCTCGTCCCAATGCGATTGGCCCATCTCCATGCTGGGCTGGATCTACACGCTGTTCTTCATCTTCCTGGGCTGCTCGGCAGCGATCTGGGGTGGCTGGCTGGAGCATGCGGGCCCGCGCAAGGCTGGCGTTGTTTCGGCGCTGTGCTGGTGCGGCGGCCTGCTGATCTCGGCGTTGGGTATCTATACCCACCAGATCTGGCTGATGTGGATCGGTTCCGGGGTCATCGGCGGTATCGGCCTTGGCCTGGGCTATATCTCGCCTGTGTCGACCCTGATCAAGTGGTTCCCGGACAAACGCGGCATGGCCACCGGTATGGCGATCATGGGCTTTGGCGGCGGCGCGATGGTGGGTGCACCCCTGGCCGCAGCGCTGATGGGCCACTTCGCCACGCCAACCAGCGTGGGTGTATGGCAGAGCTTCGTGGTGATGGCGGCGATCTACTTTGTGTTCATGATCGGCGGCGCTTTGCTGTACCGCGTTCCGCCGACCGGCTGGAAGCCTGAGGGCTGGACTGCCCCGGCGAAAAAAGCCAGTAACGCGATGATCACCCACCGTCACGTCCATGTGAATGTGGCATGGAAAACCCCGCAATTCCGCCTGGTATGGCTGGTGCTGTGCCTGAACGTGTCTGCCGGTATCGGCATCCTGGGGATGGCTTCGCCACTGTTGCAGGAAGTCTTCGGCGGCAAATTGCTGGGTGTTGACGTGCCGTTCGGTCAACTGGACGCCGGCCAACTGGCTTCTATCGCAGCCATTGCTGCAGGTTTTACCGGCTTGTTGAGCCTGTTCAACATCGGTGGTCGCTTCTTCTGGGCATCGTTCTCCGACTACCTGGGTCGTAAAAACACCTACTTCGTGTTCTTCGCCCTGGGCTTTGCCCTGTACGCGCTGATCCCGAACCTGGGGCACCTGGGCAACGTGGCGCTGTTTGTAGCGGCGTTCTGCGTCATCCTGTCGATGTACGGCGGTGGTTTTGCGACCGTCCCGGCCTACCTGGCCGACCTGTTCGGCACCCAGATGGTCGGCGCGATCCACGGTCGCCTGCTGACCGCCTGGGCCGCCGCGGGCGTGCTGGGCCCGGTACTGGTGAACTACCTGCGTGAATATCAACTGAGCATCGGCGTTGAACGTGCTGCCGCCTACGACATCACGTTGTACATCCTCGCTGGCCTGCTGGTATTGGGTTTCGTTTGCAACCTGCTGGTTCGCCCGGTGGCTGACAAGTACTTCATGACCGACGCCGAACTGGCCGCCGAGCAGGCGCTGGGCCATGACAAAGGGGCTGATGCCACCACTTCCCTGGAGTGGAAAGCAGCCTCCGGCACCGTACCACTGGCCATCGCTGCGTGGCTGGTAGTGGGTATTCCGTTGGCGTGGGGTGTGTGGGTGACCCTGCAGAAAACCGCGGTACTGTTCCACTGATGCAATGCTTGCAGGGGCTGGCTTGCCGGCTCCTGCATGGCCATGTTGTGCCGGTCGGGGGTTGTACACACATGTCTATCCCCGACATTCCTCGCTTCAACTCGTCAGTCTTATCCCCTCCGATGTTTCTGTTTAGCGCCCGCGCCCCTATAATGGCTGCCTTTTTCGCCCAATGATTTTGCGGAGCTGGTGATGGCCGAACGTAAGGCGTCCGTCGAGCGCGACACTCTGGAAACCCAGATCAAAGCCTCGATCAACCTGGATGGCACCGGAAAGGCCCGATTTGATATCGGTGTACCTTTTCTTGAGCACATGCTGGACCAGATCGCCCGTCACGGGCTGATCGACCTGGATATCGTCAGCAAGGGCGACCTGCATATCGACGACCACCACACGGTGGAAGACGTCGGTATCACGTTGGGCCAGGCATTCGCCAAGGCCATCGGCGACAAAAAAGGCATCCGTCGCTATGGCCACGCCTATGTGCCGCTGGACGAAGCGCTGTCGCGCGTGGTCATCGACTTCTCCGGCCGACCAGGCCTGCAGATGCACGTGCCTTACACCCGCGCCACCGTCGGTGGCTTCGATGTCGACCTGTTCCAGGAATTCTTCCAGGGTTTCGTCAACCACGCACTTGTCAGCCTGCACATCGACAACCTGCGCGGCACCAACACCCACCACCAGATCGAAACCGTGTTCAAGGCATTCGGCCGCGCCCTGCGCATGGCTGTAGAGCTTGATGAGCGCATGGCCGGGCAAATGCCGTCGACCAAGGGCGTCCTGTAATGCAGACGGTCGCGGTTATCGATTACGGCATGGGTAACCTGCACTCGGTGGCCAAGGCCCTCGAACACGTAGGTGCCGGCAAGGTGCTGATCACCAGCGATGCCAACGTGATTCGCGAAGCCGACCGGGTGGTGTTTCCGGGCGTTGGCGCGATTCGCGACTGCATGGCCGAGATCCGCCGACTGGGCTTCGACAGCCTGGTACGCGAAGTCAGCCAGGACCGCCCGTTCCTCGGCATCTGCGTGGGCATGCAAGCCTTGCTCGACAGCAGTGAAGAAAACGACGGCGTCGACTGCATCGGCCTGTTCCCTGGCAGGGTGAAGTTCTTCGGCAAGGACCTGCACGAAGACGGCGATCACCTGAAAGTCCCGCACATGGGCTGGAACGAAGTCCGCCAGACCGTGGATCACCCGCTGTGGCACGAAGTGCCGGACATGGCGCGTTTCTACTTCGTGCACAGCTACTACATTGCCGCCGGTAAACCGGGCCAGGTGGTAGGTGGCGGGCACTACGGCGTTGATTTTGCCGCCGCGCTGGCCGAAGGTTCGCGGTTTGCCGTGCAGTTCCACCCGGAGAAGAGCCATACCCACGGCCTGCAATTGCTGCAGAACTTCGCCGCATGGGACGGGCGCTGGTAAATGGCCAGGAAGCCGAAGCCGCCGATCTTGAACCTCACGCCCGAGCAGGAGAGTGAGGCTACCCTCAAGATCAAGCGCTTCATGGAAGACCGCTTCGAGCTCAAGCTGGGGTCGTTTGAGGTCGCCGAGATTCTCGAACTGTTCACCACCGAAGTTGCTCCGCACTATTACAACAGGGCGATTTTCGACACGCAGACGCTCCTTAAAGAAAGGTTCGAAAGCATCGAAAGCGACCTGTGGTCGCTTGAGAAACCCTGATTTCCCAAGCATTGCTGAATATCGAATAAGGTTTGCCAGATGCTGATTATCCCCGCTATCGATCTCAAGGACGGCGCTTGTGTACGCCTGCGCCAAGGCCGCATGGAAGACTCCACTGTGTTCTCCGATGACCCGGTGAGCATGGCTGCCAAATGGGTGGAAGGGGGCTGCCGTCGTCTGCATCTGGTGGACTTGAACGGCGCCTTCGAAGGCCAGCCGGTCAACGGTGAGGTGGTCACCGCGATCGCCAAGCGCTACCCGAACCTGCCGATCCAGATCGGCGGCGGTATCCGCTCACTGGAAACCATCGAGCACTACGTCAAGGCCGGCGTAAGCTATGTGATCATCGGCACCAAGGCCGTGAAAGACCCGGCCTTCGTCGCCGAAGCCTGCCGCGCGTTCCCTGGCAAAGTGATCGTGGGCCTGGATGCCAAGGACGGTTTCGTCGCCACTGACGGTTGGGCCGAGATCAGCACCGTGCAAGTGATCGACCTGGCCAAGCAGTTCGAAGCCGACGGCGTCAGCGCCATTGTTTATACCGACATCGCCAAAGACGGCATGATGCAAGGCTGCAACGTGCCATTCACCGCTGCGCTGGCTGCGGCCACGAAGATTCCGGTGATCGCCTCCGGTGGTATCCACAACCTGGGCGACATCAAGTCGCTGCTGGACGCCAAGGCCCCTGGCATCATCGGCGCCATCACCGGTCGTGCGATCTACGAAGGTACCCTGGACGTTGCCGAAGCCCAGGCTTACTGCGATGCCTACAACGGCTGAGGACTGACCATGGCGCTGGCCAAACGCATCATCCCTTGCCTGGACGTCGACAACGGTCGTGTGGTCAAGGGCGTCAAGTTCGAGAACATCCGTGATGCCGGTGACCCGGTGGAAATCGCCCGTCGCTACGATGAGCAAGGTGCCGACGAGATTACCTTCCTCGACATCACCGCCAGCGTCGACGGCCGTGACACCACGCTGCATACCGTCGAGCGCATGGCCAGCCAGGTCTTCATCCCGTTGACCGTGGGTGGGGGGGTACGCACCGTGCAAGACATCCGCAACCTGCTCAATGCCGGCGCGGACAAGGTCTCGATCAACACAGCGGCGGTGTTCAACCCGGAGTTTGTCGGCGAAGCCGCGCAGCATTTCGGCTCGCAATGCATCGTGGTCGCCATCGACGCCAAGAAAGTCTCCGGCCCGGGCGAAACCCCGCGCTGGGAAATCTTCACCCACGGCGGTCGCAAGCCGACCGGCCTGGACGCGGTGGAGTGGGCGATGAAGATGGAAGGCCTGGGCGCCGGTGAGATCCTGCTGACCAGCATGGATCAGGACGGCATGAAAAACGGCTTCGACCTCGGTGTAACCCGCGCCATCAGCGACGCGCTGGGCATTCCGGTGATCGCCTCCGGCGGCGTCGGCAACCTGCAGCACTTGGCCGACGGCGTGATCGAAGGCCACGCCAGTGCGGTACTGGCGGCGAGTATTTTCCACTTTGGCGAATACACCGTTCCCGAGGCCAAGGCCTACATGGCAGCGCGCGGTATCGTCGTTCGCTAAACGCTGCTGGACACCATGGCAGGCCAGAGGCACTCTCTGCGCTTGCCATGGATTCCGGTAACCTTCATGTTCAAACACCTGCTGCTCGCTCTCGCCAGTACCTCCCTCCTTTTGGCTGGCCCGGCTCACGCCGATGAACCGTCTGATGCCTCCCTGGTGTTGCTGACGGAAAACTTCCCGCCCTACAACATGGCGAAAAACGGCAAGAATTTCGCCAAGGACGAGAACATCGAAGGCATCGCCGTGGACATCGTGCGCGAGACCTTCAAGCGTGCAGGCATCTCCTACAACCTTACCCTGCGTTTTCCTTGGGAGCGGATCTACAAGCTCGCCCTGGAGAAACCCGGCTATGGCGTATTCGTCATGGCCCGCCTGCCAGACCGCGAAGCACTGTTCAAATGGGTCGGCCCCATCGGCCCGGATGACTGGGTCTTGCTGGCCAAGGCTGACAGCAAGATCCAACTGAACGACCTTGAGCATGCCCGCCGCTACAAGATCGGCGCCTACAAGGGCGATGCCATCGCCGAGACCCTGGAGAAGCAGGGCCTCAAGCCGGTGGTGGTGCTGCGTGACCAGGACAACGCGCAAAAGCTCATGGAGGGACAGATCGACCTCTGGGCCACTGGCGACCCGGCGGGCCGCTACCTGGCGCGCCAGGTCGGGGTGACCGGGCTCAAGACCGTGCTGCGCTTCAACAGTGCCGAGCTGTACCTGGCACTGAACAAGAACGTGCCGGACGAGCTGGTGGCCAAGCTGCAGGCCGCCCTGGATCAACTACGAGACGAGGGTGTTATCGCCGACATCATGGGGCGCTATCTCTAGGGCGCTGCCAGCGGGGGCGCGCTCGGCAGGCTCATGGAAGTGCAGTTTCACCTCGCTGTAGTAGCCAAGCTCGGGGCCCGACTGGCTGCCATCCTTGCGCAACAGCGTGTAGTCGCTCCTGGTGATATAGCCATCGACATATTGGTGGGCGGGTACATGCACAATGACCTCGGCCATCGTCAGGTTCCCCCAGCCGCGAGCGGAAAGGCCATGGGCGAACTCGCCGTCGAGCCTGGCAGAGAAGCTCAGCAGCGACATTGGGATACTGGCTGCCCAACTACTGACCATCTCGATACCGGACACCGTTTTGAGTTGCGATGAATGCTCACCGCTTTCACCCCTTGGGCTGTTCCAGCTGACAAGCTTGCTACTGTCTGTTTCGTTGCGCTCGCTGGCGAATAAGGCATGCCGGTCGGTTCGCTCCAGCCTGTAGAGCGGGGAGCGTTGCAATTGCTCCACGGGGCTCAGTTCAGCGTCCTTGACCGTAAACCACGGCAACTCGTAGGTGCTGGGTGCGCTCGCCGGCCCTGGGCGCCAGTCTGCCTGCTGGGGAGCCAAGGGGGAAACGTGCAGTGCCAGCACCGTGCGCAGGGCGTAAGCCGTCAAGGGTGTGGCCGGTTTCGAATAGGCGGGAGCCCCGGCAAAGGTGCCGGGAGCCAGCAGCGCCTCTCCGGGAGAGGCCTGCGGAGGAGCGACCGTCCAGGCGCTGAAGGAGGTGTGGGCGCCGCTGCCTTTATCGTTCCAGATCAGGGCATCGAGCTGGGAAGCGACCACGAGGTCTTCGCGAATGCACCGAAGGGTGCTGCGTGGCGGCTTGTCATTGCCCACACCGCACACCAGGCCCATCGCCACGTAGCCGTTGGGTGCAATCGGCCGCCAGACCGAACAGGCGGTACGCACCCTTGGCCCTGAGTGCTTCCAGACCAGCTCGAAGTCATCGGGCATGCGCAGTGCCGTGCCGTTGGCCTTGTCCACTTCGCTGACCACCGCGACGATTTTGTGCTGGTTGATGTTCTGATAGTCACCCACCGCCACGTCGCCCAGGGAATAAAACGGGGTCAGGTTGTCGGCGCTGGTGCTCGGTCGCCAGAAGGTCACGGCCTGCCTGGCGCGAGTGCCTTTGTCATTCCAGAGTTGGGTGAATTCCGTGGTGAAGCTGATCAGCAGGTCTTTGTATTTAAGCGGTTCCATAGGTTTTCCCGATGCCAGAAGTGCACTGTCGTGACGTGGCGCTATCGCCACGCATGCAGGCACTATTCGGGAGTTTGGAAGGGCGCGAGTGGTAATTATCTAGCGATAGGTGCCGTCTTTGCCGTGACCGGCCATGGCGCGATTGCTGCGCACGCTGATCATCAACTTGATGTCGATCCATTCAACGCCCTGGGCCTTGAGCTTGGGCAGCTCACGCTCCAGCACCGCCAGGGTTTGCGGGTAGGGATGGCCGATCATCACCGCCGAGCCCTGCTTGTGGGCCAGCTTGATCGCCGTTTGCAGTTGGGTGGTGATCGCCGCCTCAGTGCGCTCGTCATCGAGGAACACATCCCGCGAGACACTGGCCAAGCCGATCTTCTGCGCTTCGGCCGCGGCGACGGTCTGCGCGCTGGTACGGCTGTCGACAAAGAACTTGTTGCGCCGTTGCAGTTCGGCCATCAACCAAGCCATGGCCTGCGGTTGCGCGGTCATGCGGCTGCCCATGTGGTTGTTGATGCCGGCGGTGTAGGGCACGGCCTGGAACGCGGCGTCGAGGCGCTTGCCGAGTTCTTCGATGGGCAGCTCGGGGTGCCAGGCGAACGGCCCGGTCGCCGGGTCCATGGGCATGTGCAGGATCACGATCTTGCCAGCCTTGTGCGCTTCGCGGGCGAATTCGGCAGCATGGGGCGTGTCGGGCATGATTGCCGTGGTGACCGGCCCGGGCAGGGCGAGCACGCGCCGATCCCTGGGCAGGTTTTGCCCAAGGTCGTCGATGATGAGGGTCAGGTAGGCTTTGTGGGGCTCGCCGGCAGGTGTCGCGTGGGCGACGCCTGCCAGGCTGCACAGCACAGCGATGATCAGGGCAAAACGCATATCAACGGCTGCGGGTGATGCTCAAGCCCTTGAGCAGGCTAAGCGCCTGGGCCAGCTGGTAGTCATCATCCTGCGGCATCGGCTTGGCTTTCTTGCCACTGCCGCTTGGCTGGTCGGCGCCGCCGTTGCCATTGCCCAGGTGACCCTGCAGGTCTGCCTCTTTGTAGTACTCGCTGTCGATCTCGTTGGTGATCTTGGCCTTGCGCACCTCGATGTCCGGCACGATGCCCTGGGCCTGGATCGAGCGCCCGTTCGGCGTGTAATACAGCGCAGTGGTGATCTTCAGCGCGCGCTCGTTGTTCAGCGGCAGTACGGTTTGCACCGAGCCTTTGCCGAAGCTGGTGGTGCCCATCAGCACGCCGCGCTTCTGGTCTTGCAGGGCGCCGGCGACGATCTCCGACGCCGAGGCACTGCCGCCGTTGATCAGCACGGCCAGGGGCACGTTTTCACTCAGGTCGTTGCCGGTGGCCGAGAAGCGCAGCTCGGAGTTGGCGATACGGCCCTTGGTGTACACGATCAGGCCCTTGGTGATGAAGTGGTCGACCACTTCAACCGCCGACTGCAGCACGCCGCCTGGGTTGTTACGCAGGTCGAGCACGATGCCGCTGAGTTTCTTGCCGTTGTCCTTGCGCAGCTTGGCCAGCGCCTTGGCCACTTCGTCGCCGGTCTTGACCTGGAACTGGGTAATGCGGATGTAGCCGTATCCGGACTCCAGCAGCTGGCTCTTCACGCTCTTGACCACGATGGTGGCGCGGGTCAGCGTTACGTCGAAGGGGTTGCCGCCGTCGCGTACCAGCGTCAGGGTGATTTTCTGGCCGATCTTGCCGCGCATCTTGTCGACGGCTTCGGTCATGGTCTGGCCACGGGTCGGCTGGCCGTTGATCTTCACAATGAAGTCACCCGCCTGGATGCCGGCCTTGGACGCCGGGGTGTCGTCGATCGGCGAGACCACCTTGATGTTGCCGTCTTCGGCGCCGACTTCAATGCCCAGGCCGCCGAACTCACCGCTGGTGCTTTCCTGCAGCTCGGCGAAATCTTCCGGGCCCAGGTAGGCGGAGTGCGGGTCGAGGTTGCTGAGCATGCCCTTGATGGCATTTTCCAGCAGGGTCTTGTCGTCTACGGGTTCGACATAAGCGGCCTTGATCCGGTCCATGACCTCGGCAAAGGTGCGCAGCTCGTCCAGCGGCAACGGCGCCTTGGTGGTCGCGGCCGTGGCGGCGGGTGCAGCCGGAGCGGCCTGGTCGGCGAATGCCAGAGGCGCGCCGATCACCAGGGCGATCGTCAGGGCCAGCGAAGTGAGGCGGGACAAATGCAGCATGTCGAACGAACTCCTAATGTAGATGCGACCCTTATCCTTGGGTTCTGCACCATTGTGCAGGGTCGCTTGGGCGGCCCTGCTGACGAATAGCGAAGTACAACGCCGGAGTGTCCTGGCCACCACTGTTACCGACAGTGGAGATGGATTCACCGGCTTTTACAACATCACCTGCCGACTTGAGTAAAGTCTGATTGTGGCCGTAAAGGCTCAAATAGCCATTACCGTGGTCCAGAATGACCAACAAACCGGCGCCGCGCAGCCAATCGGCAAACACCACACGCCCGCCATGCACTGCATGGACCTGGCTGCCAGCGGAGGCGCTGATCATCACCCCATCCCACTTGGCGCGGGTGTCATCGCCACGGGTTTCCCCAAAGCGTGCCAGTAGTCGACCATCAACCGGCCATGGAAGTTTGCCGCGCGCTGAAGCAAAAGGCCCACCGAATGACTCACCGGCGCTGGAAACCAGCGGTCCAGGGGCTGCACGCACCGGTTTACGGGGTGCAGGGGCGTCCGAGGTGGCAGCCAACTCGGCCTCACGCTGGCGCTTTTTTTCGGCTTCCTGCTGGGCGATCAGTGCTTTCTGCCGCGCCTCTTCGGCCTCACGTGCCTGGCGGGCCAGGGTTTCCTCGATGGTCTTGAGCACCTTGGCCAGGTCGGCCTGGTCCTGCTCGCGGGCTTGCAGCTTGGCGTCGCGGGCCTTCACATCGTCATTGAGCTTGGCCAGGGCCAGCTGGCGCTCCTTGCGCACCTTGTCCAGTTCGTCGCGCTGGGTATCCAGGGCGCTTTTCTGGTCCTGCAACTGAGATTGCTGGTTGGCGATTTCCTGTTCGACGTTGACCAACTGGCGCAAGGTCTCGTTGAAGCTTTTCAACTGCTCCATCCGGGCCTTGCTCAGGTAATCGTAGTAGGTCAGGGTGCGGGCGAATTTTTCGGGGTTCTGCTGGTTGAGCAGCAGCTTCAGGTATTCCTGGCGGCCGTTCTGGTAGGCCGCGCGGGCCTGGATCGCGATCAGGCGTTGCTGTTCAACACGGGCGCTCTGGAGTTTTTTTTTCTCAGCGTCGAGTCGCTCCAGTTCCGACTCGCTCTTCTTTAATTCTTTTTGCAGCTCCTGGACTTGCTTCTCGAGCTTGCCCATTTCGGTTTCCGTACCGCGCAGGTCTTTCTGCACCCCGGATTTCTCTTCCTGGAGCTTGCCGAGCAGTTTTTTCAGCTCGGTAATGTCCTGACGCGTAGCGTCCAACTGTTGTTGGGTTTGTGCGCGCTCATCGGCAAACGCCGGTTGGAGCAGGCAGACAAGAGCAAGGGTAATCAAGGCGCGAAGCATAGAGGCGGGCGACACCAGGGAAAGGGACGGCCTAGTATGCCCGCCAAGCGCGGCAAAAAAAACGCCTCAAGGCCAACTGCTTTGAGGCGTTCGTCATAAAAAGCCGTTTAAGGCGATTTAATCGCTTGGTTTAAGGGCTTAAACCAATATCGAAGTGCCAGTCATTTCCACAGGCTTCTCCATCCCCATCAGCATCAGCATGGTCGGCGCCACATCCGCCAGCACGCCACCTTCACGCACCTTGAAGTCGCGTTTGCCGACATAGATGAATGGCACCGGCTCGGTGGTGTGGGCCGTGTGGGCCTGGCCGGTGGATTCATCGGACATTTGCTCGCAGTTGCCGTGGTCGGCGGTGATCAGCGCTTCGCCGCCGACTTTCTCGAGGGCGTCGACGATGCGGCCGACGCACAGGTCCAGGCATTCCACGGCCTTGGTCGCGGCCTCCAGGTTGCCGCTATGGCCGACCATGTCGCCGTTGGCGTAGTTGACCACGATCACGTCGTAACGCTGGTTGTCGATGGCGTCGACGATCTTGTCGGTGACTTCCGGTGCACTCATTTCCGGCTGCAGGTCGTAGGTGGCGACCTTTGGCGATGGAATCAGGATGCGCTCTTCACCCGGGAACGGCTCTTCACGGCCGCCGGAAAAGAAGAAGGTCACGTGGGCATACTTTTCGGTTTCGGCGATGCGCAGCTGGGTCTTGCCGTTTTTGGCCAGGTAGTCGCCCAGCACGTTGTCCAGGCTGCTGGCGGCAAAGGCGGCGGGGGCCGGGATGCTGGCGGCGTACTGGGTCAGGCCCACGTACTGCACCTTCGGCTGGCGAGCGCGCTCGAATTCCTTGAAACCGTCTTCGACAAACACACGGCTCAGCTCGCGTGCGCGGTCGGCACGGAAGTTCATGAACACCACGGCGTCGCCGTCTTCTACCTTCACCGGCTCACCAATGGTGGTGGCCTTGACGAATTCGTCGCTCTCGCCGCGGGCGTAGGCGGCTTCCAGGCCTTCCTGGGCGGTGGCAGCGTTGAACTCGGCCTGGCCGTCGACGATCAGGTTGTAGGCCTGGGAGACGCGGTCCCAGCGGTTGTCGCGGTCCATGGCGAAGTAACGGCCCACCAGGCTGGCAATACGGCCTTTGCCGAGGGCGGCGAAGGTGGCGTCGAGCAGTTCGATGGACGATTGTGCGCTTTTAGGCGGCGTGTCACGGCCGTCGAGGAAGGCGTGCAGGTAGATCTTGTCGGCGCCGCGCTTGAAGGCCAGTTCGGCCATGGCGACCAGGTGGTCCTGGTGGCTGTGGACGCCGCCATCGGACAGCAGGCCCATGAAGTGCACGGCCTTGCCAGCCGCCACTGCTTTATCTACCGCGGCGCATATGGTCGGGTTTTCGAAGAACTCGCCATCGCGGATCGCTTTGGTCACTCGCGTGAAGTCTTGATATACCACTCGTCCGGCGCCGAGGTTCATGTGGCCGACTTCCGAATTGCCCATCTGGCCGTCCGGCAGGCCCACATCCATGCCCGAGCCAGAGATGAGGCCGTTGGGTACGGTGGCGGTCAGGCGATCGAGTACGGGCTTCTTGGCCGCGTATACCGCGTTGTCGTGGTGGCTTTCACTGTGTCCGAAGCCATCGAGAATTATCAGGACCAAAGGTTTAGGCGTCGTAGTCATAGATCCTCTCGCGGCGGTAATAAAGGAAGACAATTGAAAAGGGAGTGGCAGTTTAAAGCGAAGTTCCGACCACGTCACCGCTTTACGGGGGTTGGCCCCCCCTGACGGCTGTGTATACTTACCGCCATTTTAACGCCCTGGAACCTCCTTGATGGTTGATCACCTGATTGCATTTGCCACTGCCCACTACCTGCTCGTGGGTGCCTTCGTCATCCTGCTGGCGCTGCTGATCGCTCACGAATTGAGCCGCGGTGGCCGCAGCCTGAGCACGGCGGAGCTGACCGCGTTGGTCAACAAGGATGAGGCCGTTGTCGTGGACATCCGCCCGGCCAAGGATTTTGCTGCCGGCCATATCGTCGGTGCCCTGAACATTCCGCAGGACAAGCTGATCGCGCGCCTGGCCGAGCTGGAAAAGCACAAGGCCAAGACCATCATCCTGGTCGACGCCCAAGGCCAGCATGCCGGCACCCACGCCCGCGAAATGCTCAAGACCGGCTTCACCGCCGCCAAGCTGTCCGGTGGCATCAGCAGCTGGCGCGCCGATAACCTGCCGCTGGTGAAGTGATATGAGCCAGGTTGTCGTGTATTCCAGCGATTGGTGCCCCTACTGCATGCGGGCCAAGGCCCTGCTGGAGAAAAAGGGCGTTGCCTTCGAAGAAATCAAGGTCGACGGCAAACCCCAGGTGCGTGCTGAAATGGCCCAGAAGGCGGGGCGCACGTCCGTGCCGCAGATCTGGATCGGCGCCAGGCACATCGGTGGTTGCGACGACCTGTTCGCCCTGGAGCGCGCCGGTAAACTCGATGCGCTGCTGCTCGTCTGACTCCTAAACCCTAAAAGACCCCAAGATCAAGAAGGATCTGCGATGACTGACCAACAGAACACCGAAGCAGCAGAAGCCCAAGCTCCACAGTTCTCGCTGCAGCGGATCTACGTGCGTGACCTGTCGTTCGAAGCGCCGAAAAGCCCGGCCATCTTCCGCCAGGAATGGACCCCAAGCGTTGCGCTGGACCTGAACACTCGCCAGAAGGCACTGGAAGGCGACTTCCACGAAGTCGTACTGACCCTGTCCGTTACCGTCAAGAACGGCGAAGAAGTGGCCTTCATCGCTGAAGTGCAGCAGGCCGGTATCTTCCTGATCCAGGGCCTGGACGAAGCCTCCATGAGCCACACCTTGGGTGCGTTCTGCCCGAACATCCTGTTCCCATATGCCCGTGAGACCTTGGACAGCCTGGTCACCCGTGGCTCGTTCCCTGCGCTGATGCTGGCTCCGGTGAACTTCGATGCCCTGTACGCCCAAGAGCTGCAGCGGATGCAACAAGAAGGTTCGTCGACGGTTCAGTAAGTCGACGCGGTAAAAAAATGTGGGAGCGGGCTTGCTCGCGAATGCGGTACTTCAGTCGATATCTTCATCGACTGACACACTGCTTTCGCGAGCAAGCCCGCTCCCACATTTGTTTGCGGTGTTATTTAAAACCCAGCTGGCGCCAGCCTTCGTAAACCGCGACGGCCACGGTGTTGGACAGGTTCAGGCTGCGACAACCCTCGCGCATCGGCAGGCGCAGGCGGTGGCCGTCGGGCAGGGCGTCGAGGACCTCGGCTGGCAGCCCGCGGCTTTCCGGGCCGAACAGGAAGGCGTCGCCTTCGGCAAAGCTGGCATCATGGAACGGCCGCGAACCCTTGGTGGTGAACGCGAACAGCCGTGGGTGCCCCAGGCTTTCCAGGCAACTGGCCAGGTCAGCGTGGCGCTTGAGCGTGGCGTACTCGTGGTAGTCCAGCCCGGCACGGCGCAGGCGCTTGTCGTCCATGTCGAAGCCCAGGGGCTCGATCAAATGCAGGTGGCAGCCGCTGTTGGCGCACAGCCTGATAACGTTGCCGGTATTCGGCGGAATTTCTGGTTGAAAAAGGATGACGTGAAACATGCACGGCTCCGAAGGCAAAGATGCGCTGCATTCTACCCCCGAAGAGGACCCAAGGCCGAAGCTTATGCCGCGGGTCATGGGCTCATTGGCAATCGTTGGCTTGATGGTGGGCCTGATGATCGGCCGCCTCACCACCCCGGACCCGGTCGAGCTGCAACAGGTCGAGACAGCGGCGGAGGGTGTAGTGGTGTGGTTCAACAGCGAGCCCAAGCTGCACGGCGAGCATATCGACGGTACGGTGGCGCTGCTGTTCGACGCGCAAGGCAAGGCGGCCAGTGGGCAACTCAAGGTCAATGAAAAGGACGTGAACTGGCGCGTGCGCAAGACCGATGGTGGCCTGCTGCTCAACCTGGTGGCGGCCCGGCCGTTGCGTGGGGAGTGGAAGGGCGAGAAGGCCGATGGCCGCTGGCGGCTGGAGATCCATCTCCAGGAGCAATAAAAGAGGGAAGCCCCGGCCTGCCTGTACCAAGGTCCCCAAAACGGGCTGGGGCTATGGGCGCAGTGCCACATAAGCCCCGGGTGTAAAGAAGGGAGTTCCCGGCCTGCCTGTACCAGGGCTCCCAAAACGGGGTGAAGCCTGAAGGCTTCGGTGTTAAAGAGGGAGTCCCCGGCCTGCCTGTACCGAGGTTCCCCAAAGCGGTGTGGAGCGCGACGCGATTCGCATCAAGCACCCCGGGTGTAAAGAGGGGATTCTCGGCCTGCCTGTACCAAGGTCCCCGAAACTGGGTAGTACGAGGGTTATTGCAGGGCGCGTGCCAGAGTCGCCAGGTTGTGCCAAAAAATTTCCCCAGAAAGCGCAAAGCCCCGGAATACGGGGCTTTGGTGTTTTGGGCGTTCAGGTTTATTTCACCACCGACGGGGTTTCAGGCGCTGGGTCCATGCCCGATGCTAGTTCATGGTGCATTGAAGCGGTGCACAGGGCTGCAGCGTTGTGGCGATTCAAACGTGGGCGCGGGCTTGCCCGCGAAAGCGCCGGACCAGTCGATACATCTATTGACCGATACACCGCCATCGCGGGCAAGCCCGCGCCTACATTCAAGTTCAGTGGGGCTGAGATTCAGCCCTCATCGCCTTCATCATCATCCCCACCATCGACCTTCATCCCCAGCTCCTTGATCTTGCGCGTCAGGGTATTACGCCCCCAACCCAGCAACACGGCGGCGTCGCGGCGGCGGCCAGCGGTGTGCTTCAAGGCAGTCTCGATCATGATCCGCTCGAAAGCCGGCACGGCACTGTCCAGCAGGCTCGACTGGCCGCGTGCCAGGGCCTGGTCGGCCCATTGGCGCAACGCCTGCTCCCAGTTCGTCACAGGCGCAGAGTCCTGCGGCAGGCTCAGCAGCTCCGGTGGCAGATCGCTGATATGCACTTCGCGCCCGGACGCCATCACGGTGATCCAGCGGCAGGTGTTCTCCAGCTGGCGCACGTTACCCGGCCACGGCAGGTTCTTCAGGTATTCCTCGGTCTCGCTTTTCAGCAGCTTCGGCTCGACGGCCAGCTCCTGGGCGGCGCGGCTGAGGAAGTGGCGGGCCAGGGTAGGAATGTCTTCACGACGATCCGACATGCGCGGAATGTGGATGCGGATCACGTTGAGGCGGTGGAACAAGTCCTCACGGAATTTGCCCGCATGCACCAGGGTTTCCAGGTTCTGGTGGGTCGCCGCGATGATGCGCACGTCAACCTTGACCGGTGTGTGCCCGCCCACGCGGTAGAACTCGCCGTCCGCCAGCACCCGCAGCAAGCGGGTCTGGGTATCGGCCGGCATGTCGCCGATTTCATCCAGGAACAAGGTGCCGCCGTCCGCCTGTTCAAAGCGGCCGCGACGCAGGTTGGCCGCACCGGTGAAGGCGCCTTTCTCATGGCCGAACAGCTCGGACTCCATGAGGTCCTTGGGAATCGCTGCCATGTTCAGTGCGATAAAAGGCGAGTCCGCCCGTGGGCTGTGGCGATGCAGGGCGTGGGCGACCAGTTCTTTACCCGTACCGGACTCGCCATTGATCAGCACGGTGATGTTGGAATGGCTCAAGCGCCCGATGGCGCGAAACACTTCCTGCATCGCTGGCGCTTCGCCGATGATTTCCGGGGTGCGGGTCAGGGCCGGTGGGGCTTCCTGGTTCTGTTGTTCCTGGGCGTGCTGGTTGGCGCGCTTGACCAATGCCACCGCCTCATCCACGTCGAACGGCTTGGGCAGGTATTCAAAGGCTCCGCCCTGATAGGACGCGACAGCGCTGTCCAGATCCGAGTGCGCGGTCATGATGATCACCGGCAAGCGCGGGTGCTGCTCGCGAATCCGCGCCAGCAAGTCCAGGCCACTGGCGCCGGGCATGCGGATGTCGGAGATGATCACGTCAGGCTGCTGGCGCGCCAGGCGGCTCATTACCCCGTCGGCGCTGTCGAAGCTCTGGGTGGTCATGCCTTCCTGTTGCAAGGCTTTCTCGAGGACCCAGCGGATAGAACGGTCGTCATCGACGATCCAGACAGTTTCACTACGGCTCATGTCGATGGGGCTCCTTGTTCCAGAGGCAGAAAGATCGAGAAGGTGGTGTGGCCAGGATGGCTCTCACATTCGATCAGACCCTGGTGCTGGCTGATGATGTTCTGGGTAATGGCCAGGCCCAGCCCGGTACCGTCCGGGCGGCCGCTGACCATGGGAAAGAAAATGGTTTCCTGCAGTTCCGCAGGAATACCCGGGCCGTTGTCGATGATCTCGACCTTGGTCACCAGGCGATGGCGCACATGGCCGATGGTGAACTGGCGCAGGGCGCGGGTCCGCAGGCTGATGCGGCCCAGGCGCAGTTCGTTCTGGCTGCTGATGGCCTGCATGGCGTTGCGGACGATATTGAGCACCGCCTGGATCATCTGTTCGCGGTCGATCAATACGTCGGGAATGCTCGGGTCGTAGTCACGCACCAAGGTGATGCAGCCCTGGCTTTCGGCTTCCACCAGGTGGCAGACGCGCTCGAGCACCTCGTGCACGTTGGTCATCGCCAGGGACGGCAGCTTGTTGGAGCCGAGCATGCGATCCACCAGGTTACGCAGGCGATCGGCCTCCTCGATGATGACGTTGGTGTAGTCCTTGAGGTTCTCGTCCGGCAGTTCGCGGGCCAGCAGTTGCGCCGCGCCGCGAATACCACCAAGCGGGTTCTTGATCTCATGGGCCAGGCCGCGCACCAGCATCTTGCTGGTTTCCTGTTTGGACAACTGCGCTTCTTCCTTGGTGATGCGCAGCAGGCGGTCGCGGGGGTGCACTTCCAGCAGCAGCAGGGTGGCGCCGTTGCTGAGGATCGGAGTCACGGCGTAGTCGACGGTCAGCGTCTGTCCGGTAAGGGCGGTGAGCATCGCTTCGCGTTTGGTGAACGGGTGTGCCTGCTCCACCGCCTGGCGCAATGAGCTCAAGGCTTCGGCCGACTCGGTGAACAGTTCGCTGATGAATTGCCCATGGCTGCGCTGACCGCTGATGGCCAGCAGCATCTCCGCCGCCGGGTTCATGTACTCAAGGCGCAGGTCGTCATTGAGCAGGATGGTCGCGGTGGTCAGGTTGTCGAGTAACAAACGGTGCAGTGCATCGCTGATGGTCATCAGGACCTCTTTTGGAGCAACGCGCGGGCTTGAGGCACACGCTGATACAAGGAAAATGCAAAAACCAAACCAAGGCTCCGAAAAGAAGCGCGCAAGCCCTGAAATGGAGGTTTTAGGCGCGAAACTGTGGCGTTCTGCCAGCTTGGTCGGGAAGTTTCGAACCAAAATGGGCTGGGCAGGTGGGAAGGGTGCAAGTCATTGCACCAATATAGTGCTGATTTGCGCAGGTTGTTCAGGAAGGTGTTGAAGGTGCAGCTGAATCCGCCCCATCCAAACGGGGGAAAGGGCTTGATCGCGAAAGCGGTGTTTCAGTGGATGCATGGGTGACTGGCAAGCCGCTTTCGCGAGCAAGCCCGCTCCCGCAGTGTTGACTGGGTTTGCAACGTTTAACCTTTGTGGATGCACAGCTCGGCGGTGGCGCGGATCATTGCCAGTTGGCGCAGTGGATCGTTCAGCGGCTCATGCACGGCTGTGGCAAGCCATGCGGGGCACTGCGGGTCGGCACGTTGCGGGGTAAAGTCGGCCAACTGTTGCAGCAGGCGTTTTTGCAGTTCATCCAGCTGCGGCCGAATCTGTTTGATCAGGTCCGGGCGTGGGTCGTCCGGCGCCTTGCCTTGGAACTGCCAGTCGGAAAGATGGGTGTATTGCACCAGCTTGTTGGCCTCGATCTGCGCCGAAAAGAACTGCTCGGCGGCGGCCGGGTCCAGCATGTAGGTTGGCGCCTGGGCGCTAACGCTGGCGATCACCTCCTGTTCGCGCTTTTTATCCTCCACCGGCTTTTTACTGTCCCATTTGCTCAGGGCTACCTGGTCGGCAATCTCCAGGCGTTCGGCGATGCTGTTGAGCAGCGGCTCCAGGGTGGGCGGCGCAGCACTGGCACTGGCACTGACGAACAGCAGAGCGAACACAAGTCGACGTTTCAAGGATGATCTCCTGTGGGGGCGGGGCTTGCCCGCGATGGCGCAGTAGCAGTCAATACAATAGATGCCTGGCGCGGCGCAATCGCGGGCCAAAAAAAAGACCTCCCGAAGGAGGTCTTTTTCTTCACGCCACGTTAAGCAGCGCTACTGGATCAGCAGCTGTAGTACAGCTCGTATTCCAGTGGGTGTACGAAGGTACGTACTTTGATTTCTTCTTCGCTTTTCAGGCCGATGTAAGCGTCGATGAAGTCGTCGCTGAACACGCCGCCTTTGGTCAGGAACGCACGGCCCTTGTCCAGCTCTTCCAGGGCTTCTTTCAGGCTGCCACACACTTGCGGGATCTCTTTGGCCTCTTCAGGCGGCAGGTCGTACAAGTTTTTGTCGGCGGCATCGCCAGGGTGGATCTTGTTCTGGATACCGTCCAGGCCGGCCATTACCAGGGCAGCGAAGGCCAGGTACGGGTTGGCTGCTGGATCCGGGAAGCGGGCTTCGATACGGCGAGCACGCGGGCTGGACACGTAAGGAATACGGATCGAGGCGGAACGGTTGCGAGCCGAGTAGGCCAGCATTACCGGAGCTTCGAAACCTGGGACCAGACGCTTGTAGGAGTTGGTCGACGGGTTGGTGAAGCCGTTCAGGGCCTTACCGTGCTTGATGATACCGCCGATGAAGTACAGGGCGGTGTCGGACAGGCCGGCATAACCTTCGCCAGCGAAGGTGTTCTTGCCATCTTTGGCGATGGACAGGTGAACGTGCATACCCGAACCGTTATCGCCATACAGAGGCTTAGGCATGAAGGTAGCGGTACGGCCGTAGGCAACGGCAGTGTTGTGTACGCAGTACTTCAGGGTCTGTACTTCGTCAGCCTTGGCAACCAGGGTGTTGAACTTCACACCGATTTCGTTCTGACCGGCAGTGGCCACTTCGTGGTGGTGCACTTCGATGACCAGGCCCATGTCTTCCATCGCGTTGCACATGGAGGTACGGATTTCGTGGTCGTGGTCGAACGGCGGAACTGGGAAGTAACCACCCTTGATACCTGGACGGTGGCCATGGTTGCCGCCTTCCACGTCCTGGTCGGACATCCAGGAGCCTTGTTCGGAGTAGATCTTGAACATGGAACCGGAGATGTCGGACTTGAACTTCACTTGGTCGAAGATGAAGAATTCTGGCTCTGGGCCCACGAATACGGTGTCACCGATACCGGTCGACTTCAGGTATTCCTCGGCACGCTTGGCGATCGCACGCGGGTCGCGGTCGTAGCCTTGCATGGTCGACGGTTCGATCACGTCGCACACCAGGATCAGGGTCGGCTCTTCGGTGAAGGGGTCCAGTACGGCAGTGCTGTCGTCCGGCATCAGGATCATGTCGGAAGCTTCAATGCCTTTCCAGCCAGCGATGGAGGAACCGTCGAACATTTTGCCTTCTTCGAAGAAAGCTTCATCCAGCGCGTCGCGAGCCGGCATGGTCACGTGGTGCTGAGTGCCTTTGGTGTCCGTGAAGCGCAGATCAATCCATTTAACGTCATGATCTTTGATGAGTTGAACCGACTTCGACATAGTGTCCTCCGGGTGGCTTCGGGCTGGGTAGTGGAGTTAGCCCTTAGAATGTGGGTGATGCCGGCGCGGATACTCCGCCATGGCAACCTGCCTCACAAGAGAGCAAATTGCATGCCAGTGCGCCAACATGGGTTTTCTGCTCCAAAAACGCCCCTATAAAGGTGCATTACGACAAAAGCCCAAAAATAGCGCACCTCAATGTAGCGTAAAGGTGCGCAAATGCACCTATTTAGTGCGTTGCGCGTGCTGTGCATATTAACTGGTTAAACCTTGAGCGATTTCCGCTATAATCCGCGCCCCCCTTTTTCAGCAGGCCCGGCGCGCGCTGTTTCCATGAAATTAATCGTTAAAGTCTTCCCCGAGATCACCATCAAAAGCCGACCGGTACGGACGCGTTTCATCCGTCAGTTGGCCAAGAACATCCGTGCCGTGCTCCGCGATCTGGACCCGGCTGTGGTGGTGAACGGCGTGTGGGACAATCTCGAGCTGGAAACCCGCATTACCGAGCCCAAAGCCTTGAAGGACATGACCGAGCGCCTGAGCTGCATGCCGGGCATCGCGCATTTCCTGCAGGTGGATGAGTACCCGTTGGGTGACTTCGACGACATCACCGAGAAGTGCAAACAGCACTACGGTGGCGAGCTGGAAGGCAAGGTCTTTTCGGTGCGCTGCAAGCGCGCCGGCAAGCACACTTTCAGCTCCATGGACGTCGAGAAATACGTCGGCAGCAAGCTGCGTCGCGAGTGCGGCGCGGCTGGAATTTCTCTCAAGGCGCCGCAAATTGAAGTGCGCATGGAAATTCGCGACCAACGGTTGTTTGTCATCCACAGTCAGCACAACAGCATCGGCGGCTACCCGCTGGGCGCCCTGGAACAGACCCTGGTATTGATGTCTGGTGGTTTCGATTCTACGGTGGCGGCCTACCAGATCATGCGCCGCGGCCTGATGAGCCACTTCTGCTTCTTTAACCTGGGCGGGCGTGCACACGAATTGGGCGTGATGGAAGTCGCGCACTTTATCTGGAAGAAGTACGGCAGCTCGCAACGCGTGCTATTTGTAAGCGTACCGTTCGAAGAAGTGCTGGGCGAAATTCTCGGCAAAGTCGATAACGGTCATATGGGCGTGGTATTGAAGCGTATGATGTTGCGCGCTGCGTCCCGAATCGCCGATCAATTGCAGATCGACGCGCTGGTGACCGGTGAGGCGATCTCCCAAGTGGCCAGCCAGACACTGCCGAACCTGTCGATTATCGATTGCGTCACCGAGAAGCTGGTATTGCGCCCGCTGATCGCGAGCCACAAGCAGGACATCATCGACCTGGCAGAACAGATTGGCACTGCCGATTTTGCCAAGCACATGCCTGAGTACTGTGGCGTCATCTCGGTGAACCCCAAGACCCACGCCAAGCGTCCCCGCGTGGAGCATGAAGAGAAAGAATTCGACATGGCGATTCTGGAGCGTGCGCTCGAGAACGCCAAGCTGGTCCCGATCGATCGTGTGATCGACGAACTGGGCCAGGACATCAAGATCGAAGAAGTCAGCGAAGCCCTGGCGGGCCAGATCGTCATCGACATCCGTCACCCGGATGCCGCTGAAGATGAGCCGCTGGAAATCGCCGGCATCGACGTACAAACGCTGCCGTTCTATGCACTGAACGCGCGTTTCAAGGAACTGGATAACAGCCGTCAGTACCTGCTGTATTGCGACAAAGGCGTGATGAGTCGCCTGCATGCCCACCATTTGCTCAGTGAGGGGCATGCCAATGTGCGCGTTTATCGACCGAGCTAAGAGCCCGGGGCTGTTTGCCTGTGGCCTGCGTCACCGGCCCCCCGACTCTGCCGTCAAGCTGTAACGGCAAGGCCTGACTCTACTGTTAATCGCTGCCACGACCTGTCAGCACACCGAATCCTCTGATCGAGATACACAAGTGATCGAAAATCTACGTAACATCGCCATCATTGCTCACGTTGACCATGGTAAAACCACCCTGGTAGACAAACTCCTGCGTCAATCCGGCACCCTGGAGCGCAACGAGCTCAACGACGAGCGCGTGATGGACTCCAACGACCAGGAAAAAGAGCGCGGCATTACCATCCTGGCTAAAAACACCGCTATCAACTGGAACGGCTACCACATCAACATCGTGGATACCCCGGGCCACGCCGACTTCGGCGGCGAAGTAGAACGCGTAATGTCGATGGTTGACTCCGTTCTGCTGCTGGTTGACGCTCAAGACGGCCCTATGCCGCAAACCCGTTTCGTGACCAAGAAGGCTTTCGAAGCCGGCCTGCGTCCGATCGTGTGCATCAACAAGGTTGACCGTCCAGGCGCGCGTCCGGACTGGGTTCTGGACCAGATCTTCGACCTGTTCGACAACCTGGGTGCTACCGAAGAACAGCTGGACTTCAAAGTCGTCTACGCCTCGGCCCTGAACGGTATTGCCGGTCTGGACCACACCGACATGGCCGAAGACATGACCCCGCTGTACCAGTCGATCGTCGACAACGTACCTGCGCCGGCTGTTGACCGTGACGGTCCGTTCCAGATGCAGATCTCCGCACTGGACTACAACAGCTTCCTGGGTGTTATCGGCGTTGGCCGTATCGCTCGTGGTCGCGTCAAGCCGAACACCCCGGTTGTCGCTATCGGCGCCGACGGCAAGAAGCGTAACGGTCGTATCCTGAAGCTGATGGGTCACCACGGTCTGCACCGTGTGGACGTTGAAGAAGCGGCTGCCGGCGACATCGTGTGCATCAGCGGTATGGACTCGCTGTTCATCTCCGACACCCTGTGCCACCCGGACGCGGTAGAGGCGATGAAGCCTCTGACCGTTGACGAGCCAACCGTTTCCATGACCTTCCAGGTAAACGACTCGCCTTTCTGCGGTAAAGAAGGCAAGTTCGTGACCTCCCGTAACATCAAGGAGCGTCTGGACAAAGAGCTGCTGTACAACGTTGCACTGCGCGTTGAAGAAGGCGACTCGGCTGACAAGTTCAAGGTTTCCGGCCGTGGTGAGCTGCACCTCTCGGTACTGATCGAAACCATGCGTCGCGAAGGCTTCGAAATGGGCGTTGGTCGTCCGGAAGTGATCATCCGTCAGGTTGACGGCGTGAAGCAGGAACCGTTCGAAAACGTCACCATCGACACCCCTGAAGAATCCCAGGGCAAGGTCATGGAAGAGATGGGCCTGCGTAAAGGCGACCTGACCAACATGGTGCCGGATGGCAAAGGCCGTGTGCGTCTGGAGTACAACATCCCTGCTCGTGGTCTGATCGGTTTCCGTAACCAGTTCCTGACCCTGACCAACGGTGCTGGCATCCTGACCTCGATCTTCGATCGCTACGACACCATGAAGTCCGGCGACATGTCCGGCCGTCAGAACGGTGTTCTGGTATCGGTAGAAACCGGCAAGGCGCTGACCTACTCCCTGGAAACCCTCCAGGCACGTGGCAAGCTGTTCGTTGAACACGGTCAAGAGATCTACAACGGTCAGATCGTTGGTCTGAACAGCCGTGACAACGACATGGGCGTCAACCCAACCAAAGGCAAGAAGCTCGACAACATGCGTGCTTCGGGTAAAGACGAAACCATCGCTCTGGTTCCACCTGTTCGCTTCACCCTGGAACAGGCCCTGGAATTCATCCAGGACGACGAGCTGTGCGAAGTCACGCCTAAGTCGATCCGCCTGCGTAAGAAGATCCTGGACGAAGGCGAGCGTACCCGCGCTGCCAAGAAAGCCAAGAACTGAGTTAACTCAGGCTGAATGAAAAACGCCCCCGGTCGAAAGGCCGGGGGCGTTTTTTTATGTTTGGGTTTTTGTGTTTACTGTGCTGGCCTCATCGCGGGCAAGCCCGGCTCCCACATTGGAATGCATTCCAAATGTGGGAGCTGGCTTGCCTGCGATAGGGCCCTCAAGAACCCTGCAAAAATCCGGATCAGAACTTGTCGAGGGTCTTGAACTTCGTCTCGCGCACCACTTCCTTCGGCTTATAAGCGCAATACCCCGGGCGCGGCCCGATTTTCGGGTGGTTGCGGCAAGTATCCGGGCGCTTGTCATAAATAGTGCAGAAGCGCGTCTTACGATCCAGGTACAGGCAATCGTTGTTGCTCATGCGCTGCAGGGTAAAGATCTCGGATTTGGAATTGAAACGCTCGACGATGCCTTCCTTCTGCAAGCGCTTGGCGATGTTCTTCGGCGGGTCGCCACGCTCGAATTCATCGACGATGCCGATGCGGATCAGGTCCTTGATCTTCACTTCGACCGGCAGCGTGCAGCAGCTGGACACGCAACCGCCGCACATATGCGCGGAGTATTTCTGCCATGTTTCAAGTCGGTCGAGTTCCGCGGCGGCGATCAATTGAGGCTTCATCAGGGTTCCAAGGGTGGGGCTGTATCCGGGCGCGCGATCATACCGGGATTGGTGATTTTTTGAACAACATTTTCAGGTTTTCAGCTCAAAGGTTTGCGCTCGGGCTGATCGGGCACGACCCCTGCATCTAATTCATGCAATGGTGAATGAGTTAAAAAACTGCCGAACCAGAGCGTCTACCGTCTGTCAGACCGTCTAGGCTCTAGCAACTCCTTCTATCTCGCCCGAGGTCGCAATTGATGTCTCAGGAACCACTTGCACGAGAAGCAGAGGTAGCCGCATTTCGCGATGCCGTCTTGACCAAGCTCACCTACGCGGTGGGCAAGGACCCGGATCACGCCTTTGACCATGACTGGTTCGAAGCCATTGCCTTGGCCGCCCGCGACCAGATGGTCGACCACTGGATGGACCATACGCGGCGTATCTACCGTAAAGGCCAGAAACGGGTTTATTACCTTTCCCTGGAGTTCCTCATTGGCCGCTTGCTCTACGACAGCCTGAGCAACCTTGGCGTGCTGGAAATCGCGCGCGAAGCACTGTCCGAGCTGGGTGTCGACCTCGAGCGTATCCGCTTGCTGGAGCCCGACGCGGCGCTCGGCAACGGTGGCCTGGGCCGCTTGGCGGCGTGCTTCATGGAAAGCATGTCGACCCTGGGCATTGCTGGCCATGGTTATGGCATTCGTTATGAGCATGGCTTGTTCCGCCAGGCCATTGTCGATGGCTGGCAACAGGAACAAACCGAACGCTGGCTGGATTTCGGCAACCCGTGGGAGTTTGAGCGGGCCGAAGTGATTTACCCGATCGGCTTTGGCGGCAGCGTCGAAACCCTGGCGGACGCGTCCGGCAAGATGATCCAGGTGTGGTCACCCAACGAAACCGTCAGGGCTGTGGCTTATGACACCCCGGTGGTCGGCTGGCGTGGCGCCAGCGTCAACACCCTGCGCCTGTGGCGTGCCCGTGCGGTCGAAGATTTGCACCTGGAGCGCTTCAACGCCGGTGACCACCTGGGTGCTGTCGCCGAAGTGGCGCGTGCCGAAAGCATCTCCCGAGTGCTGTACCCGGCCGATAGCACCGAAGCGGGGCAAGAGCTGCGCCTGCGCCAGGAGTATTTCTTCGTCTCCGCCTCCCTGCAGGACTTGCTGCGCCGTCACAAGAACATGCACGGCTCAGTGCTGAGCCTGGGCGAGCATGCCGCCATCCAGCTCAACGACACCCACCCGTCTATCGCCGTGGCCGAGTTGATGCGCCAACTGGTCGACCTGCACGACATTCCGTGGGAAGCCGCGTGGGACGTGACCGTCGAAACCCTGTCGTACACCAACCACACGCTGCTGCCCGAAGCGTTGGAAACCTGGCCGGTCGGCTTGATGGAGCGCATGCTGCCCCGGCACATGCAGATCATCTACCTGATCAATGCCCAGCACATCGACTCGCTGCGCGCCAAAGGCATCCACGACTTTGACGTGCTGCGCGCGGTATCGCTGATCGAAGAAGACAACGGTCGCCGTGTGCGCATGGGTAACCTGGCGTTTCTCGGCTCCCACAGTGTCAACGGCGTGTCCGGCCTGCACACCCAACTGATGCGCAGCACGGTGTTCTCCGAGCTGCACAAGCTGTACCCGGAGCGCATCAACAACAAAACCAACGGCATCACCTTCCGCCGCTGGTTGTACCAGGCCAACCCGAAGCTCACGTCCATGCTGGTGGAAGCACTCGGCCCGGACATTCTCGACAAGCCCGAAGAGCGGCTGGTGGAGCTTGAGTCGTTTGCCGAGAAACAGACGTTCCGCAAGGCGTTTGCCGAACAGCGTCTGCACAGTAAGCGTGCACTGGCGGACATCATTCACGAGCGCCTGGGCATTGCGGTCAACCCGGCGGCGATGTTCGACGTGCAGGTCAAGCGTATCCACGAGTACAAGCGCCAACTGCTCAACCTGCTGCACACCGTGGCGCTGTACCAGGCGATCCGTGCCGAACCGGGCACTGATTGGGTGCCGCGCGTGAAGATTTTCTCCGGCAAGGCGGCGGCCAGCTATCACCAGGCCAAGCTGATCATCAAGCTGACCAACGACATCGCCCGCACGGTCAATAACGACCCGACGGTGCGCGGTTTGCTCAAGGTGGTGTTCCTGCCCAACTACAACGTCAGCCTGGCGGAAAGCATCATTCCGGCGGCGGACCTGTCGGAGCAGATCTCCACGGCCGGCTTTGAAGCCTCGGGCACCAGCAACATGAAGTTCGGCCTCAACGGTGCGCTGACCATCGGCACCATGGACGGCGCCAACGTGGAAATGCACGAACGCGTGGGTGCAGAGCACATGTTTATCTTCGGTCTCAGTGCGCAGCAGGTGGAAGCCCGCAAGCATGCGGGTGAATTCAATGCCGGGCCCGACATCGCCGCCTCCCATCGTCTCAACGATGTGCTGCAAGCGATCCGTGGCGGGGTGTTCTCGCCGGATGACCCGGGCCGATACGTGGGACTGATCGACGGGCTGATCGACTACGACCGCTTCCTGGTCTGTGCCGACTTCGATTCGTACTGGGACGCACAGGCGCGGGTCGAGGCGCATTGGCACGACTCCAAGGCGTGGTGGCGTTCGGCGGTGCTCAATACCGCGCGCATGGGCTGGTTCAGCTCTGACCGTACGATCAGGGAGTACGCGACCGAGATCTGGAAAGCCCTCGACTGAACATCGCTGACCTGAACATGTGTGCGGGCTTGTGTGGGCGCTGGCTTGCCTGCGATAGCATCACCTCGGTGTGACAGATACACCGAGGTGTCTGCATCGCGGGTACGCCCGGCTCCCACACACGCCCGCTTCCACATGGGGTGCGCGTCGATATACTAGGCCTCGGTTTGCCCGCTTCGGGCTGCTTAGGGATATCGACCATGCAATGGATTTTCATGCTGATTGGCCTGGTGCTCGGCTGGACGCTCGATGAGTCGTTCAGTGATGCGGGTATCGGTGCGCTGCTGGGGTTGGGGATTGGTCAGGCGATTCGCCTGACGAAGCTGGCGGCCCAGGCAGAACAGCAGGCTCGTCAGTTGGAAACCACGCAGAAGTCGCTGATAGCGCTGGGTGAGCGCCTGCGGCAACTGGAAGTACCCGCCGCGACGAGCAGTGTCATTGTCGAACCGCCAATCCCCGAGCCGACGCCCGTCACCCAGGCGCCCGAGCTTGTCTGGGAGCTGCCTGCCGAATTGGACCCCGTCAAACCGGTCGCCGAGGCGAGCCAGCCGCTGCCCGAAGATGTCTGGGCGCCTGCCCCGACGCCGCGTGTTCAAGCGCCCACCATTCCACGTGGCCCCAACCTTATCGAACGCGCCATCAACGGTGCGCGCAATTGGCTGTTTGGCGGCAACACTGTGCTGAGAGTGGGTGTGGTGCTGTTGTTCCTCGGCCTGGCGTTCCTGCTGCGCTACGCCACCGAGGGCATGGTGGTGCCCATCGAAGTGCGTTACGCCGGCGTTGCCGCTGCTGCATTGGGCCTGCTGGGACTGGGTTGGTGGCTGCGTTTGCGTAACAGCAATTACGGCCTGATGCTGCAAGGCACCGGCATTGCCGTGCTCTACCTGACGGTGTTCGCCGCGATGCGCTTGCACCCGCTGATCGACCCCAGTGCTGCACTTGGCCTGTTGGTGGCCGTCACGGTGTTCTCGGCGATCCTGGCGATTACCCAGGATGCGCTGGGGCTGGCCTGCGCGGCAGCGCTGGGTGGTTTTGCCGCGCCGATCCTCGCGTCCACCGGCGCTGGCAACTCGGTGGCGCTGTTCAGCTATTTCGCGTTGCTCAACGCCGGCATCCTTACGATTGCCTGGTTCAAGGCCTGGCGCCTGCTCAACCTGATCGGCTTTGTCGGCACCTTTGGTATCGGTTTCGCCTGGGGCCTGCGCTCCTACACGCCGGAACTGCTGTGGAGTACCGAGCCGTTCCTGATTCTGTTTTTCCTGATGTACCTGGCCATCGGCCTGTTGTTCGCCCGGCGCAAGTTGCGGGAGATGAAGGACGCGCCCGAGGACAGCAGCCGTGAAGCGCTGCTGCGCTGGTCAGCGGCCAAGGGCGATTATGTCGACGGCAGCATGCTGTTCGGCCCGCCGCTGGTGGGTTTCGGCCTGCAGTTCGCAGTGGTGCAGCACCTGGAGTTTGCAGCCGCGTTCAGCGCCTTGGGCCTGGGTATCCTCTACATGGGCCTGGCCCGGCTATTGAGCGGCGGGCGTGCCTTGCTGCTCGCGGAAACCTGCCTGGCCCTGGGGGTGATCTTTGCCAGCCTGGCGATTCCCCTGGGCCTTGATGCGCGTTGGACTGCGGCGGCCTGGGCGGTGGAAGGTGCGGGCATCTTCTGGCTCGGCCTGCGTCAGCAGCGACCGTTGGCGCGGGCCTTTGGCGTGCTGCTGCAAGTCGGCTCGGCGCTGGCATTCCTCAGCGAGTTGCGTGTCGCAGAGCGCACCTTGCTCGACGGTGCGCCCTTGGGGGCGTTGCTGTTGGGGGCGGCGTTGCTGTTCAGCTTTGATCAACTGCGCAAGGCGACGACCGAGCAGGCGGCAGACTGGGAACGCAAAGGCCTGCCGGTACTGGCGAGCCTTGGCTTGAGCTTTTTGTACCTGCTCGCGCCGTTGTGGCTGAATACCCAAGGCACCGCGCTCAGTTGGGCAATCGCCGGCCTGGTAACGCTGTTCATCGGCTTGCGCATCGGCTCGCGGACCTTCCTGTTCACTGCGTTCGCCGTGCAATTGCTAGGCGGCGCGTTGTTCCTGCTGCGACTGCAGGGTGGCGACGGGACGGCGGTGTTCAGCGCGGGCTGGAGTGGTTTGTTGAGCGCTTCACTGATCGGCCTGGCGCTGATCGGTGGCATGCTGTTGGCTGCACAAGACGACGGGGTGCGCAGTGATGTCCGGCTGCTGCGCGGGCTGTCGGTGGTGCTGCTGGCTGGACTTGTACTGATCAACCTGGCGGTGCTGTTCGTGCTGCCGTGGGAAAGCGCCAGCGGCGTATGGGCGGCCAGTGGCTTGTTGATCATCTGGCTGAGCTTGTACCTGCAACAACGCGTCGGTTTCGTATTTGGTTTGTTACTGCAATTGGTGGGTGGCGCCTCGTTCCTGCTGGCGGTGCCGGAGTTGCTCGGGCCGTTGACCAGCGAGGGCTTGCGCCCGCTGGCCCATAGCGGTTTCTGGACGCCGCTGGTATTGGGCCTGGCCGCACTCGTGGGTGCCTGGCGCTTGCAGCGTGAACCCCACCCACCGATGTTTGCCGTGTTGAAGTTGCAACGCCTGTCCGACCTGCTGTTGATGTGGGGCACCGCGTGGTGGACGTTGGCGCTGGTCGGTGAAGTGTTGCGGTTTATCCCGCAGGAATTGCAGGGGGCGTTCCTGTTGGGCAGCGCGGCAATCAGCGTTGCGATCTGGACGCTGCTGGCTTCGCGCCTGAAATGGGTGTCTCTGGGTGTGCTGTGCACGATGCTGATGCCAGCGGCGGGCGTGGTGTTGCTGGTGTGCGCGCATACCTATTACCACCCGGGGGCGGACTACGGCTGGCTGGCGTGGTCGGCGGTGTTCGTGGTGCATTTCATCTCGCTGCGACGTCTGGCGGCGATTGTCCCTGCCAAGGCGCTGAGCGTCGCTCACGTGCTGGGCTGCTGGATGCTGGTCGGCATGCTGGCGCTGGAGCTGCGTTACGGTTTGCTGAGGTTGTCTGCCGAGTACAACGCCTGGCGCTGGCTGGGCTGGGCAATCTTGCCAAGCCTCTATCTCGTGCTGGCTGCCATGCCGCGCCAATGGCCTTGGCCGGTGTCGGCGTATCCAAGGGAGTACCGAGTGTTGGCGGCAGTGCCATTGGCGGTGCTGATGCTCGGTTGGTTCTGGCTGGCGAACGGCTTCAGCGATGGCACGGCCAAGCCGCTGCCCTATCTGCCACTGATTAACCCGCTCGACCTGGGTTTGCTGTTCGCGCTGCTGGGTGTGTATTGGTGCGCGCGAAGTGTGGCGCCGCTGCGCGGACCGCGTGTCGAGTTGATCGCCCAAGGTGTGGTGGGTGTTTCGCTGTTTGCCTTCTTTACCGCGCTGGTGATGCGAACCGCCCACCATTGGGGCGGCGTGCCGTTTCAACTGGATGCGTTGCTCGACTCCATGCGGGTACAGGCCGGCCTGTCGATCGTGTGGACGCTGATTGCCCTCGGCCTGATGATCGGCGGTCACCTGCGCCATCGCCGCGAAGTGTGGCTGATCGGCGCGGCGCTGATTGCCGTGGTGGTGGCGAAACTGTTCTTTGTCGAACTGAGCAACCGTGGCGGCCTGGCGCGGATCGTGTCGTTTATTGGCGTGGGTGGGTTGTTGCTGGTGGTGGGCTACTTCGCACCGCTGCCGCCCAAACGCGCAGAACCGGGGTCGGAAACTCAAGGAGCATCCTCTTGATCGGTAAGTTGAGCATGGCTGTGCTGGGCGTGTGTACGACCTTGTCCGTGTGGGCGCAGGAAACGCCCGCCGATTTCACCATCCACGTGCCACTGATTGTCAGCGGCAGCGGCCCCTGGTACCGCCTGGAGCTGCCGCTGGCCGTGCAATTGAGCGCGCGCCAGGCCGATCTCGGCGACGTGCGCGTGTTCAACGCCGCCGGAGAGCCCCAGGCCTACGCGTTGTCGCGCCAAACCGCGCAGCGCACTCAGAGCCGCACCGTCACCGACGTGAAGTGGTTCCCCCTGTACGCCGCCGATACCCAGCAAGCCTTGCCCGACGTGGTGATGAAAGCCACCACGGCAGGCACCCTGGTTGAAATAAAACCGTCCAGCGCTCCCAAGCCCGGCAAACAAGTGCTGCGTGGCTGGGTATTGGACGCCAGTGCAATCAAGGCCCCGCTGCAGCAACTGAGCCTGGACTGGAGCCGCGAGCAGGAGGGTTTCCAGCGTTTCAGCATTGAAGCCAGTGATGACTTGCAGCACTGGCGAGCCTGGGGCGATGGTCAGGTGGCGCGCCTGTCATTTGCCGATGAGCGGGTCGAGCAGCATGACGTGAGCCTGCCTGGGCAATCGGCGCGTTACCTGCGGCTGGTATGGCAGGGCCAGGCGGCGCCGTTGCTGACGTCGGCCCAGTTGGAAAGCACCACCAGCAGCAACCTGCCGATGCCGTTGGTGTGGTCGCAAGCGTTGGCGGGGGAGCGGCTCAAGGCGGGAGAGTACAGCTGGCAATTGCCGGCGGGGCTGAATGTCGAACGTTTGCGGGTCGAGTTGACGCAGCCCAACACGTTGGCGCCGGTGACGTTGTCGGGCCGAAGTGACATCAAGCAAACGTGGCAGCCGTTGAGCAATGGCCTGCTGTACCGCCTGAGCCAGAACGGCAAGGACGTGGTGCAGGATGAATTGCAGTTGCCCGGCCAGACGGTCGCCCAGTTGAAGTTGCAGGTGGATGAGCGGGGCGGCGGCCTGGGCGTCGAAACTCCCGCGTTGCGTGTTGCCGTGCGTGCCACGCAGTTGGTTTTCCTGGCGCGTGGGGAGCCGCCGTTTACCCTGGCGCTGGGGAATGCTTCCGTGAAAGGGGCGAACCTACCGCTGTCGACGCTGATCCCCGATGACAGTCCCGAGCGTCTGAAGACGTTGGGGCAGGCCACGTTGGCGGGGGAAATCGCGGTCAAGCCGCCGGCGATTGCCGCATTGCCCGAAGCCGGCACCGACTGGAAGAAACTCGGCCTGTGGGCCGTGTTGCTGCTTGGCGTGGCGGCACTGGGCGCCATGGCCTACAGTTTGCTGCGCAAGCCACCGGTGGCACGTTAAATAAAGTCCATGAACTCTATTGGGTTTAAATCCTCTGATAGGAGGAAATACGCCCCGACTCGCGTTAAACTGCGCGGGTTTTTAGCCCCCCATTTTCCGGAGCCTTCCATGTCCCGCGTTACCCTGAGTCGCTATTTGATCGAGCAGACCCGCAGCAACAACACGCCTGCCGATCTGCGCTTCCTTATCGAAGTGGTGGCGCGTGCTTGCAAGGAAATCAGCCACGCCGTCTCCAAAGGCGCGCTGGGTGGTGTCCTGGGCAGCATGGGCACTGAAAACGTCCAAGGCGAAGTGCAGAAGAAACTCGACGTGCTCTCCAACGAGATCCTGCTGGAAGCCAACGAATGGGGTGGTCACCTGGCCGGCATGGCGTCCGAAGAAATGGACAATGCCTACCAGATCCCAGGCAAATACCCGAAAGGCGCCTACCTGCTGGTATTCGACCCACTGGACGGCTCGTCCAACATCGACATCAACGCACCGGTCGGCACCATCTTCTCGGTGCTGCGTTGCCCTAACGAATACCTGAGCCAGAACGAAGCCCTGAACGAAAAGGCCTTCCTGCAGCCAGGCACCGAGCAGGTCGCTGCCGGCTACGCGATCTACGGCCCGCAGACCATGTTGGTACTGACCCTGGGCGACGGCGTCAAGGGCTTCACCCTGGACCGCGAAATGGGCAGCTTCGTCCTGACCCACGAAGACATCTCCATTCCTGCTTCCACCCAGGAATTCGCGATCAACATGTCCAACCAGCGCCACTGGGAAGAGCCGGTCAAGCGCTACGTCAACGAGCTGATGGAGGGCGAAGAAGGCCCGTTGAAGAAAAACTTCAACATGCGCTGGGTAGCCGCGATGGTCGCCGACGTGCACCGTATCCTCACCCGTGGCGGCCTGTTCATGTACCCACGCGACAGCCGCGAGCCGTCCAAGCCAGGCAAATTGCGCCTGATGTACGAAGCCAACCCGATGTCCTTCCTGGTTGAGCAGGCGGGCGGTGCGTCCACCGACGGTCACCAGCGCATCCTCGACATCCAGCCTGAAGGCCTGCACCAGCGCGTGGCCGTATTCCTGGGTTCGAAGGAAGAAGTTGAGCGTGTGACGGCATACCACAAGAAGTAAGTCTTTGCGATAAGTGACCGGTGTTGTTGTGAGCCGGTTCACCCTTGAAGAAGCCCCGAAACGTTTCAGCGTTTTCGGGGCTTTTTTGTTTTCACTCGTCGGGAACCAGACACCTATTTTTCCTTCTAAGCTTCTGGCAGATACCCAAGCTGCTTCGTCCCTCCAGGAGTTTTTCCATGTCGTTACGCCGTCTCGCTTTGCTGGCTTTTTGCGTGCTGTTGGCCGCTTGCAGCAAGGTCAACCAAGAAAACTACGCGAAGCTATCGGCTGGCATGGCCAAGGCAGAGGTGGAGTCGTTGTTGGGTAAGCCGACCGATTGTTCCGGCGCGCTGGGCATGTCCAGCTGCACCTGGGGCGATAAAAACAGCTTTATCAGCGTTCAATATGCCGGTGACAAGGTTCTGATGTTTTCCGGGCAAGGCCTGAAGTAAACCGGGGCGCAAGCCTGCGGGAGAAGAAGAATGATGCGTTTTGTTTTGTTCCTTTGCGCCAGCCTGTTTTTGGCGGGGTGCGCCAGCCATTCTGGCGACGATCTGCAACCCAAGACAGCGAGCAACGTCAACCTCAAGCGTTACCAGGGGACCTGGTATGAGTTGGCCCGATTGCCGATGTACTTCCAGCGCAACTGCGCGCAGTCCGAAGCCCGCTACACCCTGCTGCCCGATGGCGACATGTCGGTGTTCAACCGTTGCCTGACCACCGAATGGAAGTGGGAAGAAGCCAAGGGCACAGCCACCCCGCAAGTGCCGGGCAAGACCGACAAGCTCTGGGTGGAATTCAATAACTGGTTCACCGCCCTGTTGCCGGGCGTTGCCAAGGGCGATTACTGGGTGCTGTATGTCAGCGATGACTACAAGACCGCGATTGTCGGTAGCCCGAGCCGGCGTTACATGTGGATCCTGTCGCGCACGCCGACGGTCAGTGCGGACACCCGTGAAGACCTGCTGAGCAGGGCCCGACAACAGGGGTATGACACCACACGGTTGATCTGGCGTACGTCGGACAAGCAGATGGCGAAGACCTCTCAATAAACCTGGGTCACCGCCGATCAAAAAATGTGGGCGCTGGCTTGCATGCGATAGCATCACCGAGGTGTAACTGAAACCCCTCGGTGCCTGTATCGCAGGCAAGCCAGCGCCCACATTTGTTATGTGTCGCGAGTTAGCCCAATAGATCTCTCAAGACGTGCGTAAAGGCCCGGCTGCTTTCTTCTTCACCGGCATGACGCCCGTCGCGCACCACCCACTTGCCGTTGACCAGCACATCACGCACCTGCCGGTCACCGCCCGCGAACAGCCAGCGATTGAGAATCCCATCCTCCGTCGCCGTCGCCAGGTACGGATCATTACCGTCCAGCACAATCCAATCCGCACGCTTGCCCACTTCCAACCGACCAATTGGCTGTCCCAGTGCCTGGGCACCACCCTCGAGTGCGGCATCAAACAGCGTGCGTCCAACCATCGGCTGATCACGGCGATACAGGCGGTTACGCCGTTGGTCGCGCAGCCGCTGGCCGTATTCGAGCCAGCGCAGTTCTTCCACCACGCTCAATGACACATGGCTGTCGGAGCCGATCCCCATGCGTCCGCCCTGGGCGAGGAAATCCACCGCCGGGAAAATACCGTCACCCAGGTTTGCCTCGGTGGTCAGGCACAGGCCAGCAATCGCACGGCTCTTGGCCATGCGCGCCACTTCGTCTGTATCGGCATGCGTGGCGTGCACCAGGCACCAGCGCTCATCGACCTCGACATTGTCATATAGCCATTGCAGCGGGCGCTTGCCGCTCCAGGCCAGGCAGTCGTCGACTTCTTTCTGTTGTTCGGCGATGTGGATATGCACCGGGCACGCCTTGTCACTGGCGGCCAGCACGTCATTGATTTGTTGCGGCGTGACGGCACGCAACGAGTGAAAGCACAGGCCCAGTTGCTGCGCCGGTTGTGCAGCGAGGATCGGTTGCAGGCGTGCCTGCAGATCCAGGTAGTTTTCAGTGCTGTTGATAAAGCGCCGCTGGCCTTCATTCGGTGCCTGGCCGCCAAATCCGGAGTGAGTGTAGAGCACCGGCACCAACGTCAGGCCGATCCCACTGCTGGTCGCTGCCTGACTGATCTGCCGCGACAATTCCGTGCGATCGGCATACGGCTGGCCGCTGACGTCGTGGTGCACGTAGTGGAATTCGGCCACCGAGGTGTAGCCGGCCTTGAGCATCTCGATGTACAGCTGGCGCGCGATCACCTGCAATTGATCCGGGTTGATCTTGCCCACCATGCGGTACATCAGGTCGCGCCAGGTCCAGAAACTGTCATTCGGGTTACCGGCCACCTCGGCCAAACCCGCCATCGCCCGTTGGAACGCGTGGGAGTGCAGGTTCGGCATGCCCGCCAAGACCGGGCCTCTCAGCCGTTCAGCAGCCTCTGCGCTGGCATTGGCCTCAACCTGTGTCAGTCGCCCATCGGCGCTGACTTCAAGACGTACATCATTGGCCCATCCATTAGGCAGCAGCGCGCGTTCGGCAAAGAAAGCGGACATGATCAAGGCACCCCGGTCGTGTGTTTATTTGTATATACATATACAGACGTTTGCCTGCTCGGTAAACTCCGGCAATCTATGCATCTTTTCCCCCTGCAAGGATTCCCTGTGCCGACTCCGCCCGCCAACTCCTCGCTGGCTGCCCACATGGACGAAAGTCCGGCGCCCTTGTATGCCCGCGTCAAACAGATGATCAGCCAGCAAATCCTCAACGGCAACTGGCCGCCCCATTATCGCGTGCCGTCGGAGAGCGAACTGGTCAGCCAGCTCGGTTTCAGCCGCATGACCATCAACCGCGCCCTGCGCGAGCTCACCGCCGAAGGTCTGCTGGTACGCATGCAAGGCGTCGGTACTTTCGTCGCTGAGCCCAAGAGCCAGTCTGCACTGTTCGAAGTCCACAACATTGCCGATGAGATCGCCTCGCGCGGCCACCGGCATACCTGCCAGGTCATCACCCTGGGTGAAGAAGCTGCCGGCTCGGAGCGTGCTGTCGCCCTGGAAATGCGCGAAGGCGGGCGGGTCTTCCACTCGTTGATCGTGCACTTCGAAAACGATATTCCCGTGCAAATCGAGGACCGTTTCGTCAATGCGCTGGTCGCACCGGAATACCTGCAGCAGGATTTCACCCAACAGACCCCCTACGCCTACCTGAACCAAGTGGCACCGCTGACCGAAGGCGAGCACGTGGTCGAAGCCATCCTCGCCGATGCGGCCGAGTGCAAGCTGCTGCAGATCGAACCCTCCGAGCCGTGCCTGTTGATTCGCAGGCGCACCTGGTCGGGTCGCCAGCCGGTGACCGCCGCGCGTCTGATCCACCCCGGTTCCCGTCACAGCCTGGAAGGACGTTTCAGTAAATGAATGCAGTAAAAGTCTGGCGCGCCGCCGATTACGTACGCATGCCGTGGAAAAACGGCGGCGGCAGTACTGAAGAAATCACCCGAGACGCAGGCCAGGGCCTGGATGGTTTCGGCTGGCGCCTGTCGATTGCCGATATCGCCGAGTCGGGTGGGTTTTCCACCTTCGCCGGTTACCAGCGCGTGATCACGGTGATCAAAGGCGCGGGCATGGTGCTGACTGTGGATGGCGAGGAGCAGCGCGGGTTGTTACCGCTGCAACCCTTTGCGTTCAAAGGTGACAGCCAGGTGTCGTGCCGCTTGATCACCGGGCCGATTCGCGATTTCAACCTGATCTATGCGCCGCAGCGTTACCACGCGAGGCTGCAATGGGTGGATGGCGAGCAGCGCTTTTTCAGCACGGCACAGACGGTGTTGGTGTTTAGCGTGGCGGACGAAGTGAAGGTGCTGGGTCACACGCTGGGCCATCACGACTGCCTGCAAGTGGACGGTAACGCTGGCTTGTTGGATATCTCGGTCAGCGGTCGCAGCTGCGTCATCGAGCTGACCGCCCGCGACTAGAAAATGTGGGAGCGGGCTAGCCCGCGAGTGCGGTGTATCAGTACCCGATAGGCTGGCTGAACCACCGCATTCGCGGTCAAGCCCGCTCCCACCGTTGTTTTGGGGTGAGCAAAAAAACTGTTTCCAGCGCCCGCACCAATTTGTTACCGAATGCCCCAGCGTGGCGCAAAACCGCGCTGTCGTGACAAGCCTCCCTCTTGGCAGAACGCTCCCTCAAGAAATTTCATCAAGCTTCGAAGCCTTAATTTCCAAGGCCCGGACGCGCTTTCCAAAAAAATCCAAACACCTCGCCGAAAAAGTTGGCCGCTTGATTGCATATGCTTGTATGTACAAGTAAAGATGTGTGCGTAAGACTCTCCTTCGCACCATCCATGTTCGCGCATCGATCGCCGAGGAGTTCTGTTGTGACCAAGCCTACCAAGTACCGTGACGTCGAAATCCGTGCCGCCCACGGTAACAAGCTCACCGCCAAAAGCTGGCTGACTGAAGCGCCGCTGCGCATGCTCATGAACAACCTCGACCCGCAAGTGGCCGAGAACCCCAAGGAGCTGGTGGTGTACGGCGGTATTGGCCGTGCGGCACGTAACTGGGAGTGCTACGACCAGATCGTCGAGAGCCTCACTCATCTGAACGATGACGAAACCCTGCTGGTGCAATCCGGCAAGCCGGTCGGCGTGTTCAAGACTCACAGCAACGCGCCACGTGTCCTGATCGCCAACTCCAACCTGGTGCCGCACTGGGCAAGCTGGGAACACTTCAACGAACTGGATGCCAAGGGCCTGGCCATGTACGGCCAGATGACCGCCGGCAGCTGGATCTACATCGGTAGCCAGGGCATCGTCCAGGGCACCTACGAAACCTTCGTCGAAGCCGGTCGCCAGCATTACAACAGTGACCTCAAAGGCCGTTGGGTGCTGACTGCCGGCCTCGGCGGCATGGGCGGCGCCCAGCCTCTGGCGGCAACCCTGGCGGGCGCGTGCTCGCTGAACATCGAGTGCCAGCAGGTCAGCATCGATTTCCGCCTGAGCAGCCGTTATGTCGACGAGCAAGCCACCGACCTCGATGACGCCTTGGCACGCATCGCCAAATACACCAAGGAAGGCAAGGCCATCTCCATTGCCCTGCTGGGTAACGCCGCCGAAATCCTGCCGGAGCTGGTCAAGCGCGGCGTGCGCCCGGACATGGTCACCGACCAGACCAGCGCCCACGACCCACTCAACGGCTACCTGCCGGCTGGTTGGACCTGGGACGAATACCGCGCCCGCGCCAAGACCGAGCCCGCCGCCGTGATCAAGGCCGCCAAGCAGTCGATGGCCGTGCACGTCAAAGCCATGCTGGAATTCCAGAAACAAGGCATTCCGACCTTCGACTACGGCAACAACATCCGCCAGATGGCCCAGGAAGAAGGCGTGGAAGACGCCTTCGCCTTCCCGGGTTTCGTGCCGGCCTACATCCGCCCGCTGTTCTGCCGTGGCATTGGTCCGTTCCGTTGGGCTGCGCTGTCCGGCGACCCGCAAGACATCTACAAGACCGACGCCAAAGTCAAAGAGCTGATCCCGGACGACGCCCACCTGCACAACTGGCTGGACATGGCGCGCGAGCGCATCAGCTTCCAGGGCCTGCCGGCGCGTATCTGCTGGGTTGGCCTGGGCCAGCGCGCCAAGCTCGGCCTGGCGTTCAACGAAATGGTGCGCAGCGGCGAGCTGTCGGCCCCCGTGGTGATCGGCCGTGACCACCTCGACTCCGGCTCGGTATCCAGCCCGAACCGCGAAACCGAAGCCATGCAGGACGGCTCCGACGCCGTGTCCGACTGGCCACTGCTCAACGCCTTGCTCAATACCGCCAGCGGCGCGACCTGGGTCTCGCTGCACCATGGCGGCGGCGTAGGCATGGGCTTCTCCCAGCACTCCGGCATGGTCATCGTCTGCGACGGTACCGACGAAGCGGCCGAGCGTATTGCCCGCGTGCTGCACAACGACCCGGCCACCGGCGTGATGCGTCATGCAGACGCCGGCTACCAGATCGCGATCGACTGTGCCAAGGAGCAGGGCCTCAATCTCCCGATGATCAAATAACCCATGGGGGAGCTGGCTTGCCTGCGATGGCATCCCCTCGGTTCGACTGATAGACCGAGTCGCCCGCATCGCAGGCAAGCCAGCTCCCACAGACAAGCGGTTTTACACAGGCTTTATGAACAATCCATCAGAGGTTGAACACACATGGCTGCAAATGACGCACGTGCAAGCACCACCCCGTTGATCGAAAGGCGTTCGATCGACTACATCCCGGAAGCGGAAAGACACGGTCGTCTGTTTAGCCAGTTCACCCTGTGGATGGGTGCCAACCTGCAGATCACCGCGATTGTCACCGGTGCCTTGGCCGTGGTGTTGGGCGGTGATGTGTTCTGGTCGTTGATCGGGCTGTTTATCGGTCAGCTGATCGGCGGTGGCGTCATGGCGTTGCATGCGGCGCAAGGGCCTAAGCTTGGGCTGCCACAGATGATCTCCAGTCGGGTGCAGTTCGGCGTGTATGGCGCAGCCATCCCGATCGTGCTGGTGTGCCTGATGTACCTCGGTTTCACTGCCACCGGGACCGTGCTGTCCGGGCAGGCGCTGGGGCAGTTGTTCGGGGTCAGCGACAGCGTCGGTATCCTGGTCTTCGCCAGTGTCATCGTGCTGGTCACGGTACTGGGTTACCGGGTGATCCATTTCATCGGTCGCGTTGCCAGCGTCATTGGCGTGATTGCCTTTGTCTACCTGTTCAGTCGCCTGGTGAGCCAGACCGACGTCGGCGCACTCCTGCAAATCCGCCACTTCAGCTGGAGCAGTTTCCTGCTGGCGGTGTCGCTCGCGGCCTCCTGGCAGATTGCTTTCGGCCCTTACGTGGCGGACTACTCGCGTTACCTGCCAAGCAAGACGTCATCGGTGAAAACCTTTTTCGCCGCTGGCGCGGGTTCGGTCGTGGGTGCGCAGGTGGCGATGACCCTCGGCGTGTTTGCCGCGGCCATGTCCAACGGGCAGTTCGTCGGTCACGAAGTGGCCTACATCGTTGGCTTGAGCGGTACTGGTGCCACCGCTGCGCTGCTGTATTTCAGCATCGCGTTCGGCAAGGTCACCATCTCTACGCTGAATTCCTACGGCAGCTTCATGTGCATCGCGACCATCATCAGCGGCTTCCGTGGTCGCCTGGAGGTGACGCGCCTGCAGCGCCTGGTGTTCGTGCTGGTGATTGTCGGCACCGCGACCCTGATCGCGCTGCTCGGCCAGCACTCGTTCCTAGGGGCATTCAAATCTTTCATTCTGTTCCTGCTGGCATTCTTTACGCCCTGGAGCGCGATCAACCTGGTGGACTACTACTGCATCACCCGCGAGCGCTATGACGTGCCGGCGCTCGCCGACCCGAACGGACGCTACGGTCGCTGGAACCTGCTCGGTATCAGCGTCTATGTGTTCGGCGTGCTCGTGCAGTTGCCGTTCATCTCCACCAAGTTCTACACCGGTCCCCTGGTGGCCGCGCTGGGGGATGTGGATATTTCCTGGATCATCGGTCTGGTACTGCCGGCCGTGCTGTATTACGTGTGTGCGAAAAAATGGCACGGCACGGTGCCCGATCACCTGATCCTGCCGGTAGAGCAGGGCGCTATACCAAGAGCAAACGGGCTGGCTGCACAAGCCTGATGGGACGTGGACAGGGCAGGATGCCTACTGACTGCCGTAATCCATTTCAAGATTGGGAGCGTCACAACAATGAAAATGCATAAGACCCTATTAGCCACCGTGCTCTCTACAGGCCTGCTGGCCTGCGCTGGCGCCCAGGCGGCCGGCTGGTGTGAATCCGGCAAGCCAGTGAAATTCGCAGGCCTGAACTGGGAAAGCGGCATGTTGCTCACCGACATCCTGCAAACCGTGCTGGAAAAAGGCTACGACTGCAAAACCGACAGCCTGCCGGGTAATTCCATCACCATGGAAAACGCCCTGAGCAGCAATGACATCCAAGTGTTCGCCGAAGAATGGGTCGGCCGCAGCGAGGTCTGGAACAAAGCCGAGAAGGCCGGCAAAGTCGTCGGCGTCGGTGCCCCGGTTGTCGGCGCTATCGAAGGTTGGTACGTGCCACGCTACGTGATCGAAGGCGACGCCAAGCGCAAGCTCGAACCCAAGGCACCAGGCCTGAAAAACATCGCCGACCTGGCCAAGTACGCCTCGGTCTTCAAGGACCAGGAAGAGCCTTCCAAGGGCCGCTTCTACAACTGCCCGGCCGGCTGGACTTGCGAGCTGGACAACAGCGAGATGCTGAAAAGCTACGGCCTGGAAAACGCCTACACCAACTTCCGCCCAGGCACCGGCCCGGCGCTGGATGCAGCGGTGCTGTCGAGCTACAAGCGTGGCGAGCCGATCCTGTTCTACTACTGGTCGCCAACGCCGCTGATGGGCCAGGTCGACCTGGTCAAGCTGGAAGAAAAACCCGGCGTCGATAAAAGCGTGAGCATCAAGGTCGGCCTATCCAAGACCTTCCACGAGCAAGCCCCGGAGCTGGTGGCCGTGCTGGAAAAGGTCAACCTGCCCATCGACCTGCTGAATCAGAACCTGGGTCGCATGGCCAAGGAGCGAATTGAGTCGCCAAAACTGGCGAAAATTTTCCTCAAGGAACATCCTGAAGTCTGGCACGCCTGGGTGAGCGACGACGCAGCCAAGAAAATCGACGCGGCCTTGTAGGTCAAGCGTGCCCGGCTACCCTGAGGGGCAGCCGGGCGCCTGGCCACAACCCACTGGATCGAGAGCACGATATGTTTCCTGAGAGTTTTACGTTTTCCATCGCCGACTGGGTCAACGGTTGGGTGGACTCACTGGTCACCAACTACGGTGATGTGTTCCGGCACATCTCCGACACCCTGCTATGGGCCATCGTCAACCTGGAAGGGTTGCTGCGCATGGCGCCGTGGTGGCTGATGCTGGCTATCGTCGGCGGTGTCGCCTGGCACGCCACCCGCAAGCTGGTGACCACGGCGGTGATCGTCGGCTTGCTGTTCCTGGTGGGCGCGGTAGGCCTGTGGGACAAGCTGATGCAGACCCTGGCCTTGATGATGGTTGCCACGGTGATATCGGTGCTGATCGGCATTCCGCTGGGCATTCTGTCGGCACGCAGCAATCGCCTGCGTTCGGTGCTGATGCCGCTGCTCGACATCATGCAGACCATGCCCAGCTTCGTGTACCTGATCCCGGTGCTGATGCTGTTCGGCCTGGGCAAGGTCCCGGCGATTTTCGCCACGGTGATCTACGCCGCGCCACCGCTGATTCGCCTGACAGATTTGGGCATTCGCCAAGTCGACGGCGAAGTCATGGAAGCCATCAACGCGTTTGGTGCCAACCGCTGGCAACAACTGTTCGGTGTGCAACTGCCGTTGGCATTGCCGAGCATCATGGCCGGTATCAACCAGACGACCATGATGGCGCTGTCGATGGTGGTCATCGCGTCGATGATCGGCGCCCGGGGCTTGGGTGAAGACGTCCTCGTCGGCATCCAGACCCTCAACGTTGGCCGTGGCCTCGAAGCCGGGCTGGCGATCGTGATTCTCGCAGTGGTCATCGACCGCATTACCCAGGCCTATGGTCGTCCACGGCATGAGGCGAGCAAATGACTACTGTCAGCAAAATCGAAGTTAAAAACGTCTTCAAGATCTTCGGCGCGCGTTCCAAGGATGCGCTGGCCATGGTCAGCCAGGGCAAGACCAAGGATCAGGTCCTGGCCGAGACCGGCTGCGTGGTCGGTGTGAACGACTTGTCGTTGAGCATTGGCACTGGTGAGATCTTCGTGATCATGGGCCTGTCGGGTTCCGGCAAGTCCACCCTGGTGCGCCACTTCAACCGCCTGATCGACCCGACCAGCGGCGCGATCCTGGTGGACGGCGAAGACATCCTGCAACTGGATATGGAAGCCCTGCGCCAATTCCGTCGGCACAAGATCAGCATGGTGTTCCAGAGCTTCGGCCTGTTGCCCCACAAGAGCGTGCTCGACAACGTCGCCTATGGCTTGAAAGTGCGTGGCGAGACCAAGCAGGTGTGCGCCGAGCGCGCGCTGCACTGGATCGAAACCGTGGGCCTCAAGGGCTACGAAAACAAATACCCGCACCAGCTCTCCGGTGGTATGCGCCAGCGTGTGGGCCTGGCCCGCGCCTTGGCGGCCGACACCGACATCATCCTGATGGACGAAGCCTTCAGCGCCCTCGACCCGCTGATCCGCGCCGAGATGCAGGACCAGTTGCTGGAACTGCAAAAGACCTTGCACAAAACCATCGTGTTCATCACTCACGACCTCGACGAGGCCGTGCGCATCGGCAACCGCATTGCGATCCTCAAGGACGGCAAGCTGATCCAGGTCGGCACGCCGCGCGAGATCCTGCATTCGCCGGCGGATGAGTACGTGGACCGGTTTGTTCAGCGGCGCGCTGCGGTGGTCTGACCGGACCTTGTGGTGAGCCGGCTGGCGCTGTCGCAGGCAAGCCCGCTTCCACATTTGGAATGCATTCCCCTGTGGGAGCCGGCTTGCCTGCGATGAGGCCAGTAAGGCTGCAAAAGAATTAAAGAAGGTATGAAGATGTCCCAGGCAACAAAAATCACCCTCGCCGATACGCCATTGCGCTGGCAGGACGTAGTCGCCGTCGCCCGTCATGGCGCTGTCCTCGAGCTGTCTGGCCAGGCCTGGGCACGTATCGACAATGCCCAGGCCATCGTGCAGCGCATCGTCACCAGCGGTGAGCGCGCCTATGGTGTGAACACCGGCCTGGGCGCGTTGTGCAATGTGTCGCTCAAGGGCGAGCAACTCAGCCAACTGTCGCGCAATACCCTGCTCAGCCATGCTTGCGGCGTCGGCCCGGTGCTGAGTGACGAGCAGACCCGCGCGATCATCTGCGCCGCGATCATCAATTACAGCCACGGCAAATCCGGCCTGCATCCGCAGGTGGTGCATTCGCTGCTGGCGCTGCTCAATCACGGCATCACACCGCAAGTGCCGTCCCAGGGTTCGGTGGGTTACCTCACCCATATGGCCCACGTTGGCGTGGCCTTGCTGGGGGTCGGCACTGTGAGCTATCGCGGCCGGGTCGTTTCGGCGCAAGAAGCCCTGGCGGCTGAAGGTTTGCACCCGGTGGTGCTCGGCGCCAAGGACGGTTTGTGCCTGGTCAACGGCACGCCGTGCATGACCGGCCTGAGCTGCCTGGCCCTGGCGGATGCGCATCACTTGCTGCAATGGGCCGACGTGATCGGCGCCATGAGTTTCGAAGCCCAGCGTGGCCAGATCGATGCCTTCGATGAAGAAATCATCGCACTCAAGCCACACCCTGGCATGCAACACGTGGGTATCAACCTGCGCGCCTTGCTCGATGGCAGCGAAGTGATCGCCAGCAGCAAAGGCATTCGCACACAGGACGCCCTGAGCATCCGCTCGATCCCGCAGATCCACGGCGCGGCGCGTGATCAGGTGGAACACGCCACCCGTCAGATCGAGACCGAACTCAACAGCGCCACCGACAACCCACTGGTGCTCGGCACCCCGGACAATTACCGCGTGGTGTCCCAGGCCAACCCGCATGGGCAGTCCGTGGCGCTGGCGGCGGACATGCTGGCGATTGCCATGGCTGAAATCGGTTCGGTGGCCGAACGCCGCCTGGACCGCCTGATCAACCCGCACGTCAGCGGCCTGCCGGCGTTCCTGGTCAGCAACCCCGGGGTCAACTCCGGGATGATGATCGTGCAGTACGTCGCTGCCTCGCTGTGTGGGCAAAACCGCCAACTGGCGCAACCGGCGGTGCTCGACAACTTCGTCACCTCGGGCCTGCAGGAAGATCACCTGAGCATGGGCACCAATGCCGCGCTCAAGCTGCACCAGGTGCTGGGCAATGTGACGCAGATCCTCGCCATTGAGTATTTGCTGGCGGCCCAGGCGTTCGAGTTTCTCAAGGACCAACGCTTCGGCGCGGGCACTGACCGCGCCTGGCGCTTGCTGCGTGAAGTGGTGCCGGCCTATGAGCAGGACCGTTGGCTGGCGCCGGACATTGCGGCTGCCGCCAAGCTGGTCAAAGACACCGCGTTACCGAATTTGCACTGAACACTTATGTATTCAAAAGAATTATTCAAAAGGAGTATGAATGTGACTGCGCTAAACCTGATTCCAGGCCAACTGAGCCTTGCCCAACTGCGAGCCATCTACCAGCAGCCGGTAACGCTCAGTCTGGATGACAGCGCCACGGCGCAGATCGAAGCCAGCGTTGCCTGCGTGGAGCAGATTCTCGCCGAGAACCGCACCGCCTACGGCATCAATACCGGTTTCGGCCTGCTGGCCTCGACCCGCATCGCCAGCGAAGACCTGGAAAACCTCCAGCGTTCCCTGGTGCTGTCCCACGCCGCTGGCGTCGGTGAGCCGATCAGCGATGCGCTGGTACGGCTGGTCATGGTGCTCAAGGTCAACAGCTTGAGCCGTGGGTTCTCCGGGATTCGCCGCCAGGTGATCGACGCGCTGATCGCGCTGATCAACGCCGAGGTGTACCCGCATATTCCTCTGAAAGGTTCCGTGGGTGCCTCCGGCGACCTGGCGCCCCTGGCGCACATGTCCCTGGTACTGCTGGGCGAAGGCAAGGCGCGCTACAAAGGCGAATGGCTGGAAGCCACCGAGGCGCTGAAAGTCGCCGGCCTGACGCCGCTGACCCTCGCCGCCAAGGAAGGCCTGGCGCTGCTCAACGGCACCCAGGTCTCCACCGCCTATGCCCTGCGTGGCCTGTTCGAAGGCGAAGATTTGTTCGCGGGCGCCTTGGCGTGTGGCGGCCTCACCGTGGAAGCGGTGCTGGGCTCGCGCTCGCCGTTCGATGCGCGCATTCATGCGGCACGCGGCCAGCGTGGGCAGATCGATTCGGCGGCGGCTTATCGCGACTTGCTCGGCGAAAGCAGCCAGGTCTCCCAGTCGCACCAGAACTGCGACAAAGTGCAGGACCCGTACTCGCTGCGTTGCCAGCCACAAGTGATGGGCGCCTGCCTGACCCAGTTCCGCCAGGCCGCAGACGTGCTGGTGGTCGAAGCCAACGCCGTGTCGGATAACCCACTGGTGTTTGCCGCTGAAGGTGACGTGATCTCCGGCGGTAACTTCCACGCCGAGCCGGTGGCCATGGCGGCCGACAACATGGCCCTGGCCATCGCGGAAATCGGCTCCCTGAGCGAGCGTCGCATCTCGTTGATGATGGACAAGCATATGTCGCAACTGCCGCCGTTCCTGGTGGGCAATGGCGGGGTGAACTCCGGTTTCATGATCGCCCAGGTAACCGCTGCAGCACTTGCCAGCGAGAACAAGGCGTTGGCCCATCCCCACAGCGTCGACAGCCTGCCGACCTCGGCCAACCAGGAAGACCACGTGTCCATGGCCCCGGCCGCCGGCAAGCGCTTGTGGGAAATGGCCGAGAACACCCGTGGCATTCTGGCCGTTGAATGGCTGGCCGCCTGCCAGGGCCTGGACCTGCGCGAAGGCCTGAAGACCTCGCCGAAGCTGGAGAAGGCCCGTGGCATCCTGCGCGACAAAGTGGCGTTCTACGACAAAGACCGCTTCTTCGCCCCGGACATCATCGCCGCCAGCGAATTGCTTGCCAGCCGCTGCCTGAATGAGCTGGTGCCGGCCAAGCTGCTGCCGAGCCTTTAAGCTCACCGGCGCCCTATGTGGGAGCTGGCTTGCCTGCGATCGCTCGCTGTCAGTTAAAGAATTTGCGACTGATACACCGCCATCGCAGGCAAGCCAGCTCCCACATTTGAGCGTTCGCAGCTCTGAATTTTCTCAGGATAAAAATAATTAAGGACGAGAAATGCTCCCGCAAGAGAAAGGATTGAAACGCGGGCTCAGTGCCCGACATATTCGCTTCATGGCACTCGGTTCCGCGATCGGCACCGGGCTGTTCTATGGCTCTGCCTCTGCTATCCAGATGGCCGGCCCAGCCGTGCTGCTGGCCTACCTGATCGGCGGCGCCGCCGTGTTCATGGTCATGCGCGCCCTTGGCGAAATGGCTGTGCACAACCCGGTGGCCGGTTCCTTCGGGCAGTACGCCAGCACCTACCTGGGGCCCATGGCCGGGTTCATTCTCGGTTGGACCTACGCGTTTGAAATGATCATCGTCTGCCTGGCGGACGTCACCGCCTTCGGCATCTACATGGGCTTCTGGTTTCCGGAGGTCGCGCGTTGGGTCTGGGTACTCGGCATTGTGTTTTTGATCGGTGGCCTGAACCTGTGCAACGTCAAAGTGTTTGGCGAAATGGAGTTCTGGCTGTCACTGCTCAAGGTTGGCGCTATCGTCGCGATGATCCTCGGCGGCTTCGGCATCATGCTGTTCGGCATTCATTCGGCCGGTGACACCCAGGCCAGCGGCCTCAGCAATTTGTGGGCCCACGGCGGCTTCATGCCCAATGGCATCGGCGGCTTGATCGCCTCGTTCGCGGTGGTGATGTTTGCCTTTGGCGGCATTGAAATCATCGGCATCACCGCGGGTGAAGCCAAGGACCCGCAACGCGTGATCCCCAAGGCGATCAACGCCGTGCCGCTGCGTATCCTGTTGTTCTACGTGCTGACCCTGTTCGTGCTGATGGCCATCTACCCGTGGCCGCAGATCGGTAGCCAAGGCAGCCCGTTCGTGCAGATCTTCAGCAACCTGGGCATCGGCTCGGCGGCGACCATCCTCAACATCGTGGTGATCTCGGCGGCCGTCTCGGCCATCAACAGTGACATCTTCGGTGCTGGCCGCATGATGTACGGCCTGGCCCAACAGGGGCAGGCGCCCAAGGGCTTTGCGCAGTTGTCCAGGCACGGCGTGCCGTGGATGACCGTGGTGGTGATGGGCGCGGCGCTGCTGGGCGGGGTGGTGCTCAACTACCTGATCCCGGAAAACGTGTTCCTGCTGATCGCCTCGATTGCGACCTTCGCCACCGTGTGGGTGTGGCTGATGATCCTGTTCACCCAAGTGGCCATGCGCCGCTCGATGACCAAGGAACAGGTCGCCGAACTGAAATTCCCGGTGCCGTTCTGGCCTTACGCGCCAGCGGCCGCCATTGTCTTCATGCTGTTCGTGTTTGGTGTGCTGGGTTACTTCCCGGACACCCAGGCCGCCTTGCTGGTCGGGGGCGTGTGGATCGTGCTGCTGGTCGTTGCCTACCTGCTGTGGGTCAAGCCCGCAGCCGGCCAAGCGGCCAGGGTCCACTACGACCCGGCCTTGTCTCATCGTTAATCTAGGGAGGCGTTGATGAAAACGCTTTGGCAACACTGCCACGTCGCAACCATGGCCCAGGGCAAATACTCGATCATCGAGGATGCCGCCATGGTGACCGCCGGTTCGCTCATCGAGTGGATCGGCCCCCGCAGCCAGGTACCCACGGCGGATTACGCCCAGGTGCATGACCTGCAAGGCACGTGGGTCACCCCCGGGCTGATCGACTGCCACACCCACACGGTGTTTGGCGGCAACCGCAGCGGCGAGTTCGAGCAGCGCCTCGAAGGCGTCAGCTACGCCGAGATCGCGGCCAAGGGCGGCGGTATTGCCAGCACCGTGCGTGCTACCCGTGCCGCGACGGAGGATGAACTGTTTGCCAGCGCCGAAAAGCGCCTGCGCAGTCTGCTGCGCGACGGCGTGACCACGGTCGAGATCAAGTCCGGCTACGGGCTTGACCTGGTAAACGAACGCAAGATGCTACGGGTGGCGCGTCGCCTTGGCGAAGCATTGCCGGTCAGTGTGCGCGCCACGTGCCTGGCGGCCCACGCGCTGCCGCCGGAGTACAAGGACCGCGCCGACGATTACATCGACCACATCTGCGCCGAGATGCTGCCGGCCCTGGCGGCGCAAGGGCTGGTGGACGCGGTGGATGCATTCTGCGAGTACCTGGCGTTTTCCACCGAGCAGGTAGAGCGTGTGTTCAAAGTCGCCCAGCAACTCGGCTTGCCGGTGAAGCTGCACGCCGAGCAACTCTCGTCGCTGCACGGCTCCAGCCTGGCCGCGCGTTACCACGCGTTGTCGGCGGACCACCTGGAGTTCATGACCGAAGAAGATGCCATCGCCATGGCCGCTTCCGGCACCGTTGCGGTCTTGCTGCCGGGTGCCTTCTACTTCCTGCGCGAAACCCAGTTGCCGCCAATGGATGCCCTGCGCAAGCACGGCGTGAAGATCGCCATCGCCAGCGACCTCAACCCTGGCACTTCGCCGGCCTTGTCGGTGCGCCTGATGCTCAACATGGCCTGCACACTGTTTCGCATGACCCCGGAAGAAGCCCTGGCCGGTGCTACGCAACATGCCGCCACTGCGTTAGGCATGGGTGACACCCATGGCTCGCTGGAAGTGGGCAAGGTCGCGGATTTTGTTGCCTGGCAGATCGATCGTCCCGCCGACCTCGCCTACTGGCTGGGCGGCGAGTTGGAAAAACGCGTCGTACGCCATGGCGTCGACGTCACTGTTTGAGGAGTACGGGTTGTGGATAAGGTTCTGAGCTTCAAACAAGGCCGCGTGCCACTGCTGATCAGCATGCCTCACGCCGGCCTGCGCCTCACGCCTGCTGTCGAGGCAGGTCTGATCCCCGAGGCGCAAAGCCTGCCGGACACCGACTGGCACATCCCCACGTTGTATGACTTTGCCGAAGAGCTGGGCGCCAGCACCCTGGCAGCGGAGTACTCGCGGTTTGTGATCGACTTGAACCGACCGTCCGACGACAAGCCTCTGTACGCGGGCGCTACGACCGGCCTCTACCCGGCGACGCTGTTTGAGGGTGTGCCGTTGTTCCGTGAAGGGGCGGAGCCTTCGCAGGCAGAGCGCGTGACTTACCTCCAAAAGATCTGGGGGCCCTATCACCGCGCGCTGCAAGAAGAGCTGGCGCGGCTCAAGGCCGAGTTCGGTTATGCCTTGCTGTTTGACGCGCACTCGATCCGTTCGGTGATCCCGCACCTGTTTGACGGCAAGTTGCCGGACTTCAACCTCGGCACGTTCAACGGCGCCGCGTGTGATCCGGAGCTGGCCAGCCAGTTGGAGGCCATCTGCGCCGCGCATCCGCAGTACACCCATGTACTCAACGGACGTTTCAAGGGCGGCCACATCACCCGGCATTACGGTGACCCTGCGCAGGATATCCATGCTGTGCAGTTGGAACTGTGCCAGAGCACTTATATGGAAGAGGTAGAGCCATTCCGCTATCGCCCCGACCTGGCCGAGCCGACGCGGGTGGTACTCAAGCAATTGCTGGAAGGGGTGCTGGCCTGGGGGCAGCAGCGTTACGGCTGATGTCGCCATCGCAGGCAAGCCAGCGCCCAGCTTGGGATACATTCCAAATGTGACAGCTGGCTTGCCTGCGAAGGCGCCCTCATGGTCGCCGCAGTGCAACTGCCGGTCGCCACAGGTCGTGTGAGCCAGGGTTTCACTGGGTAAGGTTGTGGAATAAAAACAGCCGAGTGAGACCTCTTCCATGAAAAGACTGTTGTTGACCCTCACCGGCGCCCTGTTGATTGGCGCCAACGCCATGGCCGCCGAGCCGGCCTCTTGCAAAAATATCCGCATGGGCGTGGTCAGCTGGACTGACGTGGTCGCCACCTCCGGCATGGCCGACGTGCTGCTCAATGGCCTGGGCTATGACAGCAAACAGACCAGCGCCGTGCAGCAGATTATTTTCGCTGGCATCCGCGACAAACGCCTGGATATCTTCCTCGGCTACTGGAAACCCGCGATGGATAACAACATCGCGCCATTCCTGGCGGCCAAGCAGGTCCATGTATTTGACACCCCGAGCCTGGCCGACGCGCAGGCCACCCTGGCCGTACCGCAGTACGTGGCCGATGCGGGCTTGAAGACCTTCGCCGATATCGCCCGCTTCAAGGACAAACTGGGTGGCAAGATCTATGGGATCGAGCCTGGCAGTGGCGCGAACACGGATATCCAGAAAATGATCGACACCAACCGCTTCGGCCTGGGCGGCTTCAAACTGGTCGCGTCCGGTGAGGCAGGAATGCTCGCCGCTGTGCAGCGCGCGGTGAATCGCAAGGAATTCGTGGTGTTCGTCGGCTGGACCCCGCACCCGATGAATATCAACATGAAAATGGCCTACCTCACCGGCAGTGAAGACGTGTTTGGCCCCGACGAAGGCCGCGCTACCGTCTCCACTGTGACCGCGCCGGACTTTGCCGAGCGCTGCCCCAATGCCAACCGGCTGTTGGAAAACCTCACGTTCACCGCCGCTCAGGAAAGCCAGTTGATGGTGCCGATCATGGAGCGCCAGTCGCCGCAGGCTGTGGCCAGGCAATGGCTGCGTGATCATCCCGAGGACTTGCAGCGCTGGCTGGCCGGGGTTCAAGCGTTCGATGGCAGCGATGGCGTGGCGGCCGTGCAAGCCAGCCTCAAGCCCTGAGGGCAACACCGGACAAATGTGGGAGCGGGCTTGCCCGCGAAGGCGGCTTATCAGTCGTGAATGTCTTGACTGACACACCGCCTTCGCGAGCAAGCCCGCTCCTACAGTGGATGTTCATCGTCAGGGATATTTGCGCATGTACCCGATTTCTCCCCAGCTCGCCGCCTTCGTCGCCAAGACCGAATCCTTCGCCAGCAACGACTCGTCGCTGGCTGGGCTGCGCACAGGCTATGACCGCATGTGCCGTGCATTCACCCCGCCGCAACCCGCAGGCTTGCAGGTCGAGGACTTCACCCTGACGGGCGTTCGTGTGCGCAGTTATCTGCCCACCGCACCCACGCCACCTGATGGGTGGCCGTGCCTCCTTTATATGCACGGCGGCGGCTGGGTGGTCGGCGGGCTGGATTCCCACGACTTCATCTGCTTCGAACTGGCCACGACCTTGCAGGTACTGGTGATCGCCATCGATTACCGGCTGGCGCCCGAGCACCCGTTCCCGGCCGCTTATGAGGATTGCCGCACTGTGTGGCAAGCCATGCAGGCCGGGCAGGGGCCTCACGCGATCAACCTGCGACGCCTGGTGGTGATTGGCGACAGCGCAGGCGGCAACCTGGCCGCGGCGTTGTGCCTGGGCTTGCGGGACGACGGGCAGCCGCTGCCCGGGGCTCAGGTGCTGATTTATCCGGGGTTGGGTGGCCCTTGCGACCTGCCGTCACGACGCGACTGCATGGACGCGCCGCTGCTCAGCAGTGCCGACACCGACTGCTACCTGGCGCTGTACCTGCGGGGCAGCGACCAGCCCTCACCTTATGCCATGCCGCTGTTGGCCGTGGATTTCAGCGGTTTGCCCAAGGCATTCATCGCCGTGGCGCAGTTCGACCCGCTGCGCGATGACGGCAGGCTCTACGCCGAACGCCTGCAGGCGGCGGGCGTGGCCACCGTGCTGTATCCCGGCAAGGGCCTGGTCCATGGTTGCCTGCGGGCGCGGCGGCAGGTGCCGGAGGTGGACCGTCTCTACGATGACCTGTTCAATTACCTGGGGAGCGAAGGGCTGACACAGGTCTAAGTGCTCAAGGACATGCTGATTGCACAATTCGGGTTTATAGTGCCAGACGGCAGAATAAAAGACGTCCCCCCAGGGATGAACCCGACCCCCTACGGAGCGCGCAATGCAGACTTGGTACCCGCAGATCAAACCCTACGCCCGGCACGATCTGGCAGTCGATGACACCCACACGCTGTACGTCGATGAAAGTGGCACCCCCGAAGGCTTGCCCGTCGTATTCATCCATGGTGGCCCTGGTGCCGGTTGTGATGCCCAGAGCCGCTGCTATTTCGATCCGAACCTTTACCGCATCGTCACCTTTGACCAGCGTGGTTGCGGGCGGTCCACCCCTCGCGCCAGCCTGGAAAACAACACCACCTGGGACCTGGTCGCCGACCTTGAGCGCATCCGCGAGCACCTGGGTATCGATAAATGGGTGCTGTTCGGCGGCTCATGGGGCTCGACCCTGGCCCTGGCCTACGCGCAAACCCATCCGGAGCGTGTGCATGGCCTGATCGTGCGCGGCATTTTCCTGGCGCGCCCACAGGACATTCACTGGTTCTACCAGGAGGGCGCGAGCCGCCTGTTCCCGGACTACTGGCAGGATTACATCGCGCCTATCCCACCGGAAGAGCGCCACGACATGATCGCGGCGTATCACAAGCGCCTCACCGGCAACGACCAGATCGCCCAGATGCACGCGGCCAAGGCGTGGTCGGGCTGGGAAGGGCGGATGCTGGGCCTGTGCCCGAGCCCGCAGCATGTGGAGCGTTTTTCCGAGCCGCAACGTGCCCTGTCCATCGCGCGTATCGAGTGCCACTACTTCACCAACAACTCGTTCCTGGAGCCCAACCAGCTGATCCGCGATATGCACAAGATCGCGCATCTGCCTGGCGTAATCATTCACGGTCGCTACGATATGATTTGCCCACTGGATAACGCGTGGGAGTTGCATCAGGCGTGGCCCAACAGTGAGCTGCAGGTGATCCGCGAGGCCGGCCATGCGGCGTCCGAACCCGGTATCACCGATGCCTTGGTGCGTGCGACCAGCGAAATGGCACGCCGCTTGCTCGACCTACCACCTGAAGAAGCATGAAGGGCCTGTTGCAACGGGTGCGAGGCGCCCGGGTCGAGGTGGCGGGTGAAATCGTCGGGGCCATCGACCAGGGTTTACTGGTGCTGGTGGCTGTCGAGCCTTCGGATACCGCCGAAAGTGCCGATAAGCTGCTGCACAAGCTGCTGAACTACCGCGTCTTCAGCGACGACGAAGGCAAGATGAACCTGTCGCTCAAGGATATCGATGGAGGTCTGCTGCTGGTGTCGCAGTTCACCCTGGCAGCAAACACCAAGAGCGGGCTGCGGCCGAGCTTCTCCACAGCGGCCCCACCGGCCCTGGGAGCGGCGCTATTTGATCACTTGCTGTTACAAGCGCAACAATTGCATGGCAAGGTGTCGTCGGGGCGTTTTGGCGCCGATATGCAGGTGCATTTGGTCAATGATGGCCCTGTGACCTTCCTCTTGCAGACGTGAATGTATTAAAAACGACTTTAATGCCTAAAAACGCAGGGTTTCGCTACAAATACTTCGTTATCCCTGATGCGTTGTTTCGCGGGCTACTAGATAATCGCGCGCTACGGGGATCAGCGTTGTTTGGTCCATTTTTGACTTAGGTAGAGACTTGTCCGATAGCCATTGGGGAATCATTTTGACCCAGGGGAGTCGGAACAATGCTCGCCAACCTGGCATATAGATAGCTGGCCGTTGGTTTTTTGATCTGTTTTCGGCGAGGGTTGCTCGTGATTGTTAGTCCCTGTAATGCACCAAAATTGTCTGCCAAACGGTTACGAAACGCACTGGTGACGGGCTCTGCCCTGTTTTGCCTGTTCGGCGCGGGTCAACTGTGGGCATTCAGTCTGGATGATGTGTCGGCCAAGGCAAAAGAGCTGGCCGGGCAGAAATACGAAGCTCCGCGCAGCAATCTGCCGAACGAATTCCGCGAAATGAAATTCGCGGACTACCAGAAGATTCGTTTCCGCAACGAAAAAGCCGAGTGGGCCGATCAGAACACCCCGTTCAAGCTGTCCTTCTATCACCAGGGTATGCACTTCGATACACCGGTGAAAATCAACGAAGTCACCGCCGACAGCGTGCAGGAAATCAAGTACGACCCAACGCGCTTCGATTTCGGCGACGTGAAGTTTGATCCTAAAGCCACCGAACAGCTGGGTTATGCCGGCTTCCGTGTGCTATTCCCGATCAACAAGGCCGACAAGCAAGACGAAATCATGACCATGCTGGGCGCAAGCTACTTCCGCGTGGTCGGCAAGGGCCAGGCCTATGGCCTGTCGGCCCGTGGCATGGCGATCGACACCGCATTGCCGTCTGGTGAAGAATTCCCGCGTTTCACCGAGTTCTGGATCGAACGTCCGAAACCGGGTGAGAAACAACTGGTGATCTTTGCCCTGCTGGACTCGCCACGCGCGACCGGTGCTTACCGCCTGATCCTGCGTCCGGGTACCGACACCATTGTCGATGTCAAATCCCAGATGTTCCTGCGCGACAAGGTCAGCAAGCTGGGCGTTGCCCCGTTGACCAGCATGTACCTGTTCGGCGCGAACCAGCCGTCCAAGGTGCTCAACTACCGTCGTGAGCTTCACGATTCCAGTGGCCTGTCGATCCATGCCGGCAATGGCGAATGGATCTGGCGCCCGCTGAACAACCCTAAACACCTGTCGGTCAGCAACTTCACCGTAGAGAACCCGCGTGGTTTCGGCCTGCTGCAACGTGGTCGCGACTTCAGCCACTACGAAGACCTGGACGACAACTACGACAAGCGCCCAAGCGCCTGGATCGAGCCTGAGGGCGACTGGGGCAAAGGCACCGTCAACCTGGTAGAGATCCCGACCGCCGATGAAACCAACGACAACATCGTTGCGTTCTGGAGCCCTGCGGAGCTGCCAGAAGTCGGCAAGCCACTGGATGTCGCCTACCGCCTGCACTGGACCATGGACGAGAAGTCGCTGCACCCGACCGATAGCGCCTGGGTCAAGCAGACCCTGCGTTCCACCGGTGACGTGAAGCAATCCAACCTGATTCGCCAGCCTGACGGCAGCGTGGCCTACCTGGTGGACTTCGAGGGCCCGTCCCTCAAGGCCCTGCCGACGGATGCCCCGGTTCGCAGCCAGGTCAGTGTCGGCGACAACGCCGAACTGGTTGAGAACAGCGTGCGCTACAACGAGCACACCAAAGGCTGGCGCCTGACCCTGCGCATGAAGATCAAGGACGCAGGCAAACCGACCGAAATGCGCGCGGCGCTGGTGCAGGACGTTCCTCCGCCGGCCCCCGAGCAGGACTCGAGCCACGTGCTCAAGGCCGACAAGGTCCTGGCCAAGCAACACGAGAAACAGGCCAAGAAAGACGCGAAAGACAAGGAAGCCAAGCAGCCAGAAGCTGCCCCAGCCACACCGGAGCCGATCAAGACCGAGCAAGTCCTGACCGAAACCTGGAGCTATCAGTTGCCTGCCGATGAGTAATTCTCAAGTAACGCCCGAGACTCTGTCCGAGTACCTGGCGCATCTACCGATGACCGCTGAGCAGCGCGCCGAACTGGCGGGCTGCACATCCTTCACCGAGTTGCACGAACGCTTGTCGTCGAAGACGTTCGATGCGCCTGGCGACGCCGCGCAGGCGTCGGTTGGCACTCGGTTGACCCTCAGCACCGCAGAAGAGCTGCAAGACGCTGAAATGCTGGCGCTCGACGCCGAGGGCCGCGTGTGCCTCAAGGCCACGCCGCCAATTCGTCGTACTCGCGTGGTACCGGAGCCATGGCGCACCAATATCCTGGTGCGCGGCTGGCGTCGTATCACCGGGCGCAGCAACCCACCTGCACCGCCGAAGGATGAGCGCGTATTGCCGGCCGCCCGCTGGCGTACCGTCGGTTCGATCCGTCGTTACATCCTGCTGGTGCTGATGCTCGGCCAGACCATCGTTGCTGGCTGGTACATGAAAGGCATCATGCCGTACCAGGGCTGGTCGCTGGTCGACTTCGACGAGATTCGCAACCAGACCCTGCTGCAAACCGCGACCCAGGTACTCCCTTACGCCCTGCAAACCAGCATCCTGATCATGTTCGGGATCTTGTTCTGCTGGGTGTCAGCCGGTTTCTGGACCGCGTTGATGGGCTTCCTGGAGCTGCTCACCGGCCACGATAAGTACCGCATCTCCGGTAAAAGCGCGGGTGACGAGCCGATTCCAAAAGATGCCCGCACCGCGCTGGTGATGCCGATCTGCAACGAAGACGTGCCCCGGGTGTTTGCCGGCCTGCGCGCGACGTTCGAGTCGGTCGCTGCCACGGGTGACCTGGATCGCTTCGACTTCTTCGTGCTCAGCGACAGTAATGAAGCCGACATCTGCATCGCCGAACAGCAAGCCTGGCTCGACGTATGCCGCGAAGCCGGTGGTTTCGGCAAGATCTTCTATCGCCGTCGTCGCCGTCGCGTAAAGCGCAAGAGCGGCAACCTCGACGACTTCTGCCGTCGTTGGGGCGGTGACTACAAGTACATGGTCGTGCTCGACGCTGACAGCGTCATGAGCGGCGAATGCCTGACCAGCCTGGTGCGCTTGATGGAAGCCACGCCGGATGCCGGGATCATCCAGACCGCGCCACGTGCGTCGGGCATGGACACCCTGTATGCGCGCATGCAGCAGTTCGCAACCCGCGTCTACGGCCCGCTGTTCACCGCCGGCCTGCACTTCTGGCAGTTGGGTGAGTCCCACTACTGGGGTCACAACGCGATCATCCGCATGAAGCCGTTCATCGAGCACTGTGCCCTGGCACCCTTGCCGGGCAAAGGCGCGTTCGCCGGTTCCATCCTGTCCCACGACTTCGTCGAAGCAGCGCTGATGCGCCGTGCCGGCTGGGGCGTGTGGATCGCCTACGACCTGCCGGGCAGTTACGAAGAGCTGCCGCCAAACCTGCTGGATGAACTCAAGCGTGACCGTCGCTGGTGCCACGGCAACCTGATGAACTTCCGCCTGTTCCTGGTCAAGGGCATGCACCCGGTGCACCGCGCGGTGTTCCTGACCGGTGTGATGTCCTACCTGTCGGCGCCGTTGTGGTTCCTGTTCCTGGTCTTGTCCACGGCCTTGCTGGCGGTGAACACCCTGATGGAACCGCAGTACTTCATGGCGCCACGCCAGTTGTACCCACTCTGGCCGCAATGGCATCCGGACAAGGCCGTGGCGCTGTTCTCTACCACCATCGTGCTGCTGTTCCTGCCTAAGCTGCTGAGCATCATCCTGATCTGGGCCAAGGGCGCGAAAGAGTTCGGCGGCAAGTTCAAGGTGACCTTGTCGATGCTGCTGGAGATGCTGTTCTCCATGCTGCTGGCGCCGGTGCGGATGATCTTCCACACCCGCTTCGTGCTCGCCGCGTTCCTGGGCTGGGCTGCGACCTGGAACTCGCCGCAACGTGACGACGACTCCACCCCATGGAGCGAGGCGGTCAAGCGCCACGGTCCGCAAACCCTGCTGGGCTTCCTCTGGGCGCTGCTGGTGGTGTGGTTGAACCCGAGCTTCCTGTGGTGGCTGGTGCCGATCGTCGGTTCGCTGATGCTGTCGATCCCGGTGTCGGTAATTTCCAGCCGTGTCGGGCTGGGCCTCAAGTCCCGCGACGAGAGCCTGTTCCTGATCCCTGAGGAATACAATCCGCCGCAAGCGTTGCTGTCCACCGACAAGTACACCCACGAAAACCGTTGGCACGCGCTCAACGACGGCTTCGTGCGCTCGGTAGTCGACCCGCAGCAGAACGCCCTGGCCTGTGCCCTGGCGACCTCGCGTCACGCGCAGGCAGAACCGATCGAGTACCTGCGTGCCGAACGTGTGCGCCATGCGTTGAAAGTCGGTCCTGCCGGCCTCAACAACGGTGAACGCCTGGCGTTGCTCAGTGACCCGGTAGCCCTGGCTCGCTTGCATGAGCAGGTCTGGAGTGAAGGCCATGCCGAGTGGCTCGCGGCCTGGCGGGATTCTCTAAAGGCTGACCCGCACGCGCCGTTGCTGCCGCTGCAACCGCTGTCGTCCCAGGCCCAACCGGCCTGATTCAGACGCCCCCGAGGGCTCACCTCGGGGGCGTTCGAAGCGCTGGTCCTACAGCGTTTCCTGTGACTTCCTTCCTGCGCTAACCCCCTGTTTTTAATAAACTATTTCGATACAAAAGACCTTTGCCCGAGGCGTATTGCCGTGCCCGCGACTGAGTTAGCATCGCCCCGAATTTAACCTGCCTTCGGGGTATTCATGAGCAAAGGCTATTGTTCTGCGCTGTTGATAAGCGCTGTCGCATTGATTCACATGGGCCTGGCACAGGCCGGCGCGATCGACGACGCGGTTCGACGCGGCGTACTCAAAGTCGGCACCACGCCCACCTATGTACCTTTTGAAATGACCGATAGACAGGGGCGCATCGTCGGCTTTGAAATCGACCTGCTCAAGGTCATGAGCCGCGCGTTGGGGGTGGAGCTTGAATTGGTCGCCGTCCCCTACACCGAGTTAGTGGCGGGGCTGCTGGCGAAAAAATTCGACCTGATCGGCAGCGGCATGACCGTCACCCAGGAGCGCAACCTGAAGCTGAATTTCAGCGACTCGTTCATCGTGGTTGGCCAGTCGGTGTTGTTGCATCCCAGGCACCTGGGCAAGGTCAGCAGCATTGAAGACCTGGATGATGCCAGTTACCGGATAGCCACCACCGAAGGCACCACGGGCGAAGCGGCGGCCAGGCGTTTTCTGGGCGCGGCCCGGATCAATAGCTTTGCAACGCCGGAGGAAGGGGTGCGCCAAGTGGTGACAGGCGCGGCCGATGCCTTTATTCATGACGCGCCTTATAACCTCATCGCCCTGGGCCGTGCGGAAAACAGCTCATTGCTGGCGCTGGAGCAACCCTTCACCTTCGAACCCCTGGCATTTGGGGTCAAGAAAGGAGATTTCGACAGCCTCAACTGGATCAACCATTTCCTCAATCAAGTGGCCCAGGACGGGACCTATGATCGCCTGCACGACAAGTGGTTTAAGGACACCGCCTGGTTGATGGAAATCGACTGAAAGTCATAACTGCTTACACATCAATCCGTTGCGGCTACCACCCATTGGAAAGCGTCTAAAGCTGTGCTTTGTCGCACCGTTGTGGGGCTTTTCCGACATATGCAGATAACAAATAGCCGCGAAACCTTTGTGACGGGAGACGAGTGGGTTAGGATCGCACCCCGAAATGGTGCAGCCCTTTTTGCGCGCCTATCTCATAAGAATCGTTCAGGGGACTTGATGATGAAAAAGTATCTTTCGATGCTGCTGCTTGGCGTCACCGCGCTGGTCGCGGCCAATGCTGCCCAGGCGGGTGCTATCGATGATGCGGTCAAGCGCGGCACGCTGAAAGTCGGCATGGACCCGACCTACATGCCGTTCGAAATGACAGACAAGCGCGGCGAAATCATCGGTTTTGAAGTCGACATCCTCAAGGCCATGGCCAAGTCCATGGGCGTCAAGCTGGAACTGGTGTCCACCGGCTACGACGGCATCATCCCGGCCTTCCTGACCGGTAAGTTCGACATGATCGGCAGCGGCATGACCCTCACCCAGGAACGCAACCTGCGCCTGAACTTCAGCGAACCCTTTATCGTGGTCGGCCAGACCCTGCTGATCCGCAAGGAGCTGGAAGGCACCATCAAGTCGTACAAAGACCTGAACGACGAGAAGTACCGCCTGACCTCCAAGCTGGGCACCACGGGTGAGATGGTCGCCAAGAAGCTGATCTCCAAAGCCAAGTACCACGGCTATGACAACGAGCAGGAAGGCGTGCTGGACGTGGTCAACGGCAAGGCCGATGCCTTTGTGTATGACGCGCCTTACAACGTGGTTGCCGAGAAGAAAGTCGGCAACGGCAAGCTGGTGTTCCTGGACGAACCCTTCACCTTCGAGCCGTTGGCGTTCGGCCTGAAGAAAGGCGACTACGACAGCATCAACTTCATCAACAACTTCCTGCACCAGATCCGTAACGACGGCACCTACGATCGCATCCATGACAAGTGGTTCAAGAGCTCCGAGTGGCTCAAGGACATGGAATAAGGCCTAGACCGAGTTGCCTGTAGCGCAGGCAAGCCAGCTCCCACCGTTGGAATGCGTTCCCCTGTGGGAGCGGGCTCGCCCGCGATGACGGCCTGCCAGGCGATACATATCCCGGAACCTGAAATGAAACAGAAAAAAGCCCAATGGCCCTGGCACCTGCTGACCGTGGTCGTGCTTGTCGGCCTTGCCGGCGCCTTGTACTACGCCACCTCGCTGATGTCCTACGAGTGGCGCTGGAACCGCGTACCGCAGTACTTCGCCTACCAGGCCGAAACGTCGCAGCGCGCGGCTGACATCTCCACGGTGGTCGAGTTGGTGCGCAAAGGCGATGTGGCCGAGGTGACCCTGCGCAACGACGCGGGCGCCGAGCAAACGCTGACCGTTGCCGAGAACAGCCTGCAAGTGGCGCGCGGCGACGATGTCGCAGAAGGCGATGTGGTCGGTGTGACCCGGCAGTGGGCGCTGGGGCCGCTGATGTGGGGCTTGTGGACCACGCTGTGGCTGTCGGTGGTGTCGGGCATCCTGGGCCTGGTGATTGGCCTGGCGACCGGCTTGTGCCGTTTGTCCAGCAACCCGACCCTGCGGGATCTGTCGACGATCTACGTCGAACTGGTACGCGGTACGCCGCTATTGGTGCAGATCTTCATTTTCTATTTCTTTATCGGTACGGTGCTCAACCTGTCCCGGGAGTTCGCCGGGATCGCCGCGCTGTCGCTGTTCACCGGCGCCTATGTGGCGGAAATCGTCCGCGCCGGCGTGCAGTCCATCACCCGTGGCCAGAACGAAGCCGCGCGGTCCCTGGGACTGAGTGCCAGCCAGTCAATGCGCCATGTGGTGTTGCCGCAGGCCTTCAAGCGCGTGCTGCCGCCGCTGGCCGGGCAATTTATCAGCCTGGTGAAAGACACGTCCCTGGTCTCGGTGATCGCGATTACCGAGCTGCTCAAGAGCGGCCGTGAAGTGATCACCACCTCGTTCTCGCCGTTTGAAATCCTGTTCTGCGTCGCAGGCCTGTACCTGCTGATCAACCTGCCGCTGTCGAAAATGGCCAGCCGGCTTGAGCGGAGGCTCGCGCAAAGTGATTGAAGTCCGCGATCTGGTAAAAGTCTTCGACACCCGTGGCCACGTGGTCCGCGCGGTGGACCACGTCACCACCCAGGTGGCCAAGGGCGAAGTCCTGGTGGTGATCGGCCCGTCCGGCTCCGGCAAGTCCACGTTCCTGCGCTGCCTTAATGGCCTGGAAGCGTTCGACTCAGGCTCGGTGAGCATCGACGGCCTGCAACTGGCTGATCCGAAAACCGACGTGAACGCCTACCGCCGTGAAGTCGGCATGGTGTTCCAGCACTTCAACCTGTTCCCACACATGACCGTGCTCGAAAACCTGTGCCTGGCGCAAAAAGTCGTGCGCAAGCGCGGTAAGCAGGAACGTGAGGCCAAGGCCCTGGCGCTGTTGGAAAAGGTTGGTATTGCACAGAAGGCCAACGAGTTTCCCTCTCGCTTGTCCGGCGGCCAACAGCAGCGGGTCGCCATCGCCCGGGCCCTGGCAATGGAACCCAAGGTGATGCTCTTTGATGAGCCTACCTCGGCGCTGGACCCGGAAATGGTCGGCGAAGTGCTGGACGTGATGAAGACCCTGGCCCTGGAAGGCATGACCATGGTCTGCGTCACCCACGAAATGGGCTTTGCCCGTGAAGTGGCTGATCGGGTGCTGTTCTTCGACCATGGCAAGTTGCTGGAGGATGCAGCCCCGGCCGAGTTCTTCGACTCACCGAAAGACCCACGGGCGCAGGCGTTCCTGCGCCAGGTGTTGTAAGCCTCAGAGCCTGAACTTGCCGACCAGGGTTTGCAGGTCCAGGCTCAGCCCCATCAACTGAGCGCTCGCCGCCGCCGTTTCCTCGCTGGCGGCGGCTGTCTGCTCTGATACGTCACGCACCTTCAACACACTGCAATTGATCTCTTCGGCCACCGCGCTCTGCTGCTCGGCGGCGGCGGCAATCTGCGGGTTCATTGCCTGGATGACGGAGACCGTGCGGGCAATCGCCGCCAATGCGTCGCCGGCGTCGCGGGTCAGGCCGACACTGCAGTCGGTAAGGTGGCGGCTACTGCCCATGATATCCGCCACCTGCTGGGTGCCGGTGTTCAGGCCAAGGATCAGCCCTTCGATTTCTTCCGCCGATTCCTGGGTGCGCTGGGCCAGGCTGCGCACTTCATCGGCCACTACGGCAAACCCTTCGCCAGCCGTGCCGGCGCGTGCCGCCTCAATGGCGGCATTCAGCGCCAGCAGGTTGGTTTGTTGAGAGACCGACTTGATCACGTCCAGCACGCTGCCGATCTTCTGGCTTTCGTGTTGCAACGCCAGCATCGCTCGGCCCGAAAGAGCCATCTCATCCGCCAACTGGCCAATCTGTTCAATGGCCTGCGCCACCACGTTGTCCCCAGCACTGGCTTGCAGGTCGGCTTCATTCGCCGCGATTGACGCTTGCTCGGCGTGTCGGGCGACTTCCTGGGCGGTGGCGAGCATTTCGTTCATGGCGGTCGCCACCTGATCGGTTTCGCTTTTCTGGTTGATGATGCCGGTGCGGGTCTGCTCGGTGACTGCCGATAGCTGCGTGGCGGCACTGGCGATATGGTGGGCGCTGTCACCGATGCCGCTGATCAGCCTACGCAGGCTGCGGGTCATGTCACTGAAGGTGTGTTGCAACTGGCCCAACTCATCGCGGCGCTCTATCTGGATATCGTGACTGAGATCGCCGTGCGCGATGCGATGGGCGGATAACAACACCTCGCGCAGCGGCACAGCGATCTGCCGAGCGATCCACCACGCCGCCAGGGTACCAAGCAGCAGGGCGGCCACCGTGACGCTGATGAGCAGTGTTCGCGTGGCGTCCGCTTCCCTGTCGCGTTGGAGGGCCTGGCTCTGGCTGACTGACTCGGTGTGTTCGAGCAGCTGGTTGAGCTGCTGTTCAAACCGATTCTGCGCAGTTTCTGTGGTGAGTTGAGCGTCCTTGAGCGCTATGAGTTGCGTACGATAGTTCGTCAGGTCGGTTTCAAGCAGGGTGGAGTCGGCCGGCAACTGAGCCACGGCGGCCTGGGCGACGTCCAAGGCGTCGAGGGTCTTGTCGACGGTGTCGGCATAGGCTGGCAGAGACTCGGCTGCCCAGGCAGGGCTTTGGGTCCGATCCTCGGCCAGCTCCATGGCCTGGCGCAGATTTTCTACCGCATCCAGCGCCTGTCGGTCATTCTGGTCAGGCAATTCAATGGCCAATCGTGTGAGGGTGTCACTGGCCTGGAGCGCCGTCGCATGCAGGGGCGGCCGCGTGCCTTCGCGCTGTTCGATCAAGGGTGGCAGTTCCTCCAGTGCCGTTTTGAAGTGGTTGGCCAGGCCTTGCGCTTCCTGGATACGTTGCAGGTCATCCGGGTCTTTCACGCGGTTCGACAGGTGGTCCAAGTGTCGATCGATGTGGGCAATCTGTTGTTCCATTTTTCCCAGGCTGGCGATGTCCGCAAGCGTTCGGTAAACGATACGGTCTGCGCGCATGGCTTCGGCCACGACAGCCATCTGGCCCAAGGTCGTCAGGTTGCTTGAACGAAACAGCAAGGCATTCAGGGCTTGCCAACCGGTCACGGCGATGGCGAAGCTGAGGATCAGCACCAGGCCAAATCCCAGGGCGAGCTTGAGGTGGACGCTGGCGTTGGCCAGCAAGCGGGTGAGCGGAGAAAACATGGTGGGCCTCCGAATCCGAAAAAGCGTTTCGCAACAGAGGAAACGCTAATTCGATTCGGAGTATTGCTGGGCTGATAACTGCGTAGGAAATTTCACAAACTATTGGTTAGATGCGGAAACGCCCGACCAGTGTTTGCAGATAAATACCCAGGCGTGCCAGTTCGGCGCTGGATGCGGCGGTCTCTTCGCTGGCCGACGAGGTTTGTTCCGACACATCGCGCACGTTCAACACACTGCGGTTGATTTCTTCGGCCACTGCACTTTGCTGCTCGGCGGCGGTGGCGATCTGCGAGTTCATCGCCTGGATAGTCGAGACCGTACGAGTGATGCTCGCCAAGGCGCTACCGGCCCGGCGGGTCAATTCGACGCTGCTGTCGGTGAGGCCACGGCTGTTGTCCATGATGGTTGCCACCTGCTGCGTGCCGTTTTGCAGGCCGACGATCAGCTCCTCGATCTCTTCCGTGGACTTCTGCGTGCGCTGGGCCAAGCTACGCACCTCGTCGGCCACTACCGCGAAGCCACGCCCGGCTTCACCGGCACGCGCAGCTTCAATCGCGGCGTTGAGGGCCAGCAGGTTGGTTTGCTGGGCCACGGACTTGATCACGTCGAGCACGCTGCCGATCTTGTCGCTTTCGCGTTTCAGATCGCCCATGGCCACGGTGGAGTTACCCACTTCGGTGGCCAGGCGTTCGATCTGGGCGATGGCTTCGCCGACCACTTTGTCGCCTTCACGGGCCTGCTGGTCAGCGGCCACGGCGGCCTCGGAGGCTTCCTCGGCGTTGCGCGCAACTTCCTGCACGGTAGCGGCCATCTCGTTCATGGCGGTGGCCACCTGGTCGGTCTCGACCTTCTGGCTGTTGACCCCGGCACTGGTCTGTTCGGTCACGGCCGACAGTTGTTCGGCGGCGCTGGCGATCTGGGTGACGCCATCGCTGATACCACCGATCAGCTCACGCAGGCCGACGGTCATGCTTTGCATGGCGCGTTGCAGTTGGCCCAGTTCGTCCTGGCGCAAGGACGTCAGGTTGTGGCTCAGGTCGCCCGAGGCCACGCGTTCGGCCACCTGGAGCGTCTGGTTCAGCGGAATGATGATCTGGCGGGTGATGGCCCAGGCGGCGACCAGGCCAAAGATCAGCGCCAGTAACGTGGCCAGCAGCAGGAAGTTCTTGGCTTGCGCGGCGTCGGTGTCGCGCACCACGGTCTGCGAGACAGTGAGTTTCTCACTGTGGCCGAGCAGGGTATCGCCCTCGGCGGTCATGTTCTTCAGGGCTGCGGCGCTGGCAACCTGAGAGTCGCGATACTGGCTGACGGCGTCGCGGTAAGCTTGCAACGACACGCTGGCTTCCTGCAGGTTGGCCTGGTACTGCGCCGGCAGTTGCCCTTGGAGTTCGGTGATTTTCTTCAGGGCATTGTCGATGGCATCCAGGGCCGGTTGCTCGGCCTCGACTTTGCCGCTGTAGGTGTAGCCGCGTACTTGGAAGCGCGATTGCTGGATCAGTTTGCTCAGGTCGACCACGCTATTGAACTGCGTGACGCTGTCGCCTTGCAGCAGGGACTTCTCGACTTCATTGATCTTGGCCACGGCGTTGTCGGCGGTGTCGCCAAGCTTGCTGCGCGCACCTTCACGCTTGAGCCCGGCCTGGACCATGGCGCCGAAAGCCTTTTTGTATCGGCCCAAGGCCTCCTGTTGCTGCTCCACCAGGGCCTTGTCAGCGGGTTGCTCGATCAGCTCGGCGGCTTTTTTCAGGCCAGTGTCCAACTGAGCGATCAGGCCGTTGACCGCGTCCGTGCCTTGTTCGCCGCGACGCATTTCGAAGTCCAGGCGTGCCAGGCGCAGGTCTTTGGTCAGCCCGTTGAGGCTGGAGATAAAGCCCAGCTTGTCGCCCCGACTGATCACATCGCCCAGGCCGGTCCAGCCGGTGAAGGTGATCATTAATGTCAGCAGCAATACCAGGCCGAAGCCCACGCCGAGTTTGGTTTTGACGCTGACATTCCCCAGTTTTTCGGCTAACCAACGATACATGCTGCGAACTCCCCTGGAACAAGGCTTGGACTTATTCAGGGGTTATCGGCAGGTTGGTAACATTCTGTAGTGGCCGGCTTGCCTGCGATGGCGGCCTGACAGCCGACCACTATCTTCCTGACACCCCGCGATCCAACTGTGGGAGCGGGCTTGCCCGCGAAGGCGGCCTGACAACCAACCACCATCTAACTCTCACCCCGCGATCCAAAAATGTGGGAGCGGGCTTGCTCGCGAAGGCGCCCCGACAGCCAACCACTCTCTTCCTGACACCCCGCGATCCAACTGTGGGAGCGGGCTTGCCCGCGAAGGCGGCCTGACAGCCGACCTGGATGTTGGATCAGACCGGGTACATATCCGTTATTTAGGTTACGGCTGATATTGGTTCCGCTCTTACAGCGGGTCACTTT
>NZ_PCQI01000014.1:0-146281 GCF_002980075.1 Pseudomonas sp. MYb13 | reverse complement strand
ACTCCTTCTGGGCTTCGATGAACTGAAGCAACTCGCTGTCGAATTCTGCGTAACTACTTGTTTACCAAGGAGTTTTCCGTTTCGACTGCGCCGGAAGTGGGGCGAATTATAGACTTCCAGAATCTGCCGTCAACCCTTAATTACGTTTTTGTTGCAGAAAGTGGTTTTTTCGCGATAAGCCGTGGGATTCGTCGCATCACAGGCGGTATCCGCAGCACCAGGAGCAACGCACCTATAGAAGCATAGAGAGCCCATTCCTTCAGATCTGCTCGCACGATCCACAGCATATGCAGCAAGCCGAGCCCAAGAATCACATACACCAGGCGATGCAGCTTCTTCCAACGACTTCCCAAACGACGCTGGCTGTAACGATTCGACGTCACCGCCAAAACCAACAGCAACAGGAAGCCCAGCGCCCCCACTATAATGTAGGGCCGCTTGCGCAACTCCACACCCAACTGCGACCAGTCCAACCCCAGCACAAACACACAGTACGCAGCCAGATGCAGCACTACATAGGCAAAGCACCACAAACCCAGTTGGCGGCGTACCGCTATCCACCCCGCCCAACCACTAAGCTTCTGCAGCGGTGTCATTGCCAGGGTGATCAGCAGCAGAATCAATGTACCGAGCCCCAACCGATCTACCAGCACCTTGCCTGGATCGGGCCCGAGGGCAGAACCCCACGCCTCATAGAGCCAGAACAGCGGCCATATCGCCGCTGCTATAAAGACGCTCATGCGCCAGATCGGGTAACGCATCAGTAATTCTTCCGCAGGTCTAGGTCGGTATAAAGAGACGCCACCTCATCCGAGTAACCATTGAACATCTGCGTCTCACGCACATTAGGACTAAACAAGCCACTGGGCAGACGGCGCTCACGGGCCTGAGTCCATCGAGGGTGATCAACCGTCGGGTTTACGTTTGCATAGAAGCCATACTCATTGGCAGCAATGCTCTGCCAAGTGGTTTTCGGCTGTTCGCTCACGAGACTGATCCGCACAATGGACTTCACACTCTTGAAGCCATACTTCCACGGCACCACCAGGCGCAGGGGCGCACCATTCTGATTAGGCAATTCGCGCCCATACATCCCCACCGCCAGGATCGCCAGAGGGTTCATCGCCTCATCAAGACGCAACCCCTCCACATAAGGCCAGTCGATCAAGCCAAAACTCGAACGCTGCCCCGGCATGCTCTTTGGATCCTGGAGGGTTTCAAAACGGATGTACTTGGCTTTGGAGGTCGGTTCAACCTGCTTGAGCAACGCTGAAATCGGAAAACCGATCCAGGGAATCACCATGGACCACGCCTCGACGCAGCGCAGGCGGTAGATCCGCTCTTCCAACTGATAAGGCTTCATGAAGTCTTCCAGGGCGTAACGGCCTGGCTTCGCAACCTCGCCATCGATGACAACGCTCCAGGGTTCGGTCTTGAGTGAACCGGCATTCGCTGCCGGATCACCCTTGTCGGTACCGAACTCATAGAAGTTGTTGTAGTGCGTGGCGTCCTTGAAGGGCGTGATCGCCTCGCCCTTCACCGTGACTGCCTGCCATTGGGTGCCCGGCAGCTTGTCGGCAAACCAGCTCGGCGCCCTGCCCGCCTCGACATCGGCATAACGCGAAGCGTCTTCAGCGCTGGCCCAACGCGGCAAAGTGCTGGCTGCCATGCCGGCAAGCGCACCACCGAGCAAAGCACGACGAGAGAGATAGAAGGATTCAGGAGTGACGTCGGACTCGTGGCAATCGGACGCTTTAGGCAATTTGATTAACATGGCAACTCCGCAGCATTGGAGAACTGATGTACCAATAGACTGCGGAGTATGGGGGAAATTACATTAAGGCAACGTTTTGTCGCGGCGCAGATGCAGCAGATACTGAACCGGCCCCGACGCAGCGTAAACCAGGAAGGCCAACAACAGAATGCGCGGCGGATCACTGAACACCACGGCGAATACCAGCACCACTGCCAGGATCGCCACAAAAGGCACACGCCCCTTCAAGTCCAGCTCCTTGAAGCTGTTGTACTTGATGTTGCTGACCATCAGCATGCCGGCCGCGGCCACCATCAAGGCCACCAGGAACGACATTTTCGAACCCTGGATGCCGTAATCACTGAACGCCCAGACGATACCCGCCACCACACCGGCGGCAGCAGGGCTGGCCAAACCGATGAAGTAACGCTTGTCGGCAGTTCCCACCTGGGTGTTGAAGCGCGCCAGACGCAGAGCGGCCCCGGCGACATAGATGAAGGCAACCATCCAGCCGACCTTACCCATATCACCCAGCGCCCAGGCAAATGCCAGCAACGCAGGGGCGACGCCGAACGCGACCATGTCCGACAGCGAGTCGTACTCGGCACCGAACGCACTTTGCGTGTTAGTCATGCGTGCCACGCGCCCATCCAGGCCGTCGAGCACCATGGCGACGAAGATTGCGATGGCAGCAAAACCGAAGTACTTGCTAGCGCTCGCCGCATCACCCGCCGCCAGCGCGCTTTGGGCGCTCATGGAATTGATGATGGAATAGAATCCGGCAAACAGGTTCGCCGTGGTGAACAGGTTGGGCAGAAGATAGATGCCACGATGCCGGACCTTGCGACCTTCCGCGTCATGCCCTTCTTCGACATGCTCATCGATCGGCAGCAGGCTTTCGGCTTCAGAAGCCTGGCTTGGCTCTTCGGGACGTTCGCTCATGGACTTTACCTTGCAACGGTGTGAAAAAAATACGACCAATACTTGCGGCGAGTGTTCGCCCGCAAACGATGCAGCTTTATACCAGAACAAGCCCCCAAACGAAAAAACGCGGCCTAAGCCGCGTTTTTCCTTGATGCGTACGACTTAGTTCTTGGCTTTGTCGACGATCTTGTTGGCACCGATCCACGGCATCATGGAGCGCAGTTGCTCGCCGATGACTTCGATACCGTGAGCGGCGTTGTTACGACGCTTGGCGGTCATCGAAGGGTAGCCGGTAGCGCCTTCGCTGATGAACATTTTGGCGTATTCGCCGTCCTGAATACGTTTCAGGGCGTTGCGCATAGCCTGGCGGGACTCGGCGTTGATCACTTCCGGACCAGTCACGTACTCGCCGTATTCGGCGTTGTTGGAGATCGAGTAGTTCATGTTGGCGATACCGCCTTCGTACATGAGGTCAACGATCAGCTTCAGTTCGTGCAGGCATTCGAAGTAGGCCATTTCCGGCGCGTAGCCCGCTTCAACCAGGGTTTCGAAACCGGCTTTCACCAGTTCAACGGTACCGCCGCACAATACGGCTTGTTCGCCGAACAGGTCGGTTTCAGTCTCGTCCTTGAAGGTGGTTTCGATGATGCCGGTACGGCCGCCACCGACGCCAGCAGCGTAGGACAGTGCCACGTTCTTGGCATTGCCCGATGCGTCCTGGTAGATCGCGATCAGGTCAGGGATACCGCCGCCCTTGACGAACTCGGAACGCACGGTGTGGCCCGGCGCTTTTGGCGCGATCATGATCACGTCAAGGTCAGCGCGTGGCACGACTTGGTTGTAGTGGATCGCGAAGCCGTGGGAGAAGGCCAGGGTAGCGCCCTTCTTGATGTTCGGCTCGATTTCGTTCTTGTACAGCGCGGACTGGAACTCGTCCGGGGTCAGGATCATGACCAGGTCGGCAGCAGCAACGGCGGAAGCAACGTCAGTCACTTTCAGGCCGTGGGCCTCAGCCTTGGCAACAGTGGCCGAGCCTTTGCGCAGGCCGACGGTCACGTCAACGCCGGAGTCTTTCAGGTTGCAAGCTTGCGCGTGACCTTGGGAGCCGTAGCCGATGATGGCGACTTTCTTGCCCTGGATGATCGACAGGTCACAATCTTTATCGTAATAAACTTTCATGAGGTTCCTCTATATATCCAGGCCGTAAGGCCATTCGCTAATTTGGGTTAGATGCTGAGTACTTTGTCGCCACGGGCAATCCCGGTGACACCACTGCGTACGGTTTCCAGAATCGAGGCCGTCCCGATCGACTGGATGAAGCTGTCCAGCTTGTCGCTTGTACCGGTCAGTTGAACGGTATAAACGCTGGCGCTCACATCAACGATCTGCCCGCGATAAATGTCGGTAGTCCGTTTGATCTCGGCACGTTGGGCACCCGTGGCCTTGACTTTAACCAGCATCAGCTCGCGCTCGATGTGGGCACTTTCCGACAGGTCGACCAGCTTGACCACTTCGATCAGCTTGTTGAGGTTCTTGGTGATCTGCTCGATCACCTCATCGTGGCCAACAGTCGTCAACGTCAGGCGCGACAGGGTCGGGTCTTCGGTCGGGGCCACGGTCAGGCTTTCGATGTTGTAGTTACGTTGCGAAAACAGGCCGACAACACGAGACAGAGCGCCGGGTTCGTTCTCCAGAAGCAGGGAGATAATGTGCCGCATGATTAAGTACGCTCCGTCTTGTTCAGCCACATGTCGCGCATAGAGCCGTCTTTGATCTGCATCGGGTAGACGTGCTCGCTGGTATCCACCTGAATATCGATGAACACCAGGCGGTCCTTCATGGCGAACGCCTCTTCCATCTTCGGCTTCAGATCTTTCAAATCGGTGATGCGAATGCCGACGTGGCCATAGGCTTCAACCAATTTGACGAAATCTGGCAGCGACTCCATGTAGGAATGGGAGTGACGGCTGTTGTAGCTCATGTCCTGCCATTGACGAACCATGCCCAGCACGCCGTTGTTCAAGCAGACAATCTTCACCGGAAGGCCGTACTGCAGGCATGTCGACAACTCCTGGATGTTCATCTGGATGCTGCCCTCACCGGTGACGCATGCGACGTCGGTGTCGGGGAAGCTCAGCTTCACACCCATGGCCGCAGGGAAACCAAAGCCCATCGTGCCCAGGCCACCGGAGTTGATCCAGCGGTTCGGCTTGTCGAACTTGTAGTACTGCGCGGCGAACATCTGGTGCTGGCCCACGTCGGAAGTCACAAAGGCATCGCCCTTGGTCACTTCGCACAGGGTCTCGATCACGGTTTGTGGCTTGATGATGCTGCCGTCGCCCTTGTCATAAGGGAAAAGGCCGCGATCACCGCGCCATTCGTCGATCTGCTTCCACCAGCTGGCAACGGATTCCTTGTTCGGCGTCTCGCCAATGTCCTTGAGTGCGGCGACCATTTCGGTCAATACGCTTTCAACAGGACCTACGATCGGCACGTCGGCCTTGATGGTCTTGGAAATAGACGCCGGGTCGATGTCGATATGGATGATCTTGGCATTCGGGCAGAATTTGCTCGCGCCGTTGATCACTCGGTCATCGAAACGCGCGCCCACCGCCAGGATCACGTCGGCGTGGTGCATCGCCAGGTTGGCGGTGTAGCTGCCGTGCATGCCGAGCATGCCGACGAACTGACGGTCCGAACCCGGAAAGGCACCGAGGCCCATCAAGGTATTGGTCACTGGCAGGTTGAGCAGCTTGGCCAGTTCGGTCAAAGGCGCAGAACCGCCGCCCAGAATCACGCCACCGCCGGAGTACAACACTGGACGCTTGGCCGCCAGGAGCATTTCTGCCGCCTTGCGAATTTGCCCCGAGTGCCCACGGACGGCCGGGCTGTAGGAACGCAGCTTGGCTTTCTTCGGGAAGATGTATTCGAATTTTTCCGCTGGGTTGGTCATGTCTTTCGGGATATCGACCACCACGGGGCCCGGACGACCGGACTGCGCGAGGTAGAAGGCCTTTTTCATGACTTCCGGGATTTCCGACGCATGCTTGATCATGAAGCTGTGTTTCACGATCGGCCGGGAGATACCGATCATGTCGGTTTCCTGGAATGCATCGGTGCCGACCATGGTGCTCGCCACCTGGCCGGAAATGATCACCATCGGGATGGAGTCCATATACGCAGTCGCGATGCCGGTAATGGCATTGGTCGCGCCAGGGCCGGACGTTACCAGTACCACGCCGGCTTTACCGGTGGCACGGGCGTAACCGTCAGCCATATGGGTCGCGGCCTGTTCGTGGCGAACCAGGATGTGGGTAACAGCCGGTTCCTTGAACAGTGCGTCGTAGACATGCAGCAGAGCACCGCCTGGGTACCCGTAGATATAGTCGACGCCTTCGTCACGCAAAAAGCGGACGAGCATCTCACCGCCAGATAAAAGCTCCACGTTGTTCACCTCTAAAACGCCAGAATACCGTCCGTTAAAAACCGACGGGTCTTAATAGGTTTACTTCTCAACAGAGCATGAGCGACGGTGGTCGCCGACTACGTCAGCACTGACTGAGCAAGTATTGGGATCGTCCCAAGTGTTGCGGGCTTTTCCCACCCAGCGCGAGGTAACGCGTTGCGGGTGTTACAGGTCGGCGCGGATATGCGCCTCATGATCTGCTGAGCGGGCCTGCTTCTGGCAGTCCCGATACAGCGGACTTTGGATTCTTCTGTTTCAGGCCCTTCAAGTCAAGCAATAATTGCGCTTTTTTCCAACTAAGCGCATGAGAACGTAGAAGAAAGGGCTCTGAGGAGGGATAAAACTCGCCTGAATGTCGTCAAGCGGTAGAAATGTGCGCAAGACTGCCGGAAAACCCGGCAGTCAGGCAATTAACGAGCGTCGACGATCAATTGGTCGAACTTTTTCAGCGCATTGCGCAAGCCGAGGCTTTGCAGCGGACGGTCGGCGTAGACCATCTCGGCCATTTCCAGGATGCCCGAGGCATTGGGCAGCGGCAGATCCTGTTCGAGGATCTGCTTCATGCGCACCAGGAATATCCATTGCAGCCACTGGTGAAAATCCAGGGTGTCCACCGAAAACGGCTCGACGGAGCTGAGCGCTTCGATGCTGGGGGGCACGTCGTCCCACCAGCCCTGCACGCGCAACTCTCGCTCAATCAGCAATAGCTGTTCGGCAATTGCGGGAAACCGTGCATCCATCAGAGGCTGACCTTGGCTTTCTGGCGCGCCTGGGCAGCACCGGCAGCGTCGCCTTGTGCGGCACGTGCGTCGCCAATCAGTGCCCACAGGCTGGCTTGAAGGTCAGGACGACCATTGGCCAGGGTCAGGCCACGACGGGCGAACTGCTCGGCCTGCGGTGCATCGCCCTGGGCCATCCGTACCTGGGCCAGGCGATACAAGACTTGCGGCTCACGCGGTGCCACACGCTGGGCACGCTCCAGACTCGACGATGCACCATTGAGGTCACCACCTGCCTGCTGTTGCTGTGCCGTGGTCAACAGGGCCAGCACCGGGCCGTCCAATTGCTCGTCAGCCGACAAGCCACCGCCACTGGAGGACGACGGAATGCCACTCGGCGTCGATGGCATGTTGTAGGTGCCCTGGTTGAGCGGGGCCGTCTGAATCGGCGTGGTATCGATCGGGCCGGTGTTGCTCGCCCCTGGGGTCCACGGCTCGGCGCTGATTGGCGCCGATGTCGCGGCACCACCGCCTGGCACCATCACGACCACGCCCGAATCCTGCGGCATGGCTTGGGGCTTGGCTTGGGCGGGACGATTGGTCACGGTCTGGCGGAAACCGCCATTGGCCGAGATCCGGTCGTTATTGGACACGGCAGTGCTCGAATCCACCACGGGAATGGAGCCGCGCTGCACGCTGGAGCAACCACTGAGCAAAGCCAGGGCTGTAATAGCTGGAATCCACCACTTGTTCACTTGAAACCCTCTTTGCTTAATTCATCCAGCCCTTGACCCAATCCATCACCGACTCCGCATCAGCAGGGGCACTGCCACCGCATGCGGCGCCGGGTGGCGGTTCGCTGCCGCGAATATACGGCATCTGCACCGCGCCCGGACAGTTGGCATCGGAGCCCTGGCCAGTGTGCGGATCAATCCAGGCCTGCACGATGTTATCTGGCTGCGGCATGTTCAACGGCAGCGGGTCAGCCTTGCGCATGAAGCTGGTCCAGACCTGCAGCGCACCGGTAGCGCCGGTAAACGGCGTCTTGCCGTTATCGTCGCGTCCCAGCCACACCACCGCCAGCACGTCCTGGCCAAACCCTGCGAACCAGCTGTCACGCGAGTCATTACTGGTACCGGTCTTGCCTGCCAACGTCAGGTTCGCCGGCAGCACGCTGTAGACCGAACGCCCGGTACCTTCGCGCATCACGCGCTGCATGGCGTTCTGGATCAGGTAGATGGAGCCGGCATCGAACCGCTGCTGGATCTGGAACGGGTAGCGTTTGAGCGGCTCGCCCTCAGCGGTCAGCACGCTGCGGATCCCGCGCATGGGGGTATTGAAACCACCATTGGCGAGGGTCTGGTACATGGTCGCGACTTCCATCGGCGTCATCGCGCCAGCGCCCAGCAGGATCGACGGGAACGCCGGGAACTCACGATTGACACCCAGCCGCGCTATCGTCTTGAGGACATTCGGCACGCCGACCTCAAGGCCCAGCCGCGAGGTGGAAATGTTGTAGGAATGTGCAATGCCCTGGTAGAGGAACACCGTCCCGTGGGAGCGACGATCAAAGTTCTGCGGCGTCCACACCTGGCCATCGCCCCCTTTGACCGACAGCGGATCATCCGACAGCCAACTGGTCAGCGTGTACTTGCTCGGCTTTTCCAACGCGGTCAGGTAAACGGCAGGCTTGACCAGCGAACCGATGGGGCGCACCGCATCCAGCGCGCGGTTGAACCCCGCAAAACTGGCTTGGCGACTGCCGATCATGGCCTGTACTTCACCGGTTTCCGGGTTGGTCACGACCATGGCCGCTTCCACTTCATCGGAACCTTTGCGGCCTGTCAGGCGCTTGAAGGTGTCATTGACCGACGCTTCGGCCTTCATCTGCAGGATCGGGTCGAAACTGGTGAAGATCCGCAGGCCTTCTTCGGTCAAGTCTTCATCGCGGTAGTCTTCACGCAGCTGGCGCTTGACCAGGTCGATAAAGCCCGGGAAGGAGCTGTCTGCCAGCTTGCCACGGGTGGTGACACCCAACGGCATCTTCTTCGCTGCAGCCACTTGTTCAGCCGTGGCAACGCCCTGCTGTTCAAGCACGTCGAGCACGAGGTTACGACGTTCCAGCGCTCGCTCCGGGTTGCGGCGAGGGTTGTAGTAGGAAGGCCCCTTGACCATGCCCACCAGCAACGCGACCTGGTGCAGCTTCAGTTCGGACAGCGGCTGGCCGAAGAAAAACTGACTGGCCAAGCCGAAACCGTGCACTGCGCGTTGGCCGTCCTGGCCGACGAATACCTCGTTGAGGTAGGCCTCGAGGATTTCCTGCTTGCTGTAGTGCAGCTCAAGCAGCATCGCCATCATGGCTTCGGTGAGCTTACGGGTCAGGCTGCGTTCGTTGGTGAGGTAGAAGTTCTTGACCAATTGTTGCGTCAGCGTACTGCCGCCCTGGGTCATCTTGCCGCCGGAGGTGTTCACCCAGACCGCACGGGCGATCGACTTCGGCGAGACGCCCCAGTGGTGGTAAAAATCGCGGTCTTCAACGGCGACCAGGGTTTCCAGCAGGTAAGGCGGCACCTGATCAAGCTTGATCAGGATGCGATCTTCAAGGTTTTTCGGGTAGATGCCGCCGATCATCAGCGGCTCGAGGCGCACCACCGGCAGCTTCGAGCCGTTGAGGGACGACAGCTCGGCAACGTAGTCACCGGAAAAGCGCACGCGCACAGGCTGGGCTTTTTCCAGGCCCTCGTAGAACTGGAAGCCACGGGTATTGAGGTCGACAGTGTTACCACTGACAGCCGCAGCACCCGGGCCGTTGCTCACGGGTTCGCGGCGATAGCCCAAGGCATCGAGCTCGGTAAGGAAGTCATCCTTGCTCAGCTTCTGGCCGGTGAACAACTCCAACGGACGGGCGTACACCTTGGCAGGAATGGTCCAGCGCTTGCCGGAGAATTTCTCTTGCACCACGGCGTCGAGATACACCGCAAAGCCGGCGAGCACCACAAGGCCTACCAGGCCGAGTTTGAGCGCCCAGCCCAGCCAGGGGCGCAGGCCGCGGGAAGGAGGTTTTTTACGGGAACGGGGAGATCGGGTTCGAGTCATGGCGGCGGATTATACGCACTTTATTGACGATCAACATGAGCCGGACAGCGGTTTGCACGACCGGCTGCAACAGCCATAATGCCCGCCATGTTTTTCCTCAGACTCCGAAGGATCGCCCGTGAGCCAGTCCCTGATCGCTGCCCTGCAAAACCCGGCTTTATACCCCCATCCGGTTGAAGCGTTCCAAGTCATCGAGACCCATATTTCCTGGGTCGTACTGACCGGCCCCTACGCCTATAAACTGAAGAAACCGATGAACTTCGGCTTCCTGGACTTCACCGACCTGGAAAAGCGCGGTCACTTCTGCAACGAAGAGCTGCGCCTCAACCAGCGCCTGACCGAAGATTTGTATCTTGAAGTGCTGCCGATCACTGGCACCGCCGAGGCGCCGCAGTTGGGCGGCGACGGCCCAGTCATCGAGTACGCCTTGAAAATGCGCCAGTTCCCGCAGAGCCAACTGCTCAGTACCCTGCAAGCCAACGGCGAACTGACCAGCGCGCACATCGACGAAATGGCCAGGCAGATTGCGCAGTTCCACCTCGCGGCTCCCAAAGTCCCGCAGGAACACCCGGCCGGCACACCGGATGAGGTCATGGCACCGGTTCGCCAGAACTTCGACCAGATTCGCCCGTTCCTCAGCGACAAGGCCGACCTGGCCCAACTGGATGCCCTGCAGGCCTGGGCTGAAAGCAGCTTCGAGCGCCTCAAGCCGCTGTTCTCCCAGCGTAAGCAGCAGGGTTTCACCCGCGAATGCCACGGCGATATTCACTTGGGTAACGCCACCTTGATCGATGGCCACGTGGTGATCTTCGACTGCATCGAATTCAACGAGCCGTTCCGCTTCACCGATGTGTACGCCGATACCGGCTTCCTGGCGATGGACCTTGAAGACCGTGGCCTCAAATCCCTGGCGCGCCGCTTTATCAGCCAGTACCTGGAGCTGACGGGCGACTACCAAGGCCTTGAGGTGTTGAACTTCTATAAAGCTTACCGCGCCCTGGTACGCGCCAAGATCGCGCTGTTCAGCATGCCGAGCGAAGCCAGCCCGGTGCAACGCGCCACGACCCTGCGCCAATACCGCAACTACGCCAACCTGGCGGAAAGCTACAGCACTATCCCGTCGCGCTTCCTGGCAATTACCCACGGTGTTTCGGCCGTCGGCAAAAGCCATGTGTCCATGCGCCTGGTGGAAGCCTTGGGTGCCGTGCGCTTGCGCTCGGATGTGGAACGCAAGCGTCTGTTCGGCGAGCAGCATGTTGAGAACACCCCACAGGCCGGCATCTACGCGGCCGACGCCAGTGCAGCGACCTACGCACGCCTGAATGAAATGGCCGATACCGTACTGCGCGCCGGTTACCCGGTAGTACTGGATGCAACCTTTCTGAAGCGTGAACAACGCGATGCAGCGTCCAAGGTAGCCGAGGCCACCGGTGCGCCGTTCCTGATCCTGGATTGCAATGCGCCGCAAGCCGTTATTGCCAGCTGGTTGGCGCAACGTCAGGCGGACAAAAACGATCCTTCCGACGCAACATTGGCTGTTATCGAAGAACAGCAAGCCAACCGCGACCCGCTGACCGCCGAGGAACTGCTCCTCAGCAAGCGCGTCGAGACCAATGAAAGCGGGACCCTCGATGCTTTGGTGGCGCATATTCGCCAACGCTTGCCAGGCCTGTAAGAAAAATTTCTTGGTCGTGTCGCTTACTTAGAGCGCACGACCGAGCAATAGTGGCACTATAATGGCGCCATAAATCCAACAGGAGTCGCCATCATGAATCAGCCCAAGCTTCTTGATACTCCGCTTTACTCGCTCCTGCACAAAGACGATATCCGAGGCTTTAACCAGGAACGTCCGAAAGACGGCGTCATCGACATGCGCGGTGGCGACTTCCGTGGATTGGACTTGCGTGAACTGAACGCCACGGGCGTGGATTTTACCGACGCCTATTTCCGCTCCGCCGACTTGCGCGGCCTGGATCTGCGCGACTGCCCGTTGGAAGGCGCGAGCCTCGCCCATGCGCAAATTTCTGGAACCTACTTCCCGCCAGAACTGACCGCCGACGAGATCCTCATGTCGGTCAATTTCGGCACGCGTTTGCGCTACCGCACCCGCTGAATCCCTCCACGTCAGTCCCGGTATCGCGTAAGCGCACCCGGGACTTCCCGCCTGCCTGATCCCTCTATTTTTGTAAGCCTTTAGGCCGTTTCCGACTAAAGAACTACGCTTTTCCTACTGAGCGCTACACTCCTGTTCAGGCTTGCCTGGTCACGATACCCACCGCACCATTCGGCCGTCGCAAGGAGGCTTGATGAACGATGAGCTGCAACACCTGAAAAACCTTGGCAAGACGTCAGCACAGTGGCTGCATGCGGTGGGCATCCACAGTGCGTCCGACTTGCGTCGCTTGGGCGCCGTCGATGCGTACAGGGCCGTACGCACCCGCGGGTTTCGCGCATCAAAAGTGCTGCTGTATGCCATAGAAGGGGCATTGATGGATGTGCACTGGAACGATATTCCTCCCGAGCGCAAGGATGCGTTGAACCGTCAACTGGACGCTATATCTGCGCGCCAGAAAAACTAGATCACCCGCCAAGACCAACGTTTACAGGCACTCCGAACGGGCGTTTGAGAAAAGCTGAAGAAGCCGTGAAAACAAATGTTGACTCTCAAATGAGAATCGTTATGATTATCACAACTGGTCGCGAGATCAGCCGATAACTGAAAGACCATTGGTTCGGACTCTCAGATTATCTCCTCATCAGGCTAATCACGGTTATTTGACCCGGCTCTTGCCGGGTCTTTTTTTGCCTGCAAAAAATCCACCTGCAGACAACGTTCGGCACTCACGCTCAGCGTGCAATGATCAACGGGTGTCCACGCTCCGGATGGGGCTGAACGAGTACATCCAAGCCAAATACAGCTTTCAGCGGTTCCGGCCGCATTACCTGTGCCGGCGTATCCAAGGCATGGGGACGCCCCGCCGCGAGCAACAGGATCCGGTCGCAGTAGCGCGCTGCCAGGTTCAAGTCGTGAAGGATCACCAACACTGCCGCCCCGTGATCAGCGAACGCACGAATAGCCTGCAAGGTCGTGTGTTGATGCAACGGGTCCAGCATCGAGGTCGGCTCATCCAGCAACAACGTCTGCCCCGCCTCACCTGGCCACAATTGCGCGAGCACGCGCGCCAGGTGCACGCGCTGGCGCTCCCCACCCGACAACGCAAGGTAGCTGCGACCACTCAGGTGGCTGACATCTGCCGCCTGCAACGCCGCCGCGATAATCTCGTCATCGCGCACGCGCCCAGTCTGGTGAGGCAAACGCCCCATACCCACGACCTCTTCAACACGGAACGCGAAGTCCAGCGTCGAGGCCTGCGGCAATACCGCCAGGCGCTGGGCCCGTTGCGCGCCACCCCAGTCGCTTAACGGGCGCTGATCGAGCCACACTGCGCCCCGGTCGGGATACAACTCGCCGCACAACGCACCGAGCAACGTGCTCTTGCCCGCGCCATTGGGGCCCAACACGCCCAGCACTTCGCCTGGTAACACATCGAGCGTGACATCGGCCAACACCGTTTTGCGGCCACGACAGATCTGCAAGTCTTCCACACGCAGCATCAGGCACGCCCCCGCAACAACAGGTAAAGAAAAAACGGTGCACCGATAAACGCTGTGACGATACCGATCGGCAGTTCAGCCGGCGCCAAGGCAAGCCGTGCAACCAGATCGGCAAACAACAGCAGGCTCGCTCCCGCCAGGACCGAAGCCGGCAGCAGCACCCGATGATCAGGCCCCGCCAGCAAACGCACCAGATGCGGCACCACCAGCCCCACAAAACCGATCATGCCTGCTGCGGCCACTGCGGCGCCTACCCCTAGCGCCGTGCAGAAGACCAACTCGCGCTTGAGCCCTTCCACATCGATACCCAAGTGATTGGCCTCCGACTCGCCGAGCAGCAGGGCATTCAGCGCGTTGGCCCGACGCGGCAACCACAGCGCCACACCCGCACTCACCAGTAACAAGGGCCATAACCGCGAATAGCTGGCGCCGTTGAGGCTGCCCAGGTTCCAGAACGTCAGGGTGCGCAAGGTGGCGTCGTCGGCCAGGTAGGTGAACAGGCCCACCGCCGAACCGGCGAGGGCTGTCAGGGCGATGCCGGCGAGCAGCATCGTCGCGACGTTGGTCTGCCCGTTGCGTCGCCCCAGTCGATAGACCAGCGCAGTGACGCCCAGCCCCCCCAGGAACGCACAGAGTGACAAAATATAAGGCCCGAACGCATCCGGTAAACCACCGAAAAACGTCCCCCCGACAATCGCCACCGCCGCCCCCAGCGCGGCACCGCTGGAAACCCCAACCAACCCCGGATCAGCCAACGGGTTGCGGAACAATCCCTGCATCGCCACGCCCGACAGTGCCAACACGCCGCCAACGGCCAATCCCAGCAGCGTGCGCGGCAGCCGGATCTGACCCAGGATCAGTTCGGCCTGCTCCAGCCCGTGCGCATCAATCGGCAGCCCCATCAACCGCAGCGCGGCCCTGAGCGTATCCAGCAGGGGCAAGCTGACGGGCCCCAATGCCAGCGAGAGCCAGATCGCCAATACACACAACAGCGCCAACCCCACAAACAACGCCTTGGGTTTAACCAGCGTGGTCATGGGGCAGGCTTGGCTGGGGATGGATAAAACCCGGCAGACAGCGCCGCGAGGCTCTGTGGCAGACGCGGCCCAAGCCCGCCGACCAACAAGGTGGGATCGACCTCAAACACTCGCCCATGCTTGGCCGCAGGTGTGGAGGTCAGGATCGGGTTTTCCTTGAACAATGCGCTACGCGCCGCCTCACCGGCCAGGGCACGATCAGCAAACACCAGCACATCGGGGCTCAACCCAGCCAAGGACTCCACCGAAAACGGCTTGTAGCCAGTATGGGTCGCCAGATTACGCCCACCGGCCTGTTGCAGCATCCAGTCAGCCGCGGTGTCCTTGCCCGCGATCAGCGGCTTGCCACCCGCATGGCCGAGCAACAGCAACACGCCTGGCGCCTTTTGGGTGGACTGGGCGTTGGTTACCCAGCGTTTCTGCTGGTCCAGCGCCTGCGCATAGGCGGTAAACAATTCGTCGGCCTTGGCCTCACTGCCCAGCAACTTGCCCAAATGCTGGAGGTTGTCTTTTAACGTCGGCAGGTCCGGCTGCGCCGAGAACATTTCCACCTGCACGCCGGCGTTGCGGATCTGCGCCAGCACGGGTGGCGGGCCCATTTCTTCAGTGCCTACCAGCACCTGTGGGCGCAAACTCAGGATGCCCTCAGCCGATAGCTGCCGCTGATAACCAATGCTCGGCAACGACTTGAGTGACTCCGGGTGCTGACTGGTGGTATCCACGCCCACCAACTTTGACTCACCGCCCAGGGCTGTCACCCATTCGGACAATGCCCCACCGGCACTCACCCAGCGTTGCGGCAGTTCAGAGGCCTGAGCCGCGTGGTTGACCAGCAGTCCGACAACAAGCGCGATAGCGCTGGCACTCAGGCGCATAACAGGGTTTCCTTCCAAGGGCAGGGCCGCTCAAGCACTCATCGATGTGACAGGGAACGCCCGCCTGGCATCGTATTGAGCACCCGGTCAGCTGACGGGCGAAGCCTGCATTTGATAATTGTTTGCATTTGAACGTCAAGGCACTTAAAGGATTGAAATGAAGTTTCTCTGCTCCTCCGACACCCTCGCGCCCAACAGCAGCCTCGGTTTTGATATCGACGGTTGCAAGCTGCTGGCCGTTCGCCGGGACGGTGTTGCGTACTTCTACATCAACCGCTGCCCCCATCGTGGCATTCCACTGGAATGGCAACCCGACCAGTTTCTCGACACCAGCGCCAGCCTGATCCAGTGCGCCACCCACGGCGCGCTGTTCCTGATCGAGAGCGGTGAGTGCATCGCCGGCCCATGTGCCGGCCAAAGCCTTACCGCCCTGCCCGGCCGCGAAGACGCCCTGGGCCTGTGGGTTGAGCTCTAGTCGAGCAGCACGGCCAGCCGCCGGTCCACGCAGATTTCCTCGGGTGTGATCCGCACGCCATATGCCAGCACCTCTACCCCCGCCGCCTTGGCTTCGCGCAGGGCAGCAGCATAGCCCGCATCGATCTCCACCGCAGGGCGCACGGCATCAATGCCCGAGAGATTGACGCAGTACAACTGCACCGCACGCACACCCTCCCGCGCCAGATAGGCCAGCTCGCGCAAGTGCTTGGCGCCACGTTGGGTCACCGCATCGGGGAAGGCCGCCACCGCAGAGCCATCAAAGCCCAGGGTCACACTCTTGACCTCGACGTACGCCGCGCCACCGGGATAGTCCAGACGAAAGTCGATGCGGCTTTTCTCCTGGCCGTAAGGCACTTCGCGCTTCAACGCGGTAAAGCCGTTGAGTTCGGTAATGATCCCCGCGTTCAACGCCTCCTCGACCAACTGATTGGCACGCGCTGTGTTCACACAGGCCAAACGGCCCTGGGGCGTCTCGGCGATTTCCCAAGTGCCCGGCAACTTGCGCTTGGGGTCATTGGAACGGCTGAACCAGACCTGGCCGCCTTCCACCATGCAATTGAGCATCGAACCGGTGTTGGGGCAGTGGATGGTAAGTAACTCGCCGGTAACAGTTTCGATATCGGTGAGAAAACGCTTATAGCGGCGGATCAGCCGCGCTTCTTCGAGGGGAGGATTAAAACGCATCAGCCTTGCCAGCTCCGCAAGCCACGGGCGATGCGCTCCACCGCCTCCTGCAGCCGATCGAGGTTTTGTGTGTAGGCAAAGCGCACATGATGACCGGCTTTGAAGCGGCCGAAATCGAGGCCGGGGGTGAAGGCCACATGCTCGGTCTCCAGGAAGTGACGACAGAATGTGAAGGCATCACCGCCGAACGCGCTGATATCAGCATACAAATAGAACGCACCTTCCGGCTCGACCGCTATGCCAAACCCCAACTCGCGCAAGGCCGGCAGCAGGAAGTCGCGACGCCAGCCGAATTCGGCCCGGCGGTCCTCCAGAATGCTCAGGGTTTGCGGGGTGAAACAGGCCAGCGCCGCGTGCTGGGCCATGCTTGGCGCGCTGATGTAGAGGTTTTGCGCCAATTTTTCCAGCTCGCCCACTGCCGCCGGTGGTGCCACCAGCCAACCCAGGCGCCAGCCGGTCATGCCGAAATACTTAGAAAAACTATTCAGAACAAAAGCCTCGTCATCGACTTCCAGCACGCTGGCTGCGTCGGTGCCGTAGGTGAGGCCATGGTAGATCTCGTCCACCACGAGGTGGCCGTTGCGCGCCTTGATCGCGGCAGAAAGGCCGGCCAGTTCGTCACGCGTAAGGATCGTCCCGGTCGGGTTGGCCGGCGACGCCACCAACGCGCCGACACTGTCCTGGTCCCAATGCTTGGCCACCAGGTCGGCGGTCAGCTGATAGCGCACCTCGGGGCCGACCGGCACCAACTGGGCCGCGCCCTCCACCAACCGAAGGAAATGGCGATTACACGGGTAGCCGGGATCGGCGAGCAGCCAATGCTTGCCCGGGTCCACCAGCAGGCTGCTGGCGAGCAACAACGCACCGGAGCCACCGGGTGTGATCAGGATGCGCTCGGGGTCGACGTTCAACCCGTAGCGCTGCTGGTAGAAACCGCTGATGGCCGCGCGCAATTCCGGCAGGCCACGGGCCGCGGTGTAGCGGGTCTTGCCGTTGGCCAACGCGGCCTGGCCAGCCTGGATGATGGGTTCGGCAGTGGTGAAATCCGGCTCGCCGATTTCCAGGTGGATCACGTCATGGCCGGCAGCCTGCAGCTCATTGGCACGCGCCAGCAATGCCATGACATGGAAAGGTTCGATGGCGCGACTGCGCGCACTGTAGGGCTGAGCCATTAGCCTTCCTTAACGGTGAGGACAAAAGTTGGATTCTACCGAACCCGCGCCGTAAAACATGTTCTATTGCCTGCCCGACGGCATATGCCAGCCGGGCAGGCGCCTGCAAAACGACTAAAATCAACATTCGAGGCGAACCATACCCAGTCATGGCGGGCTGCGACAGTTTGCAACCCTTGGCGATGGGCCTCGACAACCGGGAGTGGCGCACCCCGAATCTATCTGGTAAGTTCGCCCGCTTGCAGCCGCAGGGCCGGCAGGTGTCGGTGACGTTGCAATCCTGCGCAATGGATTAGAAGAGTGAGAGGCGGTCTATTCATGTCCACCCAAGCAAAGCAACAGCAGACTCAAGGCCTCAACGGCTTCGAACCTTACGTAGAGAAGAAAGGTGAGGAGTACATGGGCGAGCCCATGCGCGAGCACTTCACCAAGATCCTGAACAAGTGGAAACAAGACTTGATGCAGGAGGTCGACCGTACGGTTGACCATATGAAGGACGAAGCAGCCAACTTCCCTGATCCGGCCGACCGTGCGAGCCAGGAAGAAGAATTCGCCCTTGAACTGCGCGCCCGTGATCGCGAGCGCAAGTTGATCAAGAAGATCGACAAGACGCTGCAACTGATCAAGGACGAGGAATACGGCTGGTGCGAATCCTGCGGTGTCGAGATCGGTATCCGTCGCCTGGAAGCCCGCCCAACCGCGGACCTCTGTGTAGACTGCAAGACCTTGGCTGAAATCAAGGAAAAACAAGTCGGCAAGTAATCGGCCGAGTTGAATGAATGGGGCGTGCGAACGCCCCATTTTTGTTTCTGGGGTTTACCGAATTTCCAGTAGTATCCGGCCCATGACAGCCTCTACCTATATCGGGCGTTTCGCCCCCACACCCAGCGGCCATTTGCATTTCGGCTCCCTGGTCGCCGCCCTCGCCTCCTACCTCGATGCCCGCGCCAATCAAGGCCGCTGGCTGATGCGCATGGAAGACCTCGACCCACCCCGCGAAGAGCCCGGTGCCCAGGCGGCGATCCTGCACGCCCTGGAGAGCTACGGCTTCGAGTGGGACGGTGAATGTGTCCGACAAAGTGAGCGGCATGAAGCCTACGCAAAAGTGCTCAACGACATGTTCAACCACGGCCTGGCCTACGCCTGCACCTGCTCGCGCAAACAGCTGGAGCCTTACAACGGGATCTATCCGGGGCTGTGCCGCAACGTTGGGCATGACCAGCAAGACGCAGCTATTCGCCTGCGTGTCCCTGAGCTGGAATACCATTTCACCGACCGAGTGCAGGGCGAATTCCGACAGCACCTGGGTCGTGATGTAGGCGATTTCATCATCCGTCGCCGCGACGGGCTCTACGCCTATCAACTGGCCGTGGTGCTCGACGATGCCTGGCAAGGCGTCACCGACATCGTGCGCGGTGCCGACCTGCTCGACTCCACGCCACGCCAGCTCTATCTGCAAGAACTGCTGGGCCTGCGTCAACCGCGCTACCTGCATGTGCCGCTGATCATCCAGCCGGACGGCAACAAGCTGGGCAAATCCTACCGTTCCCCGCCATTGACACCCGACCAGGCCACGCCTTTGCTATTGAGAGCGCTGCGCGCCCTCGGCCAGCAACCTGGCGACGAACTGCTGCACGCCAGCCCACGGGAACTGCTGGATTGGGGCATCCAGCACTGGGACGCCACCAAGATCCCGCGCACACTTACACTGGCCGAAGCGCAATTGAGCTGAAGGCGCTTGCAGCTTGCCCGGCATCCGTTACCATCGCCGCAGTTTTTCAATCAGAGGCCAACATGTACATCTATCGATTGGTCCTGCTGCTGGTCGTCGGGATCTACCTGTTTTCCCCCGCCATCATGGATTGGTGGATCGACGCCACGGGCGCCTGGTATCGCCCTTATCTGCTGTGGTTGATCCTGATCGTCGTGACTTTCATCCTGCAGAGCCAAAAAGATGCCGATGAGCTTTAGCCTCACCCAGATGCTGCTGATCAGCGCCGCCTACCTGGCCGCGCTGTTCGGGGTGGCCTGGATCAGTGAGCGCGGAATGATTCCGCGGGCGATCATTCGCCATCCGTTGACCTACACCTTGTCCCTGGGCGTGTACGCCAGCGCCTGGGCGTTCTACGGCACGGTGGGCCTGGCCTACCAGTACGGTTATGGCTTTCTGTCCAGTTACCTCGGGGTGTCCGGCGCATTCCTGCTGGCGCCGGTGCTGTTGTACCCGATCCTGAAGATCACGCGTACCTACCAGCTGTCTTCCCTCGCCGACCTGTTTGCCTTCCGCTTTCGCAGCACCTGGGCCGGCGCGCTGACCACTATCTTCATGCTGATCGGTGTGTTGCCGTTGCTGGCCCTGCAGATCCAGGCCGTGGCCGACTCCATCAGCATCCTGACCCGCGAGCCGGTGCAACATCGGGTAGCCCTGGCCTTCTGCGCACTGATCACCCTGTTCACGATTTTCTTCGGCTCACGCCATATCGCCACCCGTGAGAAGCACGAAGGCCTGGTGTTTGCGATTGCCTTCGAGTCGGTGATCAAGCTGATCGCCATCGGCGGCGTCGGCCTTTATGCGCTTTACGGCGTGTTCGATGGCCCGCAACAGCTGGAACTGTGGCTGCTGCAAAACCAGACCGCCCTCGCCGCCCTGCACACGCCGTTGCAGGAAGGCCCGTGGCGCACACTGCTGCTGGTGTTCTTCGCCTCGGCGATCGTGATGCCGCACATGTACCACATGACCTTCACCGAGAACCTCAACCCACGCTCGCTGGTCAGCGCCAGCTGGGGTTTACCGCTGTTCCTGTTGTTGATGAGCCTGGCGGTGCCGCTGATCCTGTGGGCAGGCTTGAAACTGGGTGCTACCACCAACCCTGAATACTTCACCCTCGGCATCGGCATTGCCGCCAATAGCCCGGCCTTGGCGCTGCTGGCGTATGTCGGCGGGTTGTCGGCCGCCAGCGGGTTGATCATCGTCACCACCCTGGCGCTTTCGGGGATGGCGCTCAACCACCTGGTCTTGCCGCTGTACCAGCCGCCGGCCGAGGGCAATATCTACCGCTGGCTGAAATGGACACGCCGCGCGCTGATCGTCGCCATCATCATGGCAGGCTACGGGTTCTACCTATTGCTGGGCGCCGGGCAGGACTTGGCCAACCTGGGTATCGTCGCGTTTGTCGCCACCTTGCAGTTCCTGCCGGGCGTGCTGTCGGTACTGTACTGGCCGACCGCCAATCGCCGTGGTTTCATCGCCGGGTTGCTGGCAGGGATCCTGGTGTGGATCGTCACCATGCTGCTGCCGCTGGTCGGCAATTTGCAGGGCTTCTACATCCCGCTGTTGAACATGATCTACGTGCTGGATGACACCAGTTGGCACATGGCGGCCATTGCGTCATTGGCCGCCAACGTCTTGATGTTCACGCTGATCTCGCTGTTCACCAACGCCAGCCCGGAGGAAACCAGCGCCGCCGAAGCGTGCGCCGTGGATAACGTGCGGCGCCCGCAACGCCGTGAGCTGCATGCCGCCTCGCCCCAGGAGTTCGCCACGCAACTGGCCAAGCCTCTGGGCGCCAAAGCCGCGCAAAAGGAAGTCGAACAGGCGCTGCGCGACCTCTACCTGCCATTCGATGAGCGGCGCCCCTATGCATTGCGCCGCCTGCGTGACCGTATCGAAGCCAACCTGTCCGGCTTGATGGGGCCGAGCGTGTCCCAGGACATGGTGGAAACCTTCCTGCCCTACAAGGCCGGCGGCGAAAACTACGTGACCGAAGACATCCATTTCATCGAGAGCCGGCTAGAGGATTACCACTCACGCCTCACCGGCCTCGCCGCCGAACTCGATGCCCTGCGCCGCTACCACCGCCAAACCCTGCAGGAGTTGCCAATGGGGGTGTGTTCCCTGGCCAAGGATCAAGAGATTCTGATGTGGAACAAGGCCATGGAAGAGCTGACCGGTATCGCGGCGCAGCGCGTGGTCGGTTCACGTCTCAACACCCTGGGCGATCCCTGGAAAGAATTGCTGCAAGGCTTTATCAACTTGCCCGACGAGCACTTGCACAAGCAACACTTGGCCCTCGACGGCCAAACCCGCTGGCTCAACCTGCACAAGGCCGCCATCGACGAGCCCCTGGCGCCCGGTAACAGCGGCCTGGTGCTGCTGGTGGAAGACCTGACCGAGACCCAGATGCTCGAAGACAAGCTGGTGCATTCCGAGCGCCTGGCCAGTATTGGGCGACTGGCCGCGGGCGTGGCGCATGAAATCGGCAATCCGATCACCGGCATCGCCTGCCTGGCGCAGAACCTGCGGGAAGAACGTGAAGAAGACGGCGAGATCACCGAGATCAGCGGGCAGATCCTCGAACAGACCAAGCGTGTGTCACGCATCGTGCAGTCGCTGATGAGCTTTGCCCACGCGGGGGCCCATCAGAACCAGGACGAAGCCGTGTGCCTGGCCGAAGTGGCACAGGATGCCATCGGGCTGCTGGCCTTGAACCGGCGCAATTTCGAAGTACAGTTCTTCAACTTGTGCGACCCCGACCATTGGGTCGATGGCGACTCACAGCGCCTGGCCCAAGTGCTGATCAACCTGCTGTCCAACGCCCGTGACGCAACGCCTGCCGGCGGCGCGGTACGCGTCAAGACCGAGGCTTTCGAACATACGGTCGATCTGATCGTCGAAGATGAAGGTAGCGGTATTCCACAGAACATCATGGACCGATTGTTCGAACCCTTCTTCACCACCAAGGACCCAGGTGAAGGTACCGGTCTGGGCCTTGCACTGGTCTATTCCATCGTTGAAGAGCATTATGGACAAATCACCATCGACAGCCCGGCTGACACCGAAAGCCAACGCGGCACCCGTATTCGGGTGACCTTGCCGCGTCATGTCGAAGCGACGTCCGCTGTGAACTGAGACCGTCGAGAGAATTGAATCAATGCCGCACATTTTGATCGTCGAAGACGAAACCATTATCCGCTCTGCCTTGCGTCGCCTGCTTGAACGAAATCAGTACCAGGTCAGCGAAGCCGGCTCGGTGCAGGAAGCCCAGGAGCGTTTCAGCATTCCCACGTTCGACCTGATTGTCAGTGACCTGCGCCTGCCTGGCGCGCCTGGCACCGAGTTGATCAAGCTTGGCCAGGGCACCCCGGTGCTGATCATGACCAGCTATGCCAGCCTGCGTTCGGCAGTGGACTCCATGAAGATGGGCGCGGTGGACTACATCGCCAAGCCTTTCGACCATGACGAGATGCTTCAGGCGGTAGCCCGTATCCTGCGTGACCGTCAGTCGGCCAGCAGCGCGCCTGCCGAGCAACGTCCTGCAGGGAAAACGGCCGACAAGCCCGGCGTCGACAACAGCAACGGTGAGATCGGCATCATCGGCTCCTGCCCACCGATGCAGGACCTGTACAGCAAGATCCGCAAAGTCGCGCCCACCGACTCCAATGTATTGATCCAGGGCGAGTCAGGCACCGGTAAAGAACTGGTGGCGCGCGCCCTGCACAACCTGTCCAAGCGTGCCAAGGCGCCGATGATCTCGGTGAACTGTGCGGCGATCCCCGAATCCCTGATCGAGTCCGAACTGTTCGGCCACGAGAAGGGCGCGTTCACCGGCGCCAGCGCCGGGCGTGCGGGCCTGGTGGAAGCAGCGGACGGCGGCACGTTGTTCCTCGATGAAATCGGCGAGCTGCCCCTGGAAGCCCAGGCGCGCTTGTTGCGCGTGCTTCAGGAAGGCGAGATTCGCCGCGTGGGCTCGGTGCAATCGCAAAAGGTTGATGTGCGCCTGATCGCGGCCACTCACCGAGACCTCAAGAGCCTGGCCAAGATCGGCCAGTTCCGTGAGGACTTGTATTACCGCCTGCACGTGATCGCGCTCAAACTGCCGGCCCTGCGCGAGCGTGGCGCCGACGTCAACGAAATCGCCAGCGCATTCCTGTTGCGCCAGAGCGCGCGCATCAACCGTACCGACCTGAAGTTCGCGCCGGACGCCGAGCAGGCCATTCGGCATTACTCGTGGCCGGGTAACGTGCGGGAGCTGGAAAACGCGGTCGAGCGCGCCGTGATCCTGTCCGAAAGCCCGGAAATTTCCGCCGAACTGCTGGGAATCGATATCGAGCTCAGTGACCTGGAGGATGACGACTTCATCGGCCTGGCCCCTCAGCAAGGCGGCGGTAGCAATACCAGCCATGAGCCGACGGAAGATCTGTCACTGGAAGATTACTTCCAGCATTTTGTCCTTGAGCATCAGGACCATATGACTGAGACCGAACTGGCGCGCAAGCTGGGCGTGAGCCGTAAGTGCCTGTGGGAACGCCGCCAGCGCCTGGGCATTCCTCGGCGCAAGACCGGTGTGGCGAGCGAGAGTTGAGGGTGCGCCCCCACAGGTAACACCCACCGATGTGAAAAAACTGTTACCGCGGATATTTCGCGTAACAAAAGCCGGGGCTTACGGTAACGAAGCCCCGGCTTTTTTTGGTCCGTCAAAAACCCGAAACCACCTGAAACCCCCGGTTTTACTGGGTGGTGCAAAAGTTGGCACGCACCCTGCTATATGCTTAGTACAAAAACAATAACAAGCTTTGTACAAGACAATAAAAATAAGACGAATCGACTCACGCATAACAAAAACAACACGGCGGAGGCGCAGCTAACTGATTCTTTTGGAGAGGCGTTGCATTTGGGGCTTGCCCCGCAACCAGGCCGAGAACAACAAAAACTGCCCTAAGGCAGAGCCTGAACTGGTTGGATCGTAGATCAGCAACACAGCGACCAAAGCAATCCGTTTGCTCTTGACTCCCGATTGGGAGTGTCGTGAAGGTCAAGCTTCATGGCGAGGGCGATCAACAAAAACAAGAAGCCCGAAATCAATAATAAAAATAGAGCACGCAACTACTTCTGGGGGAGCTTCGGCTCCCCTTGTAGTTTCCGGGATTTGGCTTTCGTGATTCACCGCAAAGGCTTATGGCGCAATGCCTGTAGCTTGTTCCTACACCATCCCCTGACTAAATGCTAGAATCCCGGCCCATCATGCGGTCATTCTTCGTTATGGCCGAACATTCCTTCAAACAGTGCATCCCATGCTGAAGAAGTTGTTCCAGTCATTCCGTTCTCCCTTGCGTCGTACGCAACACAAACGCAGCACGCCTGAAGTGCTCAACAGCAGCCAGCATTCGCTGCAACGTGCTCAATTCAGCCGTTATGCAGTGAACATCGTCGAACGGTTGCAGAACGCCGGCTACCAGGCTTACCTGGTGGGCGGGTGCGTACGCGACATGTTGCTCAATATCACGCCCAAGGACTTCGACGTCGCCACCAGCGCCACACCTGAGCAGGTACGTGCTGAATTCCGCAACGCGCGGATCATCGGTCGGCGCTTCAAGTTGGTGCATATCCACTTCGGTCGCGAAATCATCGAAGTCGCGACGTTCCGAGCAGGCCACCCGCAAAACGACGAAGAGGAAGACACCAACCAGTCCTCCCGCAACGAGAGCGGGCGCATTTTGCGCGACAACGTCTACGGCACCCTTGAAGAAGATGCGCAGCGCCGCGACTTCACCATCAACGCCCTGTATTACGACCCTGTCAGCGAGCGCATCCTCGATTACGCCAATGGCGTACACGATATTCGCAACAACCTGATCCGCCTGATCGGCGACCCGGTCCAGCGCTATCAGGAAGACCCGGTGCGCATGCTGCGGGCTGTGCGTTTCGCTGCCAAGCTGAACTTCGGCATCGAGAAACACACTGCCGCGCCGATTCGCGACCTGGCGCCGATGCTGCGTGAGATCCCTTCGGCACGCCTGTTCGAAGAAGTGCTCAAGCTGTTCCTCTCGGGCTACGCCGCCGACACCTTCGAAATGCTGGTGGACCTGCAGTTGTTCGATCCGCTGTTCCCGGCCAGCGCCGAGGCATTGGAATACAACCCGACGTACACCCACACCCTGATCAGCGAAGCGCTGATCAACACCGACCTGCGCATCAAGCAGAACAAGCCGGTTACCCCGGCGTTCCTGTTTGCCGCCCTGTTGTGGCCAGCCCTGCCAAAACGCGTCCTGCGCCTGCAAGAGCGTGGCATGCCGCCGATCCCGGCCATGCAGGAAGCCGCGCATGAGTTGATCGCCGAGCAGTGTCAGCGCATCGCCATTCCGAAACGCTTCACCCTGCCGATCCGCGAGATCTGGGACATGCAGGAACGCTTGCCGCGCCGCAGCGGCAAACGTGCCGACCTGCTCCTGGACAACCCGCGCTTCCGCGCCGGCTATGACTTCCTGCTGTTGCGTGAAAGCGCAGGCGAGCAGACCGATGGGCTGGGCGAATGGTGGACCGACTACCAGGATGCCAACGACAGCGAACGCCGCGACATGATCCGCGACCTCGGCAGCAAGGGCGACGGCGACGGCGCTGGGCCGAAGAAGCGTCGTCGCAGTGGCACCAAGCGCAAGCGCAGCGCTGCTGACGCCTCGGGCGCTGCGGGCGAATAAACGTGGAACGCATCTACATCGGCATGGGCAGCAACCTGGCTGCCCCGGATCAGCAATTGCGCAGTGCTATCGGCGCGCTGGCGCAATTGCCAGGCACCACCGTCGCCGGTGTCTCGGCCTTCTATCAAAGTGATTCACTGCTGCCGGGCCAACCGCGCTACACCAATGCGGTGGCCGCCTTGGACAGCAGCCTTGCGCCCCTGGCACTGCTCGATGCACTGCAAGCCATCGAGAACGATCAAGGCCGCGAACGCCTTGAGCGCTGGGGCCCGCGCACGCTCGACCTGGACATCCTGCTGTTTGGCGATCGCCTGATCGACGAGCCGCGCCTCAAAGTGCCCCATTACCAAATGCATCTGCGCGCGTTTGTGCTGTACCCGCTGGCGGAACTGGCGCCCGCCACCCTGTCATTGCCTGACGGCCAGACCCTGCGCGACTTACTTGCCGACTGCCCGTTTGTCGGGCTGGAGCGCCTCCCCCAAGACTGACTCGGTCGATGTGGGCGCGGGCTGGCCTGCTCCCACAGTGCAATCTCCCGTCGCTGGAAAACGGCGCTCAAGTTGCTGAATCGCGTCAGTAACAGCGGTAACACCGCCATCGTAACAATGCGGTAACACATCCAATTGACTTCCCGTGTCCTCCTCACGACTATAGGCGTCCCGCTGCCGCCAACCCGGCGCTAAAGGGCGCAATCCAGGCCTTATAAGCACTGCTCTCAAGACAGTGCGCCTGTATAAACGAAGACTCACGCGCGTTACTCGCTGTTTCCAAGCGCCTGAACGAGGACCCTTTTCATGCCAGACATTACCCTGACCACCTTGCAGAGCCTCAAGCTCAAAGGTGAAAAAATCACCATGCTGACCTGCTATGACGCCACCTTCGCCCACGCCAGTTGCCAGGCCGGGGTTGAAGTGCTGCTGGTGGGCGACTCCCTGGGCATGGTTCTTCAAGGGAATGACAGCACCCTGCCCGTCACCACCGATGAACTTGCGTACCACACCGCCAGCGTCAAGCGCGGCAACGATGGCGCCTTCATCATCGCCGACCTGCCGTTCATGGGTTACGCGACGCTCGAACAGACCTTCCAGAATGCCGGCAAGCTGATGCAAGCCGGTGCGCACATGATCAAAGTCGAAGGCGCCGTGTGGCTCGCCGAGTCGATTCGCCTGCTGGCAGAGCGCGGCGTGCCGGTTTGCGCACACATGGGCCTGACGCCGCAGTCGGTGAACATCCTCGGCGGCTACAAGGTACAAGGCCGCAATGAAGCCCAGGCGCGCCAGATGCGTGCTGATGCCATTGCCCTGGAGCAAGCCGGCGCGGCCATGATTCTGCTGGAGTGCGTACCGAGCGAGTTGGCCGCTGAGATCACCCAGGCCGTGAAAGTGCCAGTGATCGGTATTGGCGCGGGTTCCGCCACCGATGGCCAGGTGCTGGTGTTGCACGACATGCTCGGCCTGTCGATCAGCGGCCGCGTGCCAAAGTTCGTGAAGAACTTCATGGCTGGCCAGGCCAGTATCCACGACGCATTGAGCGCCTACGTCGCTGAAGTCAAAGGCGTGACCTTCCCTGGCGCCGAACACGGATTCTCTGCATGAACACCGTAAAAACCGTACGTGAATTACGCGCTGCCGTGACCCACGCCCGCAGCGCCGGCAAGCGCATTGGCTTCGTGCCCACCATGGGCAACCTGCACAGCGGCCACGCCACCCTGGTGACCAAGGCCGCCCAGCAGGCCGACTTCGTGGTGGCCAGCATTTTCGTCAACCCGTTGCAGTTTGGCGCCGGCGAAGACCTGGACAAATACCCGCGCACCCTCGCCGCCGACCAGGAAAAGCTGCTGCAAGCCGGCTGTAACCTGCTGTTCGCGCCCACCGTCGAGGAAATGTACCCCGGCGGCATGACCGGCCAGACCCGCGTCAGCGTCCCGCAATTGTCTGAAGGCCTGTGCGGCGCCAGCCGTCCGGGGCACTTCGAAGGCGTGGCGACGGTGGTCAGCAAGCTGTTCAACATGGTCCAGCCGGACATCGCCGTGTTCGGCCAGAAGGATTACCAGCAACTGGCGGTGATCCGCGCCATGGTCCACGACTTGAACATGCCCATCCAGATCATCGGCGAGCCCACCGTGCGTGCCGACGACGGCCTGGCGCTGTCGTCGCGCAACGGCTACCTCACCGATGAGCAACGCGCCATTGCCCCGGTGCTGTACCGCAGCCTCAGCCAGATCGGCGCAGCGATCAAAGCCGGTGACCACGATTTTGCCAGGCTGCGCGCCGAACACGTGTCACAGATCGAAGCGGCCGGGTTGCGCCTGGATTACCTCGAAGTGCGCCAGGGCGTGCATTTGCGCCCAGCCACACCCGAGGACCGCGATATCGTGATTCTGGTAGCCGCCTATCTAGGGGCCACCCGCCTCATCGACAACCTGCATCTGACCCTCGACTGACCCCTCCCCGTTGCCCTCCTCGCTGCGTAGATAAAAAGTGCCGGTATAAAAAAGTACCGGCCTGAGCGCAGACAAAGCCAAGACATATCGACTCGCTAGGTTTAATGTAATCGCCCTGCGCTATGGTTAGCGCTGTCTGGAACCCATTACTTGATGAAAGACTGGACGTTCCGGGCCTAGAAGTGTCCTAAAGGCAGTCCCCGTAATAAAAGGAAACCCGCAGCGATGGCGTACTACCGCACTCCTCATGACGTTACCGCTCTGCCCGCCTGGCAAGCGCTCAATCAACATCGCCAAGCCATGCAGGATTTCAGCATGCGCGAAGCGTTCAATGCCGATCCTCAGCGTTTCTCCCAGTTCACCTTGAGCAGCTGCGGACTTTTCCTCGATTACTCGAAAAACCTGATCACCAGCGAAACCCGCGACCTGCTCGTGGGCCTGGCCAATGAAGTCGGCCTGAAAGACGCGATCAACTCGCTGTACGCCGGCGAGCCGGTCAACTCTTCCGAAGGTCGCCCTGCCCTGCACACTGCCCTACGCCGCCCGGTAGGCGACAAGTTGTCGGTGAACGGCGTGAACATCATGCCGGACGTGCACAAGGTGCTGAACCAGATCACTGACCTGGTCGGCCGCATCCACGACGGCCTGTGGCGCGGCTACACCGAGAAGCCGATCACCGACGTGGTGAACATCGGTATCGGTGGCTCGTTCCTCGGCCCGGAGCTGGTCTCCGAAGCGCTGTTGTCCTACGCCCACAAGGGCGTGCGCTGCCACTACCTGGCGAACATCGATGGCAGCGAGTTCCACGAGCTGACCATGAAGCTGCGCGCCGAGACCACGCTGTTTATCGTCTCGTCGAAGTCTTTCAACACCCTGGAAACCCTGAAAAACGCCCAGGCCGCCCGTGCCTGGTACCTGGCGCAGGGTGGCTCGGAAGCCGAGCTGTACCGCCACTTCATCGCCGTGTCCAGCAACAACGCGGCAGCCGTGGCTTTCGGTATTCGCGAAGAAAACATCTTCCCGATGTGGGACTGGGTCGGCGGTCGTTATTCGCTGTGGTCGGCCATCGGTTTGCCAATTGCCCTGGCGATCGGCATGTCCAACTTCAAGGAGCTGCTGTCCGGTGCCTACACCATGGACCAGCATTTCCAGAACGCGCCATTCGAAGCCAACATGCCGGTGCTGCTGGGCTTGCTGGGCGTGTGGTACGGCAACTTCTGGGGTGCGCAGAGCCATGCGATCCTGCCGTACGACCACTACCTGCGTAATATCACCAAACACTTGCAACAGCTGGACATGGAATCCAACGGTAAGAGCGTGCGCCAGGATGGCACCCCCGTGGCGACCGATACCGGTCCGGTGATCTGGGGTGGCGTGGGTTGCAACGGTCAGCACGCCTATCACCAGTTGCTGCACCAGGGGACCCAACTGATCCCGGCCGACTTCATCGTGCCGATCGTCAGCTTCAACCCCGTGTCCGACCACCATCAGTGGCTGTACGCCAACTGCCTGTCCCAGAGCCAGGCGCTGATGCTCGGCAAGACCCGCGCCGAAGCTGAAGCCGAGCTGCGCGACAAAGGCATCCCGGAAGATGAAGTGCAAAAGCTGGCACCGCACAAGGTGATCCCGGGCAACCGTCCGAGCAACACCCTCGTGGTCGAGCGCATCAGCCCGCGCCGCCTGGGTGCGCTCGTCGCCATGTACGAGCACAAGGTGTTCGTGCAGAGCGTGGTCTGGGGCATCAACGCCTTCGACCAATGGGGCGTGGAGTTGGGCAAGGAACTGGGCAAGGGCGTCTACAACCGCCTGACCGGCGCCGAAGAAACCTCGGCCGAGGATGCTTCGACCCAGGGCCTGATCAACTACTTCCGCGGTCGTCACCGCGGCTGATACAGGTATTGCAGGGCCAACGTCCGTTTGGAGGTTGGCCTTGAACCCTCCCCCGGCAGGGTGCATCTTTATCACTTGTCGCAAAAACAAGAATAAGGATCGCTCATGTTCGATATCAGCACGTTCCCCACCGCCGATGCCGTCCGCCGGGCTGCGCAACTCAGTCAAGAGGACTATCAGCGCCTCTACCGTCAATCCATCGAGCAGCCAGAGACCTTCTGGGCTGAACAAGCCAAAGGCTTTCTCGACTGGATAACTCCCTGGCACACCGTTCACCGCTCGGACATCAACACCGGTGCCGCGCAATGGTTCGCCGGCGGCCAACTGAACGTCAGCTACAACTGCATCGACCGGCACCTGGCGCAACGCGCCGATCAGGCGGCCTTCATCTGGGAAGGCGATGATCCGGCAAAGTCCTCCCGCATCACCTACCGCCAACTGCACCAGAACGTCAGCCGCCTGGCCAATGTGCTGAAAAGCCGTGGCGTGAAGAAAAGCGACCGGGTATGCATCTACATGCCGATGATTCCGGAAGCCGCCTACGCCATGCTCGCCTGCACGCGGATTGGCGCCGTGCATTCGGTAGTGTTTGGCGGGTTCTCGCCGGACGCCCTGCGTGACCGTATTCTCGATGCCGACTGTCGAACCGTCATCACCGCAGACGAAGGCGTGCGCGGCGGCAAGCCGGTGGCACTGAAACAGAATGTCGACAAGGCCCTGGCCAGTTGCCCCAACGTCAGCACCGTGCTGGTAGTGGCGCGCACGGGGGCGGACCTGAACTGGGTGAAAGACCGCGACATCCAGTATCAACAAGCCCTGGATGCCGCCAGCGACAACTGCCCGCCCGAGCCGATGGACGCCGAAGACCCGCTGTTCATCCTCTACACCTCCGGCAGCACCGGCAAACCCAAGGGTGTGTTGCACACCACGGGCGGCTACCTGCTGCAAGCGGCGATGACCTTCAAATACGTGCTCGACTACCGTGAGGGCGAAGTGTTCTGGTGCACCGCCGACGTGGGCTGGGTCACCGGCCACAGTTACATCGTGTACGGCCCGCTGGCCAATGGCGCGACTTCGCTGATGTTCGAAGGCGTGCCGAGCTACCCAGACAGTTCGCGTTTCTGGCAGGTGATCGACAAGCATAAGGTCAACATCTTCTACACCGCGCCCACCGCCTTGCGTGCACTGATGCGCGAAGGCCATGGCCCCCTGGAGAACACCTCCCGCGCCAGCCTGCGCCTGCTGGGCAGCGTCGGCGAACCGATCAACCCGGAAGCCTGGGACTGGTACTTCAATGCGGTAGGTGAACAGCGCTGCCCGATTGTGGATACCTGGTGGCAGACCGAGACCGGCGGCATCATGCTCAGCCCCTTGGTCAGCGCGCAGCGGATCAAGCCTGGCTGCGCCACCCAGCCGATGTTTGGCGTACAGCCCGTGTTGCTGGATGAACACGGCAAGGAGTTCAGCGGCGCCGGCAGTGGCGTGCTGGCGATCAAGGCCAGTTGGCCGGGGCAGATCCGCAGTGTGTACGGCGATCCGCAGCGCATGATCGACACCTACTTCAAACCCTACCCCGGCTACTACTTCACCGGTGACGGCGCACGGCGCGATGAAGACGGCGACTACTGGATCACTGGGCGCATCGACGATGTGATCAACGTGTCCGGTCACCGCATCGGCACCGCCGAGGTAGAAAGCGCCCTGGTGCTGCACGACCAGGTCGCCGAGGCCGCCGTGGTGGGTTATCCCCATGACGTCAAGGGCCAGGGCATCTATGCGTTTGTCACCCCCATGAATGGCGTGGAACCCAGCGACGCACTAAAAAAACACCTGTTGGAGCTGGTCAGCAAGGAAATTGGCAGCTTCGCCAAGCCGGAGCTGATTCAATGGGCACCGGCCTTGCCGAAAACCCGCTCTGGCAAGATCATGCGCCGGATTTTGCGCAAGATCGCCTGCAACGAACTCGACAGCCTCGGTGATACCTCCACCCTGGCCGACCCGAGCGTAGTCGAAGGCTTGATCGACAAACGCCTGAACCGATAGGAAACCCCACGTCGCCATGGAATTTATCCGCAGCCGTATCGAAACCCAGTTGATGAGCCTGACCGGCCTGTCGCTGGGCCAACTGGACCTGGAAAACCCCAAGGGCGACCCAGGCCTGTTCGGTCCCGACTCGGTGAGCTGGCAAGTCCATGGCGACTTCAGCAGCATGCTCATCGGCGGCATCAGCGCCTTGATGCTGCAAGCCTTGCACCCACTGGCCCTGGCAGGCGTGTGGGACCATTCTAATTTTCGCCAGGACATGCTCGGACGCTTGCGGCGCACCTCGCAGTTCATCTCCGGCACCACCTTCGGCTCGCGTAAAGATGCCGAATGGCTGATCGAAAAAGTGCGCACCATTCACCTTCAGGTGGTTGGCCATGCGCCGGACGGTCGGGCTTATGCCGCCAGCGACCCGGAACTGCTGACCTGGGTGCATGTGGCGGAAGTCAGTAACTTCCTGGCCGCGCACTTGCGCTATCGCAACCCACACCTGTCCGGTCGAGACCAGGACCGTTACTACAGTGAAATTGCCTTGGTGGCCGAGCAGCTGGGCGCGCGGCACGTGCCGCGTTCTCGGCAGGAAATTTCGGATTATCTGGCACGCATCCGCCCACAATTGCTGTGCGACGACCGCAGTCGCGAAGTGCTGCGTTTACTTCTGAATGCGCCCTCCCCCAGCCTGCTGGCCAAGCCGTTGGGCGCGTTGATGATGCAGGCCGGCATCGACCTGCTGCCGGATTGGGCCAGCGCCATGCTCGAACAGCACCAGAGCCCACTGCAACGCCAGATGATCCGTGCCGGGGTCAAACGCAGTGCACCGATGCTGCGCTGGGCCATGCGCAACGGTTCGGTACAACGTGCCCATCGGCGGATGGGGTTGATGTAGGCGACGGCGCATAGCTGTTAAACTTCGCGCCCTCAATTCCCCAGCAAGGCGCGCTCCATGTCTTCCTTGAATCAGGCGCTGCGCGCCGCCCTCGATCATCGCCAAGACCTGCTCAGCGAACTGCACGCCCAGGGCACCGACTGCTACCGGCTGTTCCATGGCAGCCAGGAAGGCGCGGGCGGCCTGACCATCGACCGCTACGGCCCGCAACTGCTGGTGCAGAGCTTCCATCAATCCCTGGAAACCGAAGACCTGCTGGCCTTGCATCAACAGGTCAACCAGTCCATGGGACTTGAATTGTTGCTGGTGTACAACGACCGCTCCCGTGGCAATTCGCGCATCGACCGTGAAGACACGGTGTATCGCGCCGAACCCGCAGCACTGGAAGACCTGGTTGGCCACGAGTGGGGCCTCAATTACCGCGTGCGCGGACGCCATGCCGGGCAAGATCCCCTGCTGTTCCTGGATCTGCGCAACACGCGGGGCTGGGTCAAGGCGCACAGTACCGGCAAAAGCGTGCTGAACCTGTTCGCCTACACCTGCGGCGTTGGCCTGAGCGCGGCCGCCGGGGGGGCCCGCGAGGTGTGCAACCTGGACTTCGCCGAGGGCAACCTGGCGGTCGGGCGCGAGAACGGCCTGCTGAACCCGCAGTTGCCGACCATGGAATTCGTGCAGTCCGACTATTTCCCGGCCATTCGCCAACTGGCGGGCCTGCCGATCACCCAGCGGCGTGGGCAAAAGCTGCCAAGTTATCCACGCCTGGAAGCGCGTCAATACGACCTGGTATTGCTGGATCCACCGGCCTGGGCCAAGAGTGCATTCGGCACCGTCGACCTGCTGCGCGACTACCAAAGCCTGCTCAAGCCTGCGCTGCTGGCCACTGCCGACAATGGCGTGCTGATCTGCTGCAACAACCTGGCGAAAGTCAGCATGGATGACTGGCGCGAACAGGTCCTGCGTTGCGCGGAAAAAGCCGGCCGCCCTGTGCGTGACTGGACAATCATGACGCCAGGCGCGGACTTTCCCTCGCAGGATCAACAGCCCCCGCTGAAAACCCTGATACTTCAGTTGTAAGAGGTTTCTCAAAGGGCCCCGCTCTTCGGAACCGAAAACCCGTGCCATACTCCAAGGCACTCCTGTTTGACATAGATGGCGTCACCCCATGCCCAAAGGATTGATTCGCGCCGCTGGCGCCTTGTTGACCGCCCTTGCCCTGTACAGCTTGCTGGGCTTTTTGATCCTTCCCGGTATCGCGCTTCGCATTGCCAACCAGCAACTGGCCCATTACGCCACGGTGCCCGCGCGGATCGAGCGGATCGAGCTCAACCCGTTCAGCCTGGAAGTGACGGCATGGGGACTGAAAATCGGTGAGCCCGGCAAGGAACAGGTAGGTTTCGAGCGCCTCTACGCCAACCTGCAGATCGACAGTCTCTGGACCCGCGCCCTGCACCTCGCCGATGTGCAACTGGACAAGCCCAAGACTGAGTTGTTGTTCGACAAGTCCGGCCAGTTGAACCTGGCGCAGTTGTTCAAGCTGCCCCCCAGCGAGCCAACCCCGACGGATCCGGATGCCAAGCCTTTCCCATTGCGTATCGACAGCATCAAGCTGGCGGGCGGCTATGTACACTTTCAGGACCTACGCCCAAGCGAACCTATCGAATTCCTCTACGACACCCTCGACTTCGAGCTGAAAAACCTCAGCACCTTGCCTGAAGACAATGCCGACATGACTCTCGTGGCGGCCGGACCTGAGGGTGGGCAAATCGACTGGAAAGGCAATTTCAGCCTGGTGCCGATCATTTCCGAAGGCACGCTGAAGGTCACCAATGGCAAGATGAAAGCCTGGTGGCCCTATGTGCGTGACGCGCTGCCACTGGTGCTTGAAGACGGCGTGCTCAACTTCAGCACCGAGTACAAGTTCAGCCTGGCCAAAGAGACCGAACTGAATCTGACCAACACCACCGCCAGCATTGCGCCATTTGCCATCAAGGCACCCGACGGTCGCCCACTGGTGCGCCTGGAGCGCCTGGACGTCAGCGAAACCACGGTGGACCTGGCCAAGCAGCAAGTGGTGGTCGGCAAGATCCGCAGCAACAAACTGGAAACCTGGGCGGCCCTTGAAGCCGACGGGCAACTGGACTGGCAAAAACTGTTCGCCAGCCAACCGAGTAAACCGGCCAAGGCGCCGGAGCCCGCAACGGCACCGGCCACCGCCGACTCGCCAAAACCCGAGCCCGTCGCCCCCAGCAAGCCTTGGCAAGTACTGCTCAAGGACGTGCAACTGCGTAACTATCAGGTACACCTGGCTGACCGCCAGGCCAAGCCCGCGGTCGCGTTGGAAGTGGGCCCGCTGAATGTCGATGTGCAGAACTTCGATAGCCTCAACCAGAGCCCGTTTACCCTGAAAGTCGACTCAGGTGTAGGCAAGCAAGGCAAAATCCAGGCGACCGGCGAGGTCAACCTCAACCCGGTCAGCGCCAAGCTCAAAGTGAACACCCAGGATATCGACCTTCGGGTTGCCCAGTCCTATATCAGCCCTTTCATCCGCCTTGAACTGCGCAGCGGCATGCTCGGCAGCAATCTCGATGTGAACCTGAAAAGCACCGCCCCCCTGAAGTTGCAGGTCACAGGCCGCGCGCAGGTCGACCAATTGCACACGCTGGACACCCTCAAGACCCGCGACTTCCTCAAATGGCAGCGCCTGGTGCTCGAAGGCGTGAACTACCAGCACGGCGATAGCCTGTCGATCGACAAGGTCAACCTGCTACAGCCTTACGCACGCTTCATGATTAACGATGACCGTACCACCAACGTTGATGACCTGTTGATTGCGCAACCGGCCGACAAAAGTCCCAAGCCCGCCAGCAAGGACAAGCCACTGGGCATTCGTATCGGGCAGATTGCGATCAACGACGGTTCGGCGAACTTTGCCGACTTCAGCCTCACGCCCAACTTCGCCACGGCGATTCAACAGCTCAACGGGCAGATCGGCACCATCGACAGCCGCCAGGCCAAACCGGCCAGCGTCGACATCAAGGGCAAGGTGGACCGCTACGCGCCGGTCACGATCAAGGGCAGCGTGAACCCGTTTGATCCAATGGCAGCGCTGGACATCGCCACCAGTTTCAAACGCGTGGAGCTGACCACGCTGACGCCCTATTCCGGCAAGTTCGCCGGGTTCCGTATTCGTAAGGGCCGCCTCAACCTCGATTTGCATTACGTGATCACCAAGGGCCAGTTGAAGGCCGAGAACAAGGTGGTGGTCGAGCAATTGCAACTGGGTGAGAAAGTCGACAGCGCCGATGCCGTGGACTTGCCGATTCGCCTGGCGATCGCGCTGCTCAAGGACAGCGATGGCAAGATCTCCATCGAACTGCCGGTGACCGGCGACCTGAATAACCCGCAATTCAGCGTGATGCCGATTGTGTGGCAGACCCTGCGTAACCTGGTAGTGCGCGCAGCGACAGCGCCCTTCAGGTTCATTGGTGGGTTAGTGGCCGGTGGCGGCTCGGAAGACCTTGGGAATGTGTCGTTCGCCGCAGGTTCCAGCGAGTTGAACAAAGACGCCGAGGGCGCCTTGAACACGCTGGCCAAGGCGCTGAAAGAACGCCCCACCCTGCGCCTGGAAATCGAAGGCACCGCCGCTGCCAGCAGCGATGGGCCGCTCCTCGCCGAGCAGCGTCTGGAACGCGAATACCAGTACAACTACTACAAAATGCTCCAACGTCGTGGTGACAAGGTGCCGGCCCAGGCCTCCTTGCTGGTCGTGCCAGAAAGTGAAAAAGCGCCACTGCTTGAAGGTATCTACCGCACCCGCTTGAAACAGCAACCCCCAGCCGAATGGAAAGACCTGAGCCGCGATGAGCGCACTGCGAAGCTCAAGGACGGTGTGATCAAGTTCTGGAGCACGAGCGATGTGTTGCTGCGCCAACTGGGCCAGGACCGCGCCAGCACTATCAAGGACTACTTGGTGGACAAGGGCCAGCTGGAAGACGACCGGGTGTACTTCATTGATGCCAACCTGGGCCAGGCTGAAAAAGACGGCCGGGTCGTCACGCCCATGCACCTGGATGCCGAATAATCCCTGAACGACACCTGTCCCGATCCACACGCTGGTTTGCCGGCGATAGCATCACCCCGAGTCAACTCCATGACTGAGGTGTTTGCATCGCTGGCAAGCCAGAGCCAGTTCCTTTAGTCGTTGGGCCAAGGACTGCGTTTCGACCCGACATAGAAAAGGCCCCGACACGAATGTCGGGGCCTTTAATGACCACATCCTTGTGGCCGGTCGCATGAACCTGTGGGGTACTTCGAGTGGATAACTAGCTCACTCTTTGCCGCCTAGTTCAGACGAAATCCTCTAGCGTTACTCTGCTTTCAGGCCATCGGCCGATACAGCTTTAACGCCTTTGATTTTCTTGGTGATATTCACCGCGGTAGTTTTCTGGGCTTCAGTGACCGCTACGGTCGAAGACAGGGACACTACGCCTTTGTTGGTTTCGACTTTGATGTCGGTGCCTGGGATGCCTTTCTCGGTGACCAGGTCAGCTTTCACTTTAGTGGTGATCCAGGTGTCCGAGGTGGACTCTTTGGCGCCCGCTGCTGCGCTTTTGGTTTTGTCGACGTTGTCAGCCTTGGTCGCGCCGCCAGCCATCAGGCCGTCAGCCGAAACGGCGGTTACGCCTTTGATTTTCTTGGTGATTGCTACAGCAGTAGCCTTCTGAGCGTCAGAGATGGCAACTGTCGACGACAGGGAAACCACACCTTTGTTGGTTTCAACCTTGATGTCCGAACCCGGAATGCCTTTCTCGGTCAGCAGGTCAGCTTTCACTTTGGTGGTGATCCAGGTATCCGAGGTGGACTCTTTAGCCTTGGTCACTTCACCGGCCGCCAAAGTCATTGGGGCTTGGGAAGTCTGAGCAAAGGCAACATTAGCACCCATGGCCAGGGTCAGAGCGGTAGCAGTAGCGAGAGCGAACTTCTTCATACGAGTAACTCCTGTTTTATTAAAAGTCTGCAGTGTGTGAACCTTGATGCTGCAGCGTTAACAGGGTTATTGCAGGCAGTGTGCCAAGTCCGAATCGCAGAATAAATCCTTACAAAACAATAAGTTATGAAATAGCGTGATTTTCGGAATCGTGCAACTTGCATGAAGCCAGCCATCCCTGCATGCAAGTTGCGGCTTTTGGAGCCTGGTAAGCGTCTGATTATTCGGCCTTTTCCCGCAGGCATAAAAAAAGGACTCCGAAGAGTCCTTTTTTCAGCGTGAGCTTTAAGCGTGATTAAACGCCCGAAGCCTTGGCTGCTGCTACGTCCTTGATGGACAGCTTGATACGGCCGCGGTTGTCCACGTCCAGTACCAGCACTTCCACTTCCTGGCCTTCTTTGAGAATGTCAGTCACTTTCTCAACGCGAGCGTCGCTCAGCATGGAGATGTGAACCAGACCGTCTTTGCCCGGCAGGATGTTGACGAATGCGCCGAAGTCGACGATGCGCTCAACCTTACCGACGTAGATCTTGCCGATCTCGGCTTCTGCGGTGATGCCCAGAACGCGCTGACGCGCGGCTTCTGCAGCTTCCTTGGTTTCGCCGAAGATCTTGATCGAGCCGTCGTCTTCGATGTCAATCGACGCCTTGGTCTCTTCACAGATCGCACGGATGGTCGCGCCGCCTTTACCGATGACATCACGGATTTTGTCGGTGTCGATTTTCATCGCGATCATGGTCGGAGCATTTTCCGACAGCTCGGTACGGGACTGACCAATGATCTGGTTCATCTGGCCGAGGATGTTCAGGCGCGCTTCCAGGGCTTGGCCTAGGGCGATTTCCATGATTTCTTCGGTGATGCCCTTGATCTTTATGTCCATCTGCAGCGCGGTCACACCTTTGGCGGTACCGGCTACTTTGAAGTCCATGTCGCCCAGGTGGTCTTCATCGCCCAGGATGTCGGTCAGGATGGCGAACTTCTCGCCTTCTTTAACCAAGCCCATGGCGATACCGGCAACCGGTGCCTTCATCGGCACACCAGCGTCCATCAGCGCCAGGGAAGCACCGCAAACGGAAGCCATGGAGCTGGAACCGTTGGACTCGGTGATTTCCGACACAACACGAATGGTGTAAGGGAACACGTCAGCAGCCGGCAGCATGGCCTGAACCGAACGACGGGCCAGACGGCCGTGACCGATTTCGCGACGACCAGCACCGCCCATGCGACCACACTCGCCCACCGAGAACGGAGGGAAGTTGTAGTGCAGCATGAAGGGGTCTTTTTTCTCGCCTTCCAGGGTGTCCAGCAGCTGTGCGTCACGTGCAGTACCCAGGGTCGCAACGACCAGGGCCTGGGTTTCACCACGGGTGAACAGGGCCGAACCGTGAGTCTTCGGCAGCACGCCGACTTCGATGTTCAGCGGACGTACGGTGCGGGTGTCACGACCGTCGATACGTGGCTTGCCGTTAACGATGTTTTCGCGAACGGTGCGGTATTCGATTTCACCGAATGCAGCTTTGACGTCGCTGGCAGAAGGCTGGCCTTCTTCACCGGACAGCTTGGCCACGACCTGGTCCTTCAACTCGCCCAGGCGAGCGTAACGGTCGGCCTTGACGGTGATGGTGTAGGCATCGGAGATGGCAGCGCCGAACTCGGAGCGGATAGCACCCAGCAGTTCGGTGGCTTCCGGGGCAGCAGCCCAGGTCCAGGTTGGCTTGGCAGCTTCGGCGGCCAGTTCGGTGACAGCCTTGATGACCGCCTGGAATTCGTCGTGGGCGAACAGCACAGCACCCAGCATCTGGTCTTCGGTCAGCTCTTTGGCTTCCGATTCAACCATCAATACGGCTTCCGAGGTACCGGCAACGACCATGTCCAGGCTCGATGCTTTCAGTTGCTCGTAAGTCGGGTTGAGCAGGTAGCCGGTGCTTTCGTGGAAGGCAACGCGGGCAGCGCCGATCGGACCATCGAAAGGAATACCGGAGATGGCCAGGGCAGCCGAGGTACCGATCATCGCAGCGATGTCCGGATCGGTCTTCTTGCTGGTGGAAACGACGGTGCAGACAACCTGCACTTCGTTCATGAAGCCTTCTGGGAACAGCGGACGGATCGGACGGTCGATCAGTCGGGAAGTCAGGGTTTCTTTCTCGGAAGGACGGCCTTCGCGCTTGAAGAAACCGCCAGGGATCTTACCGGCAGCGTAAGTCTTTTCCTGGTAGTGAACAGAAAGAGGGAAGAAGCCTTTGCTCGGGTCAGCGGTCTTGGCGCCAACAACGGTCACCAGTACGGTAACGTCGTCGTCAACGGTAACCAGCACTGCGCCGGAGGCTTGACGGGCGATACGGCCTGTCTCGAGGGTAACGGTCGACTGACCGAACTGGAATTTTTTGATAACCGGGTTCACGGTGTCCTACCTTCTTTGTGGCTCTTGGGGAACTTGTCTTCTTGCGAAATTCTTGGGCAATGCCGGGAATCGGCCCGACGCTAGTCCAGGGTAAAACGTGTATCCAGATAAAACTTGAGGCTGGGAGCCTGCCATGGGCCAGCAGGAATCCCACTGACACACGGCAGACAACCAACCTCTAGCGCAATCGCTTATTAGCGACGCAGACCCAGGCGACCGATCAGAGTCTGATAACGACCCAGATCCTTGCCTTTCAGGTAGTCCAGCAGCTTACGGCGCTGGTTTACCATGCGGATCAGACCACGACGGGAGTGGTGATCTTTACCGTTGGCCTTGAAGTGACCTTGCAGCTTGTTGATGTTGTGGGTCAGCAGTGCAACTTGCACTTCTGGCGAACCAGTGTCACCAACAGCTTGCTGATAGTCAGCAACGATTTGTGCTTTTTCTTGAACGTCGAGAGCCATGAGGCAATCCTTTTTTCAGGAAACCACCCAAAGGGCAGTTTCAACAGGCCAGGGACAAATCCCTGTATCTAAAAATGAGTGTTGACCGTGCCTGTTAACAGCCACACTCGTTCGGTCATTCTGACCGAATCAGTCGACGTGGCGCGATGCGCCCGTCTTCGCTCACTTCACCGATACCGATAAAGCGACCGTTATGATCCTGTACCCGCACCATGCCGAACTTCGGGGCATCCGGGGCACGTACCGGCTGGCCGTTGAGCCAGTAGAACGCGCTGTGCTCCGAAAAGTGCAGCAATGGCCAATCCAGCAAACCGCTGTCCGATGGCATCAGGAAACGATCGACCGCTTCGTTGCCGCCTTCGGCGTGTACGGCTTCCAACTCTTCCAGCGTGACGGTCTGGGCCAGGCTGAAAGGACCTGCCTGGGTGCGTCGCAGTTCTGCAACGTACGCGCCGCAACCGAGCTTTTCACCGATATCTTCCACCAGGGTACGGATATAGGTGCCTTTGCTGCAGTCCACGGCCAACCGGGCGGTGTCGCCTTCACAGGCGAGCAATTCCAAGCGCGCAATAGTAACAGAACGCGGTTCGCGCTCCACTACTTCGCCCGCACGTGCCAGCTTGTAAAGAGGCTGTCCATCACGCTTGAGCGCCGAGTACATCGGCGGTATCTGACTGATTTCTCCACGAAAACCGGGTAAAACGGCTTCGATATCAGCACGACCAACGGTCACGTCGCGAACCTGCAAAACATCACCTTCGGCATCCGCCGTGGTGGTGGTCTTGCCCAGTTGCATCAGGGTTTCGTAACCCTTGTCGGAATCGAGCAGGTACTGCGAAAACTTGGTGGCCTCGCCAAAGCACAACGGCAGTACACCGGTGGCCAAGGGATCGAGGCTGCCAGTGTGCCCGGCCTTTTCGGCGTTGAGCAGCCAGCGGACCTTCTGCAACGCAGCATTGGAGGTAAAGCCAATGGGCTTGTCGAGCAGAATGATGCCGCTGACATTGCGACGGATACGTTTGACCTGAGCCACCGCTTACTCCTTGGCGTCTTCAGGTGTGGACGGATGCTGGCTGTCTTCAGCCACGGCGCGCTCGATCAGTGCCGACAGGTGCGCACCACGCACGACGCTTTCGTCGTAGTGGAAGTGCAACTGAGGAACACTGCGCAGCTTCATTTCACGGGCCAACTGCATGCGCAGGAAACCTGCAGCCGAGTTGAGCACCTTGATGCTTTGCGCGATCTCTTCGCTGCTGTCCTGCCCCATCACGGTGATGAAGATCTTGGCGTGACCCACGTCACGGCTCACTTCTACGGCGGTGATGGTGACCAGGCCAACGCGAGGGTCTTTGACTTCGCGACGGATCAGTTGGGCCAGCTCGCGCTGCATCTGATCGCCGATACGCTGGGTACGGCTGTATTCTTTTGCCATGTCTTGTTACCTGTTACTGCCACACGGTGAAACCCGTGGGGTCTGAAAGCGGCAAACGCCCGGCCTGACAAAAGCCAGACCGGGCGTTGCGTTTAGAGTCCGTACGCAGCGAGGGGCATTTGCATGCCCACACGCCGCGTGGCTCCGGAAGTGCGCGAGTTAGAGGCTGCGAGCAACCTGAACCTTCTCGAAGACTTCGATCTTGTCGCCCACCTTGACGTCGTTGTAGCTCTTGACGCCGATACCGCATTCCATGCCGGCACGTACTTCAGAAGCGTCATCCTTGAAGCGGCGCAGGGATTCCAGCTCGCCTTCGAAGATAACGATGTCTTCACGCAGTACACGGATTGGACGGTTACGGTACACGGTGCCTTCGACAACCATGCAGCCGGCGATCGCGCCGAATTTCGGCGAGCGGAACACGTCACGTACTTCGGCGATACCCAGGATGTTCTCCCGGACGTCGCTGCCAAGCATGCCGGTGAGGGCTTTCTTGACGTCTTCGATGATGTCGTAGATGACGTTGTAGTAACGCATGTCCAGGCCTTCCTGCTCGACGATCTTGCGAGCGCCAGCATCGGCACGCACGTTGAAGCCGAACAGTACAGCGTTGGAAGCCAGTGCCAGGTTGGCGTCGGATTCGGTGATACCACCGACACCGCCACCGACAACGCGCACTTGCACTTCGTCGTTACCCAGGCCATTCAAGGCGCCGTTCAACGCTTCGAGGGAACCACGTACGTCAGATTTGAGGACGATGTTAAGCGTCTTCTTCTCTTCCTGGCCCATGTTCTCGAAGATGTTTTCCAGCTTGCCGGCGTGAGCACGGGCCAGCTTGACCTCACGGAACTTGCCTTGACGGAACAGAGCCACTTCACGGGCTTTCTTCTCGTCGGCAACTACGCTCATCTCGTCACCAGCGTCCGGGGTACCGTCCAGGCCGAGGATCTCGACCGGGATAGCAGGACCTGCTTCCTTGATTGGCTTGCCGTTCTCGTCGAGCATGGCACGCACACGGCCGTAGTTCGAACCGACCAGCACCATGTCGCCTTGGCGCAGGGTACCGTCTTGAACCAGGACGGTCGCAACCGGGCCACGGCCCTTGTCGAGACGGGATTCAACCACAACGCCACGGCCTGGAGCCGATGGAGTAGCGGTGAGTTCCAGAACTTCGGCTTGCAACAGAACAGCTTCGAGCAGCTCGTCAACGCCGGTACCCATCTTCGCGGAGACCGGTACGAATGGAGTGTCGCCACCCCACTCTTCGGACGTCACGCCGTGAACCGACAGTTCGCTACGGATGCGATCGAGATCGGCGCCCGGCTTGTCGATTTTGTTCACAGCGACAACCAACGGAACGCCAGCTGCCTTGGCATGCTGAACGGCTTCGATGGTTTGTGGCATCACGCCATCGTCCGCTGCAACCACCAGGATCACGATGTCGGTCGCCTTGGCACCACGGGCACGCATTGCGGTAAACGCGGCGTGACCAGGAGTATCGAGGAACGTCACCATGCCACGGTCGGTTTCAACGTGGTAAGCGCCGATGTGCTGGGTGATACCGCCGGCTTCGCCCGCAGCAACCTTGGCACGACGGATGTAGTCGAGCAGGGACGTTTTACCGTGGTCAACGTGGCCCATTACGGTCACGACCGGTGCACGGGAAACCGCCTCACCTTCAAACTTCAGGGACTCGGCCAGGGAATCTTCCAGGGCGGTGTCGCTGACCAGGGTCACTTTGTGGCCCAGCTCTTCAGCAACCAGTTGGGCAGTTTCCTGATCCAGTACCTGGTTGATGGTGGCCGGAGTACCCAGCTTGAACATGAACTTGATGATTTCAGCTGCCTTGACCGACATCTGTTGGGCCAGATCGCCCACAGTGATGGTCTCGCCGATCTTCACTTCACGCACGACAGGGCCGGTTGGGCTCTGGAAACCGTGGGCGTTGCGTTTCTTCAGCTTGGCCTTGCCGCGACCACCACGACGGAAGCCATCGCTTTCTTCGTCGGTAGTGCGTGGAGCAACGCGTGGAGCAGGCGCTTTCTCTTTGACCGAAGCACGATGTGGAGCGTTTTTGCGCTCGCCATCGCCACCACCACCGCGACGATTGTTATCGTCAGCACGTGGCTTGTCCGGACGACGAGGTTCGTCGCGTTTACGGGCGTCAGCAGCAGGTGCCGGTGCAGCGGCAACCGGAGCGGCCTCACGCACAGCTTCTACTGGGGCGCTAGGTGCGGCGACCGCTTCAGTGGCAGCAGGTTGCGCAGCAGCAGGCTGGCGACGCGCTTCTTCTTCGGCGCGACGCTTGGCTTCTTCTTCAGCCTTCTGACGAGCAGCATTTTCTACTGCGCGACGTTCTTCCAGTTCGCGTTTGCGCTCGGCTTCGATTTCTTCCGGGCTGCGCTGTACGAAGACTTTCTTCTTGCGTACTTCAACGCTGATGCTCTTGCTACCAGCAACACGCAGGGTGCTGGTGGTTTTGCGCTGCAATGTAATCTTGCGCGGTTCTTCCACTTTCGCCTTGTGGCTGCTCTTCAAGTGAGTCAGCAAAGACTGCTTCTCACTGTCGCTCACACCTTCGTCGGCGGCGGTGTGCGGCAGACCTGCCTCACGCATCTGCTGCAACAGGCGCTCTACCGGTGTTTTGACCTCATCGGCCAGTTGTTTCACCGTGACTTGCGTCATGCACTTCTCTCCTCAGGCCGCGCCTAGTTACTCGAACCAATGGGCTCGGGCGGCCATGATCAACTTGCCGGCACGATCATCGTCAATGCCGTCGATGTCGAGCAGATCGTCAATAGACTGCTCGGCCAGGTCTTCGCGGGTAATTACGCCGCGCACCGCCAGTTCCATCGCCAAATCCTTGTCCATACCCTCAAGCGAGAGCAGGTCTTCGGCCGGATGGGCGTCTGCCAGCTTTTCCTCAGTAGCGATGGCTTTAGTCAACAAACGATCCTTGGCCCGAGCGCGAAGCTCGTTGACGGTGTCTTCGTCAAAGCCGTCGATGTTGAGCATTTCTTCCAACGGTACGTAGGCAATCTCTTCCAGGCTGGTGAAGCCTTCATCTACCAGCACCTGCGCCAGGTCTTCATCGACTTCCAGCTCTTCGATAAAGTTGCGCAGGATGTCACCGGTTTCAGCTTGCTGCTTAGCCTGGATGTCCGATTCGGTCATCACGTTCAGGGTCCAACCGGTCAGTTGGCTGGCCAGACGCACGTTCTGACCACCACGACCAATGGCCTGAGCCAGATTGTCTGCGCCAACGGCGATGTCCATTGCATGGGCATCCTCGTCAACGATAATTGCCGCCACTTCAGCCGGCGACATGGCGTTGATCACGAACTGCGCCGGGTTATCGTCCCACAGCACGATGTCCACACGCTCACCGCCCAATTCGCCCGACACTGCCTGGACGCGCGAACCGCGCATACCGATGCAAGCGCCTTGCGGGTCGATGCGTTTGTCCTTGGAACGGACCGCGATCTTGGCGCGCGAACCCGGGTCGCGGGACGCAGCCATGACTTCGATCAGGCCTTCGGCGATTTCCGGCACTTCGATACGGAACAGCTCGATCAGCATTTCCGGCGCGGTACGCGACAGGATCAGCTGCGGGCCGCGGTTCTCGGTGCGGATTTCCTTGAGCAGCGCACGCAAGCGCACGCCGACACGGAAGGTTTCGCGAGAAATGATGTCTTCACGGGCCAGCAACGCTTCAGCGTTGTTGCCCAAATCGACGATCACGTTGTCGCGGGTCACTTTTTTCACGGTGCCAGAGATGATTTCACCCAGGCGTTCGCGATAGGCGTCAACGACTTGAGCGCGCTCGGCTTCGCGAACCTTCTGCACAATGACCTGCTTGGCAGTCTGTGCAGCAATACGGCCGAACTCGATCGATTCGATCTTTTCTTCGACGACATCACCGACCTTGGCGCCAGGATGCGTTTCAGCAACCTTGCTTGGCCAGGTTTCGATGGCCGGATCATCAAGATCGGCTTCTTCGACGACCGTCCAGCGACGGAAAGTCTCATAGGCACCGGTGTGGCGGTTAATTTCCACACGCAGATCAACTTCGTCTTCAAAACGCTTTTTGGTAGCAGTGGCCAGAGCCAGCTCCAGCGCCTCAAAAATCACGTTTGCCGGTACGCCCTTTTCATTGGATACCGACTCAACAACCAGCAGTACTTCTTTGCTCATCGTACGCCTCGCCTTTCGCAAGCCATTGGATCCGCGGGATCCGCGTCTCAGTCAAAACTGGGAATAATGTTGGCCTTGTCGATCATATCGATCGGCAACAGGAATTCATGGTCTTCTACCTGCACCACGACATCCTGTTCTTCTACACCGCGCAGAAGGCCCTGAAAGTTGCGTCGCCCTTCAAAAGGAGACCGCAGCTTGATCTTCACTTGTTCACCGGCAAATTTTGCAAACTGATCAATAGTGAACAGTGGGCGTTCCATGCCTGGCGAGGAAACTTCGAGGGTGTATTCAACGGAGATTGGATCTTCAACATCCAGCACACCGCTGATTTGACGGCTGACAATGGCACAATCGTCCACCAGCACGCCGCCCTCTTTATCGATATAAACGCGCAACATTGAGTGGCGACCTTGAGCCGAAAACTCAATACCCCAGCATTCATAGCCTAGGGCCACGACCACCGGGGCCAACAAGGCCTGCAACTCTTCTAGCTTGCTCGACACCTGAACCCCCTCGTGCATGTATGTGCATGCTGTGCAAAATAAAAAAATGGGCGAAACGCCCATCCTTGAAACGCCGTCGAACAGCGGCGTTGAAAGTGTCCAGCTAACAAAAAGCCCCTTAAAAGGGGCTCCGCTAAAACTGGTTGCGGGGGCCGGATTTGAACCGACGACCTTCGGGTTATGAGCCCGACGAGCTACCAGACTGCTCCACCCCGCGACAAAGCTGGGGCGGAAGTATACGACCGATCCCTTACAGGGTCAATGTAACCTTCCACCTACAAGAAAGCCCGCAACAGCGGGCTCTCCTGATAATTGGTACCGAGAAGGGGACTCGAACCCCTACACCCTATGGGCACAACCACCTCAAGGTTGCGTGTCTACCAATTCCACCACCTCGGCAATACAGCGTTTACAACCCTTCTTACTTCTGCTCTTGAGCTGGAGGTACGTCAGTCGCTGGAGTAGCCGACTTTTGCTCTTGAAGCACCGGGACATCATCAGAAGCCGGTTTTGCTTTTGGTACTTCCAACACTGCTGGGTTTGGGAGACCTACTTGAGTCAGCACATGAGCTTTCTCTTTAGCAAAGTAACCTAACCCTAAGCTGGTTATGAAGAAACCGGCGGCAAGTATAGCAGTAAACTTACTAAGAAAGGTAGAGGAACCTTGGCTTCCGAACACAGTATTTGAAGCACCTGCACCGAAAGACGCACCAGCATCCGCACCTTTACCCTGTTGCAACAAAACCAGGGCAACTACGCCCAGGGCAGCCAACAGATGAAAAACGACTACGACTGTTTCCAGCATTTTTTCAGTTTCCCGCGGCGCGACAGATCGCACCGAACTCATCTGCATTCAGGGAAGCTCCACCAATGAGCCCCCCATCGATATCCGGCATGCCGAACAGTTCGACCGCATTGGCCGCCTTCACGCTGCCGCCGTATAGAAGACGCACACCTTGTGCGACTTCAGAATTCTCTGCCGCCAACTGCGCGCGAATGGCTGCATGCACATCCTGCGCCTGTTGCGGTGTAGCAGTCAGCCCGGTGCCAATGGCCCAGACCGGCTCGTAAGCAATGACCGCGTTGGCAAACGCACCAACACCCAGCTCCTCGATGATGCTGCCCAACTGACGCGAGACAACCTCAAGAGTCTTGCCCGATTCGCGCTGCTCCAGGGTCTCCCCTATGCACAACACTGGAATCAAGCCACAAGCCTGTGCCGCTGCGAACTTGCGATTGAGTGTTCCATCACGCTCGCCCATCATCTGACGGCGCTCGGAGTGCCCGACAAGCACATAGGAACAACCCGCATCGACCAGCTGACTCGGCGAAATCTCACCGGTCAACGCACCTTGCATCGGTTCCACCGCAGAGTTCTGCGCGCCGACCTGGATCGACTTGCCTTTCAAGCCATCAACCACTTGGTTGATATGCAGGCAAGGCGGAAAAACCGCTACATCAACACCGCTAGGCAAGGCCAAGTGACGAAGGCCATTGATCAGCTCAGCGACACTGGCGCGGGTACCGTGCATCTTCCAGTTACCAGCTACCATAGTGCGACGCATGCTGTACCTCGTCGGTCAAAGTGGGCGCAGATGTTACCCAACCACATCATCACTGGCAAGCCGAATTCAGGCGCAAACTTCAGTTACCAGTTTTGCCAGGTCCTCGGCATGGGCGCGAACCTGTGTTTCGTCATCACCTTCGACCATGACGCGCACCAGAGGCTCTGTGCCAGACTTGCGCAACAGCACTCGACCACGCCCCGCCATTGCCACGGTGACGCGCTCGCACGCTTCCTTGACAGCCGGGTGCTCGATCGGGTTTTCACCGCCGGCAAAACGCACATTGAGCAGCACTTGCGGACACTTGCGCAGCGCCTGGCGCGCCTGGGCCAGACTCTCTTCGCGACGACGCAACGACAGCAGCACCTGCAGCGCAGCGATGATCGCATCGCCCGTAGTGGTGTGCTGGAAGCAGACAACATGCCCGGAGTTCTCGCCACCTACCTGCCAGTTACGCTCGAGCAGCTCGGCAATCACATATCGGTCACCGACGTTCGCGCGCACGAACGGGATACCCAGGTCTGCCAAGGCCAACTCAAGCCCCAGGTTGCTCATCAGCGTACCGACGACACCCCCTTGCAGCTTGTTGCGCTCATGCAGGTCGCGGGCAATGATGAACAGGAGGTCGTCACCATCAACGATGGCACCCGTGTGATCCACCATCAGCACACGGTCGCCGTCACCATCAAAGGCAATACCCAGGTCGGCATGCTCAGCGAGGACGGCTGCCTGCAATTGCTCCATATGCGTGGAGCCGCAGTTGTCATTGATGTTCAGGCCGTTAGGTTGGGCCGACAGCACCGTCACGTCCGCACCCAATTCCTTGAATACGCTTGGCGCCACTTTGTAGGTCGCACCATGGGCGCAATCGACCACAATCTTCAGGCCGGCAAAATTGGTGCTGCTCGGCACGCTGCTCTTGCAGAATTCAATGTATCGGCCAGAGGCGTCGTTGATACGCGATACCTTGCCCAGCTTGCTGGATTCGACCACGGTCATCGGCGCATCCAGCAGCTCTTCGATCATCAACTCGATCTCGTCCGGCAGCTTGGTGCCCTGGCCCGAGAAGAATTTGATGCCGTTGTCATCATGAGGATTGTGCGAGGCACTGATCACAATACCGGCTTCGGCGTGGAAGGTACGCGTCAGGTAAGCGATTGCCGGCGTCGGCATAGGCCCCAGCAGCATGACATCGGCGCCCGCGGCAGATAGCCCCGCTTCCAGTGCCGACTCAAACATGTAGCCGGAGATACGGGTGTCCTTGCCCACCAGGATGCGGCAGGCGCCCATGCTGCGGAACGCCATACCCGCCGCCCAACCCAGCTTGAGCATGAAATCAGGAGTAATCGGGAATTCGCCGACCCGACCACGGATACCGTCGGTGCCAAAGTATTTTTTAGTCATAAGTGCTCCATCATTCTTATTCGGCTGATTCTACCGCGGCAATCATGCGCACCACATCCACCGTCTCGGCGACATCATGCACACGCAAAATACGCGCGCCTTTGCTTATTGCAAGCGCTGCCAGTGCAAGACCACCGTACAGCCGCTCACCCACCGGACGATTCAGCGCAAGCCCTATCATGCTCTTGCGTGAAACACCGACCAGAAGAGGTCGACCAAGGTCATGCAGGGATTCCATATGCTTGAACAGGCTTAGATTGTGTTGCAGGGTCTTGGCGAAGCCGAAGCCGGGATCGAGGATGATTTTTTGCTCGGCAATCCCCGCCGCAGCGCATTGAGCCATCCGATCGGCGAGAAAACCACTCACTTCGCCAACGAGATCGTCGTAGTGAGGGCTGTCTTGCATGTTCCCGGGCTCCCCCAGCATGTGCATCAGGCACACCGGCAACCCGGTAGCAGCAGCGGCATCCAGGGCACCGTCGCGCTGAAGGGAGCGCACATCGTTGATCAACCCCGCGCCCAGACGCGCCGTTTCGCGCATCACGGCAGGCGTCGAGGTGTCGACCGAGATGATCACATCCAGCTCACGCGCAATGCGCTCGACTATCGGTGCAACCCTCTCCAGCTCCTCCAAGGGAGAAACCAGGCGAGCGCCAGGCCGAGTCGACTCACCCCCCACGTCGATCAGGGTCGCCCCCGCAGCCACCATTGCCTCAGCGTGGCGCAATGCAGCATCCAGCTGGCTGAAGCGGCCGCCGTCAGAAAAGGAATCGGGGGTTACATTAAGAATGCCCATGACATGTGTATGGGCCAAATCAAGAACCCGGTTGCCGCAAGGCAACCGGGTAGAGGACAACGCAGAAGTCATTTCAAACCTTAGTGGTCAGCTGCAGGACCGCCGATCGGGGTTTCAGGGCGCTCGTTCTGAACCACTGGCGGCGTGCCAGAGGTGCCCGAACCACCTTCCCAGTCGCGAGGTTCACGCGGCGTGCGACCAGCCATGATGTCGTCAATCTGGTCGGCATCAATGGTCTCGTACTTCATCAGCGCATCCGCCATGGCATCCAGCTTGTCGCGGTTGTCGGTCAGGATCTGCTTGGCCGTGCCGTAGCACTGGTCAATGATGCTGCGCACTTCGGAGTCGATCAGCTTGGCTGTCTCACCGGAGAAGCTGGCGCTCTGACCGCCACCGCCACGACCCAGGAACACCTCGCCTTCTTCCTCGGCATACATCAACGGACCGAGTTTTTCCGACAAGCCCCACTTGGTCACCATGTTCCGTGCGATCTGGCTGGCACGCATGATGTCGTTGGAAGCACCGGTCGTCACGCCGTCGAAGCCCAGGGTCATCTCTTCAGCAATACGTCCACCGTAGAGCGAGCAGATCTGGCTGATAAGTGCGCGCTTGGAGAGGCTGTAGCGATCCTCTTCCGGCAGGAACATCGTGACACCCAGTGCCCGACCACGAGGAATGATCGACACTTTGTAGACCGGGTCGTGCTCAGGCACAACGCGACCGACAATGGCGTGACCCGCTTCGTGATAGGCAGTGTTCTGCTTCTCTTTTTCAGACATGACCATGGATTTGCGCTCGGCGCCCATCATGATCTTGTCTTTGGCCAATTCGAACTCTTTCATCTCCACGATGCGCTTGCCGGTACGGGCAGCGAACAACGAAGCTTCGTTGACCAGGTTGGCCAGGTCGGCACCGGAGAAGCCTGGGGTGCCGCGCGCAATTACGGCCGGAGCCACGTCGTCACCCATTGGGACTTTGCGCATGTGTACTTTGAGGATCTGCTCGCGACCACGGATATCCGGCAAGCCAACCACGACCTGACGGTCGAAACGGCCTGGACGCAGCAAGGCAGGGTCCAAGACGTCAGGACGGTTGGTTGCAGCGATCACGATGATCCCGTCGTTCATTTCAAAGCCGTCCATCTCAACCAGCAATTGGTTGAGAGTCTGCTCACGCTCATCATGACCACCGCCCATGCCGGCACCACGATGGCGACCAACGGCGTCGATTTCATCGATGAAGATGATGCAAGGCGCATGCTTTTTAGCCTGTTCGAACATATCGCGAACACGGCTGGCACCGACGCCGACGAACATCTCGACGAAGTCAGAACCGGAAATGGTGAAGAAAGGCACCTTGGCTTCGCCGGCAATCGCCTTGGCCAGCAAGGTCTTACCGGTACCCGGAGGACCGACCATCAGTACGCCGCGTGGAATGCGGCCACCCAGGCGCTGGAACTTGCCCGGGTCGCGCAGGAACTCGACCAGCTCGCCCACTTCTTCCTTGGCTTCGTCGCAACCGGCAACGTCAGCCAGGGTGGTTTTCACCTGGTCCTCGGAGAGCAGGCGTGCCTTGCTCTTGCCGAAGCTCATCGGCCCGCCCTTGCCTCCCGCACCGCCTTGCATCTGGCGCATGAAGAACATGAACACGGCGATGATCACCAGGATCGGGAAGCTGGCAACCAGCAACTGGGTCCAGATGCTCTGCTGCTCAGGCTGCTTGCCTTCGACAACGACGTGGTTATCCACCAGGTCGCCGATCAGACCGTTGTCCTGAATTGCCGGACGAATGGTCTTGAAGCTGTCGCCATCGTTGCGTTTGCCGGTGATCACGTAGCCATCAACCGCCACGCGCTCGACCTTGCCATCCTTAACTTGCTGGATGAAGTCGGAATAGTTGAGGGTCTGCGGCTCGTTAGGGCTGGAGAAGTTGTTCATCACCGTCACCAGGACAGCCGCGATGATCAACCACAGGATCAGATTCTTTGCCATATCGTTCAATTAACTACCCTCTGAAGCAAGCTCCGCTACTGGCGCGTGCTTCGCATGATATTCACCGGCCTAACTTACTACATTACCTACAACACTGGCAGGCGCCGTCTGTAACCCTTTGTGAAACTTTGACTACACAATATTCGTAAAGCTTCGTGACGAAAGCGATATAAAAAAACCTATCGACTCCCTTCAAACCTTTAAAGACGCTCATCACTGGCGGCGCCTTCGATGCCGCGGAAGCCCCGCGCCAACAGGTATTGCTCGCGAGACCGGTCACGAGAAGAGTCCGGTTTACGCATCTGAACCTTGTCGAACAGCTTGCGGATGTTCTTGTGGTACTCGTCGAAGCCTTCACCCTGGAAGACCTTGACCAGGAAATCACCCCCCGGACGCAATACCCGACCCGCCAGATCCAGTGCCAACTCGCACAGGAACATGGCGCGCGGCATATCAACAGCCGGTAATCCACTCATATTGGGGGCCATGTCGGAAATCACAAGGTCCACCTGCGAATTTCCTACAGCTTCCAGGATCTCGGCCAGCACAGCGTCCTGGGTAAAGTCACCGTGCACAAAGGTCACGTCCGGGATGCTGTCCATCTCCAGGATGTCAGAAGCGATCAAGCGGCCTTGCCCACCAATCAGACGACTGGCCACCTGGGACCAGCCACCCGGGGCGGCGCCCAGGTCGATCACGCTCATGCCTGGGCGAAACAATTTGTCCTTGTCCTGGAGCTCCAGCAGCTTGTAGCTGGCCCGGGAACGGTAGCCGTCCTTTTGCGCCTTTTTGACGTAAGGATCGTTGAAATGTTCTTGTAGCCACTTAAGGCTGGTTTTGGAACGGGCCACGGGCCACCTCGAAAAATAAAACGGGTCGTGATTAACTGGGCGGTCCCGGACTCGCTCGGGTAAACTGGCCGCCGCTTTTTACAAGATCAGACGCAGGGGTCAGATTATGCCGCTCACTCAAGAGCAGAAGAAACAGTACAAATCCATTGGCCACCATCTGAAACCAGTTCTGATTGTGGCAGATAACGGTTTGACTGAAGGTGTGTTAGCCGAATTCGAACGTGCACTGAACGATCATGAACTGATCAAGATCAAGGTCAACATCCTTGATCGCGAAGCGCGCCTGGCCGCCATTGCAGAGCTGTGCAAGGTGGGCAAAGCGGACCTGGTCCAGGTCATCGGCAAGATGGCGCTGCTGTATCGCAAGAACTTCAGCGTCAACAAGCAACTGTCGAACGTACACCGCTTCAAGTAATCGTTGTCAAACGACAACAAGGGTCAAGGGCGTGCTTCGCGCGCCCCGCCACTCCACCCAGGCGCCGGCTGTATAACCAGCACCAGGCCGGAGAACCCTAGCACAAGATAGCTGAATAGCTGCCAGCGCAACGCTTCCGGCAACCAGACATGCACCACGCAAAACATTGCGCATGCATACAGCGCCATCAACAGCAGTTGCCCGCGAATATCCCGCCACAAACTCCCCAGACCCTCGGCCTTGACCAGCACCAACGCCTGGAGCGTCACGCACGCCGCCGCAAAACTCACCAGCAACGCACTGAGTAATCCATCGATCTCGTCGATCAGTAACGGCGCCAAGCCAATCAGGCCCAGCGCCGGCAGTACACCAATATGCAGCAACCACAGGCCACCCACCCAAAGCATCTGGGAGAGCTGCCAAAGCATGGCGCCTGCACGGAGCGGGCGCCGCCTTTCAGACGTGGCGAACTTCAACGATCTCGTACTCGATCACGCCGCCTGGCGTCTTCACAGCCACCACATCACCTTCTTCCTTGGCAATCAAGGCGCGGGCAAGCGGCGAACCGACAGAGATCTTGCCGAGTTTGAAGTCAGCCTCATCTTCGCCAACGATGTGGTAGACCACGCTTTCATCAGTCTCGACGTTGGCGATTTCCACGGTAGTGCCGAAAATCACCTTGCCGGTCTTCGGAATGGTCGTCACGTCGATAACCACCGAGTTCTGCAGGCGGCCTTCGATATCACGGATCCGCGCCTCGACCATCCCTTGCTGCTCGCGAGCAGCGTGGTATTCGGCGTTTTCCTTCAGGTCACCCAGTTCGCGGGCCGTACCGATGTCCTGGCTCAGCTTTGGACGTACGACCTTGGTCAGATGGGCGTGCTCCTCTTCCAGGGCCTTGAAGCCCTGGACGGTCATTGGGTATTTGGTCATGCCTTCAATCCTGCGTGTAGATCCTGCAAGCGACGTACGGTCTTTTCCGGACCGAACTTGAGCGCTTCGCAGATAGCTTCGCCAGCAGCAATGGTGGTGGTGCAGTAGATCTTGTGCTGCAAGGCGTTACGACGAATGGAGTAGGAGTCCGCGATCGACTGGCGACCTTCGGTCGTGTTGATGATCAAGGTGACTTCGTCATTCTTGATCATGTCGACCACGTGCGGACGGCCTTCCGTCACCTTGTTCACGCGACGCACTTTCAGGCCGGCAGCTTCGATCAGCTTGGCGGTCCCGGCAGTGGCCACGACTTCAAAGCCCAAGTTGATCAGATCACGGGCCACGCCTGCAACCAGTGGCTTGTCATCATCACGCACACTGATGAACGCAGTACCACCGGTCGGCAGCACTTCGCTGGCACCCATCTGGGCCTTGGCGAAGGCTTCACCGAAGGTATCGCCAACACCCATCACTTCACCGGTGGACTTCATCTCTGGGCCCAGGATCGGGTCCACACCAGGGAACTTGGCGAATGGGAACACCGCCTCTTTCACGCTGTAGAAGTTAGGAATGATTTCCTTGGTGAAGCCGATTTCCTTCAGGGTCTTACCGGCCATCACGCGAGCAGCGATCATCGCCAGGGACACACCGATGCACTTGGAAACAAATGGCACGGTACGCGAAGCGCGCGGGTTGACCTCGATGACGTAGATGTCCTCGCCTTGCAGCGCCAACTGTACGTTCATCAGGCCGACCACGCCCAGCTCCAGGGCCATTTTCTTGACCTGTTCGCGCATCTCGTCCTGGATGTGTGCCGGCAGCGAGTACGGCGGCAGCGAGCACGCGGAGTCACCGGAGTGAACGCCCGCCTGTTCGATGTGCTGCATGATCGCGCCGATCACCACGTCGGTACCGTCGCACACCGCGTCCACGTCCATTTCAATGGCGCAGTTGAGGAAGTGGTCCAGTAGCACCGGGCTGTCGTTGGACACTTTCACCGCATCACGCAGGTAACGCTTGAGTTCTTCTTCTTCGTAGACGATTTCCATCGCGCGGCCGCCCAGTACGTAGGACGGACGCACCACCAGCGGGTAGCCGATCTTGCTGGCTGCACGGATGGCTTCATCTTCGCTGCGCACGGTGGCGTTTGGCGGCTGACGCAGGTTCAGGCGCTCAACCATTTGCTGGAAGCGCTCGCGGTCTTCTGCACGGTCGATAGCGTCCGGGCTGGTACCGATGATCGGCACGCCGGCCGCTTCGAGGGCACGTGCCAGTTTCAGCGGGGTTTGGCCGCCGTACTGGACGATCACGCCCTTCGGCTTCTCGACGCGCACGATTTCCAGCACGTCTTCCAGGGTCACTGGCTCGAAGTACAGGCGATCGGAGGTGTCGTAGTCAGTAGAAACAGTTTCCGGGTTGCAGTTGACCATGATGGTCTCGTAGCCGTCTTCGCGCAGCGCGAGAGCAGCATGGACGCAGCAGTAGTCGAACTCGATACCCTGGCCGATACGGTTCGGACCGCCGCCCAGGATCATGATCTTGTCGCGACCCGACGGCGCGGCTTCGCACTCTTCCTCGTAGGTGGAGTACAGGTACGCGGTATCGGTGGAGAACTCGGCCGCGCAGGTGTCAACGCGCTTGTAGACCGGGAAGATCTCCAGCTTGTGGCGATGAGTACGCAGGTTCTTCTCGGTCACGCCCAGCAGCTTGGCCAGACGCTGGTCGGAGAAGCCTTTGCGCTTGAGGCGGAACATCATGTCGCGGTCGATGCTGGCCAGGCCCAGGGTCTTGACCTTCTCTTCTTCCTTGATCAGATCTTCGATCTGTACCAGGAACCACGGGTCGATCATGTTCATGCCGAAGATGTCTTCGACGGTCATGCCGGCGCGGAAGGCGTCAGCCACGTACCAGATACGCTCGGCGCCCGGCACAGTCAGCTCGCGCTTGAGCACGCTCATGCTTTCCGGGTTGCTCAGGTCGAGTTTTTCGTCCAGGCCGCAAACGCCCACTTCCAGGCCGCGCAGGGCTTTCTGCAGGGATTCCTGGAACGTACGACCGATGGCCATGACTTCACCCACAGATTTCATCTGGGTGGTCAGGCGCGCGTCAGCCTTGGCGAACTTCTCGAAGGCAAACCGTGGCAGCTTGGTCACAACGTAGTCGATGGACGGTTCGAAGGACGCCGGGGTCTTGCCGCCGGTAATGTCGTTCGACAGCTCGTCCAAGGTATAGCCCACGGCCAGTTTGGCCGCGACCTTGGCGATCGGGAAGCCGGTGGCTTTCGAAGCCAGGGCCGACGAACGCGATACGCGCGGGTTCATCTCGATCACGACCATACGGCCGGTGTTCGGGCAGATGCCGAACTGGACGTTGGAACCGCCGGTTTCCACGCCGATCTCGCGCAGCACCGCCAGGGAGGCGTTACGCAGGATCTGGTATTCCTTGTCGGTCAGGGTCTGTGCCGGCGCAACGGTGATCGAGTCACCGGTGTGCACGCCCATCGGGTCGAAGTTTTCGATCGAGCAGACGATGATGCAGTTGTCCTTCTTATCGCGGACAACCTCCATCTCATATTCTTTCCAGCCGATCAGGGATTCGTCGATCAGCAGCTCTTTGGTCGGCGACAGGTCCAGGCCACGGGCGCAGATTTCTTCGAACTCTTCACGGTTGTAAGCGATACCGCCACCGGTGCCGCCCATGGTGAAGGACGGACGGATGATGCACGGGAAGCCCAGGGTCTCGAGGACCGCATTGGCTTCTTCCATGCTGTGGGCGATACCGGAACGTGGGCACGCCAGGCCGATGGACTTCATGGCCTTGTCGAAACGCGAACGGTCTTCCGCCTTGTCGATGGTGTCGGCATTGGCGCCGATCATCTCTACGCCAAACTTTTCCAGGACGCCTTCGCGCTCCAGGTCCAGGGCGCAGTTCAACGCGGTTTGGCCGCCCATGGTTGGCAGCAGCGCGTCCGGACGCTCTTTTTCGATGATCTTGGCAACGGTCTGCCACTTGATCGGCTCGATGTAGGTGGCGTCGGCCATGGCCGGGTCGGTCATGATGGTGGCCGGGTTGGAGTTCACCAGGATGACGCGATAGCCCTCTTCGCGCAGGGCTTTACAGGCTTGGGCGCCGGAGTAGTCGAATTCGCAGGCCTGGCCGATCACGATCGGGCCAGCGCCGAGAATCAGGATGCTTTTTATGTCTGTACGTTTTGGCATGGGTTTGTCACTCAAATCCGCAGGTCAGTCGGCAAGCCGTCTTGAACAATCTTTGAAAAGCCCGCGAGGGCCGCCGAAATTCGGGGCCGCCCGCAAGCCGCTCAGTCAGCGTCGCTTGGCCATCTCATTGATGAAACGGTCGAACAGCGGCGCTACGTCGTTCGGGCCCGGGCTGGCTTCAGGGTGGCCCTGGAAGCTGAACGCGCTCTTGTCGGTGCGCTCGATACCCTGCAGGGAACCGTCGAACAGCGACTTGTGGATGGCGCGCACGTTGCTCGGCAAGGTGGCTTCATCTACCGCAAAACCGTGGTTCTGGCTGGTGATCATCACGACGCCGGTGTCCAGGTCTTGTACCGGGTGGTTGGCACCGTGGTGGCCGTGGCCCATTTTCAGGGTCTTGGCGCCCGAGGCCAGGGCCAGCAGTTGGTGACCGAGGCAGATACCGAATACCGGGATCTCGGTTTCCAGCACGTCCTTGATCGCCTGGATGGCGTAGTCGCAAGGCTCAGGGTCACCCGGGCCGTTGGACAGGAACACACCGTCCGGTTGCAGGGCGAGCACGTCGCTGGCCGGGGTTTGCGCCGGCACGACGGTCACGCGGCAACCGCGCTCGACCAGCATGCGCAGGATGTTGTACTTCACGCCGTAGTCGTAGGCGACCACGTGGTAAGGCAACTCGGCAGCATCGATGGTCGCATGGCTGTCAGTCTTCAAGTCCCAGACGGTGGAGCGCCACTCGTACTTCTCTTTGACGCTGACGACTTTCGCCAGGTCCATGCCTTTCAGGCCTGGGAAGCCTTGCGCTGCGGCAATCGCCGCCTCTTCGGAAATATTGTCACCGACCATGATGCAGCCGTTCTGCGAGCCTTTTTCACGCAGGATGCGTGTCAGGCGGCGCGTATCGATACCCGCGATTGCCACCACGTTGTTGGCTTTCAGGTAATCGGACAGCGACATCGTATTACGCCAGTTGCTCGCAACCAGTGGCAGGTCACGAATCACCAGGCCGGCCGACCAGACACGATCAGACTCCACATCTTCCGGTGTAGTGCCGGTGTTGCCGATGTGCGGATAGGTCAGGGTGACGATCTGTTGGGCGTAGGAAGGATCGGTAAGGATTTCCTGATAGCCGGTCATGGCAGTGTTAAACACCACCTCTCCAACGGTTTGACCGTCGGCTCCAATGGCTTCGCCGCGAAAAATGCTGCCATCAGCAAGGGCGAGTATGGCTGGCTTAGTCAAGAAGACCTCCCGTAAATAAAGCCTGAAAGGGCGATCGCAGGTTGTAAAAAAGCGGAGTGACGTATGGACACGTCACCCCGCTTCTTCACTGAATTATTCTGCGCGCTTTTAGTGGACACACTAAAGCTGTAGCTTACAGAAAAAGGCTTTTTTGGTCCACCGCTAATGAGCCTAAAAGGCAGGGGAATGCGACAGGACGTCGCTTAGCGGGTAAAAACGGAGCCCAAGCATAAGCTTGAGCCCTCGTTTTAGCTACTGATTAGTGCAGGTCCAGCACATCGCGCATGTCGTAGAGACCCGGCGCACGACCGTCCAGCCAAAGCGCAGCACGTACCGCCCCCTTGGCAAACGTCATGCGACTGGACGCTTTATGCGTGATTTCCAGGCGCTCACCCTCGGTGGCGAACAACACGGTGTGATCACCCACCACATCGCCACCGCGCACGGTTGCAAAACCAATGGTGTCGCGCGCGCGCGCACCGGTGTGGCCTTCGCGGCCGTACACCGCCACTTTCGACAAGTCTCGACCCAGCGCATCGGCAATTGCTTCGCCCATGCGCAGCGCGGTGCCCGACGGCGCGTCGATCTTGTGGCGGTGATGGGTCTCGATGATTTCGATATCCGCCTCATCCCCCAGCACCCGCGCCGCCAGATCAAGCAGCTTGAGCGACAGGTTCACGCCTACGCTGAAGTTGGCCGCGAAGACGATAGGAATATCCTTGCCCGCCTCCACCAGTAACTGCTTCTGCTCAGCCGTCAACCCGGTGGTGCCGATCACCATCGCCTTGCCCGCCTTGCGGCAGAAAGCCAGGTTTTTCAGCATCACATCCGGCAGGGTGAAATCGATCAGCACGTCGAACTCGTCAGCCACCTGCTCCAGGTTGCCAGACAACGAAACGCCGATACGCCCCAACGAGGCCAACTCACCAGCGTCCGCACCGATCAACGTACTGCCAGGGCGAACGATCGCCGCGGTCAGCCCCGAGGCCGGCGAGCGCTGCTGCACCGCCTCGACCAGCGTCTTGCCCATGCGCCCGGCAGCGCCCATTACGGCTATACGTCGCATACTCAATTCCTTACAGGTCGCCGAAGAAGCGCTTCACGCCATCGAAAAAGCCCGTGGTTTTCGGCGAGTGGGAGTCATCACCTTCCAGCGAACTGCGGAATTCCTCAAGCAGTTCACGCTGACGACGGCCCAGGTTGACGGGGGTTTCCACCGCCACGCGACACATCAGGTCGCCCGCACCACCACCGCGCACCGGCGCAACGCCTTTGCCTCGGATACGGAACTGCTTGCCGGTCTGCGTGCCTTCCGGGATCTTGAGCTTGACGCGACCATCAAGGGTCGGGATCTCCAACTCGCCACCCAGCGCCGCATCCACAAAGCTGATCGGCACTTCACAGAACAGATGCTTGCCGTCGCGCTGGAAGATCGAGTGCTCGCGCACATTGATCACCACGTACAGGTCGCCCGTTGGACCACCCTGGGTACCCGCCTCGCCTTCGCCCGAGAGGCGAATACGGTCTCCGGTATCGACGCCAGCTGGCACTTTCACCGACAGTGTCTTGTACTCTTCCACGCGGCCTTCGCCGTGGCAGGAATCGCACGGGTCGGAAATGATCTTGCCCTGGCCATGGCAACGCGGGCAGGTCTGCTGCACCGAGAAGAAGCCCTGCTGCATGCGGACCTGACCAATACCGCCGCACGTCGGGCAGGTGATCGGCGAAGAGCCTTTCTTGGCACCCGAGCCGTCGCACGGCTTGCAGTTGACCAGCGTTGGCACGCGGATATTGACGCTGGTGCCGCGCACGGCTTCTTCCAGGTTCAATTCCAGGGTGTAGCGCAAGTCGCTGCCACGCTGGGCGCCGCCACGCTGACCACCCCGGCCACCGCCGAAGAAGTCGCTGAATACGTCGCCGAAAATATCGGAGAAGTTCTGACCGCCAAAACCGGCACCGCCGCCACCCATGCTCGGGTCGACGCCGGCGTGGCCATACTGGTCGTAGGCCGCACGCTTGTTGGGATCAGACAGGCATTCGTAGGCCTCGTTGGCCTCTTTGAACATTTCTTCGGATTCTTTGCTATCCGGATTACGGTCCGGGTGATGCTTCATCGCCAGGCGACGGTACGCCTTCTTCAGGTCCGCCTCGCTGGAGCCGCGCTCCACACCCAATACTTCGTAATAGTCACGCTTTGCCATAAGTCTTTGCACTCTTAAGGACGTTCGGCCAGACCCTCCTGAGCCCTGCCAAACTCGTTGAGCCCCAATACAGGCCCGGACCCAACTCACGTCAATTCAACGATCCTGGTCATAACTACTTTTAGCCAGGTAGCCGGCCAAAATGCGGTATTTATCGCTCGGAAAGCAGGAGCATTCCCGATCACACCGCCAGCATCCGAACCCTGTCGCATGCTGTAAAAATTCACATACCCCAGACACGCCAACGCGGGAGCAAGCTCCCGCGCGGCGACATCCTACCAGTCACCGCTTGATAGCGGTCAACCGGGCGACCAACTTACTTCTGGTCTTTTACTTCTTCGAACTCGGCATCGACAACGTCGTCGTGCTTGGCTTCAGGCTCTGCCTGTTGCGCCGCACCGTCAGCTGGCTGGCCTTGTTCGGCATACATTTTCTGCGCGACTGGAGCAGAGACTTTCGACAGCTCTTCGATCTTGGCTTCGATAGCGGCCTTGTCGTCGCCTTTTACGGCGGCTTCCAGGGCAACTACTGCCGCTTCGATGGCAGTCTTCTCTTCAGCAGTCACTTTATCGCCAGCATCAGCGACCATCTTGCGTGTCGAGTGAACCAGTGCATCACCCTGGTTACGAGCGCCAGCCAGCTCAGCAAACTTGGCATCCGCATCGGCGTTGGCTTCAGCGTCACGAATCATCTGTTGAATTTCTTCATCAGACAGACCGGAGTTGGCCTTGATGGTGATCTTCTGCTCTTTGCCAGTCGCCTTGTCTTTCGCGCCGACGTGCAGGATGCCGTTGGCGTCGATGTCGAAGGTCACTTCGATCTGTGGCACACCACGTGGTGCTGGTGGAATCTCGGCCAGGTCGAACTTGCCCAGGGACTTGTTCTGAGCCGCCTGCTTACGCTCACCTTGCAGCACGTGAATGGTCACAGCGCCCTGGTTGTCATCGGCAGTCGAGAACACCTGGGATTTCTTGGTAGGAATCGTGGTGTTTTTCTCGATCAGCGCAGTCATCACGCCACCCATGGTTTCGATACCCAGGGTCAGCGGGCTGACGTCCAGCAGCAGAACGTCTTTCACGTCACCGGCCAATACCGCGCCCTGGATGGCAGCACCCATGGCAACTGCTTCGTCCGGGTTCACGTCTTTACGTGCTTCTTTACCGAAGAACTCGGTGACCTTCTGCTGAACCAGTGGCATACGGGTCTGACCGCCCACCAGGATCACGTCATTGATGGAACCGACGTCGATACCGGCGTCTTTCAATGCAATGCGGCAAGGTTCGATGGTGCGCTGGACCAGGTCTTCAACCAGTGCTTCCAACTTGGCGCGAGAGATCTTCACGTTCAAGTGCTTAGGACCGGTGGCGTCTGCAGTGATGTACGGCAGGTTCACGTCGGTCGACATGCTCGAGGACAGCTCGATCTTCGCCTTCTCAGCAGCTTCTTTCAGGCGCTGCATGGCCAGCGGGTCACCCTTGAGGTTCATGCCGCTTTCTTTCTTGAATTCGTCAACGAGGTAGTCGATCAGACGAATGTCAAAGTCTTCACCACCCAGGAAGGTGTCACCGTTGGTGGCCAACACTTCAAACTGGTGCTCGCCATCAACTTCAGCGATCTCGATGACCGAGACGTCGAACGTACCGCCACCCAGGTCATAAACGATCACAGTGTGGTCGCCCTTGGCCTTGTCCATACCGTAGGCCAGAGCAGCTGCGGTTGGTTCGTTGATGATACGTTTTACGTCCAGGCCCGCGATGCGGCCGGCGTCTTTGGTCGCCTGGCGCTGGCTGTCGTTGAAGTAGGCCGGAACGGTGATCACCGCCTCGGTCACTGTTTCACCCAGGTAATCTTCGGCAGTCTTCTTCATCTTTTTCAAGACTTCAGCCGAAATCTGCGGTGCAGACATCTTGTTGCCATTGACTTCAACCCAGGCGTCACCGTTGTCAGCCTTGGCGATTTTGTAAGGCACCATCTTGATGTCTTTCTGTACGACTTCTTCGTCGAACTTACGACCGATCAGACGCTTTACCGCGTACAGAGTGTTGTGCGGGTTGGTGACAGCCTGACGCTTGGCCGACTGGCCAACGAGGATCTCGCCATCATTTGCGTAAGCAATGATCGACGGCGTGGTACGCGCGCCTTCGGCGTTCTCGATGACTTTGGCTTTGCCGTTTTCCATGACGGAGACACAGGAGTTGGTGGTCCCCAGGTCGATACCGATAATTTTGCCCATGATTTACTCTCCCGAAACTTGAATTTGGATGCCGCAGCAGTGGTGGCTAACTGCGGTAGCACTTAAACGCTTGACTTATAAATGGGGGCCTTGCGGCGTATTTCAAGCCTGCTCATCAATAGAAGGCGAAACGGGTGCAGGAGCCTTGCTCACCACGACCATCGCCGGACGCAGCAAACGACCGTTGAGCTGATATCCCTTCTGGAACACTTTCAACACACTGTTGGGCTCCAGGTCATGGCTTTCCTGCATGGCCATGGCTTGGTGATGCTCAGCGTTGAACGGTTCGCCGCCTGTTGGATCAATGGCTTCCAGCTGATAACGCTTCAGGGTGTCCTGGAACATTTTCAGGGTCAGCTCGATCCCTTCGCGCATCGGGCGGATGTTTTCGTCATCTGGATTGGACAACTCGAGGCCACGCTCCAGGCTGTCGATGATCGGCAGCAAATCACTGGCGAACTTTTCCAGTGCGAATTTATGAGCCTTCTCTACATCCTGCTCGGCACGGCGGCGGACGTTCTGCAGATCGGCGGCAACACGCAAAGACTGGTCCTGCGCTGCGGCCAATTGCTCTTCGAGCACTTGCACACGAGTTGCCAGCTCATCGCCGACAGCCGAATTGGCGTCTGGAGTTTGCGTATCCTGCGTCTGTTCGTCAGCCATAGATTTCTCCTTTCAAAATCATGCGCGAACTCAACTCGCGCTTCTGTTCCGGTATATGGGGCCACAATTTCCAGGTTCAAGGGCGCAGGCGTTACCAAAAGTCTTTCCCATGACCAGGATCAATTCCTGCCCCTCCATTCCTCATTGCGCTAAGAAACGCGCCGATTCAAGCAAATCGAGCTAAGCGCCAGGATTGTCACGCCCGAGCAAAACACTGTATAAATAACCAGACCTAAAGCCTGGGAGCGGCCGTCATGCTCGTGCACCTGTCCGTACATAACTACGCCATCGTTGAACATCTGGATCTCGAACTCGATCGCGGGATGAGCGTAATCACAGGCGAAACCGGCGCCGGCAAGTCGATCATGCTCGACGCCCTGGGCCTTACGCTCGGAGACCGCGCCGACAGCGGCGTGGTACGCCCCGGTGCGGACAAGGCCGATATCCTGGCCACCTTCGACCTGGCGGATATTCCCGAGGCAGAAGCCTGGCTGGCCGAGCGCGACCTTAATAATGAAGGCCCGTGCATCCTGCGCCGAGTCATCACGGCTGAAGGCCGCTCGCGCGGCTACATCAATGGCACACCTTGCCCACTCGGCGACCTTAAAGCCCTGGGCGAGCTGCTGATCGACATCCACAGCCAGCATGAACACCAATCCCTGCTGAAAACCGACACCCACCGCCGCCTGCTCGACGAATACGCGGGCGCAACCGACCTTGCCCGCCAGGTGCAACTTGCTGCTCAGCGCTGGCGCCAGACCCGCCACGAACTGGAGCGCCTCTCCAACTCAGGTGACGAGCAACGTGCCCGTCATCAGTTACTCAGCTACCAACTCGAAGAGCTGGAAAGCCTGGGCCTGGGGGAGACCGAACTGGAGCAGCTTGAGCAGGAACACAAGAACCTCACCAACGCCGAAACCCTGCTGGGTATCTGCCGCCAAGTGGTGGAGCAATGCAGCGAGAGCGACTCTGGCAATGTGCTCAACGCACTGACGGCCAGCCTCAATCGCCTGTCCAGCGTGAACAACGCCTCCGGCTCGCTGAGCGAGGCCACGACCTTGCTCACCAGTGCACAGATCCAGGTAGAAGAAGCCGTCGGCGAATTGAACCGCTTCCTGGATCACTTCGATGCCGACCCGGCACGCCTGCAGGAAATCGAAGAGCGCCTGGACACTATCTATACCCTGGCGCGCAAACATCGAATCCAGCCCACTGAAGTGGCGACGATGCAGCAAAAGCTGCTGGATGAAATCGAGACGCTGAACGCCAACGATGAATCCATCGAGCGCCTGGGTGATGAGCTCGCCTCCTTCGCCCGCCACTATCAGGAGAAAGCACGCGAACTCAGCGACCTGCGCCAACAAGCCGCGACGAGCCTGGCCAGCGCAGTGGAGCTGGAGATCCAGCGCCTAGGCATGCCTGGCGGACGCTTCACCATCGAATTACGCGCCAACGCCAGCAATGAACTGCAACCCCATGGCCTGGAACAGGTTGAACTACTGGTCAGCGCCAACCCTGGCCAACCGCTCAAGGCCCTGGCCAAAGTGGCGTCCGGCGGCGAGCTGTCACGGATCAGCCTGGCGATCCAGGTGATTACCGCGCAAACCTCTCGGGTGCCCACATTGGTATTCGACGAGGTCGACGTGGGCATTGGCGGTCCGACGGCGGAAATTGTAGGTCAACTGTTGCGGCGCCTGGGGGACAGAGGCCAGGTACTGACAGTCACCCACTTGCCGCAAGTGGCCGCCCAGGGCCATCAGCACCTGTTTGTGCACAAGGTCCGCGGCAGTGATGCAACGCACACGGCCGTGTCCAAGCTGAACAAGTCGGAACGCGTGGAAGAGGTGGCGCGGATGCTAGGCGGCATTGATCTGACCAAGGAGTCCTTGGCGCACGCAAAGAAAATGGTCGTGGCGACAAAGGCCTGAGCAAACTATTTTCTCTTTATAGAAAGCACGAAGGCGACCCTGAGGTCGCCTTCGATCGTTTTGCAGAGTCAATCCGCAGCGCTTTTTACTTTTTCTTACGGATGTACAGGACCAGATTATGGTCAACCAAATCGAAGCCATGCTCCTCAGCAATCTTGTGCTGCAGCGCTTCGATTTCCGGGCTGGTGAACTCGATAACCTCATTGGTATCCAGGTCCACCATGTGGTCGTGATGACCACCGTCAGCCAATTCGAACACGGCATGACCGCCGTCGAAATTATGACGAACCACCAGCCCTGCGGCTTCAAACTGGGTCAGCACACGGTAAACCGTGGCCAGGCCAACGTCCTCGTTAGACTCCATCAGCGCCTTGTAGACATCCTCGGCACTCATGTGGCGCTGCTCAGCAGAATCGAGCATTTGTAGAATCTTGACTCGTGGCAGAGTCACTTTAAGACCGGCTTTGCGTAGTTCGCTATTTTCAACCATGGTTAGCTTTCTCGCGGATGCTGCTTCGCAGCTTCTCTTAATACGGGTATGATCGGCGTTTACGTTGTCCCAGCCAAGATAGTGGAAGTCGCCCACCGATGCAAAACACCAAGCTCTTGCTAACCAGTTTCACCTTTGTGGGACTGCTCGCACTCGCCGGTTGTTCATTCCCCGGGGTTTACAAAATCGACATCCAGCAGGGCAATGTCGTCACGCAGGACATGATAGACCAGTTACGCCCCGGAATGACCCGACGGCAAGTACGGTTTATCATGGGTAACCCCCTGCTGACCGACACTTTCCATGCCGATCGCTGGGATTATCTCTACAGCCTGCAACCAGGTGGCGGTGAACGCCAGCAGGAGCGCGTCAGTGTCATTTTCAATGGCAATGACCAGCTCGTCAGCCTGTCGGGTGACTTCATGCCCGGCGTGAGCCGTGACGAAGCACTGCTCGGCAAGGATAACGGTACCAACGTGACTGCCCCTGCGCAGGAAGGTGAAAAACCGAAGTCCGATGTTCCGGCCAAGCCTGGCTCACTGCTCGACAAGATCCAGAAAGACGTCGACGGCGTGGAAACTGTTCCCGTCCCGACGCCGCAGCCTCTGGACACCAGCCCGCAGTAAGTTTGCGGCGCCCAGCAAAAAGCCCGGCATGCCGGGCTTTTTGTTGGGCGCCTTTTGGCTGGCTTATGAGTTCTGCTGTCGAGCCAGTGCCGCCTTGGCAGCGCGCAGTCGGCGCACCTCTTTCGGGTCAGCCAGCAATGGCCGGTAGATCTCAATACGGTCCCCCGCCTGCACGGCACGCACGTCTGCGTCTGGAACGACCTTGCCGAATATCCCCAAAGGACAATCAGCCAGGTTCAACTCGGGAAATTGCCCTGCAATCCCTGACGCCTGCACCGCCGCACGCAAGCTGGCGCCCGCAGGCACCGCCACCGTCAGCAATACCTGACGATCCACGGCGGCATGCACCACTTCAATCTCAACCATGCAATTGCTTGGCTCGCTGGCAAAACGCATCCACCAGTGTATTGGCGGCCTGGTTGAATAACGGGCCCAACGTTGCTCGCACGATAGGCCCGGCGTAATCAAAGGAAAGATCCAGGCTGATTTTGCAGGCCTTGTCCGTCAGCGCCTTGAACACCCATACCCCGTGCAACTGGGTAAACGGCCCCTCCTGCAAATTCATTTCGATGGATTTCCCAGGCACCAGTACATTGCGCGTAACAAAGTGCTGGCTAAGACCGCCTTTCGCGACCCCGACACTGGCGACCATGTGCTCATCGCCGCTTTCCAGCACCTCGGCCGTTGAGCACCACGGCAAGAATTCCGGGTAACGCGCCACGTCGTTGACCAGGTCATAGAGCGCCTGTGCCGGATAGGGCAGCAGCGCTGAACGTTGAATATGCGTCGTCATGTGTGCGTTATTTCCACAGCTGAGCGGCAAACATCGCGAAAGAACAGCCCGATCCGCGAAAGAAAAAAACCAGAGAACTGCCCTCATTGTCCGGGATTCGTCCAACACGCTCAAGCACGCAGGTTGACCGTAGCCGACACGCTCGCAACTCCCTATAATGCCGCCCCTATGGCTAAACAAAAGAAACACCCCACAGGGACCATCGCGCAAAATAAAAAGGCGCGACACGATTACTTCATCGAACATCGGTTCGAGGCTGGTCTGGTCCTGGCCGGCTGGGAAGTAAAGAGTCTGCGTGCCAGCAAGCTGCAACTGGTCGACAGTTATGTGCTGCTCAAGGATGGCGAGGCGTGGCTGCTCGGCAGTCACATCACCCCGCTGACCACCGCGAGCACCCACGTGATTGCCGACCCGGTACGCACGCGAAAGCTGCTGCTCAACGCGCGTGAAATCGACAAGCTTGCCGCTGCTGTACAGCAGAAGGGTTATGCCTGCGTGTGCCTGTCTTGGTACTGGAGCAAGCACCTGGTCAAGTGCGAGATCGCCTTGGGCAAGGGCAAGAAGGAATACGACAAGCGTGACACCGAGCGCGAGCGCGACTCCAATCGCGAACTGCATCGTGCCGTGCGCAACAAGGGCAAGGAAGACTGACCCTTGCTGCGATGTAGCCGCGGAGGCTTCCTCGGCTACATCCCCTTACGGCGCTCCGCACGCGCGACGCGCTGAACTTCCTGACGCACTTCCTCCAGCACTTCCTGCACATACAGCAGGTGGCGTGTTGAAACCTCCCGTGCCTGCTCGGCCCGCCCCTCGATAATCGCCAGGTACAAATCCCTGTGCTGACTGATCAGCATGTCGCGGGTTTCCGTGCGCTGCTGATACATGCCACCGATGTTGGTCACCACGTTCCGTTTCAGCAGGTCGAACAGACCGCGAATGGTGTGCAACAACACCGCGTTGTGGCTGGCCTCGGCGATAGCCAAGTGAAACCGCGCATCCGCCGCGCCCTCTTCCGCTCGACTCACTTCATCGGAGCGCGTGTAGCAATCCTGTAGCGCTTCGAACGCCGCCGTGAGCCGTTCGCGGTCGACCTCGGTGGCGCGCAGCGCGGCGTAGTAGGCACAAGACGCTTCAAGGGTCTGCCGAAACTCCAGCAGATCACGCTGCGCCTCGGGATTGTTCTCCAACAGGTGCAGCAGCGGATCACTGAACGTGGAGCCGAGAGATTCCGCCACGTAGTTACCACCCCCCTGGCGGCTGACGAGCAAACCTTTGGCCGCCAACTTCTGGATCGCCTCACGCAAAGAAGGGCGCGACACACCAAACTGCTCAGCCAAAGCGCGCTCGGCCGGCAAGCGTTCGCCCGACTTCAGCGTGCCCTCGAGGATCATGCCCTCAAGCTGCTCGACGATATCGTCAGACAAACGGCGCTGACGCACCTGATCAAACCCCATAACTCACTCTCCACCATCCCGACCACTCGCCGGGCCCTCTATTCTGGCCTATCGCAGCGAATGCAGCACCTATCAGAACGCCCTCGTTTCAGCCGATCAGCACGCGCTGGCAGCCGACCTGAGACTAAAGTTTCTCGAGCGGCAAATTGACACACCCCTGCCAAGGCTTTTACTCTAGCCAACAGCGATTGTAAATTGGTATTACCAATTATCCAAGCTGACCAAACAACAACAATCAGGGGCCACCCCATATGCAAACCTGGCAACAGCTCTACAGCCCGCTCGGCAGCCTCGGCCTGTCCGCACTGGCGGCCGTCATTCCGATCGTATTCTTCTTCCTGGCCCTGGCCGTATTCCGCCTCAAAGGCCATGTGGCGGGCAGCATCACCCTGGGGCTGTCGATCCTGGTGGCGATCTTGGCCTTCCAGATGCCGGTAGACATGGCACTGGCCGCCGCCGGCTATGGCTTTGCCTACGGTTTGTGGCCGATCGCGTGGATCATTGTCGCCGCGGTATTCCTCTACAAACTCACCGTCAAAAGCGGCCAGTTCGAGATCATTCGCAGCTCGGTGCTGTCGATTACCGACGACCAGCGCCTGCAAGTGCTGCTGATCGGCTTCTGCTTCGGCGCCTTCCTGGAAGGTGCGGCCGGTTTCGGCGCCCCGGTAGCGATTACTGCTGCACTGTTGGTCGGCCTGGGCTTCAACCCCCTTTACGCCGCAGGCCTGTGCCTGATTGCCAACACTGCCCCCGTGGCCTTTGGTGCGCTGGGTATCCCGATCATCGTGGCAGGCCAGGTGACCGGCATCGACGCGTTCAAGATCGGTGCCATGACCGGTCGCCAGCTCCCCCTGCTGTCGCTGTTCGTGCCGTTCTGGCTGGTGTTCATGATGGACGGCCTGCGCGGCGTGCGTGAAACCTGGCCGGCTGCGCTGGTGGCAGGCCTGAGCTTTGCTATCACCCAGTACTTCACGTCCAACTTCATCGGCCCGGAACTGCCGGACATCACGTCGGCACTCGCCAGCCTGATCTCCCTGACCCTGTTCCTGAAAGTGTGGCAACCCAAGCGCACCGCAGGTGCACAGATTGCCGGCGCGACTTCCAGCGCGGCAGTCACCGCCAGTGCAGGCGGTTTCGGCCTGCCACGCAACACGATTGTCTCGCCCTACAGCCTGTTGCAGATCTTCAAGGCCTGGTCGCCGTTCCTGATTCTCACCGTGCTGGTCACTATCTGGACCCTCAAGCCATTCAAGGCAATGTTCGCCGCCGGTGGTTCGATGTACAGCTGGGTGTTCAACTTTGCGATCCCACACCTTGACCAACTGGTGATCAAAGTCGCCCCCATCGTGACCAACCCAACGGCGATACCTGCGGTGTTCAAGCTGGACCCAATCTCGGCGACCGGCACGGCCATTTTCTTCTCTGCGCTGATATCGATGCTGGTACTCAAGATCGATGTCAAAACTGGTCTTACCACTTTAAAAGAGACCTTCTACGAACTCCGCTGGCCGATCCTGTCCATCGGCATGGTGCTGGCCTTCGCATTCGTCACCAACTACTCGGGCATGTCTTCGACCATGGCGTTGGTATTGGCCGGGACCGGTGCAGCCTTCCCGTTCTTCTCGCCTTTCCTGGGTTGGCTGGGGGTTTTCCTGACAGGCTCTGATACCTCGTCCAATGCCCTATTCAGTTCGCTGCAAGCCACCACCGCGCATCAGATCGGCGTCAACGACACCTTACTGGTCGCTGCGAATACCAGCGGTGGCGTTACCGGCAAAATGATCTCGCCACAATCGATTGCGGTGGCCTGTGCCGCAACAGGCCTGGTGGGCAAGGAGTCCGACCTGTTCCGCTTTACCCTCAAGCACAGCCTGTTCTTTGCCACCATCGTGGGGCTGATCACCCTCGCCCAGGCCTACTGGTTCACCGGTATGCTGGTGCACTGAGACCTGCACGCACTAGGGTAAGAATCGACGCCGGACACGATTCCGGCGTCAGCTATTTCTGGAGGACCGATGAGCCTGCCTGCTGCCTTTCTAAGCGACGTCGCACACCTGATCCCGAAAGACCGGCGTTTCGACGACCCGCTTTCCACCCTAGCCTTCGGCACCGACGCCAGTTTTTACCGACTGATCCCACAGCTGGTAGTCCGCGTGGAGTCGGAAGACGAAGTCGTTGCATTGCTGCAACTGGCTCAACGTGACCAGGTACCGGTGACCTTCCGCGCCGCCGGCACCAGCCTGTCCGGGCAAGCCATCAGCGACTCGGTGCTGATCGTGCTGGGCGACAACTGGAACGGCCGCGAGATTCGCGGGCAAGGCACGCAGATCCGCCTGCAACCCGGCGTCATCGGTGCCCAGGCCAATGCGTGGCTGGCGCCGTTCGGGCGCAAGATCGGGCCGGACCCGGCATCGATCAACGCCTGCAAGATCGGCGGTATCGTCGCCAACAATGCCAGCGGCATGTGCTGCGGCACGGCGCAGAACACCTACCACACCCTGGCCGGGATTCGCCTGGTGCTGGCTGACGGTAGCCGCCTGGACACCGAAGACGCAGCCAGCGTGATGGCGTTTCGTGAACAGCACGGGGCGCTGCTTGAGCGTCTGGCGACATTGGGTCGCGAGACTCGGGCAAATGCTGAACTGGCGGCAAAAATCCGCCACAAATACCGTCTGAAAAATACCACTGGGCTGTCACTCAATGCCCTGGTGGATTTCGACGACCCGCTGGATATCCTCAGCCACCTGCTGGTGGGCTCCGAGGGCACCCTTGGGTTTATCAGCGCGGTCACCTATGACACCGTGATCGACCACCCGAACAAAGCGTCGGCGCTGATTGTGTTTCCGGATGTAGAGACCTGCTGCAATGCGGTGACCGTCCTCAAGACCCAACCCGTCTCGGCGGTCGAGCTGCTGGACCGTCGCAGCATGCGCTCGGTACAGGACAAGCCGGGCATGCCCGCTTTCGTTCAGCAACTATCGGAAAATGCCTGCGCCCTGTTGATCGAATCCCGTGCGGCGTCGTCGTCCTTGTTGCACGAGCAACTGGCCTTGATCATGGCTTCCCTGGCTCGATTTCCGGTTGAAAAACAAGTCGATTTCACCGAGGACCCCGTGGAAAACGCCCGCCTGTGGGCGATCCGCAAAGACACCTTCCCCGCCGTCGGCGCTGTGCGCAAGACCGGCACGACAGTGATCATCGAGGACGTGACCTTCCCGGTCGAGCAACTGGCCATCGGCGTCAACCGCTTGATCGAACTGTTCGACAAACATCACTACGACGAAGCGATACTGTTCGGGCACGCGCTGGAAGGCAATCTGCACTTCGTGTTCACCCAAGGATTCAATAGCGCGCAAGAAGTCACACGCTACCAGGCGTTCATGGACGACGTGGCGCAATTGGTGGCGGTGGAGTTTGGTGGGTCGTTGAAAGCCGAACACGGCACCGGGCGCAATATGGCGCCGTTCGTGGAGCTGGAATGGGGCACCGACGCCTATCAATTGATGTGGCAAATCAAGCGCCTGCTCGACCCCAACGGCATCCTCAACCCGGACGTGGTGCTCAGCGAAGACCCGCAAATCCACCTCAAGCACCTCAAACCGTTGCCCGCCGCCGACGAGCTTGTGGATAAGTGCATCGAATGCGGCTTCTGCGAGCCCGTGTGCCCGTCGAAAGGCCTGACCTTGAGTCCGCGCCAACGCATCGTGATCTGGCGCGACATCCAGGCCAAGACACGTGCGGGTGTCGACACCACTGAGCTGGAAGCCGCGTATCACTACCAGGGCATCGACACCTGCGCCGCCACCGGACTTTGCGCCCAGCGCTGCCCTGTAGGAATCAATACCGGCGACCTGGTGAAAAAGCTGCGCAGCCGCGACGCCGACCGTACGAAAACAGCCGAATGGCTCGCCACCCATTTCGCCACTGCGCTGCAAGGCGCGCGCTTTACACTGCATGTGGCCAATGGCGCACGCATGCTGCTCGGCGCGCCTCGCCTGGCGAAGCTGTCGGCCAGCGTGACCAGGCTGTCCAAGGGGCAGATTCCGCAGTGGACCAACGCCATGCCGCAGCCGGAAAAAGCCATCCGCTTCAGCCCGGCCGTGACAGACGCGCGGCCACGGGTGGTCTACCTCGCCGCCTGCGTCTCGCGCGCCATGGGCCCGGCAGCGGGGGACAAGGAACAGATGTCGCTGTACGACAAGACTCGCAGCCTGCTGGAAAAGGCCGGTTACCAAGTCGTTTTCCCCGATAACCAGGACAGCCTGTGCTGCGGCCAGCCCTTCGCCTCCAAAGGCTATGCCGAACAGGCCGAGCACAAGCGCCAGGAACTGATCGGCGCGCTGCTCCACGCCAGCCGTGGCGGGCTTGACCCCATCTACTGTGACACCAGCCCCTGTACCCTGCGCCTGGTTCAGGACCTGGGTGACACGCGCCTGGACCTTTACGACCCTGTGCGTTTTATCCGCACGCACCTGATGGACCGCCTGGACTTCACGCCCCAGGACGCGCCGATTGCCGTGCATGTCACCTGCAGCACCCAACACTTGGGCGAAAGTCAGGCGCTGATCGACCTGGCCCGACGCTGTTCCAACACCGTGGTCATCCCGGAAGGCATTCATTGCTGCGGTTTTGCCGGCGACAAAGGCTTCACCACGCCGGAACTCAACGCCCATTCGCTGCGCACCCTCAAGGACGCGGTGCAATATTGCAGCGAAGGCATCTCCACCAGCCGCACCTGCGAGATCGGCCTGAGCCAGCATGGCGGCATTGATTATCACGGGTTGGTTTACCTGGTGGACCGGGTTACGCAGGCCCGCGCCCACTGATCCTGCAAAAATGAACCTGTAAAAAAACAGAACCCTGGCGCACCAGCGTAGTCATCTGCATAGGCCTCGACAAACGAGGCTCAACAGTGATGTCGCTGGCAGCCGTTCAACGCCAGCAGCGTCGAGCCCTTTTGCGCAAGGAGATACCCTATGAAGCGTTCCGCTCTTGCTGGCTTGTTCGTTACCGCTGCGATGCTGGCCTCCCCTGTGTTCGCCGCGGGCGAGCCTGATCTGTGCAAAATCAATCTGGACAAAATCAACAACGGTAAAGCGCTGCTCGCCACTGACACCAGCGGTAAAAGCGGCGAGATAGACACTGCCGTCTCCCAAGCCAAGGCGGCGCACGCCGCGGGCGATGACAAAAAGTGCATCGAGATCACCTCGAAGGCGCTGCAAGACCTGCAGAACAGCGAAAAAGGCGGCCAATAGGCGGCTCAGTCATGGAAGACGAACCTTCGGGTTGGCCTTCCGTGACCGTTTGGCGTACACTGCACAGGCTTCTCACTCACTAAGAAACAACGAGTTACAAGCACGGGGCCGTTTAGGATTCGACGCCGGTCGCGAAACTTTAGGTGCATGCCGAGTTGGTAACAGAACTCGTAAATCCACTGTTGCAACTTCTTATAGTTGCCAATGACGAAAACTACGGCCAGGAATTCGCTCTCGCTGCGTAAGCAGCCTTAGCCCTGAGCTTCTGGTACCTTCGGGTCCAGCAATCACCAGGGGATGTCTGTAAACCCAAAGTGATTGTCATATAGAACAGAATCGCCGTGCAGTACGTTGTGGACGAAGCGGCTAAAACTTACACAACTCGCCCAAAGCACCCTGCCCTTCGGGTCGCTGAGGGTTAACTTAATAGAAACGGCTACGCATGTAGTACCGACAGCGGAGTACTGGCGGACGGGGGTTCAAATCCCCCCGGCTCCACCAAATAAGCTATAAAAATCAGGCACTTAGCGTTTATCGCAAGTGCCTTTTTTGTGTCTAAATGGGTGGTTTTGGCTCGGTTATGCCAGCTTTACGACAGCATGCACGGCCTTGAACAGCTTAGGAGGTTGGATGCCTCCCCAGTCGCCACCTAGAAAATGCATGCAATTGAAGGGATTCCGAGAATTACGAAAGGCACTGCCGCACCATTTACTGCGACCCTTCATCTGTGCGACTTTTGTGAGAAGGAACCACCAAGGCACCAGCTGTTCAAAATTCACAGCGGCGTCCTGAGTGCCGTGCTCTAATCGGCTGCTATGCAGTCAGGATGGCACCGGCCCTGCAGCAGAGAGATAGCTCGGCTTGAAAATGTGACGTGCGACCTTAAATAGCGTCTCAACACCGCCAGACTCCAGCGTAGCGGCCACCATAATTTAGGAAGAATCATGGCAATTTTCTTGGTCTTACCGACAGACCAGTCCGATCCAATATTGCGGGCGCTCAAAGATAATCAATCCCTTGGAACCGTCGACTTTACGGATCTTCCAAAAAACGGATTTGTAGTGAATTTCTCTGGCACCACCCAAGAACTTTCTAACCTGCTGGGAATAACCGACGGCTCGTCCGCATCGGGGGTAGTTGTGGCGATTAGTTCCTACTATGGGCGAGCCCCTACCACGCTCTGGGAATGGATTAAAAGCAGGTGGAACTCATAAATGTCCAGCAAAAACCGCAGGTTTGGCGGCCCTGAGAACACGAACCCTATGGTTCCTGAGACGACACCTACCCCGGGCCCAGCTGAGTGGCAGATGAAGTCACTGAATGATCTTCATGTCGTTGTCGGAAAAATCGAGACTTCTCTTGATCACCTCGCGGAAAAGCTGGGAGAGCTCAAGGAAGACAACAAACAAGTCATGGATCGCGTCAATAAGGTTGAGACAAAATTGGTAGTGGCCAGCGCTGTATTGAGCGTCGTCTTAGGTGTGGCAGCTATCGTAGGCACCATTGCGGCAACTGTTGCAAACAAGGCAATCGACTTCGGTATGGAAATGGCTAAGGAAAAAATGAAAGCGGAGACTCCGTCGCTTCCTGCAAAGTCTTCCAAGTAACCTAGCTACACGCTGCGGCTGCTTCTCATATCCAACCTGCTGTCCAGCCTTACCGATAGCGCCGTACCCTTCACATCCGAGACGTCATTTTTCCGTAGAACAGTAACTGCCCAAGGCGGTGCCAAGGCCTACAGCGCACGACATGGCACTTCACCCCACACAGTACGCATGTCCGGATCCGTGCCCGCGCACCCCGCCGCCGCGTGGCTTTGACATTTGAAAGGAAAATCATGAAAGCATTTTTGCTAATTCCGGCGCTGTTTTCACTTGCGGTATCAGCAGCTGAAATACCTACGCCGCCGGGGCCAAATCCCATGCAGTTTACCGGTCGTTTTTTTACGTTTGCAGCAGACGACCCGCTGGGACAGATTAAATCTCCTGCAAAAATTGGATACACCGCATTAGTTCTTGATAAGCAGATCACCGTTAGAACCGATATCGGGAATTTTGTCAGCGCAGATCGTGTGCAGTTCGCGTTAGATGACGGAGATAGTTTGCCGAATGGAGTCAGGGTGAAGCTCGAGTGTGGCTTCGTTATGGGGGCAGAGACTCGGCACCACTTCGAGCCACTGTTTTGTGGTCAAAGCAAATGGACTGTCTTGCGATAGAAGCAGCTATCCCGGCCTCCCCCTCATTCATACGCTGACTGAAATGATCCGCTCCAGGGGGAGCGCTCGGCGAAAACCCCGGGCATATCAAGTCGGCTTCACTAGGTTGAAGCCCTCGGACTCAGGCTTATGCTCCTCCCGGTCGCGCCTGTAGCTCACTGCTGGGCGGGTTTGTTGTTTCCGGTGTTCCCCTGCTCTGCTACCGTGGCGCCCTCTGATCGCAATGGAAGCAACGACGAATGGACTCATGGAAGATCCTGGCGGCCGCCTTGCTGCTGTCAGTTAGCACTCAGGCCGTATCAGGTGATGGGGCCAACCCTATCGCTGCCGCGATATTTCTCACAATCTCCGCGCCAACCATTTTAATTGGCGCGACCACATCTCTCACGACCGAGCCGCCTAAGATTTTCAAGTCGGCCAAGACTGACGCACTGACGTTCATCGGTTCGGACGGCGAGATTCGCGGCGCGGAGTTTGAGCAGGCGTCCAGGTACTACCACACCAATTACAGCTCTCCACTGATGTCAGATATGCAGCTGGCCCAGGCGATAGCAACTTCCCGGTGAAAGCGACTTCCTAGTCGTGCCCAGCGCCGGGCTTCTTGTATCTATCACCCTACCGGTATGAAGCCGACAATGGAAAAGCTTCCCATCATTTTATAAATAAACCAGCACGCCAACGCATAGAGTCCGTACGAAGAGACAACCAATGTCAGTGATATGTACCTCAAAATGTCTCCGGCACGATCTTCTTTGCAATCATGTGGCTTGCCCAAGCCGTCGTGATAGAGCCCCTGAGACAGGTATGTTGCGCCGCTAGCAAGCACCACCAAAAGCACACCGATACCTAATACAAAAATAGTCAGCCCCAGTAGCTCAAGCCCTTCAGGCTTTAGCGACCTCCAGGCAGAACTGGCGAATGCGAGGAGTGCCGCTGCTGCCCCTCCCCCCACAAGCAGGCTGGCTTTAAGCGCTGCCTGACCAGAGTCAATAACGGTTCTGAACATCGCCTGCCGGTCGTGAAAAGCATGATCGTTAGCCTGCCTCTGGAACTCGTTATTCGCTTCAGTAAGCGGAGAGAGCTTTTCGACGCGCTCACGCAGCGCGACCATGTACATCTCAAGGCTTTCGATGGAGACGTCTTTGAGACCTCGGCTTTTCGCGGATTCGACTTGAATGGCAAGCGCGTCAATAACCTCGTTAGGTTCCATCTCTCATACTCTGGATAAAAAGGCATTCTACCGCCTTGAGGCCCAGCCAATGGTAGCTGTACGCCACGAATGGTAAAGTGCGGGCTCAATTACGGGAGGGGTCGAATGAAGGGCTTTCTGCTTTTGCGACATCCTTTTCACCTGACATTTACACGACAGGGAGCAAGGTGGCCCTACTCCTTTGAAGAATTCCCATTAGGCCCGCACATAAGCGGGCCATTTTTTTGCCCGCGGCTATGCTTTCCATTCCCTCTACCGGAGACCAAGCAATGCCATCCCCCGAATACTCACTCCCTGACATCTTGGAACGGATCTACGAGAACCAGCTCGCCCTGGAGGCCGCCATTATGGAGTTGACTCTCTGGGCAGAAGACAGCGAAACCTCAAACGTAGGTGAGAACGTGCGTGGCGCCCTTGAGGTGATTGGCGAGAACGCTGGGCATATCAAGCAGGGCCTAGCTCGTATTAAACGGTCCGGGCAGGCATAACCCTTACGTAGATGATCAAAAGAGGATGAAGATGTTCCTGACCAAAGACGAAGTGGTTGACCTAACTGGTTACGAGCGGCCAGCAATTCAAGCGCGTTGGCTTAGAACTAATTCCATAGCGTTCATTCATGGTGGTGACGGTCACCCCAAAGTGCCAAAGCAATCGCTGCTAGAAAAAATCTATAGCGGAACCTCACTGGATCGAACGATAGAAACACCGCTCAGTGGCCTAAACGATATAAAAGAAACCTGGGACAAGGTGTCTGAGTCCGTGATGGCCGACATCCTGGGTACAACCAGGCGTGCCTTACAAGGGAAGCGAGCCAGAGGTGTATTGCCGGAAGGCGTATGGGCAAAAGTCGACGGATCAATCCTGTATAGCATAAAAAGATTTGACGAGTTTTTAGACGCTCATTGGCCCGCTTACACACCTGTTGCGGACACGTCAAACCTGAACGCGACCAACCTAAGACGCAAGCGGAACGCAAGGACGACCAATACAAAACCCATCATGTTGCTCGTCTGAACGTCTTTTTAAAAAAACTAATGACATCTGGAAAGAAGCTCAGTCGGAAATGATTGACGAGGTAGATTATGTTTTTGAGCAAAGAGGAAGTGGCAGCACTCACTGGCTATCAAAAGCCGAGCGCTCAAATCAGATGGTTACAGGAGCAACAATTCGGATTTGTCGTGGGAGGTGACGGCATCCCAAAAGTGCTAAGCCAAGTCGTAATCAGTCGCCTGGGAGGCCAGACGGCTCAGAAAAAAAGCCCTGAGCTCCGACTAAAATAACGGCCGACATTAGCCTATGGCAGGTGAAATCATGACCAAATTGACTCTCGCAGAATGGGCTGCTGACCACTTTAAAACGCCGCCCAGCCCGAATACCCTACGCAAATGGGCCCGCGAAGGCCGCATTACACCTAGACCTGTCAAGCACGGGCGTAATTACTACGTAGAAGCGAATTCGCACTACCTAGAACCCGAGAAGCTTGTCAGAAGAACTCCCGGCGGTACTCTCATAGAAAGAGTCGAAGCCGCTCGGAGAGTTGTCGGATTATGAAAATTTTGTCCCAGATAACAGTAAGGCTGCCAAGGCTCATGGAGGTCGGCGAGTATCGAAAGCTGCGCTATGTCGGGAACAAGCCCAGCCTGCAGCAACTGAAGAAATGGATTGAAGAGGGCGAGATCATCGGCGAGATCACAGGAGGGATGTACTTCGTAGACGTTCAGGCAGCGATAATGGGATCGAACGACCCGCTACTCGCAAAGATGCTCAAAATTGACTGACTGCTTTCCAAACCTCTGAGTCATATCGGAGGGAGCTTTCGTTTTCCGAGTGAATGCTACCAGCTGGACTAGAGTCTCTTGTGCGGTCCGCTAATCTTAAACAGGAGAGCGTTATGTCGAAGTCGTCAGGCAGTAAGAGCAGCTCTGGATCATCAAGCAAGGGCAGTGGTAGCGCAGGCGGTGGTTCCAAAACTCCCGCAGTGCCTAATCTTCCAAGTACTACGGGTAATCCTTCTGGTGGCGGCAGAGGGAATGCTCCGCCGAAAGGAAAATAATGTTCAGCGGCCATCCACACTCCATGGCTGGCCTTTTTACTTTGACTGGTCAAAATCCGCACTTGTGTGGACAAAGCCCGTAGCTTGATCAACCCAGCAGTGACTTCCTATGCCAACACCTTTTTAGCCTTGTCCCAAAGCTGAAGGCGATCTTCGAGACCATTGATTCCGCCATTGATTCGACGAGTGATTTTCACGAACTCGCCCTGGTCCGCCAGAGTGTTCAAGCCTTCCGTAGACCAGAACCAGGCGGCCGACATCGCGGCGTGCTGCGGTAGCTCCAGAAGCTCGGGCTTATTGATCAGATCCAAGCCAAGGGCCTCACCGCACGCGGCATTGTTCGCCCTGCCGGTGATCTGGATCAGTCCACGCCCACGGTACTTATAGCCGTCACCCTTGACCGTGTTGCCAAGATCGGCGCGGCCTTCGTAGCCCGCCTGTTGCGCGGTGGGCCCCCAGATCTCCCGCACGTACCGCAGCTGGCCCGACTCATGCCCGACCTGAGCGATGAATGCGGCGACGCGAGGAGTGCCGACGATGCCGTAACGGTTCATTGCGGCGTTCAGCGCTGGAACAAAAACGCCGGCTTGGCGGCCGGCGTTCGGAAGGATCCGCAGCAATTGCTGCTCAGTGATTGACATAGCTTTCTCCAGGCCAGCCCTCATCGACCATACCAGCTGTAAACGATCCATTAGCCAATGCTGCAAGCAAAGCCAACTCTCTATCAAAGCACGCCTGTACATGGGAGCGGATCGCGCTAGCAATGGCTATCAAATCGTTTGCATTTAATGCAACGGCCCCACTGACGGCCTTCCAGGTACATACGTAGTTCGGATCAAGCATTGCCGAGAGGGCGGCGCCTGTGATCAGCGCCTGGCTGTCGCGTCCTGTATCTATAACGATTCCATCAACGCTGATCCCCCCGGTCTCATGCTTGAAGCGAGCATTCGCTATCATCTGAGGTAGGTCTATCGGCACCGCCTGCTTCGATATAACTCCATTAGCGGAGCGGGACCAAATAACGTCAGGCGCCTGGAGCATCGCCTGCCACTGAACTTCATCCAGCTCGACAGCGGATTTAGGAATGTCATGCACACCCTCAATTAGGAGGTGAACAAGCTCGCCGTCAGAAGAAAACTTAGCGTATTTTTTTGACATATTAGCGCCCCAGAGCGAACCAGAAAAAGTTGTATGTGCCGCCCGCCGTCCAGCTAAGAATCATTGATTGTTGATTCAATGACTGGACGTTGGCGGCTACGGTGCTTGGGCTTCCGCCCACAATCGAGTTGGGCAGCGCCCAAACAATAAGCGCTTCATTCGGAAATGGAGTCGTAAATGCCGAAGTGCTGCCAGATGTGAATGCGCGATTGCCCCACTGCCAGACTAAGCCGCCCATCCAGCTCGGGAAATAGATGTATCCATTGACTGAAAGCTGGATCTGAAAACCCGCCCGCAGCTTTTTCGGGGTGACTATGCTGCTGTCATCAACACCTGCGTTGACCTCAGACTGCGTTGCAAATCGGGCAAGCCCTTTAATTACCTCAGTCGCCGAAACAAGTAACCGGTTGAATGCAAGATAAACAAAGTTGGTGTTTGCGAGCCTGCTACTGTTGTCTCCTGCCGGCGGTGTTGAGTTCGTTGCCGGCTCACCAGTAAATACCGGGCTATTTAAATCAGCTTTATCGAGCAACCGAGCTGCAAGCTTTTTCGGTGTTACTGCCACGGAGTCATTGGTACCCGTGGTTACCTGCGCCTGGGTTGCAATCTTGAGCCATCCAAATGCGGTCTCAGTGGCCTGCGTTACCACCTTGGCGATCGCCTGGAATACTCGAAGCGGGCTCATCGCCTTGGTGGTTGACTCGCCGGCCTCGGCCTCGGCCTGGCTCGCAAACGAAACCGAAGAGCCTGCGATCTTCTGATCGATAGCCGCATTCAATTGGGTGTTGTCGTCTTCGTCCGGCTCGAGCCCGGCTTCCTGAATTACGTTCAGGATTTCCTGGGTTACAGCATTGCCCCAGGCGGATGGGATGAGCGAGCCGGGTGTGCCAGCGACTGCATCCTCATCAATAAATTTGCCATCTACCAACCCAACGCTGGGTACACTTTTCGGAAAATCCACGGTTTTACCCCTCAGTCGTAATTGATATGCACAACGGTGTGTGCAGGCGCTGGTCGCCGGATAAGGCATTCCAGTGCGTTGCCCGGGTTGGTGCCGAAACGCTCACCCCAATAGCTGACACCGAAGCGGCGACCCTGCCGCTGCCGGCCTCCGGTGTTAAGCGTCCACATGAATTGGGCGTTCCAGGTACCGAAATGCGCGGACCCAAAACGAGAACGCCCCATACGGGGCGCTCTGTGCTCAGTGATGTTGGCGTTTGGATATCCCTGGCTTACCGCGATTTCTATGAAGTAGCCGCGGCTCTGCCCGCCTACCTCCACCAGTCTCCGGCGAACAGCCAGGCGTCGATCATCAAACGCTGGATTTGGTCCAAGGCAGCTGTCCGGGAGGCCCATGATCGACTCCCAATCGGGAACGAGCTCACTCACCCCTGCCGGATCCATTTCATTCAACAGCGCCACGGCCCGCGCATCCACGCGGGAGAACTCCAGTGCCACGCCGGATAGCACTAGTGCCACCTCCGGGACGAGCTCAGGATCCCAGGCGGGTCCAGGCGGAAGCAGCCCCTGAAGCTGCACTCGATACTCTTCCGCCGTTCTAATCACAGCCATGTGATACCCCCGAAGGTAAGAAGCTGGTTGGCAGCGGGCACAACGTTTGCCGCCGGCGCGATGAGCTGGTGATCAGTCTCGCCGGCAGACCCGCTGATAGCCTCGGCTATATGGGTGAGCAGAAGCGTTTCGCCGAGCCCTGCTTCCCGCTCGTGAAGGTCCACAAGCTGAGCCTGGATAGCGGCGCGTACTGCTGACGTGTCGGGTACGGCGTGGATCTGGTAGACCACCGGCACCTCAACCGGGGCCAGCACATAAAGCTCAGCAGTAACTGGCCGTAATGGCTCGATATAGGCCTTCACCTCAGCCAGTTGCGTGGGATTTGGAACTGGCTCGGCGTCGCCATCACGCATCACGAACAAACCAACAGTGCCTGGCCCAAGGTAATTGCCACGGCACCATGCTCGCGTGACGCCGGGCACCTCAAGCGCCCAGGTTTCGTAGTCATCTTTTGAGCCGCCGTGAGGGATCACTCGGTAGGACCGAACAACGCGCGCGCGTAGGGATTCGACGCTCTCTTGAGCAATCCCCCCGGTGAGCCCTGGAGCGAGCACGGTGAAGGTGTTCACCACACCCTCCACTGGCTGGATCAACTTCAACGTCAGGCCTGCGTCGGCATTACCGAGAACGCCCGCATCAACGGCAGCAATCGTGGTGGTGTTTACCCCGGCCGCAGTCGTTAACCCGGCAGTGACCTTGTAGGTTCGGCCGTCATCGGCCTGGAGCACCACGTCGACATCGAGCACCGCCAGCGCGGCAGCAGTGAATCCGACCGAGCCTTCGGCGGGCTGCGCCGGATTGCGAGGCTGGCTCAATCGAAGGATCGCTATGCGCTCGAGTGTTTCCTCGTCAGCGCGGTCTGGCAGTATCTGGTCAACGATCCAGTCAAGGTAGCCGTACAACCCGTACGCGGTGCCGCTGAGGGTCCTTGCCAGCACCTGGGCGTCCGATCGGCGTAGCACATCACTGGCAAGGTCGCTTTGGGTGCGGCTGATGAGTACCGGCAGAGACGGCGTGTCAAACGGCATAGATCACCTGCCATGAAGAAGAGGGTTTGATTTCGAGCCGAGCGCCGCCAAGAATCGTCAGGATCACAACCAGGTTCAGGCGGTTGATTCCAACTTTCTCACTGCCGATTTCGATACCCACCACGCGCTCATCGGTGAGCAACCAGCGCAGCGCCTCATCGGCGTAAAACTCGGCATCGCGCTGAGTGGCCTCGGTGAGCTTTACCCGGCGCAGCAGCCACAGGCGGGAGCCGATCTTGTCGTCGGCGGTCGCTGGATAGCTGTCACCCCACCAGCCATAGCGCTCCTCGTCATCGACCGGGTCATCCGTCGCAGCGCGGCGCCAGGTGAAAAGGCTGATCATCACCGCGCGCGTGAGACCGGCCTCCACTGTGTTTGAAATAATCATTCCGCCTCCGGCACAGCTGGACCACTCTGTCCGTTGCCGGGCATCACCCCGCTATGGGGGTGGTTGATTTGACTGACACCGCCTGCCACCTGGTCGCCCTCAGAAACGATCCTGCCGGTCTGGGTGATCAGCGGGGTGTCAAAATTCACTGACGTACCGGCCTTGATGTTCAGCGTTTGGGTTTCGATGTCGATGACCCGCCCACGCTTGAAGTGGACCTTGTCCCCCTCGTCCGTAAAAATGACCACCTCGCCAGGCTCGATCTCCCTGACGCGGTAGCGGCGGTCAGAAGCGACCAGAACTACCGCGTGGGAGCGATCACCACCCAGGAACGCTGCCAACAATTCGGCGCCTGGAAGTGGATTGCTAGTGAATCCGTAGGGCTCGAAATGCTCGATGCCGTCTTTCAGTTCCTTTGCCGTCAGGCGAATTTGCAGCGATTGCATCTTCCTCCCGGCGTTTGCGAGCACGACGGTGCCGCGGGCCAACATGCTTTTCAGGCTCATTGTTTTGGCTCGTAGTCTGCTGGGATGAGGTATTCGAAGTTGTCGCCCTTCCCGCCCTTTTTCAGCTTGCGGTTTTTCAGCGAGTCATTCGGTTCCGGCTCATAACTGTCGGGTGGGCCGACTTCCATTTTTGTGACCATGCCGCCCTCGCCCAGGATGTATGTCACCCGAGCTATGAGCATCCAACGGTCGTATCCGATGATCGGGTCGTCGATCATGCTCAGCACACAACGGATGGCGGGCCAGGAACCCCTTGCTCGCCTGCTGCCACTTGTAGCCATAACCTCGCTGACTACTGCTCTCACGCTTCTTGTCAGCCAGCTTGGCAGCTGCTGCCTTCGCAAGATCGGCATGCTCATCGCAATATCGAGGGTTGCGGGTGAGTGCCCTGCAACCCTGGGCAGTACAAGGCTTCTGCGGTCGTAGTGGCATCAGTGGTCACTTGCTCTGGCTGCGTTTGATCTGGGCATCAACCTGGTCGGCGCACGTGTCGAGCAGGTTGATTGCCCTATCCTTCAGTTCCCACACATCGCCATTCAGGCGAAGGTCGGCCGCATCCTCATCCACACGCTCGCAGGGGATCAGTTCAGGGGCTTCCAGCCTTACGGCCTGGGTCTTTGTCGCTACCACCGGCTTTGCCGCGCAGGCCGTCAGGCAGAGGCTGAGCAGCCCAGTCACGAACAGGCTTGCTGTTGCGCTTGAGGTCTTCAAAGTTCTTCTCCGCCTTTTTCGCTTTGTCTTGGCTGGCCTTGAGGCGCTTTGCCAAGTCGGCCTGGTATTCGGCATTGCGCTTTGCTTCAGCGCGCAGCGTGGTGATAGTGGCCTGGCTCTCTTTATTGGCCTCGACGGCATCGTCCTTTGCCTGGGTCTCAACGCGCTTCTCTTCGCGAAGCTCCTCAACCCGAAGCTGTTGAATGCCGACCAACAGAAGGCCCACCAGCGCGATGATGATTGCCGCAGCGATCGCCTTCATGCCGAGTCCACCTTCTTGCCCAGGAAGCGGATGATCATGTCCCTGATCGCAGTAACGCCGATGAAGCCAATTGCACCACCAGCAGCAACGGACAAACTAGGCGGCCAGGTCATCCACTCGATAATGCTGCTGGCGGACAGGCTAAGAGCACCGCAAATCAGCGCCTCCAAGATGATCCGCCACTTGTTTGGCTCTTTCGCTTCGTACAACACCCGAAGAAGAGTAATCGTGACGGCCATGATTGCGCCCTGCCATAGCGGGTTCGAGAGGGCCAGCCAGATCTGGGCCCACGTGTCTGGCTTGTCTGGCATGGGTGGCATCCGGATTTCCTCCCTCTCGGGGAGTGTTAAAGAAAAACCCCGGCATTACCCGGGGCGATTTTGGTCTGTGGCGGAGTACCTACTCAGCCAGCGTGAAATCAACGTAGTAAGCCTTTCCCGGCTCAAGCTTGTCGGCGACGGACTTCACGATCTTGGCCTTGTACTCGGCGACAGGAGTGAACTTGCCGAACACAGCGTTTTCACCAGGCGGATCTTTAGGAAGAGCGCATACCGCGCCAAACCGGACGTCACACAGTGGATCGTCTCGGTCTTGGTTGGCGTGACGAACATGGGCGACTTCGTGGCATACCATTTTGCAGCGCATTACTGGAGACATGAGGTTTCCTCGGGTTGTGAGCAGGAGGGCCTATCAGTCTTTCGCCTGCGGATTTGAATCAGCCCCATCAGCACTCCCGGCCATAGCAACGGGTGTGGTGGAGCCGAAAACGAAAAAGCCCCGGCGAATGCCGAGGCTCAATTTACGTTGAGAAGCCCACCGTCCTAGTAAGGGACTCGGTCTTCAAGGTCTCATTTACAGTGTGGGAATGAGGTCATGGCCTTTCCATGTCAGCTGGTAAAAGCCCGATACCTCTGACTTAACTTTGGTCAAATAACCACCGCTCACAAGGATTTCCATGTGGTAACTGAATACAGGCAAATCAGCGTTCGCTCCGAGCGCTCCCTCTCGGATCACTATCTCTTGTGACCCGAAAGCTGGAGTATTTGCCTCCATCCATAAAAGAATCTGTTTTGCGATTGCTTTGTCACGATACATAAAATCAATCCTTGATAATCAAACAAAGAAAAGCCCGACTCATGAGATCGGGCTTTGCTCGCGGAAAAACCGCGAAGTAACAAGAAACCTATATGCGGAGGCCGGGGCTGTCAAGCAGCCTAGCCATCCGCATGACAGAAAACAACAAGCCCCATACTGGGCAGGGCTATGAAGCGCCAAACCTAAAGGCATTTAATCAATCGGATAGGCGTCATCATGGCAGTCATCACAAACCGGAGTACCATCTACGTGTGCTGTCGCAGGGCGATCTGGATGATATTCGCAGGTTTGACCATCACTCGGTGGTGCAACCTCTTCACAGGACTCACAGAGTCCGCGCTTGCTCAATTTTAGCGTCGGCTCAAAGTACCGATCACCTTGGCAATCAGAGCCGCTGTCACATTCCACGGCGCACTCTCTGCAGTACCTTGCCCCATCCCATGCTTGGATAAGGTCCGACTCACTGCCAAACGTTTTATCGCACTCTCGACAGGTGCGCTTGCACTTAATGCACTCTTTCTGGTTTTGCTCACTTAACGGTTCATCACAGACATTGCACTTATTCGACATGAGCACCACTCCATTGACGGAGCGCGATTATCATCCCAACGCTGGCGAGGCTCAACGTTACAACATTCCATTAACCCAAATAAAAATTTAAGCAACAAAAAGCCCAGCGATTGGCTGGGCTTTCTATGGGGTGTCGCGCTTGAAAAGCTAAACACGTTGCCATGAAAACAGGTGTTTATCCGCGTGGAAAGGATTTTCTACGCAGCTTCGCGAAAGACTTCAATAGCGCAGTCGACCCAAGCCACGCCGGCCTTGATCAACTCACGAGCCTTTGCTTCACCCATGTCATTTTCTCGAGCAATCCGAAGTGCTGGCCACTTAGCGCCGAAGTACAGCCATATGAAGTTTCCCATCTGCGAATCTCGTGTGGCGAGCTTGGCCACAGCCCGATCCACGACCAGGGCAACGTCATCCGTGACGCAGTAATTCTTGATGCCGCCCTCCGTGACGTTGTTGTCTCGGATGAGCGCATAGAGTGGTGAAACGTACCGAGGCACACCCATCCCATCCATCCGCCACCAGCCCCATTGCTCCAGCAGATATTCAGTATCGCCCAAGGGCTTGTCGACATAAGTGCGCTTCTTCATGCGGCTTTCCTCGGATCTGGATCACTCAGGCCAAACAGGTCACGCAGCAACCGGTCAGCAGGTTTATTTTTGGCGTTTCCCTCGATCAGCCAACGTTGGCCGAAATCGTGGAACCCGATCTGCACACGACTGCCGTGCCAGCTAGCAACCATGTCCAGCAGGTAAGCCAGCGCATTAGGGCCACCGACTTTGACCTTGGCCAGCTCCTCACCGGCGATCTTTAGAAAGCGCCGCTCCAGGTCGCTCATGCTTTTGCGCGGCAATGCCGCTGTGACGTTACTCATTGCCGTCTCCTGGCTGTTGGTTTGGTGTGGGCTGGGTGCCGCCTTGAACTAAAAACCTCCTCCTCGGAAGTGGATACTGATTCACGCTGGAAGCCTCGTTGTTCATGGTCTCGGCGTGTAATGCCTCGCCTTCCTGTCTCGCAAATGTCCCACCGTGCAACTCCTCGAAACCTCGTTGATCGAGGTAGGCGTGCCACGTGTCCAAGGCCTGCCTCTTGAGCTGCTCGGCCGCCGTATGGATATAGGCCTGGTCGAGATCCTTCATGGCATGGTTCAGCAGCAGCTCCCCGACCATGTAGTCGACACCCAGGTCAGTCCAGGCCGTACGGGCCACCTTGCGCAAGTCGTGACTCGACCATTCGCCGTGGGCAAGGTCCGTGAACATCGTGCTGGCCTTGGTCGCGCTGAGGGCTTGGCCGGAGCTTCCCGGGAACAGGAACTGCCCGGTATAGCCCCTGCCCTGCTGTACAAGCCGGTACCGCTCGATCAGCGACTTGGCTTGGCCGGTCAGTGGCAGGGTGTGCGCCGCCTTGGTTTTGGTGTCCGCTGCCGGGATGAACCACTTCCCGGTGCTGGTGTTCACGTTCTTCCAGCGGGCCAGCCGGGTTTCGGGCAGATCTACGCAATGTCGGCGTCGTGCGGTATCGACGCGCGCCGGGTGCTGGCTGACCACTTCCGCGGGAGTTCAAGCGATGGGTAAGTGGGATGTCGCGACACGGTTCGCGAATAACGAAAACGTGTCGCGACACGCGGAACGGTGAAGGTTATGCGCTATGTGACCGTCAGGAAATTTGCCAGCGAGTCTGGCTACACAGAAGACGCGATCCGCTCAAAGATCCGTGACGGCATCTGGCGGCTCGGTGAGATATGGATCAAGGCGCCGGATGGCCGGACGCTTCTCGATGTAGAGGGATATGAGTCATGGGTAGAGGCGGGAGGGGAGTTCGGGCAGTCTCCGATTCGAGTATCGAAATCACGTTCATGTATCGGGGCGTCAGGTGCCGCGAGCGCATCACGCTCAAGCCCACCGCCACTAACCTGAAGAAGGCTGAGCAGCACAAGGCCGCGATCGAGCACGCTATATCGATCGGCACCTTCGACTATTCGGTGACCTTTCCGGGATCGCCCAGGGCGTCGAAGTTTGCGCCCGAAGCATCCCGAGAGACGATGAACGGTTTCTTGACCAGGTGGCTCGCAGCGAAGGAAAAGCACGTTGCGAGCAGCACCTTCGACGGGTACCGGAAGCTGGTCACGCTGCGCCTGATCCCGGCCCTCGGCGATACCATGCTCGTGGACCTGAAAAGAAAGGCAGTACGCGACTGGCTCGACACCCTAGAGGTGAGCAACAAGACGCTCAGCAATATCCAGAGCTGCCTACGGTCAGCGCTCAACGATGCAACTGAGGAAGAGTTGATCGAATTGAATCCGCTCGCCGGCTGGACCTACTCACGCAAGGCAGCTCCGCCAAAAGAGGATGACGTCGACCCCTTCGGCCCTGAGGAACAACAGGCCGTGCTGTCCGCCCTCTCCGGCCAGGCGCGCAATATGATGCAGTTCGCCTTGTGGACAGGGCTGCGTACCAGTGAGTTGGTTGCACTGGATTGGGGTGATATTGATTGGTTGCGCGAAGAGGTGATGGTCAGCCGTGCAATGACTCAGGCCAGCAAGGGGAAGGCAGAGACAACGAAGACCGCCGCTGGGCGCCGAAGCGTGAAGCTGCTCCGGCCTGCACTGGAGGCATTGAAAGCACAGAAGGCACACACTTTCCTGGCTGACGCCGAGGTCTTTCAGAACCCGCGAACGCTTGAGAGATGGACGGGCGACGGTCCGATCCGAAAAACCATGTGGGTGCCGGCGATGAAGAAGGCAGGCGTCAGGTACCGGCGGCCGTATCAGACGCGGCACACCTACGCATCGATGATGCTATCTGCCGGGGAGCACCCTATGTGGGTTGCCAAACAGATGGGCCACACTGACTGGACGATGATTGCCAGGGTGTATGGACGATGGATGCCAAATTCATCGGAGGACGTAGGCTCCAAGGCGGTAGCACTTTGGGGCAGCAAAGTAAGTGGAGAGCACGCCGATTTACATCGAAGGGTCCAAAATGCCATCATCGAACCTTAATTCCGCAGAAGCAAGGAAGAATAAAATGGCTTGGGTTACACCACTTTATAGCAAGGAGCGCGTAAAAAAGGCGGGGATAACCCTATTTAATGACAACGCCACAGACGATGAATATGAAGAAGCGTTGCAAATTCTCAATAATTGGCGCTCCAGCCATAGCTACCCGGTCAATACATTCCAAGCTGGGCTCCGAACCAAGCTGAATGCCATGGGGATTAATGGAATTGTCGCTCAGCGGTTAAAGCGCATTCCATCAATCATGGCAAAACTTGAAAGATTCAAAAATATGAGTCTTTCAAGAATGCAGGATATCGGAGGTCTTAGGGCTGTTGTAGCAACAGCAAAGCAGGTATATGAACTACGTGACTCATATGTTAAAAAAAGCAAATTCGAACACGTTCTAGTATCAGAAAATGATTATATAAAGGCTCCTAAAGAATCTGGATACAGAGGCATTCATCTGATATATAAATATAATAACCGGAAAGGCGGAGCAAAGGCATATGAAGGGCTTCAAGTCGAATTGCAGATCCGCAATGAACTTCAGCATGCTTGGGCAACCGCTGTGGAAACCGCCGGTGTATTTCTAAATCAGGCTCTGAAGTCCAGCCTTGGCAATGGCCGATGGCTTGAGTTTTTTCGTTATGCTTCCTCTAGTTTTGCGCTGCTAGAAGAGTGCCAAGTTATGGACGCACATCGCCATTTAACGCCTAAAGAGATTTTCGACCTAATGCTGTCGATGGAGACAGAGCTAGATGTTTTGAATAATTTAGGAATGTACAAAACACTAGTCGAGCATCTGAAAGATACCGCTGGCGAGAAAACACACTATTACCTTTTGGAACTTAACGCAACAGCAATGAATGTGAGTGTTAGTGGATACGCCAGGGAAGCATTGCCTCTAGCTACAAATGACTATCTGGATCGCGAGAAGTGGGCGAAAGGCAAAGACGGTATTCAAGTGGTGCTAGTAGCAGCACAGTCGCTGACAGCCCTACGAAAGGCCTATCCAAACTACTTCCTTGATACGGGAAAATTTGTAAGTCAAATTAACCGAATCAAGACGGCCGTTGAAAATTGGGACGATTCGTTGTCATTGATTTCGTTGAGGAACATCCGAAAAAGAGTTCGCCGCCCCATCACCAGCCTCGAATAAAAAGAAATGACAGCAAAATGGCAGCTTGAGCGCTGAAAGCCCCGCAGTAATGGGAATGGACGCGGGTTCAAATCCCCCCGGCATCAACAGAACCCGCCCAGTACGGGCTTCGTTGTTTCTGGGATTCGGAAACCCCGACAGGATGGGAGCTTCAGAATTTTCCTTCAAGATGTCGCGCCGTTGATGAACTGGTGCAACGCCTCCCACACAGATAGCCTCCCCCAGTCGCTGCAAAATCAGCGACCGGGTTTAGCAGCTCGTTTACTATCAAGGCCTGCAAAGCCACCATCCGTCCTAGCGATGCTGTCAGCATCCGCTGGTGCGTATTATGGCGGCTGTGCGTGGGGCACTTTCGGGTGCGCCGGGTTCCTTGATTCCTGGTCTGCTAACCCGCGCACAGTCGCCACCCTTTTCGTTTAGCAGCGATGTCTGGCGACTCCATCAATCAAGGAGTTTCAGCCATGAAAAAGATCACCCCCAATCCCCCCTCCGCAACCCTCTTCACTATCGCTCCGGACGTCACCTCCGAAGCCCTACTAATCCAAGCCAGCGAAACCCTCGCCTCGCTCAACGCCATGACCACCGACCTGGCTTTCGAACTCGAGGGCGCCCACCGTCACAAGCTGCTGGCCACCCAACAACTGGTCGTGCTGGGCGAACTGCTGGTCGAGCGCGTGCTGGTCCTCACCCAAGACACACAAACATTCCAGTAACAAAAAGGCCGAGACGCGTTCAGCGACTCGGCCTTTGGTTGTGCGTCTGGAATCCCGCCACACTTGCGATTACCCTGCTCTCCTCTATCAGACAACCGGAAGTCCGATACCCGTGCTCAAGCCCCTCGCCGTTCTCACCCTCGCCTGCGCCCCTGTGCTCGCAACCGCCGCCGACTTGGCCGGTGTCTGGACGGGTACCCTGGGTAAATCCGCGATCACCGCGTGTTTCAACGGTGCCCACGGTGCGAATGGAAGTTACTACTACCAACGTATTCTCACGCCCATTCAGCTGACCCAGGCCAATGCCAGTGAGCCGTGGGTGGAAGACGGACAAACGGGTTTCTGGCAGTTGGACGATCCGCAGGGCGACACGTTGACGGGCACCTGGAGCAAAGCCTTGGGCGGTAAAAGCCTGGCGTTGGTGCTCAACCGTGCAGACTCCGATGGGTGCGCCAGCGACACCTACAACAACCCGCTTGAAGCCGTGCCGCCTGCGGTAAAGGTCGAGAGGAAAACCTTCGCCGAGCACGCCTATCAAGTGAAGACCCAAGGTGGGCAGGTCATCCTGAAACTGGAAGGCGACGGGGCGGCCCTCGACAAGATCAATCGCGACCTCGCACGCCTGGCCATCAACCCGCAAGGCCAGGCCGAGTTCTACCGAGAACGGCGCAACTCACTGGACCAGAGCGGCGGCACCGCGACCAGCGAGATCACAGTGGAGCCGTTCTACTGGTCATCGCACTGGATCACGGTGCGTTTCTATCGCTGGTCGGCGGGGTATGGACGCGGGGGCATCAGTTGGGGCCTGCACAGTTGGAACCTGCAAACGGGTGAAAAGGTCGACCCCTGGACGTGGCTGGGCGGCCATGAGCAATGGGACACGCCCTATTCGGGCCAGGTCAAACTGCCGGCCGCTTTCAGCACCTGGTTAGCCAAGCAGACCACCACGGACGAAGGATGCCCAGCCGTGACCAGCTATTCCTCGTTCGACTTGAGCTTCAACACCCAAGGGCTGCAACTGTCGACACCCGCTCAGGGCGATGGCTGCGATAACGAGCTGAGCTTCACTTGGGAGCAACTGCAGCCCGTGCTGAGCCCGCAAGGTCAAGCCGCACTGCCTAGCTTGATGGCTCCCTGACCGACCTTAAAAAAATCCAACATTCATTCACGAAATATTCAGAAACACCAACGGATACTAGCCCATTGCAATGACCGTTCCCCCGGACGGTCCTCCTGCCTTGGTAGCCCCATTCATGACGCGTCCCGCCCCCCTGCTGCTCCTGCTTGCTGGTCTGTTGTTCTTCTTTGCCCTGGGTAACCATGAGCTGCAAGGCTCCACCGAAGCCCGCGTCGCCGGGATCGCCATGGCCATGCACCTGGACAATAACTGGGTGGTGCCCCAGTTGTTTCGGGAGCCCTTCCTGGAAAAGCCGCCCCTGAGCCTGTGGATCGACGCCGGGGCGATTCGCCTCTTCGGCGGCACCACCTGGGCTGTGCGCCTGGCGTCGGCGTTTGCCGGGCTGTTCAGCGTGATGCTGCTCTACGCCATGCTGCGAAGGTTTGGGCGGCCGCAAACACTGGCGTTCAGCGCGGCCTTGATCCTGGCAACCATGGCCAGCTATTGGAGCAATGTACGCGGCGTGGGTGAGGACTCACTGCTCACCCTCGGCGTGACCGCTGCGCTGATGGCGTTCTATCAGGCCGTGCGGCCGGATCGTCAAGGCTCCAGCGCAGGCGCATGGGCACTGTTTACGGCGGGGATGGTGATCGCCACCCTCAGTAAAGGCGTGCTGGGGTTGGCGATGCCGGGCATTGTGATTTTTGTGTACCTGGCCAGCACCAGCCTGATGGACAAGCGCCTGCACATTGGCGACTGGCTCAAGCCGGCACTGTTGACCCTGTTGGCGTTGGTGCCGCTGATCATCTGGCTGGGCTTCCTGTACCAACGCGGCGGGATGCAGGCGGTGGCCGAAGTGCTGTTGACCAACAGCGTCGGGCGGTTCAGCGGCTCATTTGTCGAGGCGGGGCATTACGAGCCGTTCTACTACTACATCGCCAAGTTGCCGGAAGCCTTCCTGCCCTGGAATATCCTGGTGTACCTGGGCCTGTGGCATTTCCGTAAAAGCCTGGTGCGCAACCGCTACCACCTGTTCTTCAGCGTCTGGCTGGTGGCGCAGTTCACCCTGCTCACCCTGGCGTCGAGCAAACGCACCGTGTACCTGATGGCACTCACGCCCGCCGCTGCCGTGCTGGCCGCGGAATATGCACGGGCACTGCTGGACTGGCTGAAGACCCACAAACCCGCATTGCACAAACACCACAGACCCGTGGTGGGCGGTGTGTTCACCCTGGCCGTGGGTTGCTACCTGATCGCGGCCTTCTGGTTTGCGCCCAAGGCCGACGTGCGCCACTCGTTCGTACCGGTGATCAGCCAAGTCCAGGCATTGAAAGATGAAGGCAGGGAAGTGGTGCTGTTCCGGCCCAACGAACGCATCGCCGGGGCCAGCGTGTTCTACCTGCAGGCCTACTTGCCGATCCTGCAAACGGAAGCGCAGCTGCACAGTTACCTCAGTGCAAAGCCCGGCAACGTTGCGTTGCTGGACCCTACCGACGATCTGGTCACCCCGGTGAAGGTGTTCAAGCAGATGTCGATCAATCGCCAGCCTTACGCCTTCGTGGAGCAGTAAGGCTGGCGCAGGGCATCAGTGCTTGGTGACCTTGTCCAGGTAACCCATGGCAAACGCCGAGACCACGAAGGTCATGTGGATGATCACGTACCACATCAAGTGCTGCGGATCGACGTTCTTGGCGTCCATGAAGATGCGCAGCAAGTGGATGGACGAAATCGCCACGATGGAGGCCGCCACTTTCATCTTCAACGACGAAGAGTCCATGGTACCCAGCCAGTTGAGCTTCTCTTTGTTGTCATCGATATCCAGCTGCGAGACGAAGTTCTCGTAGCCGGAGATCATCACCATCACCAGCAAGCCACCGACCAGGGCCATGTCGATCAACGACAGCAGCACCAGGATCAGCTCGGACTCGGCCATCGAGAACACGCTCGGCAGCAGGTGAATCACTTCCTGGAAGAATTTCAGCGCCAGCGCCAGCAACCCCAGGGACAAGCCGAAATAGATCGGCGCCAGCAGCCAGCGCGAGGCGTACATAGCATTTTCGATAAAGCGTTCCATTGGATCTCACACAGCTTGGCTAGAAATGGCGGCGAGTATACCAGCCGCTACAAGTCACCTGTAACCACGAGAAAACTGACGTGGGCGGCATCTGTAAGGGAATTTTTCTGCTAGTGTCGAGCCCAATAAATCGGCTCGATGACGTCGAACAGGAAAAACTCAGATGATGGATGTGCGATCCCCCTTGGCCAGTATCGGCCTGTGCGCGGCATTGCTGCTGGCCGGCGGCTGCTCCCCCAGCGACGAGCAGAAGCAGACCACCCTCGAAGAGAAAAGCGCCAAGTTCGAACAGTCCCTCGACAGCATCCAGGACCCCAAGCTGCGCGACGCCGTCGCCGACCTGGGCGGTTCGCTGCTATTACTGGAGCGGGCGCGGGTCAAGCTCGCCACCAAGCCCATCGAAGCCGAATACGGCGAGGACACCCTGGCCTTGCTCAAGCATTACCCCACGCCCCAAGCGCTGGTGGACACCTACATCAATGGCCTGTTCGTGCTGCGCAAGACCTCCCATTCCGACTACCTGACCGACTTGCAGCCGGTGTTCCCGTTCAATTTCAACGTCCCGGACCAGTTCCCCTTCCCCCACGGCCTGGAATGGCAGTCGGTGACCCTGAGCAACAACAAGGTCATCCCCTTCCAGCCAGAATGGTCGGAAACCGATCCCGGCATTCAGCTGAGCCCCAGCAGTTCCAACCTCACCAACCCCGACGACCTGACGGTGACCTACCCGTTCTTCGATGGCATCGAGACGGAAAACAAGAGCCAGCCACAGCCCGTCAGCCTCAAGGGCACGGTCGAAGTGATCGCGCCGGGCAAGGTGTTGACGTTTGACCTGTCGAAAAAGGACGTCGGCCACACGCGCACCGAAGGCAGTATCAGCCTCAAGCTGCTGCTCCTGGAGAAAAATTACGCCGAGATCGAGCTGACCAACAGCCAACCGCTGGCACCCGAAGTCGGCGACGAGTCGCCCAACCCGCTATTAGTGCAAGCGCGGGACACCACCGGGCAATTCCTTACGCGCTCGGGCTCGATCAATGAAAGCAGCGCACAGGTGGCGTTCTACGAGAAACAACTGGCCGAGATGCAAAAGCAGAAGGCCTGGTCGGAGGCGTTCGAGAAACAGCTGACCGATGAGCAAAAAGCCTTCGAACACAAGCAGAGCAGCCATTACGCCAAGGTGTATTTCAATGGCTTGATCGACAACCTGCAGGTCAACGTACTGGATTTCTCCACCGCAACCCTCACCCGCAAAGACCTCGACCTGCCGGTACTGCGCTTCGACAAGAACAGCCTGCAGAAGACCGTACAAGCGCTGCCCATGCCGGTCACCGTGTATGACGACGGCGCCGCCAGCTGGCTCAAAGACGCGAGCATGACCGAGGACCAACTGAAAAACAGCGTCACCATCAGCCAGTCGGTCGAAGATGCCAGCGCCGCGCACATCGCGTTCGATCACCCCTTCACCTTCAATGACGACCTGGTGGGCAGCGAGCGCAACAGCAGCGAATCCCCCGTGACCTTCTTCACTGCCGATGAAAAAGGCCAGCGCGGCGAGCCGATCGAATTGCCGACCGAGGCCTTTGAACTGAACCCGGCGCGCGGCACCCTTACCTACGACCTGAACCTGTTCCCGGAAAACCCGGCCTATGTCGTGGGCTCGATTCCACTGTTCCTGGCGACCATCGAGAAAGCCGAGATAGACGTGACCCAGCTGCCCAAAGGGCTGACCCTCAAGGACAACGCGCTGATCGTCGACCAGAAGGAATTCCCCGCTGACGGCTGGCGCTTCTACGCCAAGGACGCCAGCGGCAACTACCTCAAGGAAATCCTCGGCGTGAGCCACCGCGCCGAGGAGTACGGCACGGCGATGTTTGACGTGCATTACTTCTACGGCCAGCCGACGACCCTGGAAAGCTACCAGCGCACCGACCTGACCACCGTGCAATACGGTTTCGAGGTCAAGCTGGACAAACCCGAGAACAAATAACCGGCGCCTACAGGGCCAACCGGTCATGCCCGCCGTTGAGCTGCCGCAGATGGGCCTGCATGTGCAGGCACCAGATCTGCGGGTCGCCCGCCAGCTCATAGCCGTGCAGGGTCAGGCTGTCCACGATGGATTCCAGAATATTTTCCGCGGCGAATGGCCCTGGAAACGGGCCTTGGGACTTGATGGTGGATGGCTGTTCGCCGGTCATTCCGGCGGCAAACAACAAGGTCCACATCCCGTTATCCCCCGCTAGAGGGCGAATGGAACATTCGATACGGGTGACCAGGCCAAAGCACTGGCGGGTAAGGCAGAGGTTGCGCGGCATGGCGGCGACCCTCGGTAGATCGGTGTTCAACCTGCGCCTGGGCGAGGCTGTTTCTATCCAGCGACTCCTGTGGATATCCCTTGATCACAGAATAGAATAAAACCAAGACAAACCAAGGTTGTAGGGACCAACGGGCATTGGCCCCCGATTTACCAGTCAATTTAATGACATCCCCCCTGTAGGAGCCGGTTTGCCGGCTCCAGAGGGTGTGTCAGGTCGGCTTGGCTTCCGCCAGCGCCTGCTGTGCCAGTTCCTTCTCGGCCTCCTTCAAGTCTTCTTCGCTGATCATCTCGGCAATCGCGCGCAACCGCTCGACCACCCGCGCATTCACCGAGCCCTCAGGAAATTGCCCCTCGGCGTCCGGCTCACCAGCAGGCTCGCCCACCAGCAGGCTCAACGCCTCATCCGCCTGGCGCACGGCATAGATATGGAACTGCCCGGCGCGTACGGCCTGCAAGACCTTCTCATCGAGCATCAACGTGGCAACGTTGGCTTGTGGAATGATCGCGCCCTGCTCGCCGGTCAGACCGCGGGCTTCACAGAGGCGGAAGAAACCTTCGATCTTCTCGTTGACCCCACCCACCGCCTGCACTTCACCAAACTGGTTGATCGAGCCGGTGATGGCAAAGCACTGCTTGAGCGGTGTTTTCGACAAGGCCGAGATCAAGGTGCACGCCTCGCCCAGGGAGGCACTGTCGCCGTCCACGTAGCCGTAGGACTGCTCCAACGCGATGCTCGCGGAGATCGCCAGCGGGAATTCCTGGGCATAACGGCTGCCCAGGTAACCGGTGAGGATCATCACGCCCTTGGAGTGGATCGGCTGGCCAAGGTTGACCTCACGCTCGATGTCGACAATACCGCTGCCGCCGGGGTACACCGTGGCGGAAATCCGCGCCGGCACGCCGAAGGCGGAGTCGCCCACTTCCAGTACCGTCAGGCCGTTGCACTTGCCCACCGCTGCACCGGCCGTGTCGATCAGGATGACACCGGCAAGCATGTCATCGAGAATCCGCGCGGACACCCGCCCGGTGCGCGTGGCCTTGGCCTTGAGTGCGCGCTCGATGTGACCGGCGTCGGTCATCTCGTCACCCGCCAGGTGACGAATGAAGTCCGCCTCGCTGACCAGTTGGAACAAGTCCCCAATGCGCGCCGACAAGCGCCCCTGGTGCTCGGCCAGGCGTGCGCTGTAAGTGGCCAACCGCGCCACCGCGTCCGAGGTCAGCGGCGCCATGCCTTCTTCCGACGTGCGGGTTTTGAGCAACTGCGCGAACTGCTCCAGGCTTTCGTCGACCATCGGGATGTCTTCATCGAAGTCCACCAGCACCCGGAACATTTCCTGGAAGTCCGGATCGGCGTCCTGCAACGCGTAGTACAGCTGACGCGAACCGATGATGATCACCTTGACCTGCAGCGGGATCATCTGCGGGTTGAGGGTCACGGTCGCCAAGCGGCCCAGCTCGCCCAGCGGCGATTCCATTTTCAGCTTGCGCGATTGCAGGGAACGCTTGAGGGCGTCCCATACGAACGGCTCGCTGAGCATTTTCTCGGCTTCCAGAATCAGGAAACCACCGTTGGCACGGTGCAGGGCGCCCGGGCGCAACTGGCGATAGGTGGTGTAGAGCGCGCCCTGGTCGGTGCTGTATTCGATCCGTCCGAACAGGTTGTCGTAGGTCGGGTGCGGTTCAAACACTACCGGTGCGCCACCGTTGACCGCATGGCCCACCACCAGGCTTGGGCAATATTGCTCCTCGAGCAGCTTGCGCGCCTGGGCGTCGGTCTTGGCGTCGTCGACCAGTTGCTCGACCACCGTCTTGAGCAAGTACACCTGCATGGCCTGCAGGTAACCGCAGACGGCGGCATTTTCCGCGTACTTTTCCGACAGCGGTGCAAGCAACGGCTGCAGCGCCAGGGTGATGGTTTCTTCGTTGAACTGACGCAGTTGGTTGTTGGACTCGCGCTTCCACTGCGGCAGGCTCGCCAGCTCTTCATTGAGGCGTTCTTCGAGCTCGGAAATATCCGAGTGGAAGCGCTCGCGGTCAACGTCCGGCAACTGCGAGAACTCGGCCTCGTCCAGCGCCTTGCCGTCGAGCATCGGCGTGAACGCGATGTTGGAGCTGTCACGGTAAAGCGCCACATCCTTTTCCAGGGCCAGGCGTTCGATCACGTCCAGGGCCTTGTCGTAGCGCTGGTTGAACGCCCGGTCGATGGCGCTTTTGCGCTGTTGATACGTCGGGTGCTCGAAGACTGCCGGGAAGGTGGCCACCAGGTTGTCGACCAACCCGTTGATATCGGCAATGAACGCCGCCGCCGCACCGCCCGGCAATTCCAGGGCACGGGGTTCGCGAGGCTCATCGAAATTGTTCACGTAGACCCAGTCTGCCGGGGTCTGCAGGCGCTTGCCTTCGGCCTTCAGGTAGCGTTTGACGAACGAAAAGCGGCCGGTCCCCGGCTCGCCCATCACAAATACGTTGTAACCGGGGCGTGGCATGGCCACACCGAACTGCAAGGCTTCAACCGCACGTTCCTGGCCAAGCACACCGCGAAAGGGCTCCAAATCATTGGTGGTCGAGAAGCTGAACTGTTCAGCGGAGAAAGGGCGAGTCAGCGCTTCGGGCGCTAGACGCAAGCTGGCAGCAACAGGATCAGGCATCGGGCTTCCTTACATCAGGCGGGGCAGATGACGGCATTCTGGCTCCCGGTTATGCACCCTGGCAAGGCGCGCATGTGGGAAAGCTTAGACAGGAGAGGCGTCCTACAAAAAAATCGCGATAACGCTGATTGTTTTATAAAAACACACGGAACCCTTGGAACATGCCTAAACTCCAAACTGCGCGGGTTGGACTAATAACCGATCCCTAGGGCGCTATGAAGTGCCTGAACCCTTGTCCATTGGTTTGCACACAAAGAGAACAAAGCTATGAAACGGATCCTTCTCGGTACTCTCTTCACCGTCGTCTCCCTCAATGCAATGGCAGAAGCACCAGGTGGCCCGAACTGTGGTTGGGGCAACATGTTGTTCGAAGGCCAGCGCGGTACTCCAGCTCACTTCCTGGCCTCCACCACCAACGGTACCTCGGGTAACGCCACCTTCGGCATGACCTCGGGCACCAACGGTTGCAGCACCAACAGCGCCCTGACCTACGGCGGCAAGTCTTGGATTGCCATGAATGGCATGATGAACGAGCTGTCCGAAGACATGGCCAAGGGTAACGGCGAAGCGCTGACTACCTACGCCGTGGTACTGGGTGTTGCACCAGAAGATCGTGAGCACTTCGCTGCCGTGACCCACGAGCACTTCCAGCAGATCTTCAGCAAGGCTGACGTGACCGCTGATGACGTGCACAACAACACCATTGCTGTACTGAAAAGTGATGCCCGTCTGGCGAAATACGCTACCCAGGCTTAAGCTCGACCAGCCCGCGCCTTCCAAGGCGCGGGTTTTATTTTTGGACCCGCCTCCTCCTTGGGTCTTTATTATTTCCGACTTAAGTTGCCCCTATGCTCAAACGCTTTGCCTGGATGGCACTCTTTGCCTGCGCCCCGCTGTACGCGGCCCCGCATCTTGATGATCAACGTTTGCAGCAACTGGCCAACGATCCGTTCTGGCTGTCCCTCGGCCATTACGAAGCCGGCAAGATCAGTGGCTGGCGCAGTTACGTCAGCGACAAGAAGTTCTTCCTCGCAGCCGACGGTGCCCACCACCCGGATGCCGAACTCAAGGCCACCGTTGACGCACTCTATGCGCCGGCCAGCCTGGGTGAAAAACACGCCCAATGCGTTTACCCCGCACGTACCCGCTGGCTCAAGGATCAGTTGCACCTCACTGACCTGCCCACCGTGGACTGCACAGAATTCAAGCAATGGTTCAAGGACGTCGCCCCCCACAGCGCGGTGATGATCTTCCCGGCGGCTTACCTCAACAGCCCGTCCTCGATGTTCGGCCACACCCTGCTGCGTATCGACCAGGCCGACGTGCAAAGCAACAACACCGCCCTGCTCAGCTACGCGATCAACTTCGGCGCCTACATCGAAGGCTCCGACAACAGCATCCTCTACGCCTGGAAAGGCCTGATGGGCGGTTATCCCGGCCTGTTCGCCCTGGTGCCTTACCAGGAGAAGCTGTCGGAATACCGCAGCCTCGAGAACCGTGACCTGTGGGAATACCGGCTCAACCTCACGCAAGTCGAGACCGAACGCATGGTCGAGCACGTGTGGGAGCTCAAGCAGATCCAGTTCGACTACTTCTTCTTTGACGAAAACTGCTCGTATCGCCTGCTGGAACTGCTGCAAGTGGCACGTCCTGGCCTGCGCCTGACCGAGCAATTTCCCCTCACAGCCATCCCGACCGACACGGTCAAGGCCGTGAAAGACGCCGGCTTGGTGGAGAAAATCGACTACCGGCCCTCCCGTGAACGCGAGTTGCTGGAGCGCGCCAAGCCGCTGGACAGCGACGAGCAGCAATGGGTATTGAAGGTCAGCGACGACCAGAAGCAATTGCAGGAGCCGGCCTTCAAAGCCCTGCCCCGCGAACGCCAGGCCCTGATCATCGACGCCGCCTACCGCCTCGGCCGCTACCGCGCCAACGGCCTGGAACGCGACACCGCACGCTCCCAGCGCAGCTTCGAATTGCTGCGCGCAATCAACCAGAACCCAGCGCCCGACCTCAAGATCACGCCCCCTGGCCTACCGGAAAACGGCCATGAATCGCGCACCTGGCAAGCCGGCATCGGCACCCGGGGCGACAAGGCCTTCGGTGAGTACGGCCTGCGCATGGCCTACCACGACCTCAACGACAACGCCGAAGGCTTCCCCCTGGGCGCGCAGATCGAAATCCTGCAGATGAAACTGCGCCAGTACGAGGGCAACCATTGGCAACTGCAGCAACTGGACCTGGCCACCATCCGCTCCCTGACCCCACGCAACGCTCTGTTGCAGCCGTGGTCCTGGCAAGTCACCGGCGGCCTTGAGCGGGTACCCGGCAAACACGACGATGAAACCCTGGTCGCCCACGTCAACGGCGGCGCCGGCGGCACCTGGCAACTGCGCGACGACATGCTCGGCTTCGCCCTCGGCACCGTGCGCGTGGAACACAACAACGACTTCAATGAAGCCATTTCCCCGGCGGCAGGGTTCAATACGGGCGTGCTGTGGAAAAACCCACTGGGTAATCTGAGCCTGGAAGCCAAGGGTGACTTCTTCACCAACGGCGAAGTGCGCCGCAGCATCAGCCTGAACCAGCAGTGGGAATTGTCCCGCAACCTGGGCCTGCGCCTGAGTGCACAGCGCGAGTACAGCCATTTGTCGACGCCGGTGAATGAAGTGATGCTCGAAGTGAAGTGGTATCACTACTGATCTGTAGGACCTGGCGAACATCCAATGTGGGAGCGGGCTTGCTCGCGAATGCGCAGTATCAGTCACTGGACATGTGGCTGATATACCGCTTTCGCGGGCAAGCCCGCTCCCACATTGGGTTATGTGGCTAGCCAAAGTACGTACAACACCTTTCTCACCTCCCTTTCACATCCCTCCAACGAATCCCCTTCTAGACTCTCCGTATCAGCCGTGAAACGGCCAGGGAGTACGCCATGTGGCGGTATGCGCTAATGCTGTGTGCAGTGGTGGGGTTGGCGGGTTGCCAATCGACTCATCAGGAGTTGCTGGCCAAAGGTTACCCTCCGGCGTTTGCCGACGGTTTTGACGATGGCTGTAGCAGTGGTCGCCAGGCGGCGGGGGTGATTACCGGGGAGTTTCGCAAGAACGTGCCGCGTTACCTGAAGGACCGGCCATACGCCGAAGGCTGGGAAGATGGCTTTCGCCAGTGCAAGGCGATGCGCGAGAACGAGGAACTGCGGGACTATAAGCAGCGCCACTGGGATGACCGGGATCGCGAATGGCAACAGGAGAAAGACCGTGACGCCGCCCGGGCCTATCGCTCGCAATAGGTCGCTTTCAGACATCCATCGAAACTAAAGCACGGCGAACATGGCCCAAACTCCATAGAGGGAGAATGTCATGAGCCGAGCTTTTGTTAACGAAGACAACGCCGCCGCCCAGGCCGACCAGCCGGTAGAGCGTCAGGTCAGCGAGCAACCCAATCGCCTCACCGCGCAAGGCTTGGCGCAGTTGCAGGCCAAGGTTGCGCAGCTACAGAGCGAGTACAGTGCCGAATCCGCCAGGGGCGAACAGGCCGATAAACAACGCCAGGCCGATCTTGAACGGGATTTGCGTTACTTCAATCAGCGGGTGCAAAGCGCCCAAGTCGTGGCGCCGGCTACCTCCACCGACAAGGTGCAGATCGGCAGTTGGGTGACCTTCGCCAATGAGCAGGACGAGCAGCAGCGCATTCAATTGGTCGGTGAAGACCAGGCCGATGCCGGCGCCGGCTTGATCAACTGGGGCTCTCCCCTGGGCCGTGCCTTGTTGGGCGCCCAAGTCGGCGACGAGGTCCTGTGGCAACGCCCCGTCGGCGATCAGTTGATCGAAGTGCTGCGCATCGAAGCCGAGGCTTAGACGATGCCTTGGGCCAGCATCGCGTCGGCGACTTTCACAAAGCCTGCGATGTTGGCGCCTTTGACGTAGTTGACCCGGCCGTTTTCTTCGCCGTAATGCACGCAGGCATGGTGGATCGATTGCATGATGTGGTGCAGCTTGCTGTCCACTTCACCCGCCGTCCACAGCAGGCGCATGGCGTTCTGCGACATTTCCAGGCCACTCACCGCGACGCCACCGGCATTGGACGCCTTGCCCGGCGCGAACAGAATGCCCGCCTCGATAAAGATATCCACCGCCTCAAGGGTGGTCGGCATGTTGGCGCCCTCGGCCACGCAGACGCAGCCATTGCGCAACAGCGTGCGGGCGGCTTCGGCGTCGAGTTCGTTCTGGGTCGCGCAAGGCAGCGCGATGTCGCAGGCCAGTTCCCACGGGCTTTTGCCCTTGCGGAATTCCAGGCCGAAGCGCTCGGCCAGTTCGCTGATACGGCCGCGCTGCACGTTCTTCAGCTCCAGCAGCGCCGACCATTGCGCTTCGGTCAAGCCGCTTTCGGCGTACAGGGTGCCTTCGGAGTCGGACAGGGAAATGACCTTGCCGCCCAGGTCCATCACTTTGCGTGCGGCGTATTGCGCCACGTTACCGGAGCCGGACACCGCGACACGCTTGCCTTCAACCCGCTGGTGGTTGCGCTTGAGCATTTCTTCGGCGAAGTACACACAACCGAAACCGGTGGCTTCCGGACGGATCAGGCTGCCGCCATAGGTCATGCCCTTGCCGGTCAACACCGAGGTGAACTGGTTGCTCAGGCGTTTGTACTGGCCGAACAGGAAGCCAATCTCACGGGCGCCCACGCCGATATCGCCGGCCGGCACGTCGACGTCTGCGCCAATGTGGCGGTACAGCTCACTCATGAAGGCCTGGCAGAAGCGCATGACTTCAGCGTCGCTCTTGCCCTTGGGGTCGAAGTCCGAACCGCCTTTGCCGCCGCCCATGGGCAGCGAGGTCAGGGAATTCTTGAAGGTCTGCTCGAAGGCGAGGAATTTCAGCACGCCCAGGTTCACCGACGGGTGGAAACGCAGGCCGCCCTTGTAGGGGCCGATGGCGCTGTTCATCTGGATACGGAAACCGCGATTGACCTGGACCTTGCCGTGATCATCCACCCACGAGACCCGGAATGTAATCGCGCGTTCCGGCTCGCAGATGCGCTCCAGGATGCCCGAGTTCAGGTAGTGGGGATTGGCTTCAAGGAACGGCCAGAGGCTGCGCAGGACTTCTTCCACGGCCTGGTGGAATTCTGGCTGGTCGGGGTCGCGTTTCTTGAGGCGGGCAAGGAAGGATTCGACGGATTCGATCATGAAATGTCTCGGCAAATTGATTGTTTTTAAATGAGATTGAGCCGGACTTTAGCAATTCATGTCGCACCGCGACAGGGCAAAATGTCGCCTTTGTGAATTTAAATGGTGCATTAGATATAAATAGCACTGTTTTTTTGCCCCTTAACAGGGATTTCAACCCGAGACGTGCACCACCCGTGAAACCGCTACCGCAGGCAAGCCAGCTCCCACATTTGACAGCGTGCGCCGCTGCACATCGGTCGAATGTGGGAGCTGGCCTGCCTGCGATGAAGTCACTTGGGCGCACCTGAATTGCACCCACAAAAAACGGAGCCCGAAGGCTCCGTTCTTTCACGCCACCAACCTGAATCAGGCCAGTTTTTTGTGCCGTACACGGTGCGGCTGGGCTGCTGCATCGCCCAGGCGCTTTTTACGGTCCGCTTCGTACTCGGTGTAGTTACCTTCGAAGAACACCGCTTGCGAGTCGTCCTCGTACGCCAGGATGTGCGTCGCGACGCGGTCAAGGAACCACCGATCGTGAGAGATCACAATGGCAGCGCCCGGGAAGTCCAGCAGGGCTTCTTCCAGGGAGCGCAGGGTTTCAACGTCGAGGTCGTTGGAAGGTTCGTCGAGCAGCAGGACGTTGCCACCCTCCTTCAGGGTCAAGGCCAGGTGCAAGCGACCGCGCTCACCGCCGGAGAGGTCCTTGACGAATTTCTGCTGGTCGCCGCCCTTGAAGTTGAAACGCCCCACGTAGGTGCGTGACGGGATTTCATAGTTGCCGATGCGGATCTGGTCGGAACCGTCGGAGATCTGCTGGAACACCGTCTTGCTGCCGTCGAGGTCGTCGCGGCTCTGGTCCACACAGGCCAGTTGCACGGTTTCGCCGATCTCGATGCTGCCGGAGTCCGGGGTTTCCTTGCCCATCAGCATGCGGAACAGGGTGGATTTACCCGCACCGTTACCACCGATAACGCCGACGATCGCGCCTTTTGGCATGGAGAACGACAGGTTGTCGATCAGCACGCGGTCGCCATAGCCTTTGGAAACGTTCTTGAACTCGATGACCTTGTCACCCAGGCGCGGGCCGGCCGGGATGTAGATCTCGTTGGTCTCGCTGCGCTTCTGGAATTCCTGCGACTGCATTTCTTCAAAGCGTTGCAGACGTGCCTTGGACTTGGACTGGCGGGCCTTGGCGCCTTTGCGCACCCATTCCAGTTCTTCCTTCATGGCTTTTTCGTGGGCCGATTGCTGCTTGGATTCGGCCGCCAGACGGTCGGACTTGGCTTCCAGCCAACCGGAGTAGTTGCCCTCGTAAGGGATACCGGCGCCACGGTCGAGCTCGAGGATCCAACCCGCAACGTTGTCCAGGAAGTAACGGTCGTGCGTGATCGCAACCACAGTGCCCGGGAAGTCGTGGAGGAAATGTTCCAGCCAGGCGACGGAATCGGCGTCCAAGTGGTTGGTGGGTTCGTCGAGCAGCAGCATGTCGGGGGCCGACAGCAGCAGGCGGCACAGGGCCACACGACGCTTCTCACCACCGGACAGGTGTTCGACCTTGGCATCCCAGGCCGGCAGGCGCAGCGCGTCGGCGGCGACTTCCAGCTGGCGCTCCAGGTTGTGACCGTCGCCGGCCTGCAGGATCGCTTCGAGCTTGGCCTGTTCGGCGGCAAGCTTGTCGAAGTCGGCATCTGGCTCGGCGTAAGCGGCGTAGACCTCATCCAGGCGCGCCTGGGCGTCCTTGATCACGCTGACGGCTTCCTCGACCACTTCACGCACGGTCTTGGCCGGGTCCAATTGAGGCTCTTGCGGCAGGTAGCCGATGTTCAGCTCAGGCATCGGGCGGGCTTCGCCTTCGAACTCGGTGTCGACGCCGGCCATGATTTTCAGCAACGTGGACTTACCCGAACCGTTGAGGCCGAGCACGCCGATCTTGGCGCCAGGGAAGAAGGACAGCGAAATGTTTTTCAGGATTTCCCGCTTCGGAGGGACAACTTTACCCAGCCGATGCATGGTGAAGACGTATTGAGCCAAAATGTGGACCTCATGAAAAAGTGAGAACAGGCCTACGTAGCGTCATGGCGCTGTACATAGCATTGCGAATCCTCAAGGTTAACCTAAGTGGCCGAGCGTATCGAAATCTATCTGTTAGATTAGCCGGCCATCCCCCCCCAGCGGCTTCAGGAAACACCCTTCATGCTCAGCGTCATGTCTGCTCTCGGGTTGCTGCTGTTAATGTCGGGCCCCACCAACACGCTGCTGTTGCGCTCGGGCTTGCTCACCGGGTTCAGGCGCGCCTGGCCACTGAGCCTGCTGGAGTGCCTGGCGTACCTGCTGCAGATATCCTTCTGGGGCTACCTGCTCAGCCATCTGGGCGACAGCGCGCCCTGGGGGCTGAAGCTCGTGCAGTTCGCTTCGGTGTGTTATTTGATCAGGACTTCGTACCTGCTGTGGTGCAATCCCGACGAAACACTCAAATCCGCGCCTGAAGCCCGCGTATCCCGGCTCCACTTCTTTTTACTGACGTTGATCAACCCCAAGGGCTTGCTGATCGTCTCGTTTATCGTCCCGATGCAGACATTTGCCGACTTGAGCCTTTATATGCAGTTTGTCGCGCAATTCACGCTGGTGGTGATACCGGTGGGGTGCACCTGGGTGTTGTTCGGTGCTCGCATCAAAAGGGGCGAATACACCTGGTTGACGCCGCACACGATCAACCGCACGGCCTCTGTGGTTATATGCGTATTTACGCTGGCGATCCTGTCGCGGCTGGCGGGCAGCCTGATCAGCACCGGCGGCGTGCTTTAGTCCCGCCAGGCGGGGCTGGCACTTTGCCACAAGTCAAGGCATGCTAGCCGCCCTCCGGGCGTCCGGCTTATAGTGCACGTCGCGCGCCAGTCCAGCCAAACCGCAGGATCACAGCTTGTCCAAAGTCACGCCGCCAACTCCCCTGCGCGCCGCTCATATAGCGCCGGGAGCGCCCCTGCACGGCACCTTCAAAGGCGCGTTGGCGACGCTTGTCCTCATGCTGCTCGCCTTATTGTTCTGGCAACTGCTCGACCAGCTGCAGCAAAACCAGAAGAATCAACAGCAATACACCATCGACTACAGCGCCGACCTGGCGGAACAAATCAGCCTGAACATGGCCCTGAGCGCAAAAATCGCGCTGAACCTGCTGCCGATGGTCGAGCCGCCGCGCGACAGCGAACAACAGCTGGCATTGATGCGCACCTTGCAACGCTCGCTGCCGGAACTGCGCAGCGTCGCCCTGCTCGCCCCCAGCGGCGCGATGATCAGTGACAGCGCCACTGACAGCCAGGACAGCGCCTTGCTGGAAGAGCTGGCACAGCGCAGCCACGCCCAATCCTATTACCTGAGCAACAGCAACGACGGCACCATCATCTATCTGTTGCTGCACCAGCCCAGCGGCGGCTCGCGCATGTACTGGGTGCTGCGCCTGGCGCCCACTTACCTGGCCAACCTCACCCGCCAGGACGGCCAGGGCCACCGCCCGATGTGGGTCATCGAGAATCGCGTCAACCACCGCGTGATCAGCCGCGACAGCGGCATGCCCGCCCAATGGGCCGGCGCCCTCACCCCGGACGAGCTGAATAAAAGCGTACTGGTCACCCCCCTGAGCAAAAGCGACTGGCAATTGCGCGGGCTGTTCGACCGTACTGCGGTGCTGGAGGAACTGCTGCCAGCGTTTATCGGCAAGTGCCTATTGGGCCTGGCGTTCTCGCTGATCCCAGTGATCGTGCTACTGAACATGCGCCGCCGCCAGCGCCAAGTGCATGAAGGGCGGCGGCGCTACCAGGACATTTTCGAAGGCACCGGCGTGGCCTTGTGCGTGCTTGACCTGTCGGGCCTGAACGCGTTCTTCGACAGGACTCAACTGGAGACCCGCGAGCAACTGCACGCCTGGCTGCAGGACAACCCCGACGAACGCCAGCAACTGCTCAAGGAGTTGCGCATCACCGAGGTCAACCAGGTGGCGGTGCGTCTATTGAACGTGGGCTCCTGCGAAGAGGCATGGGAACGCCTGATCGATGACTGCCCGCGCAACGCCACGTCCATCGGCTACCAGATCCTCGAAGCCGTCCTGACCCAACAGCACCAGTTGGAGCTGGAGATCCAGCTCAAGGACGTGGCCGGCAACGAGCAATACCTGTGGCTGGTGATGCGTTTGCCGGAGCAGCAGGACGATTTCAAGGCCGTGATCCTCAGCATCAGCGATATCACCAGCCGCAAGCTGATCGAACTGTCGCTGGTGGAGCGTGAGAGCTTCTGGTCGGACGTGGTGCGCACCGTGCCCGACCACCTGTACGTGCAGGACGTGATCAGCCAGCGGATGATTTTCAGCAACCACCATTTGGGCCACACCCTCGGCTATAACAAGGCCGAACTGCAGCAAATGGGCGAGTACTTCTGGGAAATCCTGCTACATCCCGAGGATGGCGAGCATTACCACGACCTGCGCCAGCAGCAACGCCAGGTTGGCTACACCACCCAACTGCAATGCCAGCTGCGTTTCCGCCACCGCAACAACCAATGGCGGCGCTTTGATATCCGCGAGCAAGCCCTGGCCCGCGACAAGACCGCGCAAATCACCCGCATCATCGGCGTGGCCAAGGACATCACCGACCAGATCGAAGCCAGCGAATCCCTGCGCGACAGCGAGCAGCGCTACCGCATGCTCGCTGAAAGCATCAGCGACGTGATCTGCTCCACCGACAGCCAGTTGGTGCTCAACTATATAAGCCCCTCGGTCAACGCCGTGCTGGGCTATGACGTGGACTGGGTGTTCAAGAACGGCTGGCAGTCGATCATCGCCAACCCGCAGCAACTGACCGGCATTTATAGCCTGGTGGAACAAGTCAGCCGCGCATTGGGCGATATCGACGCACTGAACAAACTGCGCGATGAGATTCAAACCCAGCTGTTCCTGTTCGACTGCCTGCGCGCAGACGGACGCAAGGTGCCGATCGAGCTGCGCATGGTGCTGGTGTGGGACGAACACGGCGCCTTCGAAGGCATCCTTGGCGTGGGCCGCGACATCAGCCAGCAACGCCGCGCCGAGAAAGACCTGCGCATGGCCGCTACGGTATTCGAGCACTCCACTTCGGCGATCCTGATCACCGACCCCGCAGGCTATATCGTGCAGGCCAACGAGGCGTTCAGCCGGGTCAGTGGCTATGCCGTAAGCGATGTACTCGACCAGTTACCGAACATGCTCACCGTCGACGAACAGCAGGAAGCCCATCTGCGCTACGTGCTCAAGCAGTTGCACCAGCACAGCACCTGGGAGGGCGAGGTGTGGCTCAAGCGTCGCAACGGCGAGCATTACCCCGCGTGGGTCGGCATTACCGCCGTGTTCGACGATGAAGGCGACCTGGCCAGCTATGTGTGTTTCTTCAGCGACATCAGCGAGCGCAAGGCCAGCGAGCAACGCATCCACCGCCTGGCCTACTACGACGCCCTGACCCACCTGCCCAACCGCACGCTGTTCCAGGACCGCCTGCACACCGCGCTGCAGTCCGCCGAACGGCAGAAGTCGTGGGTGGTGTTGATGTTCCTCGACCTCGACCGTTTCAAACCGATCAACGACTCCCTGGGCCACGCCGCCGGCGACCGCATGCTCAAGGAAATGGCCACGCGCCTGCTGGGTTGCGTCGCCGAGGACGACACCGTGGCGCGCATGGGGGGCGACGAGTTCACCTTGCTCCTGCAACCCCGGGTCAGCCGCGAAATGGCGCTGAACCGTGCGATTCACGTGGCCGAGCAGATCCTCGCGAGCCTGGTGAAGCCTTTCGTGCTAGAGGGCCGCGAGTTCTTTGTGACCGCCAGTATCGGCATCGCCCTCAGCCCGCAGGACGGCAACGAGCTGAGCCAACTGATGAAAAACGCCGACACCGCGATGTACCACGCCAAGGAACGCGGCAAGAACAACTTCCAGTTCTACCAGGCGGACATGAACGCCAGTGCCCTGGAACGGCTCGAGCTGGAAAGCGATTTGCGCCATGCCCTGGACCAGAACGAATTCGTGCTCTATTACCAACCGCAGTTCAGCGGCGACGGCAAACGCCTGACGGGCGCCGAAGCCTTGCTGCGCTGGCGTCACCCACGCCGCGGCCTGGTGCCACCGGGCGACTTCATTCCGGTGCTGGAAGAGTTGGGCCTGGTCGTGGACGTGGGCGACTGGGTGATCAGCGAAGCGTGTCGCCAGCTCAAGACCTGGCACCAGAACAAGGTGCGCGTGCCGAAAGTCTCGGTGAACATCTCCGCACGGCAGTTCTCCGACGGCCAGTTGGGCACGCGCATCGCCACCATTCTCAAGGACACCGGCCTGCCGCCGGCGTGCCTGGAGCTGGAGCTGACCGAAAGTATCCTGATGCGCGAAGTGAACGAGGCCATGCAGATCCTCGACAGCCTGAAAAACCTGGGCCTGAGCATTGCGGTCGACGACTTTGGCACGGGTTATTCATCGCTCAACTACCTCAAGCAATTCCCCATCGACGTGTTGAAGATCGACCGCACGTTCGTGGATGGCCTGCCCTCCGGCGAACAGGATGCGCAGATCGCCCGCGCCATTATTGCCATGGCCCACAGCCTCAACCTGGCGGTAATCGCCGAGGGTGTGGAAACCCATGACCAGTTGGACTTCCTGCGCGAACATGGCTGCGATGAAGTGCAGGGCTACCTGTTCGGGCGGCCGATGCCGGCGAATCGGTTCGAAGCGCAGTTCAGTAATGACGCGCTGTTCATGTTCGACTGAAACCCTGCAGTGGAGCCACCGGCCTCATCGCGGGCAAGCCCGGTTCCCACAGGGGAATGCCTTGCCGATGTGGGCGCTGGCTTGCCTGCGATGGCGCCAGCGCAGGCACCGCTTATCCCCAGATGAGCCCCACTTGTCCGCGACATGATGTCCTTTCATATGCCATCTAAAACCCATTGGGTTAGAATGCCCTCCTTTTCTGCCCCCGATCCTTGAGGACCGCCATGTTCAGCCGTGATTTGACTATTGCCAAGTACGACGCCGATCTCTTCGCCGCCATGGAGCAAGAAGCCGTGCGCCAGGAAGAGCACATTGAGCTGATCGCTTCGGAAAACTACACCAGCCCTGCGGTGATGGAGGCTCAAGGTTCGGTTCTGACCAACAAGTACGCCGAAGGCTACCCAGGCAAGCGCTACTACGGTGGTTGCGAGTACGTCGACGTGGTTGAGCAACTGGCCATCGACCGTGCAAAAGAACTGTTCGGTGCCGATTACGCCAACGTCCAGCCACACGCCGGCTCCCAAGCCAACAGCGCCGTGTACCTGGCCCTGCTGCAAGGCGGCGACACCATCCTGGGCATGAGCCTGGCCCACGGCGGTCACCTGACCCACGGCGCCAGCGTTTCCTCCTCCGGCAAGCTGTACAACGCCGTTCAATACGGTATCGATGCCAACGGCCTGATCGACTACGACGAAGTCGAGCGCCTGGCGGTCGAGCACAAGCCAAAAATGATCGTGGCCGGTTTCTCTGCCTACTCGCAGATCCTGGACTTCCCACGCTTTCGCGCTATCGCCGACAAGGTTGGCGCCTACCTGTTCGTCGACATGGCTCACGTAGCAGGCCTGGTCGCTGCTGGCGTCTACCCGAACCCGGTGCCTTACGCTGACGTGGTGACCACCACCACCCACAAGACCCTGCGCGGTCCGCGTGGCGGCCTGATCCTGGCGCGCGCCAACGCCGAGATCGAGAAAAAGCTGAACTCCGCTGTATTCCCGGGCGCCCAAGGTGGCCCGCTGGAGCACGTGATCGCCGCCAAGGCGATCTGCTTCAAGGAAGCGCTGCAGCCTGAGTTCAAGACTTACCAGCAACAAGTGGTGAAAAACGCCCAGACCATGGCCAGCGTGTTTATCGAACGCGGCTTCGACGTGGTATCCGGCGGTACTGAGAACCACCTGTTCCTGCTGTCGCTGATCAAGCAGGACATTTCCGGTAAGGATGCTGACGCTGCCTTGGGCAAAGCCTTCATCACCGTGAACAAGAACTCCGTGCCGAACGACCCACGTTCGCCGTTCGTCACCTCCGGCCTGCGCTTCGGCACCCCGGCTGTGACCACCCGTGGTTTCAAGGAAGCGGAGTGCAAGGAACTGGCTGGCTGGATCTGCGACATCCTGGCAGACCTGAACAACGAAGCCGTGATCGACGCGGTACGTGAGAAGGTCAAGGCCATCTGCAAAAAGCTGCCGGTATACGGCGCTTGATAGCAGTTGCTTGAACAAGAAGCCCGGCGCTAGAGCCGGGCTTTTTTATGCCTGAAAATACTGCGCTTCCACTCTGAAATGAGTGCTGGCTTGCCTGCGAGAGCGGCCTGTCAGCTGGCACATCAGGGGCTGCCCCACCGCAATCGCTGGCAAGCCAGCTCCCACAGTGGGCCGTGTCTCAAGTCAGGGCTGGTAAACCTTGGCAAAGCCTTCGCGAATCTTTTGCTCCGGCAACTCATCGGCAATAAACACGATCACGCTTTCGCGCACCTCGCCTTCGGCCCACTCGGTATCCCAATCGAAGCCGTACAACTTCAGCACGCCCTGGAACACCATGCGCCGGTCTTCCCCGGCAATGTTCAACACGCCCTTATAGCGCAGCAATTGTTTGCCGTGGTCTTCCAGCAGTTCGTTCATGAACGCGCTGAGCCGGTCTATGTCCAACGGCTCTTCGGTACGCAGCACCAGGCTGGAAATACGGTCGATGGACGGCGCGGCACTCACCGGGCGCAGGCTCATGCCAGCGTTGAGGTTGAAGCCGCGCACATCGAGCAATTGCGCCAGGTCGATGTTGCCATGGTCCACCACATGAATCGGTGCACGGCGATTGATGCGGGTGAGGCGTTCGCTGAGCGCGTCAAAGGTGGCGTCATCGACCAGGTCGCGTTTGCTCACCAGCAGGCGGTCGGCAAAGCCGATCTGGGCCTGGGCGATGGTCTGGGTCAGGTGGTGCTCGGCGTGGGCCGCATCCACCAGGGTAATGATGCCGTCGAGGATGTAGCGTTCGCGCAGTTCTTCGTCGATGAAAAAGGTCTGGGCCACCGGCGCCGGGTCAGCCAGGCCAGTGCACTCGATCACCAGGCGGTCGAAGCCGATCTCGCCGCTGTCCAGGCGCTCAAGCAGCAGGTACAGGGCTTTGGTCAGGTCGGTGTGGATGGTGCAGCACACGCAACCGTTGGACAGCGTCATGACTTGCACCGGCTCTGTGCCCAACAGCTGGGTGTCGATACCGGCGTCACTGAATTCGTTTTCGATCACGGCGATTTTAAGGCCGTGCTCGGTCTTGAGCAGGTGGCGCAGCAAGGTGGTCTTGCCGGCGCCGAGGAAGCCGCTGAGGACGGTGACCGGAATGGGAGCGGACAAAAACAGTTCTCCTTATAACGCAAGGAACACAAGACAAATGTGGGAGCGGGCTTGCTCGCGAACACGGTGTCTGCGTCAGCACCTACAACTACTGACACACCGCCTTCGCGAGCAAGCCCGCTCCCACCATGGATCACCGCAAGCCCGAGTGCCGGGTTAGCAGCACTTAGGCCCACCCTTGCCGCCGTAACGGGCTTCCTGGCGTTCCCGGAAGAACGCCTTGTAGTCCATCACCGGCTTGTCCGGGTGTTTGGTTTGCATATGCTCGACGTAGGTGTCGTAGTCGGGCATGCCGACCATCAGGCGCGCGGCCTGACCGAGGTATTTACCGAGGCGACTGATGTCATTGAACATGGTTGCAATCCTCGATCACGCGTCCGGAACAGCCTGGAATGGGGCTTCTTTATCCGTACGCTCTTTGTTGCCCCAGGCGGCGACGCCAACCTTGAGCGCATAGAACAGGATGCTGAATACCACGAACAGGAACAGCGCCGTCAGCGTTGCGTTGGTATAGGCGTTCCAGATCACGTGCTGCATCTGGTCAATGCTCTTGGCCGGGGCCAGGATCTGACCGTTGGCCAGCGCGTCGCTGTACTTCTTGGCCAGCGACAGGAAGCCGATCGCGGGGTTAGCGTCGAACAGCTTGATGAAGCCCGCCGTGGTGGTGCAGATCAGCAGCCAGACGGCTGGCAGCATGGTCACCCAGATGTAGCGTTGGCGTTTCATTTTGATCAGCACAACGGTAGCGAGCATCAGCGCGATACCGGCCAGCATCTGGTTGGAGATACCGAACAGCGGCCACAAGGTGTTGATACCGCCCAGTGGGTCGATCACGCCCTGGTACAGCAGGTAACCCCACATGGCCACGCAACCGGCAGTCGCGATCAGGTTGGCGGTCCACGACTCGGTGCGTTTCAACGCCGGAACGAAGGAGCCCAGCAGGTCCTGCAGCATGAAGCGACCGGCACGGGTACCGGCGTCGACTGCCGTCAGGATGAACAGCGCTTCGAACAGGATTGCAAAGTGGTACCAGAACGCCATGGTGTTTTCACCCGGCAGTACGCTGTGCAGGATCTGCGCGATCCCCACCGCCAGTGTCGGTGCACCGCCGGCACGCGCCAGGATAGTGGTTTCACCGATGTCATGGGCCACCGCAGACAGCGCCTCAGGCGTGATCGCAAAGCCCCAGCTGCTGACGGTCTGTGCCACGGTGACGACGTCGGTGCCGACAATCGCGGCCGGGCTGTTCATGGCGAAGTACACACCCGGCTCGATCACCGACGCAGCAACCATCGCCATGATGGCCACGAAGGACTCCATCAACATGCCGCCATAACCGATGTAGCGGGCATGGCTTTCATTAGCCAGCAACTTCGGCGTGGTGCCGGAAGAGATCAGCGCGTGGAACCCCGAGACCGCGCCACAGGCGATGGTGATGAACAGGAACGGGAACAGTCCGCCCTTCCACACCGGGCCAGTGCCGTCGATGAACTGGGTCAGTGCCGGCATTTTAAGGTCGGGCATGGTCACCAGGATGCCGATTGCCAGCGCAATGATGGTGCCGATTTTCAGGAACGTGGAGAGGTAGTCACGCGGTGCCAGGATCAGCCACACCGGCAGTACCGCGGCCACGAAGCCGTAGCCGATCAGCATCCAGGTGATCTGGATCCCGGTGAAGGTGAACGCCTTGGCCCAGACCGGGTCAGCAGCGATCTGCCCGCCCAGCCAGATCGAGCCCAGCAGCAACAGCACCCCGATGATCGAGATTTCGCCAATGCGGCCAGGGCGGATGTAGCGCATGTAGATGCCCATGAACATCGCGATCGGGATGGTCGCCATCACCGTGAAGATGCCCCACGGGCTCTCGGCCAACGCTTTGACCACGATCAGCGCCAGCACCGCGAGGATGATGATCATGATCAGGAAGCAGCCGAACAGCGCGATGGTGCCTGGGATACGGCCCATCTCTTCGCGAACCATGTCCCCCAGGGAACGGCCGTTACGACGTGTGGACAGGAACAGGATCATGAAGTCCTGAACCGCACCGGCCAGTACCACGCCGGCAATCAGCCAGAGCGTTCCAGGCAGGTAGCCCATTTGCGCCGCCAGCACCGGGCCGACCAACGGGCCTGCACCGGCAATCGCCGCAAAGTGGTGACCGAAAAGGATGTGTTTGTTGGTCGGCACATAGTCCAGACCGTCATTGTTGAGCACTGCGGGGGTGGCCCGCCGTGGATCGAGTTGCATCACGTTGTTAGCGATGAACAGACTGTAGTAGCGGTACGCAACCAGATAGATGGCCACAGCAGCGACCACAATCCACAAGGCGTTGATTGCCTCGCCGCGGCGCAAGGCCACTACGCCAAGGGCGCACGCTCCTACGATTGCCAGCACCAGCCAGGGTAGGTGGCGTAGCAGGCTATTATTATTTTTCATTTTTATATTCCAGCCAGGGTGGACAGAAAGGACAGCCATCCGGAGTTTAGCGCTACTGGCCTTAAAGGCCACCCCCCTACGTTGGTCTAGAGCCTTGCGGCGGCAAAAAAAACAGAAAAACAGGCCCGATGATGGCTCGGGGCTACAATCCTCCTACCCACAGAGGATTTGACCATGAGCGAGCAGCACTCGGATCGCCGTCGTTTTCGCCGTATTGCCTTCGATGCGCGCACGACTATTGCACAAGACGACTGGAATTGGCCGGTGCAGCTGGTGGATTTATCGCTCAAGGGCCTACTGGTGCAACGACCCGACGACTGGCGCGGCAATCGCGCGGCGCCCTTCGACGTGGAGATCCGCCTCGACCCAGACGCCCATATAAAGATGCAGGTAAAGCTCGCCCACGACGATCATGGCCAGTTGGGCTTTGTGTGCGTGCATATCGACGTGGACTCGATCAGTCATTTGCGGCGTCTGATCGAGTTGAACCTGGGTGACGAGGAGGAACTGCACCGGGAGATGGCGGCATTGTTAGAGGCCTAACGACCAACGCCTATCAACATAGGGGAGCTGGCACATTGAGCAGTGTGCCAGCGGGATCGTTGATTATTCGAAGAGTGCATCCAGGGCCTGTTCCAGGCGCGTCACCCCAATGATCCGAATGCCCGGTGGCGATTCCTTGGGCGCATTGCCCTTAGGCACGATCGCCCGCTTGAAACCATGCTTGGCCGCTTCCTTCAGGCGCTCCTGGCCACTGGGCACCGGGCGGACTTCACCCGACAAGCCGACTTCACCGAACACCAGCAGATCATGGGGCAGCGGCCGGTTACGCAGGCTCGACATCACCGCAGCCATCAACGCCAGGTCGGACGCGGTCTCCAGCACCTTGACCCCGCCGACCACGTTGAGAAACACGTCCTGGTCGTGGGTCGGGATGCCGCCGTGACGGTGCAATACCGCCAGCAGCATCGCCAGGCGGTTCTGATCCAGGCCCAGGGTCACGCGGCGCGGGTTGGCCAAATGGCTGTCATCCACCAATGCCTGCACCTCCACCAGCATCGGCCGGGTGCCTTCCCACGTTGCCATCACGACGCTGCCCGGGACTTCCTCCTGGGCGCGGGTCAGAAAGATCGCCGATGGGTTGGAGACTTCTTTCAACCCGCGGTCAGTCATGGCGAACACACCCAACTCGTTCACGGCGCCGAAGCGGTTCTTCACCGCCCGTAGCAGGCGCAGGCGTCCGTCGGACTCACCCTCGAAATACAGCACGGTGTCGACCATGTGCTCCAGCACCCGTGGCCCGGCCAGCGCGCCTTCTTTGGTCACATGGCCGACCAGGAAGATCGCCGTGCCGCTCTGCTTGGCATAACGCACCAGCAGCGCCGCACTCTCGCGCACTTGGGAGACACCGCCCGGCGCGGACTGCAATTGCTCGGTGAAAATCGTCTGGATCGAGTCGATCACCATCACCTTGGGTTTTTCGATACGGGCCGTGGCAATGATGCTTTCGATGCAGGTTTCGGTCATGACCCGCAACTGGTCCTGGGGCAAACCCAGGCGACGGGCGCGCATGGCGACTTGTTGCTGGGACTCTTCACCGGTGACGTACAGCGCCGGCATGCGGCTGGCGATGCTACAGAGGGTCTGCAACAGGATGGTCGACTTGCCGATACCGGGGTCGCCACCGATCAGGACGACCGAGCCGTCCACCAAGCCGCCGCCCAGCACGCGGTCCAACTCGCCGGAGGCTGTGGAAAAGCGCGGGATTTCTTCGACGCTGACTTCGGCCAGGGTCTTGATCTGCGCCTGCTGCCCCGTCCAACCGGCACGCCCGGTGGGGGCCGCAGCACCGCCACTCTCGATCATGGTTTCAGTCAGGGTGTTCCATGCGCCGCACTCGGTGCACTGGCCAGCCCACTTGGGAAAGGTCGCGCCGCACTCCGTGCAGCCGTACATGCGCTTGGCCTTTGCCATTTGAGAACCTCCAACCGAAAAACCGCGATGATAGCTCAGCGCGACGCCGGGGTCCGGATTTCACCGCTGGCCAAACGTGAAGCACTGTTACCGACCGGGTCTTCGGCATTGAGATCGGCGCCTTTGGCTTTCAACGCATCGAGCAGTTCGATGCGCTTGAACAGCCCGGCGTACATGGCCGCCGTCTGCCCGGCACCGTTGCGCTGGTCGGGGTTGCAGTCGGTCGCCAGCAAGCGTTGGGCGATTTTCAGCTCGCCCTTGAAGATCGCACCCATCAACGCGGTGTTGCCGCGTTTGTCCTGCACGCAGGCGTCGGCCCCGGCACTGAGCAGGCGCTCCACGAACGCGCCCTGCCCGTGGTAGGCGGCGAGGATCAGCGCGGTGTAGCCCTTGTCGTCTTGGGTGTTGAGGCTGTAACCGGAGTCGACGAAGGTGTTGAGCATGTCGACGTCGCCACGGCGGGCGGCGTCGAAATAGTAATCCTGCAGCTGGGCCTTGAGCGCGGCCGGGTCATTGGGGGCGGGCTGCCCGGCCAATGCATTCAGCGACCAGCAGGCCAGAACAGCCAATATGAAGGTACGCATCATCCAGATCCTCTGCATAGCCCCCTGCAGGAGCTGGCAAGCGGCTCCTGCAGGGGGCGACGTGGTTAGTCGGTGAGTTTTTCCGCCAGCGCCTTCACACGCGCCAGGTCACCCTTGGCAACCTTGGCCACGCCGGTGCCGTACTCCGGGTCGGCTTTGTAGAGGAACGACAGGATGATGTGCTTGCTCTCGTCATCGGTGGTCGCCAGCGAGCCACCGAAGTTGTCGATCAGGTCCTGACGCTCTTTCTTATTGAAGGAGCGATACAGATCACCGGCCTGCTTGAAGTTCTGCTCGCGCTGGATCTTCGCCTGCTGGGTGCTACCTGACAGGGCCGACTGGCTGTAGCGCGCGGTTTGCGGCTCGTCCCGTGGCAGCAGGCGGCTTGGCTGGTAGTTCACGCCGGTGGTGGTCTTGCCGACGTTCATCGCGCCGTCCTGGTTGCCGTTGTTGACGGCCACCCGTGGGGCATTGATCGGCAGTTGCAGGGCATTGGCGCCCAGGCGGTACATCTGGGTGTCCGCGTAGGAGAACACGCGACCTTGCAGCAGGCGGTCTTCCGACGGTTCGATACCCGGTACCAGGTTGGCCGGGGCCATGGCGACCTGCTCGGTTTCCTGGAACACGTTGGCCGGGTTGCGGTTCAGCACCATCTGCCCGACTTTACGCTCGGGCACATTCGGCCAGATCTTGGTGGCGTCCAGCGGATCGAAGTCGAACTTGGCCAGGTCTTCAGGCTTGAGCACCTGCACGTACAGGTCCCACTTGGGGAAGTCGCCCTTGTTGATATGGGTGACCAGGTCGTTGGTCATGTGGCTGTAGTCACGCCCCTGCACGTCGGTGACCTGCTTGGGATCGAGGTTCTTGATGCCTTGCAGGCTCTTCCAGTGGAACTTGACGTAGTGCACCTCGCCCTTGGCGTTGATCAGCTTGTAGGCATGCACGCCATTGCCGTCCATCTCCCGGTAGCTGGCCGGGGTGCCGGAGTCGGAGTACAGCTCGGTCAGCGTACGCGTGGCCTCGGGTACATGGGAGAAGAAGTCGAAGCGACGGGAATCGTCATCCAGGTTGGTGCGCGGGTCCGGCTTGAACGCGTGGACCATGTCCGGGAACTTGATGGCATCACGGATGAAAAACGTCGGGAAGTTGTTGCCTACCAGGTCCCAGTTGCCATCGGCGGTGTAGAACTTGGTGGCGAAACCGCGTGGGTCGCGCAGGGTTTCCGGGGAGTGGTTGCCATGGACGACGGCGGAGAAGCGCACGAACACCGGCGTGGATTCGCCTGCCGCGAACACCTTGGCCTTGGTCAGGTCGCTGAGGTTGTCGGTGACGGTGAAGGTGCCGTGGGCCCCGGTACCACGCGCGTGTACCACGCGCTCAGGAATGCGCTCGCGGTCGAAGCGTTGCAGCTTCTGGATCAGTTGCACGTCTTGCAACAACACCGGGCCACTAGCGCCGGCGGTCTGCGAGTTCTGGTTGTCGCCCACCGCAGCGCCATTATCGCGGGTCAGGTTGGCGGCTTGCACCGACAGGGAAAGCAGGCTGGCAGTCACCAGCACCAGCGCGGATCGCGCTGAAACAGGCCTGCGGCTCATTGGATTGTTCATCGAGGTTTCCTCTGGTTTTTTTAGTGCACATTCAGTTGTGCTTGCCAGAGGCTAGTGACCCGGGAGTCAGAAGATAAATAGAAAAGCCGTACCAACCCGATTAATAAATTAATGTGGTAAACCACTGATATCACGGGTATTTCGCGCGCGATTGGTGGCACTTTGCAAACTATTTGCGATTTGATGTGTCGATAAAAACTAACAGTGTTAACAGTTGTGTCAGGCAAGCCTGCTATGAGTGATTTACACTGGGCTCCACCCTTCTCATCTGTAACAAGGAATAACCTATGGGCGTGATCAGTGAGTTCAAGGCCTTCGCGGTCAAAGGTAATGTGGTCGACATGGCCGTCGGTATTATCATCGGCGCAGCCTTCGGCAAAATTGTTTCCTCGTTTGTAGGCGACGTGGTGATGCCGCCGCTCGGCCTGTTGATCGGGGGTGTGGACTTCGGCGACTTGGCGATAACGCTCAAGGCCGCGCAAGGCGATCTGCCCGCGGTTGTGCTGGCGTACGGCAAGTTCATCCAGAGCGTCATCGACTTTGTGATCATCGCGTTCGCGATCTTCATGGGTGTGAAGGCAATCAACCGCTTGAAGCGTGAAGAGGCCGTGGCGCCAAGCCTGCCACCGACGCCGAGCAAGGAAGAAGTGTTGCTGGGTGAGATCCGTGATCTGCTCAAGGCACAGAACGACAAGCCGCTTCAGTAACTGTCGGCTTGAAAAAAAGGCGCCTGCTTGAGGCGCCTTTTTTATTACCAGTAGTTTTCTACTGCAACCTGGCCAGGGCGACGACTCAAGCTCAGATTCATATCGCGCTGCTTGAGCAACTGACGCGTGTCATCGACCATCTGCGGGTTGCCGCAGATCAACACGCGGGAATGTTCCGGGGTCAGTTCAACGCCGGCTGCGCGCTCCAACTCGCCATTTTCGATCAGCGTGGTAATGCGCCCATTCAGCGCGCCGGGATGCTGTTCACGGGTGACGGTAGGGACATAGGTCAGTTTGTGCGCGTACTCGGCCAGGTACTCGCGCTCGCCCAACGCCTTGATCAATGCCTGATAAGCCAACTCCTTGGCTTCACGTGCGCTGTACACCAGGATGATGCGCTCGAATTTCTCCCAGACCTCGAAGTCCTGCAGGATCGACAAGAACGGCGCCACCCCGGTGCCGGTGCCCAGCATCCACAAGTCACGGCCATCTACGAACCGGTTCAACGTCAGGAATCCGGTGGCCTGGCGTTCCACCATCAGGGTATCGCCCACCCGCAGACGACTCAGCTCACTGGTGAACTCACCGTCCGGGACGACGATCGAGAAGAAGTCCAAGTGCTCGTCAAACGGGGAAGACACCAATGAATAGGCACGCCATACGGTGCTGCCATCCGCCTTGGTCACCCCCAGGCGTACAAACTGGCCCGCGGTAAAACGAAAGCCCGGGTCGCGGGTGGTGCGCAAGGTAAACAGGCTGGGGGTCAGCGATTGCACGTCGAGCAGGGTCTGGCGGGTAAATTTCTCAGCACTGGCCGTCATGGGGGGCTCCGTTCTACAGGTGCCCTAGTGTCCCTCAAAGTCGCGCGCGGAAACACCTATGGTTGGTAGTGGCATCGCGCAGCACGCAATGATGGCAACTTAATTGCACCGCTAATCAATTCGCTATTAGCCTTCAATGCACGCTCATATCCGCACTGTTAGTTGGTCGTTACAGGTTTCCTCAAGCCCCTAATAAAGCTGGATTTTCACAACTAACCCTTTCAATAGCCCAACTAACCCTGTGGCAAAACATTCTTAAACCCAGCCACGCAAGAGCGAAAATTTCCTGTCGTGATGTAGGCATTATCCTACACTCATTTTCGTGCAGCATTGGGAGCCAGGATGTCCCCAAGTCTCATGACCCCACGGAGAGTGACCGATGGTTAACTGGCGAAATACAAGGCTCCCCAAGCTGGAAAGCGAGAGCGAGATTACCCATGTATTCGAGATGGTTATCAACAAAACCCATGAACTTGGTTTCCAGTATTGTTCCTTCAAGATGAGCGCTCAATTACCCAGGCAGCCGACCCAGCCGATTGAACTCACCAACTATCCAAAAGAGTGGACAACCGTCTATGAACAAGCGCGCTTCTTCGACGTAGACCCCGTTGTAAAACACTGCAAAGCGTCCGTATTACCCATTGTCTGGGAGGAAAAAACGTTTGAAGGCTCGCCCAGTTTATGGTCTTTGGCGCAAACGCTAGATGTCAGCGTGGCCTGGACCCAAGCGGTACATGACTTCCGCGGGGTATTCAGTATGCTGACCCTGGCACGCAGCGAGCCGGAGGTTCTTCCGGAGGAACTGTACGAGAAAGCCGGCCAAGTGTTGTGGCTATGCCATGCGATGCATTTGGTCGTCGCGCAGAAATATGCCGAGAACACCGACGCCAGCCCGGTCAGCAAGTTGACTGCGCGAGAAAAGGAAATCCTCATGTGGTCCGGCAAAGGCAAGACCGCAGCAGACATCGCCACCATCCTGTGCCTGTCCGAGCGCACTGTCGGCTTTCATATCTGCAGTTGCTTCAAAAAACTGGGCGTCAATAACAAGATCGCCGCGGTGCTCTGTGCAGCGCAAGCGGGGTGGATTTAAGCGATTCAGAAACAGCGCATGTAATCCCCTCGAAAAAAACGTAACATTTAGGGTCAATTCTGAGTGCTGAGCAGCCCCCTGGGGTGCGGCCCGATGTTCACTCAGACGGTTCGGCTAGCGACCGCCGGACACCCATCGTTTACCCAGAGCCTCCCCCGCCATGCCCCTGCTCGAAAGCCCCTTCGCCCAGCTCGATCTGATCCGCCAGCCAGAGCAACATAACGATCCGCTGCAAGCCTTCGATGCCGCCGATGAGTACCTGCTCAGCCATTTGGCCGAACAGCAGCCGACTGCCGATACCCGTGTGCTGGTACTCAATGACAGCTTCGGCGCGCTGGCCGCCAGCCTTCAGGGCCGGGTGCAGGTCACCTCCAGCGGCGATTCGTTCCTGGCGGCCCAGGGGCTGGAAAAAAACCTGGTGCGCAACGGCAAGGCCTTTGATGCGGTGACCTTCATTCCCGCCAGCCAGGCCCCGGTCGGGCCTTTTGATCGCGTGCTGGTCCGCGTGCCGAAAACCCTGGCCTTGCTGGAAGAGCAATTGATCCGCTTGCAGGGCCAACTGGCGCCGGGTGCCGAAGTGATCGCCGGGGCGATGGTCAAGCACTTGCCACGGGCAGCGGGCGAGTTGCTGGAACGGTATGTCGGCCCGATGCACGCGTCGCTCGCGGTAAAAAAGGCCCGCCTGCTGATCGCCACCGTTGAAGACCGCCCCGTTGCCGTCTCGCCCTACCCCACCCGCTACACGCTGGACGCGCCGGCCATCGAGTTACTGAACCACGCCAATGTGTTCTGCCGCGAGAGCCTGGACATCGGCACCCGCGCATTCCTGCCCCACCTGCCGAAGAACCTCGGCAGCGCCCGTGTGGCAGACCTGGGGTGCGGCAACGGCGTACTGGCGATCGCCAGCGCCCTGCAAAACCCCGAGGCGCAATACACCCTGGTAGACGAGTCCTACATGGCGGTGCAATCGGCAACCGAAAACTGGCACGCTGCACTCGGTGAGCGCGATGCCGTCGTGCGTGCCGCCGACGGCCTGGCCGGGCAAGAACCGCAATCGCTGGACGTGGTGCTGTGCAACCCGCCGTTCCATCAGCAACAGGTGGTCGGTGATTTCCTCGCCTGGCGCATGTTCCAACAGGCACGTGAAGCGCTGGTAGTGGGCGGAGCCCTCTATATAGTCGGCAACCGCCACCTGGGCTATCACACCAAGCTGGCGCGCTTGTTCCGGGGTGTCGAGCAAGTCGCCACCACGCCTAAGTTCGTGATCCTCAAGGCGCGCAAATAAAAAAACCCTGCTTCTCTCGCGAAAGGCAGGGTTGAAAAGCCGGGCCGCGAAGCCCGGATCGGGATGTCAGTGGGTGGTCAGGCCGGCGGCATTCATGAACATGCGCATCAGGCTGGCCACGACGAACAGGGCCAGCACGCTACCGGTCCAGATCATCGCCAGCCACCCCAGGCGCCGCCACAACGGCTGCTTCTCGGCCTGTTCAATCTCGTGCAACGAAGGTTTGCCGGACATGGAACGACCCTCCTAGTGATAACCGTCTTCGTGGGTGACCTTGCCCCGGAACACGTAGTAGCTCCAGAAGGTGTAGCCCAGGATAAACGGGATGATGAATAGCGTGCCCACCAGCATGAAGCCCTGGCTTTGCGGCGGCGCGGCAGCATCCCAGATCGACACCGATGGCGGGATGATGTTCGGCCACAGGCTGATCCCAAGTCCGCTGTAGCCGAGGAAGATCAGCACCAGCGTCAGCAGGAACGGCGTGTAGTGCGCATTACGGGCCACCGCGCGGATCAGTCCATACATGGTGACCAGCACCAGGATCGGCACTGGCAGGAACCAGAGCAGATTCGGCAGCGTAAACCAGCGCGAGGCGATTTCCGGGTGCGTCAGCGGCGTCCAGACACTCACGATGCCAATCACCGCCAGTACCACGAAGGCCAACGGCCGTGCCAGGTTGTGCATTTTCTCCTGCAACGGGCCTTCGGTCTTCATGATCAGCCAGGTGCAGCCAAGCAACGCATAGGCCACGATCAGCGCCACCCCGCAGAACATCGTGAACGGCGTGAGCCAGTCCAGCGAACCGCCGGCGAACTGGCGGTTCACCACCGGGATGCCATCGATAAACGCGCCTAGCGCCACGCCCTGGAAGAATGTCGCCGCCAGCGAGCCGCCGATGAAGGCCTTGTCCCACAGGTGACGCTTGTGGTCCTTGGCCTTGAAGCGGAACTCGAAGGCAACGCCACGGAAGATCAAGCCGATCAGCATCAGGATCAGCGGCAGGTACAACGCCGACAACACCACCGAGTAGGCCAGTGGGAACGCGCCAAACAATGCCGCGCCCCCCAATACCAGCCAGGTTTCGTTACCGTCCCAGACCGGGGCCACGGTGTTCATCATCACGTCACGGTCGGTCTTGCCCGGGATAAACGGAAACAGGATGCCGATACCCAGGTCGAAGCCGTCCATGACCACGTACATCATGATGCCGAAGATGATGATCACGGCCCAGATCAGCGGAAGATCAATACCCATCTCAATTCCCCTTGTGCTGGATGTGCGCGTGGTCGTCGTCGCTGCCGTCATCGGCGGCAGACAACGGACGAGCCGGCGTGCGTTTCTGGCCAGGGCCACCGTGGGTAGGCTCGCTGCCTTCGTGAGTCTGGGGCCCTTTGCGCACCAGGCGCATCATGTAGCCCAGGCCCGCACCGAAGAGCGCGAAGTACACCACCACGAACAACACCAGGGTGATCGTCATCTGCGCCAGGCTATGCCCGGAAGAAGCGTCCGCCGTGCGCATCAAGCCGTAGACCACCCACGGCTGGCGGCCGATCTCGGTGGTGAACCAGCCGGCGAGAATCGCGATCAAGCCGGACGGGCCCATCCACAACGCCAGGTACAGGAACGGTTTGGACGTGTACATCTTGTCGCCCCGGCGCAGCCAGAGGCTGAACAGGCCGGTGAAGATCATCAGGAACCCCAGGCCGACCATGACCCGGAACGACCAGAACACGATGGTCGAGTTGGGGCGGTCCTCGGGTGGGAAATCCTTGAGGGCCGGCACCTGCTTATCCAGGGAGTGGGTAAGGATCAGGCTGCCCAGGTAAGGGATCTCCACCGCGTACTTGGTTTTCTCGGCCTTCATGTCGGGCCAGCCGAAGAGGATGAGCGGCGTCGGTTCGTTGCCGATGTTTTCCCAGTGGCCTTCAATGGCAGCGATTTTGGCCGGCTGGTGCTTCAAGGTATTGAGGCCATGGAAGTCGCCGATCACCGCCTGGATAGGCGCGACGATCAGGGCCATCCACATGGCCATCGACAACATTTTACGGATCGCCGGGTTGTCCTTGCCGCGCAACAAGTGCCAAGCCGCCGAGGAACCGACGAAGAACGCGGTGGCCACGAAGGCCGCCGTGGCCATGTGCGCCAGGCGATAGGGGAACGACGGGTTGAAGACGACGGCGAACCAATCGGTCGGAATCACGCGGCCATCGATGATTTCAAAGCCCTGGGGCGTCTGCATCCAGCTGTTGGACGAGAGGATCCAGAACGTGGAAATCAGCGTACCGACGGCCACCATCACGGTGGAGAAGAAGTGCAGGTTACGCCCGACCTTGTTCCAGCCGAACAGCATCACGCCGAGGAATCCGGCTTCGAGGAAGAAGGCGGTGAGCACTTCGTAGGTCAGAAGCGGTCCGGTGACGGCGCCGGCGAAGTCCGAGAAACGGCTCCAGTTGGTGCCGAACTGGTAGGCCATGACCAGGCCGGAGACCACGCCCATGCCGAAGTTGACGGCAAAGATCTTCGACCAGAAGTGGTAGAGGTCTCGGTAGGTGTCGTTGTGGGTCTTGAGCCACAACCCTTCCAGTACCGCAAGGTAACTGGCCAGGCCGATGGTGATCGCCGGGAACAGGATGTGGAAAGAGATGGTGAACGCAAATTGAATTCGGGCGAGATCTAGCGCCTCCAAACCGAACATAAGTCTTCCTCTGTCAGGTAATACCGGCTGCTGGCGGAAGCCTGCACCCACTGCCCCCACGGATATGGAGTCTGGCGAATTTCAATTCGTTTCTTTTTTTAACCAACCACGCAGGGAATCTGGCCCTGAGGCCGCCAGAGCGATGTCCGGGCGAACATTGATCTGGATCAAGCATTACTGAAAGAGTAGTCCCATTTTCAGGATTGAACTGTGTGGTCTTTTGCCGCGTGACAGACTGCCTCAGCTCAGTTGTTGCAACTATCTGTTACAACTTAGTGATAATCTCGGCGCTTCTTCCGGCCCTGACCTGAATCCTCGATGCCTAGCGAACCCGCGTTGCTGTTGCGCCACCACCGCCCTTTCATTGCGTTCTGGCTGGCGCGTATCTTCACCGCCAGCGGCTTCCAAATGCTCACCGTGGCCATCGGCTGGAACCTCTACCAATTGACCGGCAATGTGCTGGACCTCGGCTTGGTCGGCCTGGTGGAGTTCGTGCCGCGCGTGCTGTTCATGTTGCACACCGGGCACGTGGCCGACCGCTATGAGCGGCGCAAGGTCGCCGCCATCTGCCAGACCGTGCAGGCATTGATCGCCCTGTCCCTGGCCATTGGCGGCCTGACCGGCAACGTGACCCGCGAGATGATCTTCATCCTCGCCTTCCTGCTCGGCGCGGCACGCTCGTTCGAAATGCCCACCACCCAGGCCATGCTGCCGAGCATCGTACCCAGCACACTGTTCCCGCGGGCCGTGGCCTCGTCGCAGTCGGCCCAGCAACTGGCGACCATTGTCGCGCCGGCGCTCGGCGGTTTGCTCTATGCCTTTGGCAGCGTGTGGGTGTATGGCCCCACTGTCGCGCTGTACCTCATCGCCTGCGTGCTGACCCTCAACCTGCCCGCACGCCAGACCCCACTCAACAAAGGCAAGGCCACCCTGGATTCGCTGCTGGCCGGGATCCGTTTTATCCGCAGTCGCCCGGACATCCTCGGCGCCATCTCCCTCGACCTGTTCGCCGTGTTGCTGGGCGGCGCCACCGCGTTGCTGCCGGTGTTCGCCAAGGACATCCTGCTGACCGGCGCCTGGGGCCTGGGCTTGCTGCGGTCGGCGCCGGCGGTGGGTGCGTTGTTGATGTCGCTGTGGCTGGCGCGATTCTCCGTGGATCGCCATGTCGGCCGCGTCATGTTCACCGCCGTCGGTGTGTTCGGAGTGGCGACCATTGCTTTTGGCCTGTCCACTTCGTTCTGGTTCTCCCTGGCGGTGCTGGTGGTGCTGGGAGCGGCGGACATGATCAGCATGGTGATTCGCGCATCGTTCGTGCAGCTGGAAACCCCAGATGAAATGCGCGGGCGCGTCAGTGCCGTCAACGGCCTGTTTATTGGCGCGTCCAACCAATTGGGCGAGTTCGAGTCCGGCATTACCGCCCACTGGTTCGGTACCGTGCCCGCCGTGGTCATGGGCGGAATCGGTACGCTGGTGGTGACCGGGGTGTGGATCAAGTTGTTCCCGACCCTGGCCAATCGCGACCGTATGCATGTGCCGGTGCAAGGCACCAACGCCTGAGGTGTGCCTGAGTACCTGTGGGAGCCGGGCTTGCCCGCGATAGCGGTGTATCAGGCAACGCGCCAGTGGCTGATACACCGCCATCGCAGGCAAGCCAACTCCCACAGTTGATCTTCAGTGGATCATGGGTCGGGGTTAGAGGACCTTATCCAGGGTGATCGGAAACTCCCGAACCCGTTTGCCGGTGGCGTGATAAATCGCATTTGCCACTGCCGCCGCGACCCCGACAATGCCGATCTCACCCACGCCCTTGGACCCCAGAGCATTGACGATCTCGTCATGTTCCTCGACGAACACCACATCAATCTCGCCGATGTCAGCGTTTACCGGGATGTGGTATTCGGCCAGGCTGTGGTTCATGTAGCGCCCCAGTTGATGGTCGGTCTGGGTTTCTTCGTGCAGGGCCATGCCGATGCCCCACACCACGCCGCCAAGGATCTGGCTGCGGGCCATCTTCGGGTTAACCACCCGCCCGGCGGCAATCGCACTGACCACCCGGCTGACCTTGATGGTGCCCAGGTCTTCATCCACCTGCACCTCGACAAAGACCGCCGAGTGGGTGGCGGTGCTGTAGCCCTCGCGTTTTTTGTCGGGCTCACTGTCGACCTGTACTTCCAGCGCGTCTTCGCCACTGTCCTTGACCAGCTGTGCCAGCGACACACTCACGTCGCCGGTATGCAACTGACCGTCTTCAAAGCTTACGGACTCGGCATCCTTGAACACCGGATACGTCTGCCGGGCAATGGCCAGCAGTTTGCCGGTCAACGCTTGGCAGGCTTGCTGCACGGCCGTGCCCACGGAGGACACGGTAAACGAGCCGCCCTGCAGCGGTGCGGTGGGCAATGATGAGTCGCCCAACAGAAAGGCGACATCCTCGACCGCCACGCCACTGGCTTGCGCCGCGATCTGGGTCATCACCGTGTAGGTGCCGGTGCCGATATCGGTGGTGGCGCTGCTGACCGTCAGCTTGCCCTGGGCGTCGATCCGCGCCTTGGCGCTGGCCTTCATCTGCATGGCTTCCCACACCCCGCCGGCCATGCCCCAGCCGATCAACTGGCGGCCGTCGCGCATGCTGCGCGGTTCCGGGTTGCGCTGGCGCCAGCCGAACCGCTCGGCGCCTTCGCTGTAACACTCGCGCAGGGCCTTGCTCGACCAGGGTTTGTCTTCGTTCTGGTTACGCTCGGCGTAGTTGATCAGGCGCAGTTGCACCGGGTCGATGCCCAGTTCGCAGGCCAGTTCATCCATCGCGCACTCCAGGCCGATCACCCCAAGGGCCGCGCCAGGTGCGCGCATATCCAGCGGGGTGAACACGTCCAGTGGCACCAGTTTGTAGGTCAGTTGCACGTTATCGCAGTGGTAAAGCATGCCGCTCCACTCCACTACATGTTCGCTGAAATCCTCAAAGCGCGATGTCTGGCCGATGGCGGTGTGCCCCAGTGCCAGCAGGCGTCCATTGGCGGCGGCGCCCATTTGCAAACGCTGCAAGGTGCGCGGGCGGTAGCCGAAGGTGAACATCTGTTGGCGGGTCAAGGTGACGCGCACCGAGCGCTTGAGCGCCAGGGACGCCATCACCGCCAGGGGTAACTGGTACTGCGGGCGCAAGCCGGAGCCAAAGGCGCCGCCAACGAAGGCGGCGAAGACGCGCACCTGGCTTTTATCCAGGCCGAAGATGTCTTGCACATAGGCCTGGCAATTCTGCGGGCCCTGGGTCTTGTCATGGATATGCAGGGTGCCGTCCGGCTGATACAGCACGGTGCTGGCGTGGGGCTCCATCGGATTGTGGTGCTCGATGGGCGTGCTGTAGTGCACATCCAGGCTGACAGCGGCGCCGGCCCACTCGGCCTGGAAGTTGCCGCGCGGCGCCGGCGGGGTTTGCGGCGAGGCATACGCCTGTTCCTGCAAGGCTACCAGGTCGGTTTCGAAGGCTTCGGTTTCGTACTCGATGTCCACCAGGGAACCGGCATGCCGCGCCAACTCAAGGTTATCGGCGATCACCAACGCCAGGGGCTGGCCGCTGTACAACACGCGGTCGTTGTACAGCGGGCGAAACGGCGAGCCGTCAGCGGCGTCGTCGTCCTGGAACGCCTCGTCGTAGCTGGCGATTGCTGGCCGATTGAGGTGATGGATCACCTCTACCACACCCGGCAGCGCCAGCGCCCTGGAAGCGTCGATGCGCAACACGCGGCCCTTGGCGACGGTGCTGGACACCACGCTGCCATGCAGCAGGCCGTCCTCGGGAAACTCACCGGCATAACGGGCCTGGCCGGTGACCTTGAGCAGACCGTCAACCCGGTCCAACGGTTTGCCGATAGCGGTCATGGGCGTTCTCCTGCGACAGCGGCGTCACTCAGGGCACGAATGATCCCCCGGCGTGCCAGCTTGATCTTGAAGCCGTTGTGCGCCAGTGGCTCGGCGTCTTGCAGCAGGGCGTCGGCGGCGTGGCTGAAGGTTTCGCGGCTGACGACCCGGCCGATCAGCCCGGCTTCCACGGCGCGGTCGCGCCAAGGCTTGTGGGCCACGCCGCCCAGGGCCAGGCGTGCATCGACGATGACGTCGCCGTCCAGCTCAAGCGCTGCGGCAACGGACACCAGGGCGAAGGCATAAGACGCACGGTCGCGGATTTTCAGATAGTTGCTGTGGCTCGCCAGGTTATCGGCGGGCAGCTCGATAGCGGTGATCAGCTCATCGTCAGCCAGCAGGTTGTCACGTTGTGGTGTGTCACCGGGCAGGCGGTGGAAATCGGCAAACTCGATGATCCGCGCACCGGCACGCCCTTCGACATGCACCCGCGCTTGCAACGCGGCCAAGGCAACGCACATGTCCGACGGATGGGTTGCCACGCACTGTTCACTGGCGCCAAGGATCGCGTGGATGCGGTTCAAGCCGGTTCGCGCCGGGCAACCACTGCCGGGCTGGCGCTTGTTGCACGGCACGGTGGCGTCATAGAAGTAGTAGCAACGGGTGCGCTGCAACAGGTTGCCGCCGGTGCTGGCCATGTTGCGCAGCTGCGGCGAGGCACCGGCCAGGATGGCCTGGGACAGCAGTGGGTAACGCTGTTCGATCAGCGGGTGCCAAGCCAGGTCGGCATTGCTCACCAGGGCGCCAATCAACAGCCCGCCCTCGGCCGTTTCCTGAATGTCATGCAACGGCAGGCCGGTGATATCAATGAGATGCTCGGGGCGGCTGATGTTTTCTTTCATCAGGTCCAGCAGGTTGGTACCACCGGCAATAAAGCGCGAGACGCCACTGCTCAGGTGCACGGCCTCCTGAACGTCGGCCGGCTTGCTGTAATGGAAGGGGTTCATTGCTCACCTCCCACGACTTCCTCGATGGCATCGCGGATATTGCTGTAGGCGCCACAGCGGCACAGGTTGCCGCTCATCAGCTCTTTGATTTGCGCGGTGTCGTGGGCGCGACCTTCATTGGCCAGGCCCACGGCGGAACAGATTTGGCCGGGTGTGCAGTAACCGCACTGGAAGGCATCGTGCTTGATAAAGGCTTGCTGCATGGGGTGCAGCTGGTCGCCGTCGGCCAGGCCCTCGATGGTGGTCAGCTCGGCACCGTCGCACATCACCGCCAGGGTCAGGCAGGCGTTGATTCGCTTGCCGTCGCGCAACACCGTGCAGGCGCCGCATTGGCCGTGGTCGCACCCTTTTTTGCTGCCGACCAGGTCGAGCTGCTCGCGCAACAGGTCGAGGAGCGTGGTCCAGGGCAACACATCCAGTTGGCGGTCCTGGCCGTTGAGGCTCAGGCGTATCGAGTGGCTGGCGAACGGTTGGGCCGCCGCGCCATTGGGGGTCGCGCTCATAAACACCTCACGGGTCGGTATACATCCGCGGCGTTCAGGAAAGTCGCCGTCTCAGGGGTACGACTTCCTCGGGTATTGAGCGTTCAAGGTGATTGATCAGCGGATATTAAGCAGCGTCGTCAGCGTACTTTGCGGCGGGTTGATGGAAGAGTTGCTGTATTGGAACCAGCCCTGGGCTTCGACATTCAGGTCAAATACATAGATGTAGCCCATTAACGTGCCTTGACCATTACAGGCCTCGCTGACGTTACCCACCTGGCAGACCGGCGTGCGCTGCCCGTTCAGTTCCGCGCCATCAAAGCGGCCCATGGGGTTGTTGCCCAGGCCCACTTCCATGACAGAAACCTTGGTAGGCCCGCGGTGCGTGCACATCTGCGTGCTCTGAGCGCGTTCGGGAATGGTTTCGGTGCAACGCGCCGACTCAACCTTGAACACGCGCACTTCGCTCAAGGGCGGTGCAGTCGCGCCCCAGGCCGGTGCTGCGCCGAGCAACAGGCTGATACAGGGGATCAGGGCTAGACTCCACGGGCTGGCGTTTTTCATGCTGCGGGTGACCTTCGTTTAAACGTCGGCGCAGTATGCCTCAAGGCCTCGGCTGCTGGTATGATGCGCCGCTTTTTCCGATCCTCTCTGAAACCACAGGCGCTTGGCGCAGTTTGTGCTTTGACTTAGAGGTCAACAAATCACGACGCAACATAGCGTCACAGGGAGCAGGCATGCTGGAAAAGCTGTTTCAACTCAAGGCACACAACACCAACGTGCGCACCGAGATACTCGCGGGCATCACGACATTCCTGGCCATGGCCTACATTCTGTTCGTGAACCCGAGCATCCTCGGCGAGACCGGCATGGACAAGGGCGCAGTCTTCGTCGCGACCTGCCTGGCAGCCGCGATCGGTTCGACCGTAATGGGCCTGATCGCCAACTACCCGATCGCACTCGCGCCGGGCATGGGCCTCAATGCCTTCTTTACCTACACCGTGGTCCTGCACATGGGCCACACCTGGCAGGTGGCGCTGGGTGCGGTATTTATCTCGGCGGTGCTGTTCTTCCTGCTGTCGATCTTCCGCATTCGTGAATGGATCATCAACGCGATCCCCTTGCCCCTGCGCTCGGCGATTGCTGCCGGTATCGGCCTGTTCCTGGCGCTGATCGCCTTGCATAACGCCGGTATCGTGGTGAGCAACCCGGCTACCATGGTGGGCCTGGGCGATCTGAAACAACCGGCGCCGATCCTGGCCACCCTGGGTTTCGTGCTGATCGTCGCGCTGGAAGCCCTGGCCGTTCGCGGTGCGGTGCTGATCGGCATCCTGGCGGTGACCATCGCGTCCATCGTGTTGGGCTTTACCCCATTCATCGGTGTCACCTCGGTACCACCGTCCCTGGCCCCGACCTTCCTGCAACTGGATATCAAAGGCGCGCTGGACATCGGCCTGGTCAGCGTGATCTTCGCCTTCCTGTTCGTCGACCTGTTCGATAACTCCGGCACCTTGATCGGCGTGGCCAAGCGCGCCGGCCTGATGGGCAAGGACGGCCACATGCCGAAAATGGGCCGTGCGCTGATCGCCGACAGTACCGCTGCCATGGCCGGTTCCCTGCTGGGCACTTCGACCACCACCAGCTACATCGAGTCGGCTGCAGGCGTGAGCGCCGGCGGCCGCACCGGTCTGACCGCCATTGTGGTCGCCCTCCTGTTCCTGCTGGCGTTGTTCTTCTCGCCACTGGCCGCCAGCGTGCCGGCCTACGCCACAGCGCCTGCACTGCTGTTCGTGGCGGTGCTGATGACCCAGGGCCTGGCCGAAATCGACTGGGACGACATCACTGTTGCAGCGCCGGTGGTGGTCACCGCCCTGGCGATGCCCTTCACTTACTCCATCGCCAACGGCATCGCCTTCGGTTTCATCGCCTGGACCGCCATCAAGCTGCTTTCGGGCCGCTACCGTGAGCTGAACCCGGCCCTGGTGATTCTGTCGATTCTGTTCGTGATCAAGCTGGGCTGGTTCAACGCATGACTTTTGACGCCACAAGCTACACCGCTCAACTGCAAGACAAGGTCACGCGCTTGCGTGACCTGCTGGCCCCGTTCGACGCGCCAGAGCCGCAGGTCTTCGACTCGCCGCTGCAGAACTTCCGCCTGCGCGCGGAGTTCCGTCTGTGGCGCGAAGGCGGTGAGCGCCACTACGCGATGTTCTCCCAGGACGACAAGCGCACGCCGATCCTGATCGAAGCGTTCCCCATCGCCAGCCAGCGCATCAACCAGTTGATGCCGCAACTCAAGGCTGCCTGGCAAGCGAGCGCCGCCCTGAGCCACAAGCTGTTCCAGGTGGAGTTCCTCACCACCCTGGCCGGCGATGCGATGATCACCCTGTGTTATCACCGCCCGCTGGATGAACACTGGCACACCGCCGCACGCCAGCTGGCGGCCGACTTGAATGTCAGCATCATCGGCCGCTCCAAGGGCAAGCGTGATGTGATCGGCCATGACTACGTGGTGGAAAAACTCGACGTCGGCGGCCGTACCTTCAGCTACCGCCAACCTGAGGGGGCCTTCACACAGCCCAACGGTACGGTGAACCAGAAGATGCTCAACTGGGCCTATGAGGCCCTGGGCGATCGCCCGGATGATTTGCTCGAGCTCTACTGCGGCAACGGCAACTTCACCCTGCCTTTGGCAACGCGCGTGCGTAACGTGCTGGCGACCGAAATCAGCAAGACCTCGGTGAATGCCGCCCTGAGCAACCTCGATGAAAACGCGGTGGGTAACGTCACCCTGGTGCGCCTCTCCGCCGAAGAACTCACCGAAGCGCTCAACGAAGTGCGCCCGTTCCGCCGCCTGCACGGCATCGATTTGAAGCGCTACGAATTCGGCAGCGTCTTCGTCGACCCGCCGCGCGCCGGCATGGACCCGGACACCTGCGAACTGACCCGGCGCTTCGACAACATCCTGTACATCTCCTGCAACCCGGAAACGCTGGCGGCGAACATTGCGCAACTGCATGACACGCACCGCATTACCCAGTGTGCAATGTTTGACCAGTTCCCGTGGACGCACCACATGGAATCCGGGGTGTTATTGACCCGGCGGTAACTCAACGTCTTGCGGTTCCTCCTTGCGCGGCCGCCCGCCCTTCTTGCCATTGGCGCGGGCGGCGGCGACCTTGGCGGCGCTCTTGTGCGACCGTTGCACGAGGCAGCCAGGCGGGTGGCCAAGTCCATCAGGGGGTTGTTTGTGGCAACCACCCCTCATGCCGAGGGCCGGAAATACCCCGCCAACGCGCGCAAATCCTGTTCGCTCAGCACCCCCGCGTAATACTTCAACTGAATCCTCGCCAGCAGGTACGCATGCCGCGCATTCGCCAGGTCGCGGCGTGCGGTGAAAAGTTGCTGTTCGGCGTCGAGCACGTCGAGGTTGACCCGTTCGCCGCCGGTGACACTTTTCTGGGTCGCCGTGACCAAGGCGGTGGCCGAGCTGACCGCCATTTCATAGGCGCGCACCTTCGCCGCGCCGCTGGTGTTGAGGTTGAACTGCTTGCGCAACTCCACCAGCGTGGTGGAGGTTTGCGCGTCCAGCTCATATTGGGCCTGGGACAGCTGGTTCGCCGCCTGGCGGGTGGAGGCCGATACCCCGCCGCCGGCAAACAGCGGTAGGCTGACCTGGATGCCAACACTGTTGGTGTCGTACTTCTGGTTGTAGCTGCTTTCCGAGTCGGAGCGGGTCTGGCGGCTGGTGGCGTACAGGCTGACCTTGGGCAGGTGACCAGCGCGTTTGCGCTCCACTTCATAGGAGGCCACCTCCAGAGCATGGTGCTGGGATTTAAGCTCCGGGTTATTGGCCATGGCCATTTCGCGCCAGGTTTCGAAACGGTTGGGCTGCAGGGGCGGGATGTCGAATTGAGGCGTCAGCGGCGCCAGCTCTTCGATCTGCAGCGGATGGCCGACAATGGCTTCCAGTTCGCGCAGGGCGCTGTCCTGGGCATCCTGGGATTCGATCTCTTCGGCCTGGGCCAGGCTCAGGCGCGCCTGGGTTTCCAGCACATCGGTGCGCGTGCCTTCACCGCCCTTGAGCAGGCGATCATTGAGTTGCAGGCACTCGGCATACGCGCGTTTCTGTGCACGACTCAGCTCGATACGTTCCTGGGCCAGCAAGGCCTGGCTGTAGGCATTGAGCACCCGCACCGCCAGTTCCTGGCTCTTGCCGCGAAAACGCTCGTCGGCCATCAAGGCCTGGGCGGTGCCCTGGCGAAACCGCGCGTAGGCCTCGTAATCCAGCAGCGGTTGCTGCAAGGTCAGGGTCGACGCATAACTGCGGTAGTCGCGTTCGCTGGTGGCATCAGCCGCCGTCACTTCGGATTCGTTGCGCGAGTTGTTATAGCTCCATGACAAATTCGGCAACAACGCCGCACGCCCGATCGCGCGATTTTCCTCACCGGCTTCACGCGCCTGGATAGCCGCCTGAAAGGTCGGGTCGTTGCGCAGGGCCAAGTCGTAGGCATCCAGCAAAGCCAGGGCATGCGCCGCCGAGGTACAACCGAAACACAAGGTAAACAACAGCGCCTTCATTCTTCCACCAGGGCCATGTGGGTGCGATCCAAGAGCGGTTTGAACAAGTAGTTGAGCATCGAGCGCTCACCGGTCTTGACGAAGGTTTCCACCGGCATGCCCGGCCTGATCCGTACGCCGTCCAGTTGTTGCATTCCGGCCGCGCTGACTTGGGCGCGCAGCGTGTAGTAAGGCTCGTCGGTCCGTTCATCGACCTGGCGGTCCGCCGAAACCAGGGTGACTTCACCGGCCACCCGTGGCGTGGTGGCCTGGTTGAACGCCGAGAACAGCAACTCCACCGGCAAGCCCGGGTGGACCTTGTCGACCATCTGCACCGGCACGCGGGCCTCCACCAGCAAGGGTTCGCCCTGGGGCACGATGTCCATCAACGCCTGGCCGGGTTTGATCACCCCGCCTTCGGTGTATACATCCAGTCCCACCACCACGCCGGAGGCCGGCGCGCGTACCAGGCTGTTGGCCAGTTCGAACTCGGCAGAGGCGAGGCGATTGCGCAGGTCGTCGGTGCGGGTGCGGGTGTCGGCCAACTGGCTGCGCAGGTCTTTCTGGAAGTCTTCGCCCAACTGGCGGATCCGCAGGCGCAGCTCCAGCACCTGGCGTTGCAACTGGCCGATACGGCCGTAGTCCTCGGCGATGGCGCCGTCGACCTGGGCGTACAAGCGCTCGCTGTCGAGCAGGCGATTGCGCGGGATATAACCGTCACGCGCCAACTCGCGCAGGCCCTGCAGTTGCTCATTCAATGCCGCGCGTTGCTGGACTTTGCTGGCTTGCGAGTCCCGCGTCCCGCGCAACTGCGCCTCGGCGCCAGCGATGGTTTCACGCAGGCCTTGTTGCTCGATGGCCAAGGCCTGGGCGCGGCTATTGAACAGCTGTCGTTGCAGGTTCAGGGTGCCCGCCGCCTCCGGATCATTGAGCAATTCGGCGCCGAAGGTGATCGCGGTCGACCCCTCGCTTTCGGCACTCAAGCGCGCTTCGCTGGCCAGGGAACCCAGGTACTGGCTGCGCAGGGACTGCATCTGCCCGCGCAACGGGGTTTCCTTGAGGCGTAGCAGCACCTGGCCGGCGCTGACCACCTCACCATCGCGCACTTCGATACGCTCGACGATGCCCCCGGCCGGGTGTTGCACGGTCTTGCGATGGCCCGAGACCATGACCTTGCCCGACACCGCGACGCCCTTGTCCAAGGGCGCCAGCGCCGCCCAGCCGAGAAAACCGGCAAAGCCACCGAGCACCAACAGCCACCCCAGGCGCGAATACTGTTTGTCGTCCAGCGCCAGCACATTGTTCGGCGCATCGCTGATCAACACTGGTTTGCCCTGGCTCATGCCTGCTTTCCTTCACCGAGGCGGTAGCTCATGCTCAGGGTCGATACGGGCTTGTTCGCGGCGGGCTTGTGCCGCGCCTCCAACACGCGCGCGGTCGGGCCGAACGCCTGCAATTGGCCGTCCTTGAGGATCAGCAGTTGGTCCGTCAGGGACAGCACGTTGGGTTTGTGGGTGATCAGGATCACAGTACGGCGTTGTTGCTTGAGCTGGGCGATGGCCTGTAGCAGGGCCTGTTCGCCCACTTCATCAAGGTTGGCGTTGGGTTCGTCCAGCACGATCAGCGCAGGCAAGCCGTACAGCGCACGGGCCAGCGCAACGCGTTGTTTCTGGCCACCGGACAGGCCGGCACCGCCCTCCCCCAACGGGGTGTCGTAGCCCTGGGGCAGTTGCAGGATCAGCTCATGCACACCGGCCATTTGCGCGGCCGCGAGGACCTTATCCGCGTCGACCTCAGCCAAGCGTGCGATGTTTTGCGCGATGCTGCCGGCGAACAATTGAATGTCTTGCGGCAGGTAGCCGATGTGCGGACCCAGCTGTTGTTTGTCCCACAGGGCCAGGTCGGCACCGTCCAGCCGAACCTTGCCGGCCAGGGGCGCCCAGGCGCCCACCAGTAGCCGGGCCAGGGTGGACTTGCCGCAGCCCGACGGCCCGATCACGCCGAGCACATCGCCCGCGGCCAGGTTGAAACCCAGGTTGGCCAACGCTGGCCGACGGCTGCCAGGGGCACAGGCACTGACTTGCTCGACGCTCAATTGGCCCTTGGGCACCGGCAGGCTCATACGGGCTGGCCGCGCCGGGTTGGCCTCCAGCATCTGCGACAAGCGTTGGTACGCCAGCCGCGCCGAGCCCCATTGTTTCCATACGCCGATCAGTTGGTCGATGGGGGTCAACACCCGGCCCATGAGGATCGAGCCGGCAATCATCATCCCCGGCGTGATCTCGCCCTGCACCGCCAGCAACGCGCCCAAGCCCAGTACCAGGGATTGCAACGCCAGGCGCACGCCCTTGGACCAGGCGCTGACGGCCGCGGTCTTTTCGCTGGCCAGGTTTTGCTGGGCCAGGAAGGCTTGATGCTGGCCGAACCAACGCGCGCGCAACGTGCCGAGCATGCCCATGGCTTCGATGGTGTCGGCATTGCGCAGGTTGGCCGTGGCCTGCTGGCTCGCGCTGATGGACAACTGGCTGGCCAGGGTCATCGGCGCCTGGCTGACGTAATGGTTGACCCACGCCAGCGCGATCAATAGCACCGCACCGACCAGTGCGAGCAGGCCGAGCCAGGGGTGGAACAGAAAGATCACCAACAGGTACACCGGAAACCAAGGTGCATCGAAAAACGCGAACAACGCCTGGCCGGTGGCGAACTGGCGCAGGGTGGTCAGGTCATGCAGCGCCTGGCCGGCCGCCTGGGTGCCGCCCTTGAGTTGTGCTTCGAACGCGGCGTCGTACACCCGCTGGTTCAAGCGCATGTCCATCTGCGTGCCGAGGCGGATCACGACCTGGCTGCGCACCCACTCCAACGCGCCCATCAGGCCGAACAGGCCGAGGATCATCAGCGTCAGCATCAACAGGGTCATCTGGTTGCCCGAGGCCAGCACCCGGTCGTACACCTGCAGCATGTACAGCGCCGGGGCGAGCATCAACAGGTTGATCACTGCCGAGAACAGGCCGATGTTGAAGAAGCCACTTCTATAGGCCATGAGGGCGGCCAGGGTTTCGTTGCCGGCGTGGCGCATCTGGGAATTCTCGAAAGGGTGAGCGGGCAGCGTCGCCGCGTTGACAGGCCATGCGACGATGCGCAGAATTCGGCACCGCCGTCGCTGAAGAAGTAGAAGGCTTGGGCGACGGCGGTGTGTCATGCGGCGAATGGGAGAGCGATCTTCCATTCGCTTTTTTCATGCAGCCAGGGCTCTAGGCCGCGAGTGCCCAGTCCTGTGCCACGTCTTGCACACCCACCAGAGCAACTTCGGTGGTGGCAGCGGTGGCCGAGTGGCTGGCGACGGCAGCGGCGATGTCGTCGAAGGTGCTGTCGAGGCCCTCGCCGATCGACCCCAGCAGATCAGTGAGGACGGTTTCCAGGGCGGACGTGTTGCCCTGCATCAGGCCATAGATCACGCTCTGCACTTCGTTGCCCACGCGACCGGCATCCGAAGCAGCGCTCAGGTCGAGGCCGTTGAACGCAACCTTGAAGTCGGTGAGGCTGAAATCACTGCCGCCGCCGCCACCCAGGCCGGTGCCCAGTTGCACGTTATCCAGCTCGCCCCACAGGAAGTGGTTCTGGTTGCTGCTGGCAGGCAGCGCAGGGTTGAACACATAGTGCAGGCCATTGCTGGTGTCGCTGTCGGCGATAAAGGCGTAATCCGAGCTATTGGCGCCGTGGGTCGCGTACTGGTCACCGCTGAGGGAGCCATTGCTGAAACCACCGGTATTGCTACTGCCGTGACCCGCCGTGGCGAAGCCCAGGGCCCAGGCGCTCAGGTACTCGCCAACCGTGAAAGAACCCAAGCCAGAATCGTAGCTAACAGAAATAGTCATCACTAAACCTCGTTAAACAACGCTATTGATGAGCACGCACAAGGGGCGCACTTTTTTACCCACCGTTGGGTAAAACCATTGATCCAGTGCAAGGCTGCTACTGATCAGAATTTGTATTCCAACATTCCGCTCAGGGTCCGACCGCGGGCCAGGCTGAGGTTGTTGGCATCGCCCATGGCGACGAAATAGGCCTCATCGGTGGCGTTCTCCAACGCCAGCGCAATGTTCAAGTGGTCGGTCATCCAGTAACTGGCGTACAGGTCATACAGGGTGTACTGGGGCCAGAGTGCCTGGTCGATCAGGTCGTAACCCTGCTGATTCAGGTTCTCCCCGTTGCCCGCGCTGTAGCGCACACGCACGCCGGTATCCAGGCGTTTGTCCAGGAAGCGCGCGCCCAGGGTCAGGGAGCCGCGGTCGGCAGGCATGTACGTGGCATTGCCCATGATCCGGCCACAACTTTCCTTGTTGTTGGCGACCTCATCGTCCAGCACTTCATAGCGGGTCACGAAGCGGATGCGTGAAACGCCGTTTGCGTCCACATAGCGCTCGATACGCGAAGTGCTCGGCCCGTTTTTCTTCGCACCGCCCAGGTAGTAGTTTTTAGAACAGAACTCGTTGCTGCCGATCATGTGGGTGTAGCTGAAGTTGGCGTACGCCCGGCCCATGTCGTAGTTGAGCTGGTACTCCATGCCGCGAAAGCGCGTGGGGTTGGTGTTGTTGACGTAGGCCATGGTGCCGAGAAAGCCGCCGACGGTGGTTTCCGGCAGGCTGACGCTGGTGTTCAGGAACGAGAAATTCTCGATCTTGGTATCGAAGTACGCCACCTTCATGCCCAGGCGATCGTCACTGAACAACAGCCCTTCCTTGAACACGTTCATGCCCACTTCCCAATCCTTGGATTCCTCGGGCTTGAGATAAGGGTTTGGAAACACCCGCTCACCCGACCCGCCGCCATGGGGGCGACCTGTCATGAAGGTTTCGGTCACCCCTGGCGGGCGCCAGCCCTTGCCCCAGCGGGTGTAGAGCTGCAGCCAATCCACTCCGGGTTTGACGGCGATACCGAAGGTCGGCGAAAACTGGCCCTCCTCACGGTCGATATCAATCACTTCGGAGACCCGCTTGGGCCCCACCAGGCTGCTGTAGAAGCGATCGCGCCGGTACAGCGTCATGCCGGTCTCGCCTTCCAGCCGATAGCGGTCGTAACGCAGGCCGCCATCGACGGTCAGCCAATCGCCGTATTCGTACTGCAGGTTATTGAACAGGCTGGCGATGGTCCGTTTACCGCCTGGCGTGCCGCCTTCGGCGTAGGGCAGCAGGCCGAGCTGGTTGACGGCCTCGACCTTGTTGGTCCGCGGCTTGAACTCGTCCTGGTACAGCTCCATGCCGTAGTTCCAGCTCACATGACCCCGCTCGCCGAAATCGAAACGCGAGGTGTTGTCGCCCTGCAAACCCCAGGTGTCGGTCTGGAAGTGATCGGTGTACGCCCCCACGTAGTTGCCGGTGCCTACCGACGACATGTTCGGTGTGTTGCCGCGGTCCAGTTGGGTGGTCACGTAGTAAACCTTGGCCTTCAGGTCGACCATTGGGTTGTCTGGCGTGTAGCTGTAGTCCAGCGCGAAGTTCTTGGCGTTGAGGTTGTTCTTGCTGACACGCTGATAGAACACGCTTTGATTGTCATCGGAGGTATAGGCCCAAGCATCGTTGCTGTCGCTGTCACTCTCCAGGTAGCTCAGTTGCACGCGCTGGTCATTGGGCAGGTTGAGGCCGAGCTTGATGATCTGTGAGCGGGTCACGCTGCCCATGTCGCCGACTTCACTGTTCAGCCAATCATCGAACGCGGCGGGCATGACCTTGCGCGCACGCAGGTTGGTGCCCAGCTTCTGGTCGTTGTGCGTGCCGGCGCGGTAGTTGCCGAAATGTCGCTCGCTGTAGCCGAGCAGCACATCACCGCGCTCATCACCAAAGGCAAACACGCCACTGCCATTGAAGTAGGTACCGTTGCCCAACTCACCGAGACCACTGCCCGCGCGAAAACGTCCGCCAAGTTCCTTACCGTCCTTGAGGAACTCGCTGGCCTCCAGCGTCTTGAACGAGGCTATCCCGCCGAGTACGGCCGCCCCGCCCTGCCCCGACTGGCTGCCCTTGTCGATCTCGACGCTGGAGAGGAACTCCGGGTCGATCACCATGGTGCCGTTGCGCTGCTGGTGGCCGTTGACGTTGAAGTTCTGCCGCATGCCGTCGATGTTCATGTTCACGCGGCCGTAATCCTGCACGCCACGAATGTTCACCGACAGACCGGGGTCACGCTGGTTGACGGCGGTGTAGACGCCCGCGGTTTCTTCAAGCATGTCGGCAGCGTGACGGGGCGGGCGTTTGTCGATCATGTCACGGCTGATGACGGCCACGGACTTTGGGGTCTGGTACACCCAATCGCTCGCCTGGCCATTTGTGTTGCCCGTGATGGTGGTGGTGCCTACGGTCATGGCGCCGGCGTGGTCGTCGCTGACACGGCTGAGGGTGACCTGGCGCTCACTGGTAAACCGATACTCCACCGGCGCGGCACCGAGCAAACGGCCCAGGCCCTCCTGCACGCTGAAACTGCCCTTGATCGCGGTGCTGCTCAACCCTTGCAAGCGCTGGCTGTCGAACAGCACCTGCAAGCCAGCCTGGTCGGCGAAGGCCAGCACGGCACTGCCAAGAGATTGCGCGGGAACATCGAACGCCAGCACGGCAGGCTGGGTAGCACCCGATTGAGGCTGCGCGGCATACACCGGCGTGCCAGCAGCGAACACGCCCAGGTGAATGGCCAGGGCTAACCGGCTACCGGTAATACGCCCCTTGTTGTGTGCTGACATTTTCGGTTGTTCCCTGCACTAAGCGTTTTTGTTTATGCGAATGCTTCTCACCTAGCAAGACGTACGACGCGCAGGAAGTCAGTAAGGTTTTTTCAAAAGTTTTTTAACAAAGGGATTTCAGCCCGGAAAACGGCAGGCGCCGACTTGCCGGCAATAGCGATAGCTACCGACACAACGCTGTAACAACAGGTACCCACGATGCGAAGCGAGCCGCTGTTGCTGTTGCTGTTGCTCTTGATCTTGATCTCAGGCGCCCCATCAAACACGCTGGCCGGAATTCGACAGGGATTTGGGGGGTAAACCGGCAGGGATGCCGGTTTAGCCGCCCCGCGCCATGGAGGGCGCGTGGCGGCGGCCCCCCAAATCCCTGTCGGATTACGGGCACACCGAGCGTGAGCGAGGTGCCGAGTGTTGGGGCAAGAGCCTTTTGGTTACTTTGGGGCTCTTTTCCAAAGTGACCCGCTGTAAGAGCG
>NZ_PCQI01000013.1:0-165436 GCF_002980075.1 Pseudomonas sp. MYb13 | reverse complement strand
GATATGTACCCGGTCTGATCCAACATCCAGGTCGGCTGTCAGGCCGCCTTCGCGGGCAAGCCCGCTCCCACATTTTTAGATCGTGGGGTGTCAGGAAGAGAGTGGTTGGCTGGCAGGCCGTCTTCGCGGGCAAGCCCGCTCCCACAGTTGGATCGCGGGGTGACAGGCAGATAGTGGTTGGCTGTCAGGGCGCCTTCGCGAGCAAGCCCGCTCCCACAGTTGGAGCGCGGGGTGACAGTTAGAGGGTGGTTGGCTGCGGGGGCGCCTTCGCGGGCAAGCCCGCTCCCACAGTTGGATCGCGGGGTGACAGGTAGATAGTGGTTGGCTGTCAGGGCGCCTTCGCGAGCAAGCCCGCTCCCACAGTTGGATCGCGGGGTGACAGGTAGATAGTGGTTGGCTGTTAGGGCGCCTTCGTGGGCAAGCCCGCTCCCACAGTCGGATCGCGGGGGTTACGGTTACATCGGTAAACAACCCCCCACAGCAAATCGTATCTCAACGCTCCATCAAGGACTGTAGTACCCGACCGCCACCATGAAATGCCCAGCCTTGCGCACATAAGCATGCTTATTCTCAACCTTATCGGTCACCGGATTCTTCCACCGGTATTTGTATTCCCCCTGGTCCTGCTCGGCCATCAACTTCAGGATCGGCTCTCCCACGGGCTTGCCATCCGGGTCCTTGATCTTGCTGAAGTCCGTGTTGACCAACCGCAGATTAGTGCCATGGGCCACGTAGCGCCGGGTATCGAGGTCCACCACAAACACATAGAGGTCATCCTGCAGGAACCCACCCTGCAGTGAGTTGATGGCCTTGAGCGTGCCGGCTTCATCCTTGAGCAACGCGTTCACTGCCTTGTTGCGCAAGGCCCTGGCCTGTTCCGGCGTGGCCCGGGGCAGGTAATAACCCACCGCCAGGATGCGATCACCCACGCGCTGATAAAACACGTGCTTATGCTCGACCTTGCCGTCGTTCCAGTTCTGCCAGCGGTAATCAGCCTGCTGGATGCCCTGGCCTTCCGCACGATTGAGTGCATCCTTGAAGGACTGGCGCAAATCCGGGCCCAGCACTTCGGACACATCGCGGCCGATCAGGGCGGAGGAGGGCCCGCCACTGGCCAGCAGCACGCCTTTGGTGTCGACCACGAACACGTAGCGGTCCTGGTCGATGAACTCGCCTTGCCGGCTGAAGGCGGCAAAGGCCTTGTCGCCGTTGCTCTGGTAGTAAGCCAAGGCTTTTTCCAGCAGCGCCTTGGCCGCCTGCGCGTCCTCGTCCTGAGTCGTGGCGGCGTGCACTTGGCTGAAACACAACAGCAGCAGCCAAGTGAGTCGGAGCAGTCCCTTCATGGCCCATCCCTCGTTATTGTTGGTGTGCACACAGCGTAGACGCCCAGCGCTCAAGGCGCCGCCAGCCATTGATTGACGATGCCGTCATAGACGCCGGTGGCGACGCTCAGGTGCAGCCACTGGTCGACATAGCTTTTCCACGCCACATCATCGCGAGGCAGCAAGAAGGCTTTTTCGCTGTACTGCATCTGCCGTTCCGGGTTGACCGCACACAGCCCGGGCTTGAGCTTTTGCTGGTAACGCGCTTCGCTGGCGTCGGTAATCATCACGTCGGCCTTGCCTGCCAGCAATTCGTCAAAGATGGTCACGTTGTCATGCAAACGGATTTGCGCCTGGCCCAGATGAGCGCGGGCGAACACTTCGTTGGTGCCGCCCGCCGGCTCGATCACCCGCACTTGGGGCTGGTTGATCTGCTCGACGGTCTGGAAACGCTGCACGTCTGCGCAACGCACCAGCGGAATCTTGCCGTCGACGCCCAAGGCCTGGCTGAAGAACGCCTTTTTCTGGCGCTCCAGGGATACCGAAATCCCGCCCACGGCAATATCACAGCGCTGGGCCAGGAAGTCCGGCATCAGCGTTTTCCAAGTAGTGGGCACCCAGTGGATCTTGGCGTTGAGGCTCTTGGCCAGGGATTCGGCCATGGCAATGTCGATGCCTTCATAACGGCCGTCGGCACGCAGGGAGGTATAGGGCTTGTAGTCGCCGGTGGTGCAGACCGTGAGCGTGCCCCTTTCAAGCACCTGGTCAAGGCGCGAGGGGGCGGTGTCAGCCAGGGCGCTGGTTGCCAGGCCGAGTACACACAGGGCAAAAGGAACTTTCATGCGGTCGAGTCCTTGGGGCATGGGCAGGGCGCTCATTATTTCCAGCACCGGACAAGGTGGCAAGGCGCGACGAATGTTTAGCCAAGTTGCAACCAAACTCCGTCAACCCTGAATTTAACCCCCTATGCAGGCGTGTGACGCTGGCGGTTACCTCTAGCACTGTGATCCCCGCATGGACGGCTCTTCCGACACCCACCCCGCGACACTGCCGTCCGATCTCGCATTCTGGGCCCTGTTTCACTGCCGACACGCACGCCCACCAGATACCTCATTCCTACGTTGACCCAAGCCCTGGATGGCGTGCACCTGTGCGCCTGCCCGACACATACGTATGAGAATGCCCATGAGTGTTTTTGCCTGCCTGCACGAAGCCCAGTCTTTCCTTGAGCAACACCCGGACATCGAGATGTTCGAGCTGTTTATCCTCGACAATAACGGCGTGCCGCGTGGCAAGTTGTTGCATCGCGATGAACTGCTGGCGGTGTATGAAAGCGGCCGGCCGCTGCCCAGCACCATCCTTGGCTTGACCATCAACGGCGACGACGTGGAAAACTCCGGCCTGGTCTGGGAAGTGGGTGACATCGACTGTCGCGCCTACCCGATCAGCGGCAGTTTGCAACGCATGCCGTGGCGCCTGATCCCCACCGCCGCCGTGCAAGTCAGCATGCACCCCACCGAAGGCCTGCCCGCCACCGTGGCCGATCCCCGGCATTTGCTCGCCAAGGTGATCGACGGCCTCAAGGCCGACGGTTATTACCCCGTGATGGCGGCGGAACTGGAGTTCTACCTGCTCGACCAGAAGTCCGACAGCAACGGTCGCCCGCAACCGGCACGGGATGTGGATGGTGGGCGCCCGCGCTCGACCCAGGTCTACGGCCTGCGCGAGCTGGAGCAGATCGAACCGTTCCTCGCCGACCTCTACAGCGCCTGCAAACTGCAGGGCATTCCCGCGCGCACGGCGATTTCCGAATACGCGCCGGGCCAGGTGGAAATCACCCTGGAGCATCGCCGCGACGCCTTGCAAGCCATGGATGAAGCCGTGCGCTACAAACGCCTGGTCAAGGGCGTGGCGCACAAGCACGGAATGAGCGCCTGCTTCATGGCCAAGCCGTTCGACGACCTGGCCGGCACCGGCATGCACATGCACGTGAGCCTGGCGGATGCCGAGGGCAACAACCTGTTCGCCAGCGAGGCCACCGACGGCACGCCGCTGTTGCGCCAGGCAGTGGGCGGCATGCTCAGCACTTTGCTCGACTCGCTGCTGATGTTCTGCCCCAACGCCAACTCCTACCGTCGCTTCCAGACCAACAGCTACGCACCGTTGGCCGCCACCTGGGGCGTGGACAACCGCACCGTCAGCCTGCGCGTGCCGGGCGGGCCGGCCCCTTCGCGGCATATCGAACATCGCATCTGCGGTGCCGATGCCAATCCTTACCTGGCAGCCGCCGCGATCCTGGCTGGAATTCACCGGGGCATCCGTGAACAGCGCGACCCCGGCGCCCCGGTAGAAGGCAATGGTTACGCCCAGGCCAAGGAATTGCTGCCCACTGACTGGTTGACCACCCTGCGCGCCCTCGAAGAATCGAGCTGGGCACGAGAGGCCTTCGGCAGTGAGTTCCTCGGTGTGTACCTGGCGGTCAAACGCGCCGAATACCGGCAGTTCATGGGCGAGGTGGGCGAGCAGGATTGGCGCTGGTATTTGCATCAGGCGTGATCGGGCGAGCGGCAGTCACCTTTCGACCTTTTTTTGACATTGCAGTGGTTAAGCTGCCAATCAAGGTCGTTCACTGCCGTTCCACCTCTATGAGCCCGCGATGTCGTCACAGCCACCTTCCTCCATCGAGATCGAATACGCCGAGCGCTGTGACCGTGAGCACGCCAGGATCTGCGGCGAAACGCGTCCGCCCGGGTTGCGGCGCCGCCTGGCGTCGTGGCGCGACGAGTGGCTGGTGCGCCAGGCGCTGAAAGTCGCCGGCGAACCTGGGCTGGTGCTCGACCTGGCCTGTGGTTCGGGGCGCTTTTGGCCGGTATTGGCCGAACATATCAACCGGGTGATCCTGGCGTCGGACAACTCTCAGGACATGCTCGACCACGCCCGCACTCACCACCCGGCGTCCTTGCTCAAGCGCGTCAAGACCTTCCAGGGTTCGGCGTTTTCCATCGGCTTGTCGGCCAATGCAGTGGACTGTATTTTCTGCCTGGAATTGTTTCGCCATGTGCCCAGCAGCGAAGGGCGACTGGCGTTGCTGCGCGAGTTTCACCGGGTCAGCCGTGACACGGTGATTGTCTCTGTCAGTTCTCGTACTGCAGTAGAGGACGAGTTTCGCCAGGCGGGCTTCAAGGTCCTGAATCATCAGGAATTCATGCCAGGCTCAAACCTGTGGCGGGTCTACGTGCTGCGTAAGAGAGGATAACTCCCGCCTGTCGGACTATTCTTCATCTACTGTCTGAGTTTTCATGGTTGCCGTGCACTGCGAATGCTCGCAAGTCCCTTTAGCGATATATACTGCGCGCCATTCTTCAAGGGAGAGCCGTGTGGCCATCGATATTCACTGGATCTGCGACAACGATAGCCTCGGCCAGCATTGCGCCGAATGGCAGCAGTTGCCATTCGTCGCCCTCGACACCGAATTCATGCGGGTCGACACCTTTTATCCCATTGCCGGGCTGATCCAGATCGGTGATGGCGTGCGCGCTTACCTGATCGACCCCCTGACCATCGACAACTGGCAGCCCTTGGCCGCGTTGCTGGAAAACCCGGCGGTGATCAAGGTGGTGCACGCCTGCAGCGAAGACCTCGAAGTGTTGCTGCGCTTGACCGGCAGCCTGCCGGTGCCGTTGTTCGACACCCAGTTGGCGGCGGCTTATTTGAACCTGGGTTTCTCCATGGGCTACTCGCGCCTGGTGCAAGCCGTGCTGGATATCGAGCTGCCCAAGGGCGAGACCCGCTCGGACTGGCTGCAGCGGCCATTGTCCGAGACACAGATCAGCTACGCCGCCGAAGACGCGGTGCACCTGGCCGAGGTCTACGTCCGCCTGCGCCCGCAGCTGTCGGATGACAAATACGCCTGGGTCTTGGAAGACGGCGCCGAACTGGTCGCCAACCTGCGCCGTGAAGTCGACCCGTACGAGGTGTACCGCGACGCCAAGCTGGCGTGGAAGCTGTCCCGCGCGCAACTTGCCGTGCTGCGTGAGCTGTGCGCCTGGCGCGAGCAGCAAGCCCGCGCCCGTGACCTGCCGCGCAACCGCATCATTCGCGAGCATTCGTTGTGGCCACTGGCCAAATCCCAGCCGGATAACCTTGCTGCGCTGGGCAAGATCGAAGACATGCACCCGCGTACCGTGCGTCAGGATGGCCAGTTCCTGCTGGACCTGATCAAACGTGCCGGCAGCGTGCCGATGGACCAATGGCCGCCCGCCGTTGCCGAGCCGTTGCCGGTGGACGCCGCCGCACTCATCAAGCAACTGCGCGCCCTTGGCCAGGCTGAAGCCGAACGCCTGGACATGGCGCCGGAACTGATGCTGCGCAAGAAAACCCTCGAAGGCCTGGTCAAGAGTGGCTACCCCGATGGGCCTTATAAATTGCCAGACTCGCTGCGTGGCTGGCGCCGCGAGTTGATGGGCCAGGCGCTGCTCGACAGCCTGGCCACTGCCGGAGAACAGCCTTGAAACGTATCTGCTCCATCTACCGCAGCAAGAAAAAAGACGGGATGTACCTCTACGTGCTGAAAAGCGACGCCCTGGAGCGCGTGCCCGAACCGTTGATGGACGCCTTCGGCAAGGCCCATCACGCGTTTGACATGGTGCTGACGCCGGAGCGCAAGCTGTCCCGCGAAGACATTGCCGTGGTCCTGGAAAACCTCGACAAGCAGGGCTATCACCTGCAAATGCCGCCAGCCGAGGACGAGTACATCGAACACTTGCCCGAAGAGTTGCTGCGCCGTAACGACCCGATGTGATCGGGACGTGCCCCAGGGCACACGCTTCAATGGAATCGTATAAGTGGGCGGTGGCCGTAAGGATGCGGGCGGCCGCCCGGACTGTTTTTGAAAGGTTTTAAGCATGCGTGTTCTGATTGCTGAACAGGATCACCCGCTCTACGCGCGGTTGTTGGGCGAAGCGGCACCGGACCTGGAGGTGCTGACCAGTGGCGACTCGGCCGAGTTGTCACGCCTGGCCGCTGATTGCCCGGTATGGTTGGGCCAGCCGGACCTGTTGGCCACATTGTTGCGCCAAGGTCATCACCCGCAATGGCTGCAATCGACCTGGGCCGGCATCACCCCATTGCTCGCCGAAGGCCTGCCGCGCGACTATCGCCTGACCCGAGCGGTCGGCATCTTTGGCCAGGTCATGGCCGAATTTGTCCTGACCTACATGCTGGGCCACGAACGCGAAGTGTTGGCGCGCCTGGTCAGCCAGGTCGAGCGCAAGTGGGACAACCGCATGGGCCAGAGCCTGGCGGGCCGCAAGGCGCTGATCGTCGGCACCGGCGATATCGGCCAGCGCGTCGCCGAGTTCCTGCTGCCGTTCGGCGTGAAGCTTTACGGTATTGCCAGTGCGGCGCGCGAGCAGGCGCCGTTTATCGAGGTGGCCGGGCTCGACCAACTGGGCCGGCTGGTGGGGGAGGTGGACTACGTGATCAACCTGCTGCCCAATACGCCGAATACCCATGACCTGTACGACGCGGCGCTGTTCAAGCAGTTCAAGCCGACCGGGTTGTTCATCAACGTCGGGCGCGGGGTGGCGGTGGTAGATGCCGACTTGGTCGACGCCTTGAAAGAAGGGCATTTGGCGGGTGCGGTGATCGACGTCTGCCGTCAGGAACCTTTACCGCAGCGTCACCCGTTCTGGACGGCGTGGGGGCTGTTGCTGACCGGCCACAGTTCGGCGCCGACTTCGCCGGAGTTGATGGTGGCGTTGTTTGTCGAAAACCTGCGGGCGTACCAGGCCAAGGAAGCGCTGCGCGGGGAAGTGGATTTCGATCGCGGTTACTGACCCAACTCGGGATAAAAATGTGGGAGCGGGCTTGCCCGCGAAAGCGGTATGTCAGTCGCCAGACAGGCTAGCTGATCTACCGCGTTCGCGAGCAAGCCCGCTCCCACAGTGGTTCTGTACAAGGTTTAGAGGCTGAAGTCGCCCTCGCAAACCAGCTCGCTCAGCGGCCGACGCGGGCTGGGTGTTTCGCGACCTTGCAGGTAGTCCGGCAGGCTCGACTTGTCGCCCAGCTTGCCCACGGCCACGGCGGCATGCAGGGCATAACCGTCCGGGATCTTCAGCGCTTCGCGGGTCAGTTCCTGGTCGAAGCCAGCCATGCCATGGGTGTGCCAGCCGCTGAGGCTGGCCTGCAGCGCCAGGTGGCCCCAGGCGGAACCGGTGTCGAAGGTGTGCCACAGGGCCGGGGTTTCTTCCGTAGCGCCGGGGGCGGTGAAGTCGGTTTTCGAGGCGATGATCACCAGGGCAGATGCATGCTGCGCCCAGCCACGGTTGAATTCATTCAGTAAGCCCAGGAAGCGCTCCCAGTCCGGCGTATCGCGGCGCGCGTAGAGGAAACGCCAGGGCTGCGAGTTGTAGGCCGAAGGTGCCCAGCGCGCGGCTTCGAAGAAGCTCAGCAGGGTTTCCTGGGAGATAGGCTCGCCGGTGAAGGCGCGAGGCGACCAGCGGTCGGTGAACTGGGGGTGGATCGGGTAGTCGGCAACACGGGTCATGAGCAGTTCCTGATCGTCAATTCGGCGCTCAAAGCTACTGCGCAGCCACTAGACTGACAAGTGTTGTTACACCGCCAGTCGCTAGCGCTTGGTTCCAGGCGCCTGGGGCACTAGACTGGCGGCCTTTTCACCTACCGATACTGATGTAGAGCCATGGCCGCCAAAGTCGAACCATTCTGGATACGCAAAACCCTCGAGCACCTCGACCAGGAGGAATGGGAGTCGTTGTGCGACGGCTGTGGCCTGTGCTGCCTGCAAAAGCTCGAGGACGAAGACGACAACAGCGTCTATTACACCCGAATCGCCTGCAAGCTGCTCGACCTGAAAACCTGCCAGTGCACCGACTACCCCAACCGGCGCGCCTCGGTGCCTGACTGCATCCAGCTCACCCCAGGCCAGGCCGACCAGTTCAAATGGCTGCCGCCCACCTGTGGCTATCGCCTGGTCAGCGAACGCAAGGACCTGCCGCTGTGGCACCACCTGGTTTGCGGTGACCGCGACGCCGTGCACCACGAACGCATTTCCCAGTCCGGGCGCATGCTCAGCGAAGGCAGCGTGCCCGAGGACGATTGGGAGGACTACCTGATCTTCCGCGCTGGCTGAACAAGGAGTGTGTATGAGGGGGGGAGTCAAGCTGACGGCAACTGTCATGCTGCTGGCGCTGAGCATGCCGGCGTGGTGCGCCAAGAAAGTCGACCTGGATTATCACGTCAAACTCCTGCCCCAGAGCGATCAGGCCGAGGTGCGCGTGAGCTTGTCCCAGGGTTCGGCAGTGCGCAGCCTGAACTTTGACTTGGGCCACGACGGTGACTACAGCGACTTCAAGGCCGATGGCCAGTGGAGCGTCAGCGAGCACCGTGGCCTCTGGCAACCTGGCCCCAATAAAGCCAGCCTCACCTACCGCGTGCACCTCACCCACGCGCGCAAAGCGGGTCTGTATGAGGCGCGCATGACACCGGGTTGGGCGCTGTTTCGCGGCGAAGACCTGGTGCCGCCGGCGCGGCTCGATCAGCAGGACGGCGTCGAGCTGGTCTCGCGGCTGGTGTTCGAACTGCCGGCCGGCTGGAAAAGCGTCGAAACCGCCTGGCCGCGCATTGGCAAGAACACCTTTCGCATCGACAACGTTTCCCGCCTGTTCGACCGGCCCACCGGCTGGATGCTCGCCGGCAACCTCGGCAGTCGCCGCGTGCGCCTGGGCGAGACCGAGGTTACCGTGGCCTCGCCCAAAGGCCAGGCCATGCGCCGCATGGATGTACTCACGTTGCTGACCTTCGTCTGGCCGCAGGTGGAAGCTGCATTCCCGCGCCATCCGGCCAAGTTGCTGGTGGTGGGCGCCAGCGACCCGATGCGCCGCGGCGCGTCCTCGGCGCGCGATTCGATCTACCTCAATAGCCGCACCGCGCTGGTCAGCGAAAATGGCAGCAGTCCGTTGATCCGTGAATTGGTACAAGCGATCGGGCGCTTCAATGATCACGACACCAGTGACTGGATCAGCGAAGGCCTGGCCGAGTACTACGCCATCGAGCTGGTGCGCCGTGCTGGTGGTATTACCGATGAGCGCTACCAGGCGATACAGGCGCGCCTGGCGAAGGAAGGCAAGGACGTGACCAGCCTGCGCGGCGCACAGGTCAGCGGCGCGACGGTGTCACGGGCGGTGGTGGTGCTGCAGGAGCTGGACCGCGAGATCCGCGTGAAGACCCATAACAAGCGGTCGCTGGATGACCTCACGCAAGCGGTGATGCGCGCCAACAGCATCACCACCGCCGAGTTCGTGCACCTGGCCGAGAGCGTCATCGGCGAGTCGTCGGTGGTGTTGGATAACAAACTGCTGCGCTGATTCTGTGTCGTGCAAATCAAAAATGTGGGAGTGGGCGTGCTCGCGAATACGGTGCTTCAGCCGGACAGTCGGGGCCTGAATCACTGCTTTCGCGAGCACGCTCGCTCCCACATTTGACGGTGTTCGGTTTGACTATTTGGTGGCCTTTTCAGCCGCTACTTCGGCCTTGGTCTTCAAATTCATCAATTCTTCCCCGGCCCGCTCGATCTTCGCGCGCACCGTGTTCATTTCCTGGCGGCCCTGTTCGAGCTTTTCCTTCAGGTTGCTGTGACCGGTAAGGCCACGTGCCAGCGCCACACCGCCAATTGCTACCTGGATCAAGCCGAAAATCCCACCACGGCGCAGGCCTTTGCCTACCATCATCACGCCACCGGCCACCGAGCCAATGCGCTCCCAGCCGTGCACGTTTTGCGTGGGCTGGGCCTGGAATGGCGTGTGTTCGATGATAGGTCGCAGGGTTTTGCTGTCGCTCATGATCTGTCTCCAACAAGGGCTAGTGATAAATAGCTGACTGCCGGCAGGCGCTGGATGTTCCCGAAATATCAGTACTTGGGGCCCGAACGGGTGTTGTTGCCCTTGGCCAGGCGGTCATAGAGCACCACGTTGACGGTGGCGGCAAGGTTCATGCAGCCGGTGGTGGGGATGTAGACCACGTCTTCACACCAGTCGCGGATCTCCTTGTCGAGGGAGCCGTCTTCCGGGCCGAAGATATACAGCGCTCGGTCGGGGTGGGTGTATTCCGGCAGGGGGCGGGCGCCTTCCACCAGTTCCACCGCGACGGGGATGCAGCCCAGCGGCAGGATCTTTTTCAAGTCGTCGATACCGATCAGCGGGATATCGTGGTGGACCTTCTTGGTGTCGGTGATGAAATCCCGGGCGCGCTCGTAACGCACGCCGGTGTAAAACACCGAGGCCACGCCGTAGCAGCCGGCGGCGCGCATGACCGAGCCGACGTTTTCGGGGGATTTGGGGTTATACAGACCGATGCAGCTGTAGCGTTTATTGCCCACGGGGAAGGGTGCCTTGGAGAAAAACGGCGATTATACGGCCTGGAAGGCATGTGGTGGTTGGGCGATCGCTATCTCGGGCAAGCCCGCTCCCACAGTTGAATGCGTTCACACTTCACCCGTGTGGGAGCGGGCTTGCCCGCGATGAGGCCTGTACAGCCGACGGAGATCTTCAGTCGTCCTTCTTCATCAACCCCGCCAACGCCGCAAAGGGGTTATGCGTGGCCTTGGCAATTGTCGGGCTGCTGGTGGAGCCTTCGCCGAAGTACTGTTGGTCGGTGTAGCGCGAGTGCTCGTTATCGTGGCAGTACAGGCACAGCAACTCCCAGTTGGAGCCGTCCTGGGGATTGTCATCATGGTTGTGGTTGCGATGGTGTACGGTCAGTTCACTCAAGCGTTTGCCTGCGAACTCACGGGCACAGCGACCGCACACGTGGGGGTACATCTTCAGGGCTTTGTCGCGGTAGCCCATTTCCCGGTCGCGCTGGGCATCGGCGAGGATGCGGTCCAGCTTGGCGGTGTGGGAGGGCGGGTTGGTCGAGCTCATCATGGCTCCTGGCTATTTGGTGGTTCACGGATAGGGTTGATTCTAGCCGCTCGCGCTGTAAATAACCGCTTCACTTTATCGGTAAGGATTGAAACTCATGCGTCTGCATTCATGGACAGTTGCACTGTTGTTGTGTGGGCTCACCGCCCACGCCCACGCATTCTCTACACCCCAACCCGGGCAGGTCATCGAGGTGTCCCTCGAACAACTGCACCCGACCCAGGCCGTGGTGGGCTTCGACCAGATTTACTACAGCCTCGGCCTGTTCGCCGACAAACCCGCCAAGGTCTTCGATGAATACTGCGAAACCAACGGCCAGGGCGAAGCCGACAAAGTGCCCAAGGGCGCGGACCTGCACACCCCCGCAAGCTTCAGTTGCAAGGACCCTGTGGGCACTCATCCCGACGAGATGAAAACCGTGGTCGTCGGTCCAGGCGGCCAGTTGTACCTGACCGACGGCCACCACAGTTTCACGACCTTGTGGGAGGTGCCGGGCGGCGGCCCCCGCTTGAACATGTGGGTCAAGGTCACCGACGACTTCAGCAACAGCCCGACCATGGCGAACTTCTGGCAGCGCATGGAGACTGCGCGCAAAGTCTGGCTCAAGGACAACCAAGGCCAGGCCCTGCCGCCCGAGCAGTTGCCCGCCCACCTGGGCTTCCAGAACCTGCAGGACGATACCTTGCGCAGCCTGGTGTATTTCACCCGCAAGGCCGCCTATGGCAAACCTGATGCAGGCGAGATCGCGCCGGAATTCCTGGAGTTCTATTGGGGCAACTGGCTGCGCACCCAGATCGACCTGGGCGCGTTCAACCTGAACAAGAAGGGCGGTTACAAGGACGCGATCGAAGCGGTGGCCAAGCGCATGGTCAGCCTGGCGCCGGGTTCACAAGTGGGTGACAGCGGCTTTACCGCCCATCAATTGGGCGGCATGACCAAGCTGGACCGCGACGAACTGGAAAAGACGTTCGACAAAAAAGTGCCCTACGTGATCGACTACCGCAAATCCCGAAACTGACGCCGATCAAAATGGGGGAGCGAGCAATCCCGCTCCCGCACTGGATCTGTGGTGTTCAGTAATGTGTATTCAGCCTTTGAGCTTCTCGGCGATCCAGATGGTGTGCCGTGTGCCCTTGTTGCCATGGGCAAACACCTGCACTTCCTCGGCCTTGAAACCGGCCTTGCGCAGTTTGTCGCTGAACAGCTTGTCGGCGCTGGCCGACCACACCGCCAATACGCCTTTAGGGCGCAGGGCCTTGGCGCACGCCGCCAGGCCACCTGCGGAGTAAAGCCAGCTGTTGGCCCTTTGCGTCAGGCCTTCGGGGCCGTTGTCCACATCCAGCATGATCGCGTCAAAGCCCTGGGGCTCGGCCTGCAGCACCTTCGCCACGTCTTCCTGGCGGATCACCGTGCGTGGGTCCATGAGCGGCCGGCCGGATTTTTCCCCCAGCGGCCCACGGTTCCATTCCACAACGCCCGGCACCAGCTCCGCCACGACCACTTCGGCGGTCTTGCCCAGGTGCTTGAGCGCCGAGGCCAGGGTAAAGCCCATGCCCAGGCCGCCGATCAATACCCGCGAGCCCGGCCGCCCCGCGACCTTGCGGCAGGGAATTTCCGCCAGGGCATCTTCGGAACCGTGCATGCGCGTGTTCATCAACTGTCCGCCGTCACCGCCCTGAATCTTGATGACGAAATCTTCACCGTATTCGAACAGGCACAAGGCACCGCCGTTGTCGGGGATTGGGGTGGTGTCCAGCAGAACGAAACGTTTCATGGAAATCTCATTGGGAAGGGCATTCTTGCGCGGTTGGGAGTAGCCTTGTGACATTCCGGTCAGGCCATGGAGCCATCGATGAAGTGCAGCATTCTAACGGTCATTGTGTTGAGCGCGCTCGCATTGGGTGCGGCGCAGGCTCAGGAGTTGCAAACCGTACCGGTCGCGCCAGCCCCAACGCCGGGTGCGCCGGGCACCCCGACGCCAACGCTGTACCCGCAAATCACCCCGCCAGCCGTGCCCAAGACGAACGGCTCGCCACCCCTGGTGCCCATCGTGCTGCCGACGCCGCCGAAGGACCAGACGGTGCCCGGCCTGCTGCAAAACGACAGCAAGCCGAAGACGCCGGGGGGTTAAAACTGCTGCGAGAGTAGTTGGCCGTCAGCCATGCGCAGGCGTTTGGACAGGGCGATAGCGATTGCGCGGATGATCTTGGCGGCCACCCTGGGCGCTTCGTTGAGCATCTTTTCCAGGGCATCCTTGCCCAGGTTCAGCAGCACGCAGTCACTGGCCGCCACGCAACTGGCTGAGCGCCGCTCGCCGTCAAGCACTGCCATTTCGCCAAAAGCCCGGCCGCTGCGCAGGGTCGCGATGGTCAGGCGCTGGCCGTCATGGTTGGTTTTCTGCACCGCCACCTGGCCGCTGTGGAGGATGCACATGAAGGTGCCCGCATCGCCTTCGAGGAAGATCACTTCGTCACGGGCAATGCTGCTGATATTGAAGTAGCCGGCGGCCACGTGAAAGTCTTCCGGCAACAGCGGGTCGAACAGGCCGCAGTCCATGAGCATGTCGCGGATTTCGTTATTGAGGAGCGTCGGTTGTGGCATGGCGGCAGTATTGATCCATCAATCAGGTAGGGCGGTCCTGTGTTCAGACAGGACCGCCCGGCGAAGTTCCTTAAACCAGCCCCAGCGCCTTGAACACGAACCCATATTCGAGCGCTACGTCACGTAATCCCTGGTAACGGCCGCTCATGCCGCCATGGCCGGCGCCCAGTTCGGTCTTGAGCAACAGCAGGTTGTCGTCCGTCTTGGTGTCACGCAACTTGGCCACCCACTTGGCCGCTTCCCAGTACTGCACACGGCTGTCGTTGTAGCCGGCGATCACCAGCATGTGCGGGTAGGCCTGGGCGCTGACGTTCTCGTACGGTGCGTAGGCCTTGATGCGCTCGTACACCTGCGGCTCCTGCGGGTTGCCCCATTCGTCGTACTCAGTGATGGTCAGCGGCAGTTCCGGGTCGAGCATGGTGTTGAGTACGTCGACAAACGGTACTTCGGCAATCGCTGCCTGGAACAGCGCTGGGCGCTGGTTGAGCACTGCTCCGATCAACAGGCCGCCGGCACTGCCGCCGCTGATGGCCAGTTGCTTGGAGGTGGTCAGGCCCTGGGCGATCAGGTGCTCGGCGCAGGCGATGAAGTCGCTGAAGGTGTTCTGCTTGTGTTCCTGCTTGCCAGCGCGGTACCAGGCTTCGCCCAGTTCTCCGCCGCCGCGCACATGCGCAATGGCGAACGCCACGCCGCGGTCCAGCAGGCTCAGGCGTGCATGGGAAAACCACGGGTCGAGGCTCGCGCCGTAGGCACCGTAGCCGTACAGGTACAGCGGCACCGGTTTGCCGAGCTGGTCGCGCTTGACCACCAGGCTGATCGGCACCTGGGTGCCATCCGCCGAGGTGGCCCACAGTCGCTGGCTCACATAGTCATCGGCGTTGAACACGCCGAGCACCGGGGTTTCCTTGAGCACCTGTTGCGCGCCACTGGCCAGTTCCAGCTGGCGGACCTGGGCCGGGCGGTTCAGGGCCTCGTAGCGCAGGCGAATCCTGTCGCTGACGAACTCCAGGCTGTTTTGTACGTACAGGCTGTAGGCGGCGTCAGGCAATTCCACGCGATAGGCCGGCAGGCCTTCCGGGTGTACCTCGATCACCGGCAGGCCACCGATGCGCAGGCTCAGGGTCATGGCGCTGGCATTGAGGCTGACGCCGTCGAGCATCACCTCGTCGCTGTGGGGGATCAGGTTCTGCCACTCACCCTCGGTGGGTACGTCGCCAATGTCGGTCGCCACGAACAGTGCGTAGTTGATGCCATCACGGTTGCTGCGGATAAACCAGGTCCACGCGCCGTTCAACTGGCCATGGTCGACATCGTATTCATGGTCCTCGACCCGTGGCGCCAGGCAGGTGAAGTCCAGGTGCGGTTGGTTGGCATCCAGCGCCCAGATCTCGCTGGTGGTCTTGCTGCCAAGCGACAGCAGCAACTGGCGCTCGGAGCTGGAGCGGTAGCAATGCAGGAAGAAGCGCCCGTCGGGCTCGTGGAACACTTCCTGCGCCGCCGTGCCATCCAGGCGATAGCGATACAGTTTGTGCGGGCGATGGGTGTCGTCCAGTTCGCCGAAGAACAGGGTCAGGCTGTCATTGGCCCAGGTCATGCTGCCGTCGCAGTCCTGGAATTCCAGTTCGCTGACCTTGCCGGTGGCCAGTTCCTTCACGTACAGGGTGTAGACCTCTTCGCCGCTGGTATCGAGGCTGTAGGCCAGGCGCTGGTGGTCGGGGCTGATGCTGAACGCGCCGAGGGAGAAAAAACCGCCATTGGCCAGCACATTGGGGTCGAGCAGCAACTCTTCGCTGCTGTCATCCACCTGGTTGCTGTCGTCGGCCGGGCGGCGGCAGCGGTAGTGGCGGGCGTACTCGTCACCGGCGGTGGTGCGGGTGTAGTAGAGATACGGCCCCCACGGCGAGGGCAGGGACAGATCGGTTTCGAGAATGCGGCCCTTGATCTCCTCGAACAGGGTTTCGCGCAGCGCCGCCTGGTCGGCGAGCTGGGCTTCCTGCCAGGCGTTTTCGGCCTTGAGGTAATCGAGCACCTCAGCGCTGTCACGCGCTTGCAGCCAGGCATACGGATCCTGGCCTGGGGCCTTGCGGGCAATCGGGGTGGTCGATATAGGCATGGATTATTCTCTATCTGGCGGACGGTGGCAGGCATTGCAGCCGCGACACGCAAAAGCCGTTATCATAGCCGTCTGTTTGCCAACCTTGCCATGGACACCATGACCGAGAACGACTATCTGATCGCTTGGGGCCTTTACGCCTTCGCTGCCTTGGGCTGCCTGTTGGTGTGGTGGCGCATGACCCGCTGGATCTGGCGCTGGCTGCGCGAGCCGCTGCAATTGCTCATGGCGGTGCTGCTGTTCAGCCCGACCATCGTCGACCCGGTCAAGACCCAGTTCGCGCCGGCCGTGGCCATCACCGCCCTGGACCTGGTGCTCAAGGTCGGCAATAACGCCTGGCGGGCCATTTCCGACCTGTTCATGTACACCATGATCGCCTTTGGCGTGTACATCGTGTTTGTGTTGATCCGCTGGCCCATCGAGCGTGCCGCCAATGCCCGTCGTGAGCGCAAGGCTGCCGCCGATGCCGCCTTGGCCGCGGAGCCGGATGAAGATGAAGATGACGTGCCTTTTCGCCGTCCTGCCCCCGTGAGCGGTATGCGCGTAGAACCGCGCCTTTAACGTCGTCCGCCCTGCAGCGAGAGCCCTGGCATGTGTGAATTATTGGGCATGAGTGCCAACGTCCCCACCGACATCGTGTTCAGCTTTACCGGGCTGATGCAGCGCGGCGGGCGTACCGGCCCCCACCGTGACGGTTGGGGCATTGCGTTCTACGAGGGCCGTGGCCTGCGCCTGTTCCAGGACCCGGCCGCCAGCAGCGAATCGGAAGTCGCGCTCCTCGTGCAGCGTTACCCGATCAAAAGTGAAGTGGTGATTGGCCATATCCGCCAGGCCAATGTCGGCAAGGTCAGCCTGGCCAACACTCACCCGTTCGTGCGCGAACTGTGGGGCCGCAATTGGTGCTTCGCGCACAATGGCCAATTGGCGGACTTCAACCCCCGCGCCACCTTCTACCGCCCGGTGGGCGACACCGACAGCGAAGCAGCCTTCTGCGATCTGCTCAACCGCGTGCGCGAGGCCTTTCCTGAGCCGGTCGACCTTGAACAGGTGCTGCCGGACCTGATCGCCGCCTGCTCCGAATACCGCAGCAAAGGCGTGTTCAACTGCCTGCTCAGCGATGGCGACTGGTTGTTCTGCTACTGCTCGACCAAATTGGCGCAAATTACCCGGCGCGCACCGTTTGGCCCGGCGCGCTTGAAAGATGTCGACGTGATCGTCGATTTTCAGGCCGAAACCACGCCCAATGATGTGGTGACGGTGATTGCCACCGAGCCTTTGACCGACAACGAAAACTGGACCCGCTACGAACCGGGCCAATGGAGCCTGTGGCGACGCGGTGAATGCGTCAGCCAGGGCGTTACCGAGTAAGGATATCGACCATGTTGCTCAGTTATCTGCGGTTGGTGCTGTTTGCCATTGGCCTGTTGGTTGGCGTGCAAGTGCCAGGGTTCATCAACGACTATGCCAAGCGCGTCGAGGCCCACCTGATCGAGGCCCAGACCGGCCTCAGCGGGTTTGAAACCACCGCACGGCAGTTCTTCAACGGCGACTTGAAGGCGTTGGTGGCGCATTACCGCGCCAGCGATGACCCGGTGTTCCAGAGCGATGCCAACAGCCTGGGCGCCATGCTGGATCGCCAGGTGGCGCTGGACAAGCAATTCCAGGCCATGCAAGGCCCGTGGTATATCCGCGCCCTGCAAGTGGCGGTGGCGGCAGATCCGGATATTCGCCAGGAAACCTGGAATGGCTACAGCTACCAGATCCTGCTGACGCCCGAGGCGATGGGCTGGGGGTTGGGTGGGGCGATGCTGTTGTCGTTTGGCATCGAATGCCTGTTCCGCCTGATCGACTGGGTGGTATTGGGCGGCAAGCGCCTGCGCCAGAGCCGGCCGATCGAAGAGCGAGACCTGAAGGGCCTCTAACGGTTACCGCACGTCCAAAGGGTGGAAGCGGGCATGTTCGCGAATGCGCGGTGTCAGTCAGCAATGTTTTAACTGACCCACCGCTTTCGCGGGCTAGCCCGCTCCCACAGTGTTGACTGGGTCAGGCCAGGATCATGCGCTCTGCGCCAACCTCCTCGGCATACCGCGCCACCACCTTCTGGCACAGCCCCACGATCTCCTCCACCAGCTCCACCCCCACGCGCCACGACACCACCACCTGCAAATTCGGCAGTTTCTGGGCCATCGGCAGCATCACCAGCTCCCCGCGCGTCAGTTCTTCGCTGACCAACACCGGCGGCAGCGCGCCAATCCCGAAGCCATCGCGCAGCAGGCGGGTAATCGCCGACACTGAATTCACGCAGTTCATCCGTGGTGCGGCCACGCCGTTGGCTTGCATCAGGCTGATGACGTCCTGGTGCGGGTGAGAGTTTTTCGAGTAGGTGATGATGCGCTCCTGGGCCAGTTCGGCGAGGGAGGCATAGTCGCGGTTGTAGATCGACTGGCTGGCGACGATCCAGGCCATGGGGTGGCTGGCCAGTTCCAGGCTGCGCACGGTTTCCAGGCGCAGCAGGTCGGTTTGCAGGATCAGGTCGAGGAAACCTTTTTGCAGCTGATCGCTGAGGTTAAGTGCGGTATCGGCGACCAATTCGATTTCTACCAGGGGGAAGTGGTCCATCAGTTCCGCGACCAGGGGGCTGAGCCAGGTGTGGATCACTGTGTCCATGGCGCCGATCCGGATGCGCCCGACCTTGCTGCTGGTGGTCTCCAGGGACTGCTTCAAGCCCTGCATGGTCACCATCATCTGCTCCGCATAGTCGAGCACCTTCAAGCCTTCCGGGGTCAGGCTCACGCCACGCGAATCGCGCAGAAACAACTTCACCCCCAGCTCGCTTTCCAGCACCGCGATGCGGCTTGAGATCGACGCCTGGGTGGTGAACAACTTCTCGGCGGTCAGGCGGAAACTCTTGAGCTTGGCCACCCAGACGAAGGTTTCAAGGAACTTCAAATTCATGGGATCAACTTTTTCTTATGCATGGATCGGTTTTTATTAGTTGGACGCCGCACCGGGCCAGCGCCAAAAATCGAGTCATTCCACGATAAGCGCCGTTGGGGTCTCAGGACAAGTTGCGAGTTCTGTGTGAAAAATCCCAAACTACAAAAAATAAAGCCTACAGGAGCGACAGTCCGTGAGCCGTCTTTTACTCAATTGCGATATTGGCGAAAGCTTTGGCAACTGGACCATGGGTCTGGACGCCGAGGTCATGCCGTTCATTGATTGCGCCAACGTGGCCTGTGGCTTTCATGCCGGAGACCCGAGCATCATGCGCAAGACCGTCAGCCTGGCGCTCAAGCATGGCGTGCAAGTTGGCGCACACCCGGCATACCAGGACCTGCAAGGCTTCGGTCGTCGCTCCATGGCCTACACCCCCCAGGAAATCCAGGACCTGTTGCACTACCAGGTCGGTGCCCTCGACGGTATCTGCCGGGCCCAAGGCGGGCGCGTCAGCTATGTGAAGCCCCACGGTGCGATGTACAACGACATGATGGCCAACCCCGCGCAGTTGCGTGCGGTGATCCAGGCCGTGGCGGCCTACGGCGAACTGCCGTTGATGCTGCTCGCCACCCGCGACAACAGCGCCGCCCAGGCCTTGGGCGACGAGTACGGCGTCACCCTGTGGTTTGAAGCCTTCGCCGACCGCGCCTACGACAACAAGGGGTACTTGGTCTCCCGCCAGTTACCCGGTGCCGTGCATCACGACTCCGACACCATCGTGCAGCAAGCCCTGACCATTTCCCGGGGGGAAGCGCTGATCGCCAGCGATGGCAGCCCGCTGGTCCTGCAGGCCAATACCCTGTGCGTGCATGGCGACAACGCCAGCTCGGTCGCGGCCGTGCAGCGCATACGCGAGGCGTTGAAGCCGGTATGAAGCCACGCATTGAAGTGGTGGCCATCGACTGCCTGATGGTCCGTCTGTTCGACGTGATCGCCGAAGCCAACATGCCGTGGATGCTGGCCGCGACCCAGCGCCTGCGCAGCGGCTTTGGTGCGGCACTGGTGGACCTGGTGCCGTCCTACACCACCTTGATGGTGCATTACGACCTGACTGCAGTGAACCCGGCCCAGGCGCGGGAATTGATCGACCAGGCCCTCACCGACCTGCAGCCACAGGCTCAGGGCAGTGGCCAGTGCCATGTGCTGCCGGTGTGGTACGACCTGAGCGTCGGCCCGGAATTGACCTTGCTCAGCCAGCGCAGTGGCCTGGCGATCGACGACGTGATTCGCCGCCACACTGCCCACGAATACCAGGTGTTCGCCCTCGGCTTCGCCCCCGGTTTTGCCTTTATGGGCCTGGTGGATGAAAGCCTCGCCACCCCGCGCCTCAACACCCCACGCAAACGCGTGGCGGCTGGCAGTGTCGGCATCGCCGAACGGCAGACTGCCGCTTACCCGGTGGTGTCGCCGGGCGGCTGGAACCTGATCGGCCGCACGCCGGCCAAACTCTTCGACCGCGAGCGTGACGGCTACAGCCTGATGCAACCGGGCGACACGGTGCGCTTTGAAGCGGTCGAGCGTGCTGAATTCATCAAACTGGGTGGCGATGACACGCCGTTGGAGGCGCAGGCATGAGCCGCTTGATCATCGAGGCCAGCACGCCGCTGTGCCTGTTGCAGGACGCCGGCCGCGTTGGCGTGCGCCACCTGGGCGTGACCCAGGGCGGGGCGCTGGATTGGGTATCGATGTCCTGGGCCAACTGGCTGTTGGGCAATGCGCTGGATGCCCCGGTGGTGGAAATCACCCTGGGCGGTTTCACCGTGCAGGCCGAGGAGTATTGCCTGCTGGCCCTGGCCGGTGCCGACCTGGGGGCCTTTATCGACGAGCGCGCCATCAGCCCCGGTCGCAGTTTTATCCTGCAAAAAGGCCAGCGCTTGCGTTTCACCCAGCCGTTCAGCGGTGCGCGTGCCTACCTGGCGGCGCCGGGTGGGTTTGATGCGCCGGAAGTGCTCGGCAGTTGCGCCACTGTTGTGCGTGAGGCGCTGGGCGGGGTGGACGGTTTCGGCAAGGCACTGGCCGAAGGAGGGTGCCTCGCTTATTCCGGTACGGGCGGGGCGATGAAGGTACTGAGTGAGCCCCATTTGCACACCGGGGCAGCACTGGATGTCATCCTCGGCGCACAGATCGGCCAGTTCAGCGGCCAAAGCCTGTTCGATGCCTTCAACAGCGATTGGTCCCTGGACAGCCGCGCCGACCGCATGGGCATGCGCTTGCTGGGCACGCCCTTGCACTATCAAGGGCCTTCGCTGATTTCCGAAGGGATTCCGCTGGGGGCGATCCAGGTGCCGCCGGATGGGCAGCCGATTGTGTTGCTCAATGATCGGCAGACCATTGGCGGCTATCCACGCCTGGGGGCCTTGACGCCGTTGTCACTGGCGCGGCTGGCGCAGTGTTTGCCGGGTGAGAAGGTCCGGTTGGCGCCGGTGGTGCAAGAGACCGCGCACCAGCAGCACGTCGACTTTTTGCGTCGCTTCATTTAACTGCTGAGGCAGTACGCAATGACAATACGAGATATGTCCTACGGGGTTTGAGTCCTCCGTCGTATTGGTCCACAAAGACGCACATGGAAGTCTTGGTCGTTCATTCACCATCAGGACTCACCATGCGCTACATGAAGATCTACGCACAGGACATACTCGATAACGATGTGCCCGACGTGGTCACGCTGGAATTTCACGACGATACGTGCTCCCCGTCGCTCGTGCATCGAGCCACGACGTTCGATATCACGGATGATGGCAAGCTGGACTGGGTGATCGCCGATGATGTGAACCAGGACGGCATCATCGACGCGGTCGACCGTGCACAGGCCATCGAGTTGGCCCAGCTGTTTCTCGCGTTCAATTGGTTCAGCCTTGACGAGCCCTACGACAAATACCTGAAAGTGTTTGCCCGGGACTTTGATGGTAACGGCGTGCCTGACACGGTGCGCCTGCATTTTCATCAAGGCGAGGGCGAGCCCACCGATGAAAGCATTGCCTACACGGCGGCGGTCTATGCCGATGGCAATGGGCTTGGTGGGGTTTCGATCAATCAGGACGTCAACAATGACCAAAAGGTCGACGGGAAGGACGCCGAGCTGGTCAAACAGTTTGCCGCGCTGTTCCTGAAGTTCGGTTGGGTCGACGCCCAGCACGGCTGAGCACACGCCTGTAGCCGCTGCCCGCGGCTACAGGTTGCAGGCTACTTCGACAGAAACCGCATGCCTTCTTCCAGGCCACGCAATGTCAGCGGATACATCTGATCCTCCACCAACTCCCGCACGATTCCCGTCGACGCCGTATACCCCCAGGTGTCCTTCGGGTACGGGTTAATCCAGATCAGCTTCTTGTACTTGGCCATGAAACGCTGCATCCACACATACCCCGGCTCCTCGTTCCAGTGCTCGACGCTGCCGCCAGCCTGGGTGATCTCATAGGGCGCCATCGATGCGTCGCCGATAAAGATCACTTTGTAGTCGGCGCCGTATTTGTGCAGCAGATCCTGGGTGGACGTGCGTTCGGAAGTGCGGCGCTGGTTGTTTTTCCACACCGATTCGTACACGAAGTTGTGGAAGTAGAAGTACTCCAGGTGCTTGAACTCGGTCTTGCATGCGGAGAACAGCTCTTCGCAGATCTTCACATGGGCGTCCATCGAACCGCCGATATCGAACAGCAGCAGCAACTTGATGGTGTTGCGCCGCTCTGGGCGCATCTGGATATTCAGCAAGCCGGCATCACGGGCGGTGTAGTCGATGGTGCCATCGATATCCAGCTCTTCCACCGCGCCCTGGCGCGCGAACTTGCGCAAGCGACGCAAGGCGATCTTGATATTGCGCGTGCCCAGTTCTACCTGGTCGTCAAGGTTCTTGTACTCGCGCTGGTCCCACACCTTCACCGCCTTGCCCTGGCGTTTGCCGGCGTCGCCGACGCGAATGCCCTCGGGGTTGTAACCGCCGGAGCCAAACGGGCTGGTCCCGCCGGTGCCGATCCACTTGTTGCCGCCGGCGTGGCGTTCCTTCTGTTCTTCCAGGCGTTTCTTGAAGGCTTCGATGAGCGCGTCCAGGCCACCCAAGGACTGGATCTGCGCACGTTCTTCGTCGGTCAGCGAGCGTTCGAACTCCTTGCGCAGCCAATCCTCGGGAATCAGCGCCTGCAGGTGGTCGTCGAGCTTTTCCAGGCCGTTGAAATAGGCGCCGAAGGCCCGGTCGAACTTGTCGTAATGCCGCTCGTCCTTCACCAGGATCGCCCGGGCCAAGTAGTAGAACTCGTCCATGTCGGCGAAGGTCACGCGCTGTTTCAGCGCGTTGATCAGGTCGAGCAGCTCACGCACCGACACGGGCACCTTGGCTGCACGCATTTCATTGAACAGGTTGAGCAGCATCAGCGATTACCGCGACGGCTCATGAACGCCAGACGCTCCAGCAATTGCACGTCCTGCTCGTTCTTGACCAAGGCTCCGGCCAAAGGCGGGATGGCCTTGGTCGGGTCGCGCTCGCGCAGGACGGCCTCGCCGATGTTGTCGGCCATCAGCAACTTGAGCCAGTCGACCAGTTCGGAGGTGGACGGCTTTTTCTTCAGCCCTGGCACTTTGCGCACGTCGAAGAACACGTCCAGGGCTTCGCTGACCAGGTCTTTCTTGATGTCGGGGTAGTGCACATCCACGATCTTTTGCAGGGTGGTGCGGTCGGGGAAGGCGATGTAGTGGAAGAAGCAGCGGCGCAGGAACGCGTCCGGCAGTTCTTTTTCGTTGTTGGAGGTAATGATGATGATCGGGCGCTTCTTCGCCTTGATGGTCTCGTCGATTTCGTAGACGTAGAACTCCATCTTGTCGAGTTCCTGCAGCAAGTCGTTGGGGAACTCGATGTCGGCCTTGTCGATTTCATCGATCAGCAGGATCACCCGCTCCTCGGACTCGAAGGCTTCCCAGAGCTTGCCCTTTTTCAGGTAGTTGCGCACGTCGTGCACCTTGTCCACGCCCAGCTGCGAGTCGCGCAGGCGGCTGACCGCGTCGTACTCGTACAGACCCTGGTGAGCCTTGGTGGTGGACTTGATGTGCCAAGTGATCAGCTTGGCGCCAAAGGATTCGGCCAATTGTTCGGCGAGCATGGTCTTGCCGGTGCCGGGCTCGCCCTTGACCAGCAATGGCCGTTCCAGGGTAATGGCAGCGTTGACGGCCAGTTTCAGGTCGTCGGTGGCAACGTAGGCCTGGGTGCCTTCGAACTTCATGGGTATTTCCTCGAATTCATCAATGCCGGGACTATACCGCGCAGCCCCGGCGACTGTGAACGCAGGCGGGCTATTCAGTCTCTGAATGACCGGTCACCTTCAGTCCGCCGAGGGCTTGGGTTGTTCATAGCGCGCGTTGAACGCCTGGATGAAACCGTTGCGCAATATCGATATAAACGCCGAGAACGCGCTGACATTTTGCTGGTGCACACTACCGCTGAGTTCCACACGCGTGGCGAACTGGTTCTTGCTCTGGTTTTTCAGCACGGTCTCACTGGTGCCGACCACCGCCTCCCAGATCGAGCGGAAGATGTTCTTGTCTTTGTTTTCCACATCCTGTTTCCAATCAAAGACCTCCACATCGCGTAGCAGCGGCTTGATGTAGCCGGTCAACTGGCCTTTTTCCGCCTGGGCCTCGATCACCACATCGCCGGTGCCGGCCTTGAAGTCGAATTTGCCGTAGGCCGAGGCAAAGTCATTCATGCGCTTGAGCTGCAGATCCTTGGCGCGGAAACGGAATTCGAAGTTTTCGAAATTGCTCAGCGGGTCGAAGGTGGCGGTGGCTTCCAGCGGCGCCTGGCCCTGGAGCAACGCCTTGCCGTCGAAGCGTGCGTCGCGCTTGCCTTCAACGTCCACCACATTGGTCAGGTTGTAAAAGCTGGCGTTGACCGAGCTGGCATTGATGTTGACGGGGGGCTTGGAGTTGAAGTTACGGAAGGTGATCTTGCCGTCTGCGATGCGTACTTCATCGAGGGTGATGGGCGCCAGCTTGCTCAATTGCTCGCGCCAATCGGTGCCCTTACCGGTCTGGGACGCCTGCTTGTTGGGGCCGCCGTCGACGAAGTTCACTTCAGGGTCGACAAACAGCACCTTGGCGACCACTGCATGGTCGTACCACAGCGAGTGCCAGCTCACTGCCAAGTCGATCAGCGGCGCCTTGACGAACGGTACGGGCACCTTGCCATCTACCTTGGTGATCTCCAGCCCATTGATCCTGTAGGCGCCGCGCCACAGTGCCAGGTCGACGTCGATGACGTGGCCGCGGTAATCGCCCATGTCGGCGAGCTTGTCATTCAAGTAGTTACGCACCAGATAGGGCAGCGCGACGGTCAAGGCGACCAGCACCACCACCACCCCGGCGACGGTCCATAGCGGCCAGCTGTAGCGACGTTTCATTGGTCAAATCTCCATACAGGTAGGCGATTGACTACCGTCAAGCGCCCAACGTTCCTCTGACTGGACGCTTTGCAACACGAGGCATACCCTTGGGGCCTTCCAGAAACCGAGCAATAGGACCCGTCATGAGCCGTATCTTTGCAGACAATGCGCACTCCATCGGTAATACGCCCCTGGTTCAGATCAACCGTATCGCACCGCGTGGCGTAACCATACTGGCCAAGATCGAAGGGCGTAACCCTGGCTACTCGGTGAAGTGCCGCATTGGCGCAAACATGATCTGGGACGCCGAAGGCACTGGTAAGCTCAAGCCGGGCATGACCATTGTCGAACCCACTTCCGGTAACACCGGCATCGGCCTGGCGTTCGTCGCCGCGGCCCGTGGCTACAAGTTGCTGTTGACCATGCCGGCGTCCATGAGCATCGAGCGGCGCAAGGTCCTCAAGGCGCTCGGTGCCGAGTTGGTGCTCACCGAGCCGGGCAAGGGCATGCCCGGTGCCATCGCAAAGGCGAATGAAATCGTCGCCAGCGACCCGGCTACTTACTTCATGCCGGGCCAGTTCGAAAACCCGGCCAACCCTGCGATCCATGAGAAAACCACCGGTCCGGAAATCTGGAACGACACCGATGGCGCCGTGGATGTACTGGTCGCAGGCGTGGGCACCGGTGGCACCATCACGGGCGTGTCGCGCTATATCAAGAACACCGCGGGCAAGCCGATCCTGTCGGTGGCGGTCGAGCCAATGGTGTCCCCGGTGATCACCCAAGCGTTGGCGGGCGATGAGATCAAGCCCAGCTCGCACAAGATCCAGGGGATTGGCGCCGGTTTCGTGCCCAAGAACCTGGACTTGTCGATGGTCGACCGCGTGGAGTTGGTGACCGACGACGAATCCAAGGCCATGGCCCTGCGCTTGATGCAGGAAGAGGGGATTCTGTGCGGTATCTCCTGCGGTGCGGCAATGGCTGTCGCCGTGCGCCTGGCCGAGAAGCCGGAAATGCAGGGCAAGACCATCGTGGTGATTTTGCCGGACTCCGGTGAGCGCTACTTGTCGAGCATGCTGTTCAGCGATTTGTTCACCGAGCAGGAAAACCAGGCTTGATGTATGTCAGCGCCCGAACCTTAGGCCTTCTGCATAATGGCCCAACTGTTTATCATGGCCGGCTGCTACGTCTGCTGTTGGCCAGGCGCTTATTTCCAGGAGTTGCTGCATGACCTTTTCTTTGGCCGCCAAACTGTCGGTACTGGCGTTGTTTATCGGCAGCACGCTGTACGTGCACCTGCGCGGCAAGGCGCGTTTGCCGATGTTGCGCCAGTTCGTCAACCATTCGGCGCTGTTCGCCCCCTATAACGCCTTGATGTACCTGTTTTCGGCGGTGCCGTCCAAGCCGTACCTGGACCGCAGCAAGTTCCCGGAACTGGATGTGCTCAAGGACAACTGGGAAGTGATCCGCGAAGAGGCGATGCACCTGTTCGACGAGGGGTACATCCGCGCCGCCGAAAAGAACAACGATGCCGGTTTCGGTTCGTTCTTCAAGAAGGGCTGGAAGCGTTTCTACCTCAAGTGGTATGACAAACCCCTGCCCTCGGCCGAGGCCCTGTGCCCGAAAACCGTGGCGCTGGTGAGCAGCATTCCCAACGTCAAGGGCGCGATGTTTGCGCTATTGCCAGGCGGCAGCCACCTCAACCCGCACCGCGACCCGTTTGCCGGTTCCCTGCGTTACCACTTGGGCCTGTCCACGCCGAACTCCGACGACTGCCGCATCTTCGTCGACGGCCAGGTGTACGCCTGGCGCGACGGTGAAGACGTGATGTTCGACGAGACCTACGTGCATTGGGTCAAGAATGAAACCGAGCAGACCCGAGTGATCCTGTTCTGCGACATCGAGCGACCGCTGAGCAATCGCCTGATGACCCGCGTGAACCGTTGGGTCAGCAAGCAACTGGGGCGCGCTACGGCACCGCAGAACCTGGATGACGAACGCGTTGGCGGCATCAACCAGGCATATGCCTGGAGCAAGACCTTCAGCGACAAGTTCAGCGGTGTGGTCAAGCAATGGAAGCGCAAGCATCCGAAGGCTTATCGCATTGCGCGACCAGTGCTGGCTGTCGTGGTGCTGGTGCTGCTGTGGAAGTGGCTGTTCGGCTAGTTGGAATACGGTCGACACCGTGGGAGCGGGCAAGCCCGCTCCCACAGTTGATCGCCAGCCTTTGTCAGGAGGCGATCAACTGGCGCAGCACATAGTGCAAGATGCCCCCTGACTTGAAGTACTCCACTTCATTGAGCGTATCGATCCGGCACAGCACCTCGACCTTCTCCGTGCTGCCGTCCTCCCGCGTAATCACCAACGTCAGGTTCATGCGCGGCACGATCTCAACGTCCGTCAGCCCTAGGATATCGATCTTCTCCTTGCCGGTGAGCTTGAGCGACTTGCGGTTCTGATCCAGCTTGAACTGCAACGGCAGCACACCCATGCCGACCAGGTTGGAGCGGTGAATCCGCTCGAAACTCTCGGCGATCACCGCCTTGACGCCCAACAGGTTGGTACCCTTGGCCGCCCAGTCACGGCTGGAGCCGGTGCCATACTCCTGGCCGGCAATCACCACCAGCGGCGTGCTGGAGGCCTGGTATTTCATCGAGGCGTCGTAGATCGGCATTTTCTCGCCGGTGGGGATGTACAGCGTATTGCCGCCTTCCTCGCCGCCGAGCATCTCATTGCGGATACGGATGTTGGCAAAAGTGCCGCGCATCATCACTTCATGGTTGCCCCGGCGTGAGCCGTAGGAGTTGAAGTCCCGTGGCTCCACGCCTTGCTCGCGCAGGTAGCGGCCGGCGGGGCTGTCGGTCTTGATATTGCCGGCGGGGGAGATATGGTCGGTGGTGACCGAGTCGCCCAGCAGGGCCAGGACGTTGGCGCCCTTGACGTCTTTGATCACCGGCAACGGGCCGGCAATATCATCGAAGAACGGCGGGTGCTGGATGTAGGTGGAATCTTTCTGCCACACGTAGGTGGCCGCCTGTGGCACTTCAATCGCTTGCCATTGCTCGTCACCGGCGAATACCTCGGCGTATTCCTTGTGGAACATGCCCGTGCTGACCTGGGCCACCGCGTCGGCGATCTCTTTGCTGCTTGGCCAGATGTCCTTGAGGTATACCGGGTTGCCGTCCTGATCGTTACCCAGCGGCTCGCTGCTGATGTCGATGCGCACCGTGCCCGCCAAGGCGTAGGCCACCACCAGCGGCGGCGAAGCCAGCCAGTTGGTTTTCACCAGCGGGTGCACGCGGCCTTCGAAGTTGCGGTTACCGGACAGCACCGACGCCACGGCAAGGTCGGCTTTCTGGATGGCCTTTTCGATCGGCTCAGGCAATGGCCCGGAGTTGCCGATACAGGTGGTGCAACCGTAGCCGACCAGGTCAAAGCCCAGTTTGTCGAGGTAGGGAGTAAGGCCCGCCGCCTTGTAATAGTCGGTCACCACTTTGGAACCCGGGGCCAACGAGGTCTTCACCCAGGGTTTGCGGGTCAGGCCTTTTTCCACGGCCTTTTTCGCCACCAGCCCGGCGGCCATCATGACGCTGGGGTTGGAGGTGTTGGTGCACGAGGTGATCGCGGCGATCACCACGGCGCCGTTTTTCAGGCGATAGGTCTGGCCGTCGTATTCATAGTCGGTTTCGCCCACCAGGTCGGCATTGCCCACGGCAACCCCACCACCGCCTTCGCTTTCCAGGCGGCCTTCTTCCTTGTTGGCGGGTTTGAATTGCAGGTCGAGGAAATCGCTGAAGGCCTGGCCGACATTCGGCAGTGCCACGCGGTCCTGTGGGCGTTTCGGCCCGGCGAGGCTGGCTTCGACCGTGCCCATGTCCAGCGCCAGGCTGTCGGTGAACACCGGTTCCTGGCCAGCGTTGCGCCACAGGCCCTGGGCCTTGGTGTAGGCCTCTACCAGCTTCACGGTTTCTGCCGGACGGCCGGACAGGCGCAGGTAGTCCAACGTCACTTCGTCCACTGGGAAAAAGCCGCAGGTGGCGCCATATTCCGGGGCCATGTTGGCGATGGTGGCGCGGTCGGCCAGCGGCAGGTCGGCGAGGCCGTCGCCGTAGAATTCGACGAACTTGCCGACCACGCCTTTCTTGCGCAGCATCTGGGTGACGGTCAGCACCAGGTCGGTGGCGGTGATGCCTTCTTTCAGTTTGCCGGTGAGCTTGAAGCCGATGACTTCCGGGATCAGCATCGACACCGGCTGGCCGAGCATCGCCGCCTCCGCCTCGATACCGCCCACGCCCCAGCCGAGTACGCCGAGGCCATTGATCATGGTGGTGTGGGAGTCGGTGCCGACAAGGGTGTCCGGGAAGGCATAGGTGCGGCCATCTTCGTCCTTTGTCCAGACCGTGCGGCCCAGGTATTCGAGGTTGACCTGGTGGCAGATACCGGTGCCCGGTGGTACCACGCTGAAGTTGTCGAAGGCGCTCTGGCCCCAGCGCAGGAAGGCGTAGCGTTCGCCGTTGCGCTGCATCTCGATGTCCACGTTTTGCTCGAAGGCGCTGGTGGTGCCGAACTTGTCGACCATCACCGAGTGGTCGATCACCAGGTCGACGGGGGAGAGTGGGTTGATGCGCTGCGGGTCGCCCCCGGCCTTGGCCACGGCGGCGCGCATGGCGGCCAGGTCGACCACGGCGGGTACGCCGGTAAAGTCTTGCATCAATACCCGGGCCGGGCGGTACTGGATCTCGCGGTCCGACTGGCGCTCTTTGAGCCAGGCGGCGATGGCCTTGAGGTCGGCGCCGGTGACGGTCTTGTCGTCTTCCCAGCGCAGCAGGTTTTCCAGCAGCACCTTGAGGGACATCGGCAGTTTATCCAGGTCGCCCAGGCTCTTGGCGGCTTCGGGCAAGCTGAAGTAGTGATAGGTCTTGTCGTCGATCTGCAGGGTTTTAAGGGTTCTCAGGCTATCAAGGGATGACATTACATGACTCCTTATGGTCCGCACGGCTACGGACCTGACGGGACGAACAGAGCTTTCAACTTAGCCCTGTTTTCATTAGCAGGCTAATAACTGGACTCTATCGTTAAGTCCAAGGTTCCGAACTCGGCTATCATGCGCGCGTTTTCATGACAGGACTTGCGCTACAGCAAGCCCAGTTGCCAGGAGATTCAATGAACACCCTTTTTATGCACTGCCGCCCGGGTTTTGAAGGCGAAGTCTGTTCCGAGATCGCGGAGCACGCCGCGCGCCTGAACGTTTCCGGCTACGCCAAGGCCAAGACCGGCAGCGCCTGCGCCGAATTCGTCTGTACCGAAGAAGACGGCGCCCAGCGCCTGATGCACGGCCAGCGCTTTGCCGAGCTGATCTTCCCGCGGCAATGGGCGCGCGGGGTATTCATCGACCTGCCGGAAACCGACCGCATCAGCGTGATTCTCGCCCATCTGCGCGAATTCCCGGTGTGCGGCAGCCTGTGGCTGGAGATGGTCGACACCAACGACGGCAAAGAACTCTCGAACTTCTGCAAGAAGTTCGAAGTGCACCTGCGCAAAGCCCTGCTCAACGCCGGCAAGCTGGTGGACGACCCGAGCAAGCCGCGGCTGCTGCTCACCTTCAAGAGTGGCCGCGAAGTGTTCATGGGCCTGGCCGAGTCGAACAACTCGGCAATGTGGCCCATGGGTATCCCGCGTCTCAAGTTCCCTCGCGAAGCCCCTAGTCGTTCGACCTTGAAGCTGGAAGAGGCCTGGCACCACTTCATCCCCCGCGACCAGTGGGACGAGCGCCTGCATGGTGATATGACCGGCGTCGACCTCGGCGCGGCGCCGGGTGGCTGGACCTGGCAGCTGGTCAACCGTGGCATGCTGGTGACCGCCATCGACAACGGCCCCATGGCCGAAAGCCTGATGGACACCGGTCTCGTGCAACACTTGATGGCCGACGGCTTTACCTTCGTGCCCAAGCAGCCGGTGGACTGGATGGTCTGCGACATCGTCGAGAAGCCGGCACGCAACGCCGCGCTGCTGGAAACCTGGATCGGCGAGGGGCATTGCCGCGAGGCGGTGGTGAACCTGAAATTGCCGATGAAACAGCGTTACGCCGAAGTGAAGCGGTTGCTGGAGCGTATAGAGGATGGCTTCAAGGCGCGTGGCATTCGTGTGGAGATCGGCTGCAAGCAGCTGTACCACGACCGCGAGGAAGTGACCTGCCATTTGCGCCGGTTGGAAACAGCGAAGAAACCCAAGGCCCGCTGAATCTCTGGCTGGCACCGCTCAACGGTGGGCGCTGGCTGGCGTGCGATACCGGTATAACGGTCGATATCTATGTTGAATGTGTCCGCGTCTTCGCGGGCCAGCCTGCTCCCACAGGTGAGCAGGTACGTTTTAGGAGTACATGATGAATCAGTCTGTTGATTTGCCCGTCGACGCGACATTGGACGCCACCGGCCTCAACTGCCCCGAGCCTGTGATGATGCTGCACCAGCACATCCGCGACCTGCCGCCAGGCGGTTTGCTCAAGGTGATCGCGACCGACCCGTCCACGCGCCGCGATATTCCCAAGTTTTGCGTGTTCCTGGACCACGAACTCGTGGATCAGCAGGAGCAGGCGGGCACCTACCTGTACTGGATCCGCAAAAAAGCCGACTGAACACGCCGGCTCGTACACCGGGTTATGCGCGAATGCGCCGGCGTGCACTGCGCGCCAGGCGCACCAGCAACATCCCGGCCGCACAGCTCAGGCCCACGATCAGCCCTTGCCACAAGCCGCTTGGGCCGCTGGGTTCGCCGAGCCAGTGGGTCAGGCCCAAGGCATAACCCACCGGCAGGCCCACGCCCCAATACGCGAACAAGGTCAGGACCATGGTCACCCGGGTGTCCTGGTAGCCCCGCAATGCGCCCGCCGCCGTTACCTGGATCGAGTCGCTGAACTGGAACAGTGCCGAGAACACGATCAGCATCGACGCCAAGTGAATGACCACTGGATCGGGGGTGTAGATCGCCGCAATCTGCTCGCGAAACACCAACATCAGGCTGCAGGACAGGCAGGCATATGCCAGCGCAGTGCCCATGCCCACGCCCGCCGCGAAGCGCGCTTCACGCGGCTCGCCACGCCCCAGGGCCTGGCCGACGCGCACGGTCACGGCCATGCTCAGCGAGTAGGGGATCATGAACACCAGCGAGCTGACGTTCAGCGCGATCTGATGGCCTGAGACCACGGTGGCGCCCAGGCTGCCGATCAGCAGCGCGATGACCGCGAAGATACTCGATTCGGCAAAGATCGCGATGCCAATGGGCAGGCCGATGCTCAATACACGCTTGATCACCGCCCATTGCGGCCAGTCGAAACGCTTGAACAGCTCGCTGCTCTGGTAAGCCGGGCCCCAACGGGTCCAGACGGCCAGGCCGAGCATCATCACCCACATCGCAATGGCCGTGGCCCAGCCGCAACCGACGCCGCCCATGGCCGGCACACCCAGGTGGCCGTAGATAAAGATGTAGTTCAGCGGGATGTTCAAGGCCAGGCCACACAGGCCCATCACCATGCTCGGCCGCGTGCGGCCCAGGCCGTCACTGAAACAGCGCAGCACGTAATACAGCGCGATGGCCGGCATGCCGGCCGCGATGCCGTGCAGGTAGCCCATTGAGGGCTCGATCAGGTCCGGCTCCACTTTCATCGCATGCAGGATCGGTTCGGCGCACAGCAGCAACAGCGACGCAGTGATGCCAACCACCACTGCCAGCCACAAGGATTGACGCACCAGTGGCCCGATCTCGCTGAACTGGCCGGCCCCGTAGCGCTGCGCGACTTTGGGCGTGGTGGCCAGTAGCGTGCCGGTCATCAGCAGGTACACCGGGATCCAGATCGAGTTGCCCAGGCCTACGGCCGCCAGGTCCTGGGGGCTGACGCGCCCGGCCATCACCGCATCGACAAAGCTCATCGCGGTCGTCGCCAGTTGGCCGATCATGATCGGCAAGGCAAGCGTCAACAGGCCGCGCACTTCCCGGCTGATGCGGGCGGGGCGGGTGAGGGTGGCGGTGGCAGTGTTCACGTACAGGTGTCCAATAGAAGGAAGCGCAAGGACGGCGGATTCTACGCGTTGACGCATCGGTCAGGAAAAAACCTGTGTTAGCGATTTGTAAGCGAGGGCTGCGATCCCTGTACACTGCGGGTCCGCCAAAGGAGCCTGCCATGCTGATTGTTGCCGACGAAAATATTCCGCTGCTCGATGCATTCTTCCAGGGATTTGGCGAGATTCGCCGCGTCCCCGGCCGTTCCATCGACCGCGCCACGGTCGAGCAGGCTGATGTATTGCTGGTGCGCTCGGTGACCAACGTCAACCGCGCGCTGCTGGATGGCACGAAGGTGCGCTTCGTCGGCACCTGCACCATCGGCACCGATCACCTGGACCTCGACTACTTCAAGCAGGCCGGCATCCAGTGGTCGAGCGCCCCCGGCTGCAACGCCCGTGGCGTCGTGGACTATGTGCTGGGCAGCCTGCAGACCCTGGCCGAGATCGAAGGCGCCGACCTCAATCAACGCACCTACGGCGTGGTCGGCGCGGGTGAAGTCGGCGGGCGGCTGGTCAAGGTGCTCAAGGGCCTGGGCTGGAACGTGCTGGTCTGCGACCCGCCACGGCAGATCGCCGAGGACGGCGACTACGTCAGCCTGGCGCAGATCATCGCGCAGTGCGACGTGATCAGCCTGCACACGCCACTGACCAAGTCCGGCAACGGCTCCACCTGGCACCTGTTCGACCGCCAGCGTCTCGAGCAGCTCAAGCCCGGCACCTGGCTGATCAACGCCAGCCGCGGCCCGGTGGTGGACAACGCCGCCCTGCGTGAGGTGCTGCTGGACCGCGAAGACCTGCAAGCGGTGCTGGATGTGTGGGAGGGCGAACCGCAAGTGGACGTCGACCTGGCTGACCTGTGCGTGCTGGCCACGCCGCATATTGCCGGCTACAGCCTGGACGGCAAGCAGCGCGGCACGGCGCAGATCTATCAGGCGTTCTGCGCGCACCTGGGCCAGGAGCCGAGCATTCAATTAAGCGATCTGCTGCCGCCACCGTGGTTGGCCGAGATGCACCTGAATGCCTCTACCGACCCGGCCTGGGCGCTCGCCACCCTGTGCCGCAGCGTGTACGACCCACGCCGTGATGATGCGGATTTCCGTCGTAGCCTTGTCGGGACCGTGGAGGAGCAGCGCAAGGCGTTTGACCTGCTGCGCAAGCATTACCCGGAGCGCCGCGAAATTGAGGGGTTGAAGGTGCGCATCAACGGGGAATCCGCCGCGCTCTCAGCGATAGTCTCGGCCCTGGGCGCCGAAGTCCTTTAACGCCAGGCACCGGCCTGCCGGTTTTTACCGGGCATAAAAAACCCGGCCACCAGGGCCGGGTTTGAAAGAGCGTAGGCGCTTCAGCCTTGCTGGGCAGGCTTGACCAGTCGCTGTTCCAGTTCGCTGCACGCTTGCTGGATCATCTCTTCGGTAATCTGCACTTCGCGGCCTTTCGCGTCGATGTAAGAGCAAGGCAACTGCTGCGGCTGGCGGATCACTTCAATCTTGGCATCGCTGCTATTTTGCAAGGTCATGGCCTGTCTCCTCATCAGGTTGTGTACCTATTGTAAAACCCCCGCGTGACCAGGCTGTTACAGCTCCCTGCAAGGTCATCGGCTCGAACACCCAGTCCACCAGAAACCGCTGCGGATTTCCAGCCGGGGGTTAGACCGATAGCCTCTAGGGATCAGCATCGGCGGGCATAATTAACCTGACTCATTGTTATTTACCCAAGTTCCCCCAATGTTGTGGTGTAGATACCTATCTCCCCTGCGCAGGTGATGCCCTCCATGTTCTCAGTCCGTCAACGCCGTGCGATCCGCCTGGCCAGCCGCTTCATTGCGCCCTACCGCTGGCACGCGCTCGGCGCGCTGTTGGCGCTTATCGTCACCGCCGGTATTACCTTGTCCATGGGGCAGGGTATCCGCCTGTTGGTCGACCAGGGCTTCATGACCCAGTCACCGCACCTGCTCAACCAGTCCATTGGCTTGTTCATGGTGTTGGTGCTGGGCCTGGCGGTGGGCACGTTTGCGCGGTTTTACCTGGTCTCGTGGATCGGCGAGCGGGTGGTGGCGGATATCCGTCGGCAGGTGTTCAACCACCTGATCTACCTGCACCCGGGTTTTTACGAGAACAACCGCAGTTCGGAAATCCAGTCGCGGCTGACCACCGACACCACCTTGCTGCAATCGGTGATCGGCTCCTCGCTGTCGCTGTTCCTGCGCAATGCCCTGATGGTCATCGGCGGTATCGTGCTGCTGTTTGTCACCAACCCCAAGCTCACCAGTATCGTGGTCGTGGCGCTGCCGCTGGTGTTGGCGCCGATCCTGATCTTCGGTCGGCGCGTACGCAGCCTGTCGCGCCAAAGCCAGGACCGCATCGCCGACGTGGGCAGCTATGTGTCCGAGACGCTCGGCCAGATCAAGACCGTGCAGGCCTACAACCACCAGGTGCAGGACGAACAGCGCTTCGCCGTGACCGTGGAAGACGCTTTTACCACCGCGCGTAAACGCATCACCCAGCGCGCCTGGCTGATTACCCTGGTGATCATGCTGGTGCTCGGCGCGGTGGGGGTGATGCTGTGGGTCGGCGGCATGGACGTAATCAACGGGCGCATCTCCGGTGGTGAGCTGGCGGCGTTTGTGTTCTACAGCCTGATCGTCGGCAGTGCGGTCGGCACGCTCAGCGAAGTGCTCGGCGAGCTGCAACGGGCCGCCGGTGCTGCCGAGCGCATCGGCGAGTTGTTGCAGTCGAACAACGAAATCCAGGCGCCCGCCGCCAACACCGTCCAACTGCCGGCGCGGGTCAGCGGCCGCATGGAGTTGCAAGACCTGCGGTTTTCCTATCCCTCACGTCCCGACAGCTATGCCATCGACGGCTTGAACCTGACGATCAACCCCGGCGAGACCCTGGCCCTGGTGGGGCCGTCCGGCGCGGGCAAATCGACGATTTTTGACCTGCTGCTGCGCTTCTACGACCCCCAGCACGGCCGCATCCTGCTCGAAGGCCACCCGCTGACCGAACTCGACCCCATGGACCTGCGCCGCCACTTCGCCCTGGTGTCCCAGAGCCCGGCGCTGTTCTTCGGCAGCGTCGAAGACAACATCCGCTACGGCAACCCGACGGCCACCACAGAGCAGGTCGAAGCCGCCGCGCGCATTGCCCACGCCCATGACTTCATCCTGCAAATGCCCGACGGCTACCAGACCCACCTGGGTGACGGCGGCATGGGCCTCTCTGGCGGGCAACGCCAACGGCTGGCCATCGCCCGGGCGCTGCTGGTAGACGCACCGATCCTGCTGCTCGACGAAGCCACCAGCGCCCTCGATGCCCAGAGCGAGCACCTGATCCAGCAGGCCTTGCCGCAATTGATGCAAGGGCGTACCACGCTGGTGATCGCGCATCGCCTGGCGACGGTGAAACACGCTGACCGCATTGCTGTAATGGACCAGGGCAAGCTGGTGGCCATAGGCACGCACCAGCAGCTGATTGCGAGCAACCCGCTGTACGCGCGGTTGGCGGCGTTGCAGTTCAGTGATGGGGTAGAGGAAAGCGCCTCGCACTAAGTATCACAGCCCATAAAAAATGCCCGCATTGAGAAATGCGGGCATTTTTATTGAGCGTGAAGCTTACCGCTCATCGCTGCCGTTATTACTGATCATCAAAATACCGCTCATGCCAATCCACCAACGGTTGGGGTGAATTGAGCTTCTGGCCGTAGATCACCGAATAAGACAGCACGTTCTGCACGTACTGGCGGGTTTCGTCGAACGGGATGCTTTCCACCCATACATCGAAACTCAGGTGATCCGCGCCGCGCAGCCATTGGCGCACACGGCCGGGGCCGGCGTTGTAGGCGGCAGAGGCGAGTACACGGTTGCCGTTGAACTGGCTGTGCACCTGGCTCAGGTAGGCGGCGCCGAGCTGGATGTTCTTGTCCGGGTCCAGCACTTGGGCGGGGGAGGCCAGGGGGATGCTGAACTTGCGCGCGGTTTCCTTGGCGGTGCCGGGCATCAGTTGCATCAGGCCGCTGGCGCCAACGCCGGAGCGGGCGTCGTCCATGAAAGCGCTTTCCTGGCGAGTGATCGCGAACACCCAGCTCGAATGCAGGCCGCGCACCTTGGCCTCACGCACCAGGGTATCGCGGTGGGCCATCGGGAAGCGGATGTCCAGGTCGTCCCAGTACTGCGCCTGGCTGATGGTACGGATAGCCGGGAAGTACCACTTCATGTCGTACGCCAGCTTGGCCTGGGCGACCATTTCGTCGCGGTTGAAGTGACGGCTCACGTGGTACCACTCACGGCGACCATCCACCACCTGGCCACGTGCGTAGAACTCCAGGGCGCGACGTACGCCGGGGGTGTTGCGCACCTTGTTGACCAGCGCCTGGCTCATCAGCAGCGGTTTGTTCTTCAACTGGTACGGGGCCTTGGAGCGGTCCGCCGCCAGGAACCCGTAGAAATCGCGTTCTTGCGCCAGGTGCTTGTACAGGACCAGCGCTTGCGGGTTCTTCGGCTCGGCCAATTCCAGGCTACGGGCCTGCCAGTAGCGCCAGCGGTTGGTGGTGGCCAGGTCCTGGGGAAGCTTGCGGGTCAACTGGTAGGCGTCTTCCCAGCGAGCCAGGCGCAGCAGCAGGCGCAGGCGCCACTCGGAGACGGTGTTGTCGCGCAGTTCGGGATCGTACTTGGTCATCACCTCGAGGGCGCGCGGGTCATAGCGCTTGGCCAGGGTGAGACCGATTTCGCGGGCGATCGACACTTTTTCGTCACGCGAGAAGTGCATGCTGCTGGCGTAGCCGTCGAGCAGGGCCATGGCCTTGTCGGGATCCTGGCGTGCCAGGCGGCGCAGGCCCAGGCCCACGGCGTCAGACATGGCCTCGGTGGCCGGCAGGAAGCGTGAGGGGTCGCTGAGCATGTCGGGCTTCTGCGCCACGTCCACCATCAAGCGACCTTGGGCGCCGAGGGTGGGCAGGGTTTTCACCAGGCTGTTAGCCAAGGCGTAGTTGCGCGCTTCGGCGGCGAGTTTGGCGCGATCCCAGATCTTCTGTTCAGTGAGTTGGCCGTCAGCCGCCCACTGCCCGAAGGTGACATCGCAGGCCGCCGGCTGGGACTTGCCCGTCATCCAAAGCTTTTCGGCGGTCTTGTAGCCTTCGGCCTTGAGATTGTGGGTGAGTTGGTACTGGCCGTGCAGGCAGTCCAGTTCGACGAAGTTGAGCTTGGCGTCATAGTACTTTTCAAAGGTCTGCCAGTCACCGCGTTCGGCCAGCCAGCGCAACCAGCGCAGTTTCATCCAGTTGGCCTGGGGCAGGTCGCCGTTTTTGGCGAGGAACTGCTCGATTTCCTGATTGCTCGCGGTTTTCAGGCGGGCGGTCAGTTCGTCGTAGGCCAGGTACGGCGTCAGCGGGTAGTCGGCCAGGGCCTGGCTGTATTGCATGTAGGGGCCGGTATCGCCCTTGGCCAGGGCGCGTTTGGCTTCATCGTAATATTGACGTTGGGTGGTGAGGTCCACGGCCTGGGCGGATTGAACGGCGGTGGCAGAAAGAAGCAGACAAGATAAAAGACTAAAAAGGCGACTGCGCATGAGACGTCCGTGCAGAGAAATCACGACTAGCACCGGCACCGCCGACACTGATTGCCCCTAGCTTAGCCTTTTGCCCGCAGCCTAAGAAAGCTTTGCCGGCTGGTTCGTTCAAGTTCGACGGAAATGTCCTACAGAACGTGTCGACAACGAAAATGCCGGCCGCATCCCACCCTCAACTCAGGTAGAATGCGCGCCCAGTTTTTGGAGAAGCGTATGACCCTGCTCAAATTCAGCGATGTGTCCCTTGCTTTCGGCGCTATGCCGTTGTTGGACAAGGTGTCCTGGCAGATCGCCCGTGGTGAGCGGGTGTGCATCATCGGCCGCAACGGCACCGGCAAGTCCAGCATGATGAAGCTGGTAAAAGGCGACCAGAAGCCCGATGACGGCTCTGTTTGGCGCGCCCCGGGCCTCAAGATTGGCGAATTGCCGCAAGAGTTGCCGGTGGCCGACGGACGGACAGTGTTCGACGTGGTCGCCGAAGGCCTGGACGGCGTCGGTGAGTTGCTTGCGCAATACCATCACCTGGCGCAGAACTGCGTCACCGAAGAAGACCTGGACAAGCTGATGCACGTCCAGCAGGACCTCGAAGCCCGTGACGGCTGGCGCCTGCAGCAACTGGTCGACAGCACCCTGAGCCGCCTGCAACTGCCGGCCGACAAGACCCTCGCCGAATTGTCCGGTGGCTGGCGTCGTCGCGTGCTGCTGGCCCAGGCGCTGGTGTCCGAGCCCGACCTGCTGCTGCTCGACGAACCAACCAACCACCTGGACATCGGCGCCATCGCCTGGCTCGAAGAAGCCCTCAAGGATTTCCAGGGCGCCGTGCTGTTCATCACGCACGACCGGTCCTTCCTGCAGAACCTGGCAACCCGCATCCTCGAACTGGACCGTGGTGGCCTGATCGACTGGAACGGCGACTACGCCAGCTTCCTGGTGCACAAGGAAGCCGCACTGGCGGCCGAAGAAACCGCCAACGCGCTGTTCGACAAGAAACTGGCCCAGGAAGAAGTCTGGATTCGCCAGGGCATCAAGGCCCGTCGCACCCGTAACGAAGGCCGCGTGCGTGCCCTGAAGGCCCTGCGCGTTGAGCGCAGCGAGCGTCGTGAACGCACCGGCAAGGCCAATATCCAGCTGGATACCGCCGACAAGTCGGGCAAGCAGGTGATGGTGCTGGAGAACGTCAGCTTCCATCACCCGGACGGTCCGTTCCTGATCAAGGACTTCTCCATGGTCCTGCAGCGCGGCGACCGTATCGGCCTGCTGGGCGCCAACGGCACCGGCAAGACCACCTTGCTCAAGCTGATGCTCAGCGGCCTGCAGCCGACCAGCGGCACCGTTGAAGAAGGCACACGCATCGACGTGGCTTACTTCGACCAACTGCGCCACCAGTTGGACCTGGAAAAAACCGTGATCGACAACGTCGCCGAAGGCCGCGACTTTATCGACATCGACGGCCAGAGCCGCCATGTACTCAGCTACCTGGGTGACTTCCTGTTCAGCCCGCAACGCGCGCGCACGCCAGTAAAAGCCTTGTCCGGTGGTGAGCGTGCGCGCCTGCTGCTGGCCAAGCTGTTCAGCAAGCCGGCCAACCTGCTGGTACTCGACGAACCGACCAACGACCTCGACGTGGAAACCCTCGAGCTGTTGGAAGAAGTGCTGCTGACCTTCAACGGCACCGTACTGATGGTTAGTCACGACCGGGCATTCCTCGACAACGTGGTGACCAGCACCCTGGTCTTCGAAGGCGAAGGCAAGGTGCGTGAATACGTCGGCGGTTACCAGGACTGGCTGCGCCAGGGCGGTTCGCCACGCCTGCTGGGCGTGACCGAGAGCAAATCCGGCAAGGCTGACCTCACCTCGGCAGTCGTGGCGCCTGTGGCCGCAGCTGCCGCACCGGCCCAAGAAGCGGCGCCGGCGGCCAAGAAGAAGCTCAGCTACAAGCTGCAACGCGAGCTGGAAGCCTTGCCCGGCGATATCGACGCCAAGGAACAGCAGATCGCCGCGGTAGAAGCGGAAATGGCCGACGCGGGTTTCTACCTGCGCCCGGCGGCGGAAACGGCCAAGGTCATCGCTTCCCTGGAGACGTTGAACCAGGAGCTGGAAGCGCTGGTCGAGCGTTGGGCCGAGCTGGATGCCTGAGTGATTCCAGGGCATTAAAAAACCCGGTGTTCATCTGATGAACACCGGGTTTTCTATATGGAATGCGATCCAAATGCGGGAGCGGGAAGGCCCGCTCCGGCATTGGCTCCTCACTCGTCTTACGAGGATTTGACCAGCTTCACCGCCAGAACATCGCACGGCGCACCGTGCAGCACGTCATTGGCGGTAGAGCCCAGCAGCAGCGCCAAACCGTGACGGCCATGGCTGCCGACCACGATCAGGTCGCAGCCGTGTTCCTTGGCGAGGTGGTGGATTTCCTGGCGCGGTTGGCCGTAAGTGAGGTGGGAGTTTTCCTTGGTCACTTCCGGGTATTTGAGGATCAACCGGTCCAGGCGCTCCTTGGCCTGGTCAAACTGTTGTTGCTGCAGTTGGGAAAGGTCCATGGGCACGTCGCCGCCAAAGGCCATGGCCATCGGTTCGACGATGTGCACCAGTGAGAGCTTGGCGTTGCTGGCGACCGCGAAGGCGCGGGCCCGCTTGATCACTGGATCGCACTCTTCGGTCAGGTCGACAGCGACCAGAATATGTTCGTAGGACATGGGGCGTTCCTCCAGGGGACTGCAATAGATTCAGTATGGCTGCTTTCAAGCGGATGGGGTTGCGCGAGATCAAATCCGCTCATCTAGAAAATCGGGAGTACACATATGACGGTCTGGATAGTGGTGTCAATCCTTGTGGTGGTTCTGAGCCCTCTGGCATGGCTGCGCCCGTCGCGTCATCAGAGCGGGCGCATGGCCCTGCGCATGGAGGCGCGCCGCATCGGCCTGGCCATGCAGCTGGCCCCCCAGGAATGGCCGCACTGGCTCAAGCAGGAGCCGCCCAGCCCCTGCGCGCAATACTGCCGCCCTCGGCGCGGCAGCACGCCGGCCATCTGGAGTTATTGGCAGTTGGAGCCGGGTGTGTGGGTCAATCAGTGGCGTGAAGTGTGTGTCGATGAGAAGTTGTTGCCGCATTTTGCAAAGCTGCCGGCCAACGTCTACAAGGTCGAGGCCGACAAGCAGATGATTGCGTTGTATTGGGGCGAGAAGGGCGAGGCGAGTGTGTTGGAAGACATTGATGCGCTGCTCAAGGCGCTCGCCTGAAGGCCAGGCAATAAAAAGCCCGACATCATCATCGGGCTGGAGTTGGCCAGGCAGGCCGGTAAATCTGTGGTTCCCGCGCCGGGTGTTCATCCAAGCGCATGTGGCTTGTCGCTAGCCTAGCGGCATATCCCGTTCTGTACAGTCTTTTCCCACATCTTTTCTAATATTGATTTTGTGAATATTTGAATATTGACGAGTCGCGGGCTTAGGCTCGGGGTTCTGAAATGACTGGAAAGTCGCGTTTTTCCTAGCCTTTCGAGCGATTGACAATTGCCCGGAATTGGATGAAGGTGGCGTACCCAAATCAAACGGGCGTATGAATTGAGCGTTTGTCTGTCAGACTGCTCATACAGAATCCCGACTATCGCATTGGCGGGTGTGCCTGGCGGATCGGCATGAGCATTGACGCAACTGTCAGTGTCCAACCAGAGGCCAGCGTCCAATGTGTACTGTTCAGCTTCCATATCGTGGAGATCAGTTGATGATTTACGAAGGTAAAGCCATCACGGTTAAGGCTCTTGAAAGTGGCATCGTCGAATTGAAATTCGACCTCAAGGGTGAGTCCGTCAACAAGTTCAACCGTCTAACCCTGAATGAATTGCGTCAGGCCGTAGACACCATCAAAGCAGATGCTTCGGTCAAGGGCGTGATCGTCTCCAGCGGCAAGGACGTGTTCATCGTCGGCGCTGACATCACCGAATTCGTCGACAACTTCAAGCTGCCCGATGCCGAGCTCGTGGCTGGCAACCTCGAAGCCAACAAGATTTTCAGCGATTTCGAAGACCTCAATGTCCCCACCGTGGCTGCCATCAATGGCATCGCGTTGGGTGGCGGCCTGGAAATGTGCCTGGCCGCAGACTTCCGCGTCATGTCGGCCACTGCCAAGATCGGCCTGCCTGAAGTCAAACTGGGCATCTACCCAGGTTTCGGCGGCACGGTGCGCTTGCCGCGCCTGATCGGTGCCGACAACGCGATCGAGTGGATCGCCGCCGGTAAGGAAAACAAAGCTGAAGACGCGCTGAAAGTCGGTGCCGTCGACGCCGTGGTTGCCCCGGACAAACTGGCCGAAGCCGCTCTGAACCTGATCAAGGGCGCCATCAGCGGCGAATTTGACTACAAGGCCAAGCGTCAGCCGAAGCTGGAAAAACTCAAGCTCAACGCCATCGAACAAATGATGTCGTTCGAAACCGCCAAGGGTTTCGTGGCTGGCCAGGCCGGCCCGAACTATCCGGCACCGGTTGAAGCGATCAAGACCATCCAGAAGGCCGCCAACTTCGGTCGCGACAAAGCCCTGGAAGTGGAAGCGGCAGGCTTCGTCAAACTGGCGAAGACGTCGGCTGCACAGAGCCTGATCGGCCTGTTCCTGAACGACCAGGAGCTGAAGAAAAAGGCCAAGGCGTACGACGAGATTGCCCGCGACGTGAAACAGGCTGCCGTACTCGGCGCCGGTATCATGGGCGGCGGTATCGCCTATCAGTCGGCGTCCAAAGGCACGCCGATCCTGATGAAAGACATCAACGAGCACGGTATCGAGCAGGGCCTGGCAGAAGCCGCCAAGCTGCTGGTCGGTCGTGTGGACAAAGGTCGCATGACCGCTGCGAAAATGGCTGAAGTGCTCAACGGCATTCGTCCTACGCTGTCCTACGGTGATTTCGGCCACGTCGACCTGGTGGTCGAGGCCGTTGTCGAGAACCCGAAGGTCAAGCAGGCGGTACTGGCTGAAGTCGAAGCCCAGGTCAAAGACGACACCATCCTGGCCTCGAACACCTCGACCATTTCCATCTCGCTGCTGGCCAAGGCCCTCAAGCGTCCGGAAAACTTCGTCGGCATGCACTTCTTCAACCCGGTGCACATGATGCCGCTGGTGGAAGTGATCCGTGGCGAGAAGTCCAGCGAGCTGGCCGTTGCCACCACCGTTGCCTACGCCAAGAAAATGGGCAAGAACCCGATCGTGGTCAATGACTGCCCGGGCTTTTTGGTCAACCGTGTGCTGTTCCCGTACTTCGGCGGTTTCGCCAAGTTGGTCAGCGCCGGCGTGGACTTCGTACGCATCGACAAGGTCATGGAAAAATTCGGCTGGCCGATGGGCCCGGCGTACCTGATGGACGTGGTCGGCATCGACACCGGTCACCACGGTCGCGACGTAATGGCTGAAGGCTTCCCGGACCGCATGAAAGACGACCGCCGCTCGGCGATCGACGCGCTGTACGAGGCCAAGCGCCTGGGCCAGAAGAACGGTAAGGGCTTCTATGCCTACGAGGCCGACAAGAAGGGCAAGCAGAAGAAAGTCGCCGACCCGTCGGTGCACGAAGTGCTGGCTCCGGTCATCTACGAACAGCGTGAGGTGTCTGACGAGGACATCATCAACTGGATGATGATCGCCCTGTGCCTGGAAACCGTGCGTTGCCTGGAAGACGGCATCGTCGAGACCGCCGCTGAAGCCGACATGGGCCTGGTGTACGGTATTGGTTTCCCTCCATTCCGTGGTGGTGCACTGCGTTACATCGATTCCATCGGTGTGGCTGAGTTCGTTGCCCTGGCTGACAAATACGCTGATTTGGGCCCGCTGTACCACCCGACCGCGAAGCTGCGTGAAATGGCCAAGAATGGCCAGAGCTTCTTCGGTTAAGCGCCCAGACGACTAGAGCGAGAATATTTATGAGCTTGAATCCAAGAGACGTGGTGATTGTCGACTTCGGTCGCACACCGATGGGCCGCTCCAAGGGCGGCATGCACCGCAACACCCGTGCCGAAGACATGTCGGCACACCTGATCAGCAAAGTGCTGGAGCGCAACACCAAGGTCGACCCAAACGAAGTCGAGGACGTGATCTGGGGCTGCGTCAACCAGACCTTGGAGCAGGGCTGGAACATCGCGCGCATGGCGTCGCTGATGACCCAGATCCCGCACACTGCGGCCGGCCAGACTGTCAGCCGCCTGTGCGGTTCGTCGATGAGCGCGCTGCACACCGCTGCCCAGGCGATCATGACCGGCAACGGTGATGTGTTCGTGGTCGGTGGCGTGGAGCACATGGGCCACGTCAGCATGATGCACGGTGTCGATCCAAACCCGCACATGTCGCTGTACGCGGCGAAAGCCTCGGGCATGATGGGCCTGACCGCGGAAATGCTGGGCAAAATGCACGGCATTACCCGCGAAGCCCAGGACGCGTTCGGCCTGCGTTCCCACCAACTCGCCCACAAGGCGACCGTGGAAGGTAAGTTCAAGGATGAAATCATCCCGATGAACGGCTATGACGAGAACGGTTTCCTGAAACTGTTCGACTACGACGAAACCATTCGTCCGGATACCACCCTGGAAAGCCTGGCAGCGCTCAAGCCTGCCTTCAATCCAAAGGGCGGCACCGTGACAGCCGGTACTTCGTCGCAAATCACCGACGGTGCCTCGTGCATGATCGTGATGTCGGCGCAGCGTGCCCAGGACCTGGGTATCCAGCCGCTGGCCGTGATCCGTTCGATGGCCGTGGCGGGTGTGGACCCGGCGATCATGGGCTATGGTCCAGTACCGGCCACACAAAAAGCCTTGAAGCGCGCGGGCCTGACCATCAACGACATCGACTTCTTCGAGCTCAACGAAGCTTTCGCCGCACAGGCCCTGCCAGTGCTGAAAGATTTGAAAGTGCTCGACAAGATGAATGAGAAGGTTAACCTGCACGGCGGCGCGATTGCCCTGGGCCACCCATTCGGTTGCTCCGGTGCACGTATCTCCGGCACTTTGCTTAACGTGATGAAGCAAAATGGCGGCAACCTCGGGGTAGCCACCATGTGCATTGGTCTCGGCCAAGGCATTTCCACCGTCTTCGAACGCGTCTAAGCGTTGGGTTGACGGAAGCCGGGGCCCAGTGCCCCGGTTTTTGTTTTTTGGCGGTTTTGTATTTTTTTTTTAACAAATTTTGTAAGAGGGCCAGAGCATGAAAGTCGAACCAGGGCTCTACCAGCATTATAAAGGTCCGCAGTACCGTGTTTTCAGTGTGGCGCGGCACTCCGAGACCGAAGAAGAAGTGGTGTTTTACCAAGCACTGTATGGCGATTACGGCTTTTGGGTGCGCCCACTGAGCATGTTCGTAGAGACTGTCGAAGTTGACGGCGAGCAGGTCCCGCGCTTTGCTTTGGTCCAGGCCGAACCCAGTCTTTTTTCAGGGCAATAACGGCAGGTCGCGCAGAATGCTGCGCTTGACCTCACCTTGTTGCCACTATATATAGCGTTGCCGCGACAGGCGCCAACTGCCTTTCACTTCTCGAATTCAGGAATTTTCCGATCCATGGGCAAATCGCTGGTCATTGTGGAATCCCCGGCTAAGGCCAAGACCATCAACAAGTACTTGGGCAACGAGTACGTGGTGAAGTCGAGTATCGGCCATATCCGAGACCTGCCCACCAGCGGTTCGGCTAGCGCCAGCAAGGAGCCTGCCGCCAAGCGCGGCAAGGCCGCTGCAGGCGAAGGTCCGGTACTCACCCCTAAAGAGAAAGCGCGCAAGCAGCTGGTCTCGCGCATGGGTGTGGACCCGGAACATGGCTGGAAGGCCAAGTACGAAATCCTTCCCGGCAAGGAAAAGGTCATCGAAGAGCTTCGCCGGCTCGCCAAGGATGCCGACACCATCTATCTCGCGACGGACTTGGACCGCGAAGGGGAAGCCATTGCCTGGCACCTGCGGGAAGCCATTGGCGGTGACGACAGCCGCTACAAGCGCGTGGTGTTCAACGAGATCACCAAGAAAGCCATCCAGGAAGCCTTTTCCAAGCCGGGCGAGCTGGACATCGACCGCGTCAATGCCCAGCAGGCCCGGCGCTTCCTCGACCGTGTCGTGGGCTACATGGTCTCGCCACTGCTGTGGGCCAAGATCGCCCGTGGCCTGTCCGCCGGCCGTGTGCAATCGGTTGCAGTGAAGCTGGTGGTGGAGCGTGAGCGCGAGATCCGTGCGTTCATCCCCGAAGAGTACTGGGAAGTCCACGCCGACCTCGGTACCGCCAAGGGCGCCAACGTGCGCTTCGAAGTGGCCCGCGAGAAAGGCGAGGCCTTCAAGCCGCTGAACGAAGCCCAGGCCATGGCCGCGCTGGAAAAGCTCAAGGCGTCCAGCTACAGCATCGTCAAGCGTGAAGACAAGCCGACCAGCAGCAAGCCGTCGGCGCCGTTCATCACCTCCACCCTGCAACAGGCCGCGAGCAACCGCCTGGGCTTTGGGGTGAAGAAGACCATGATGATGGCCCAGCGCTTGTACGAAGCCGGCTACATCACCTATATGCGTACCGACTCCACCAACCTGTCGGTGGACGCGGTCGCCATGGCGCGTACTTATATCGAGAGCGAATTCGGCAAGAAGTACCTGCCGGAGAAGCCGAACGTCTACAGCAGCAAGGAAGGCGCACAGGAGGCTCACGAAGCGATTCGTCCTTCCGACGCCAACACCGAGCCAAGCAAGCTCAGTGGCATGGAGCGCGACGCTGAGCGCCTCTACGAGCTGATCTGGCGCCAGTTCCTGGCTTGCCAGATGCTGCCGGCGCAATACCTGTCCACCACCGTGAGCGTGGGCGCAGGCGACTTCGAGTTGCGTGCCAAGGGCCGTATCCTCAAGTTCGACGGCTACACCCGTGTGATGCCGCAGATCGCCAAGCCTGGCGATGATGACGTGCTGCCGGACATGGCCCAGGGCGATACGTTGAAGCTGATCAAGCTCGACCCGTCCCAGCATTTCACCAAGCCGCCGGCGCGTTACTCCGAAGCCAGCCTGGTCAAAGAGATGGAAAAACGCGGTATCGGTCGGCCCTCGACCTACGCGGCGATCATCTCCACCATCCAGGACCGCGGCTACGTGGCACTGCACAACCGTCGCTTCTATTCGGAAAAGATGGGCGACATCGTCACCGAGCGCCTGTCCGAGAGCTTCTCCAACCTGATGGACTACGGCTTCACCGCCGGCATGGAAGAGAACCTCGATGACGTCGCCCAGGGCGAGCGTGACTGGAAAAACGTGCTGGACGAGTTCTACGGCGACTTCAAGAAGAAACTCGAAGTGGCCGAAAGCCCTGAGAGCGGCATGCGCGCCAACCAGCCAGTGATGACTGATATCCCGTGCCTGACCTGCGGCCGTCCGATGCAGATTCGCACCGCGTCCACCGGCGTGTTCCTCGGTTGCTCGGGCTACAGCCTGCCGCCGAAAGAACGCTGCAAGGCCACGGTCAACCTGGTGCCGGGCGATGAAATCGCCGCGGACGACGAGGGTGAATCCGAGTCGCTGGTACTGCGTGGCAAGCACCGCTGCCCGATCTGCAGCACGGCGATGGACGCCTACCTGCTCGATGAGAAGCACAAGTTGCACATCTGCGGTAACAACCCGGATTGCGACGGCTACGAGATCGAAGAGGGCAGCTACCGCATCAAGGGCTATGAAGGCCCAAGCCTGGAGTGCGACAAGTGCGGCAGCGAGATGCAGCTCAAGACCGGCCGTTTCGGCAAGTTCTTCGGTTGCACCAACCCGACGTGCAAGAACACCCGCAAACTGCTGAAAAGCGGTGACGCAGCGCCGCCGAAGATGGACCCGGTGAAGATGCCTGAACTCAAGTGCGAGAAGGTCAACGACACCTATATCCTGCGTGACGGCGCTTCGGGGTTGTTCCTGGCGGCCAGCCAGTTCCCGAAAAACCGCGAGACCCGTGCACCGCTGGTGCTGGAAATCGTGCCGCACAAGGACGAGATCGATCCGAAGTACCACTTCCTGTGTGAAGCGCCGAAGAAGGACCCGGACGGTCGCCCGGCCGTGATCCGCTACAGCCGCAAGACCAAGGAGCAGTACGTGCAGTCCGAAGTGGACGGCAAGCCTACCGGCTGGAAAGCGTTCTACGACGGCGGTAAGTGGAAGGTCGAGGACAAGCGCCAGGGCGCTTGATCGACAAATCTGCGCAATACAAAGGCCGCCTGCATAGGCGGCCTTTTTCTTTGCGCTTGCAGTGCGCTCAGCTGATCCGTGACACTGTTAAGCCAGCATCACGCTATTCGTTGTGGAGATTGCCGTCATGGCCAACGAACTCTATACCCGTACCAATCAGAAAATTTACTTCGCGGGTTTGTCCCTGGAAGCCCTTGGCCGCGCCGAGGAAGGGCGGGAGATGAATGCCATTGCGCTGGTCCAGGCAGGTCGTGAAGCAGCGTTGTTCCACCTGTATGGCGCCTTGCTGGGCCTGTGTCATGAAATCGCCGGGTTCTATCGCCTGCCCCAAGCCGGTTCGCCGCGCGCAGAAATGATCATGAATCGCGACGTGCTGGACACGATGGCGATCCCTGAACTGGCCGAGCTGGTAGAAATGGCTCAGAGCCCCGATAGCTGGATCGCCCGCTTGCTCAAGGCACATGCCGATATGTTCCAGCCGCCGCGTGTTCCCCATGTGCCCAAGGGGGATGTGACCCAGCCGTTGATCGTGGCGGTTGCGGTGGAAGAGGAAGAGCCCAAGCCGTTGAGCCGGGAAGAGCTGGAAGGCTGGCGCCAGGCGCTGAAGAAGATGGCACTGCGCTTTCGCGAAGGCCTCAATGAGTGCTGAGGCGGCGCCGCTGATGTACACCCGTCAAACTGGGGTGGCGGGCTTGCTCGCGTAGGCGCAGTGCCAGTTGCTTGTGGGGCACTGATCACCACCTTCGCAAGCAAGCCCCATCCCGCATTTGAAGCGAGTCATCCCGGCACCATTCATCAAGCCGGCGAGAAACCTGGGCAGATCCTCAGCGAAACGCAACGGATGACTGATATAATCCCGGCCTTTCGTGGAGAACAGACTTTTATGCCGACGTCCTTTCTGGAAATTGTTGAGTTGCCTGACGGCCGAATCGAGCTGCGCCGGGCTGAGGACGAGGGTTCTCTGGTTATTCTGGATTTTTCCGAGGACGCCAAGGTGTTCCTGCAGGGCCAACACGTGGAAGTGGCTAAAGCCATGTTGAGCGTGGGTGTGCAGATGGCAGGTCGCCTGGCGGAAGGCGAGCCGGAGAAAGAAGACGGGCCGCGGGTTCTTCACTGAGCCCATTGGTCGCTTTGTGTGCTGTGTGTTGCAGATCGGCTTCTCAATCCTGAAGAAGCCTTGCGTCCATCGCGGGCACTGACATTCAAGGGTCAGCGAGCCGCGAGTGCTGACGCTTCTTGTTATCCCAATCGAATATTCAAGCTCTGAGCATCGCCCGTACGTGCGGCGCTGATCAGCTGCTGCTTGGCCGTAGCATTCAGCGGGTTCAGCCAGCTCACCACGGTGTGGCTACGGCCCAGTCGCAAGGCCTCGCAGGTCAACTGCTGGGCACTTTGTGCGCCACGCGGTTGCAGCAACAGGATGCGCTCGCGGTTGAGGCCAGCGTCCCGCAGCCAGGCCTGGGTGAGGCTGGCGGGCGGGGCGATCAGCGTCAGCCAGCGGGCGTCCTGCTCTTCGCTCAATTCGCGAAGGATTGGCGCCAACAGGCTCAGGCAGCTCCCAGCTGCACCGCGCAACGACAATTCACTGAACGCCTCAGGCTCGGCGCTCCAGGGCGCTTCGATCGTTTCCTTGAGGATGGGCGCAAGGGGTTGGGCCATGAAGGCCTCGAACAGCGACAGTTGTGTTTGTTGTGGGGTGTGCACGAGCTGCATGATGCCTCCTTTAGCGGCGAATGACGCCGACGCTCAAGCCTTCGATCACCAGGTCCTGATCTTTCAGGTTCACTTCAATCGGGGCGAACTCAGGGTTCTCGGCCAGGAGCCAGACCTTGCTGCCTTCGCGCTTGAAGCGTTTAACGGTGACTTCATCGCCGATACGGGCCACGACGATCTGGCCATTACGGGCTTCGCGGGTGGTGTGGACGGCCAGCAGGTCGCCGTCGAAGATGCCCACGTCCTTCATGCTCATGCCATGGACCCGCAACAGGTAGTCGGCGCGAGGATGGAAGAAAGTCGGGTTGATGTTGCAGGACTCTTCGACGTGCTGCTGTGCCAGGATCGGCGCACCAGCGGCGACGCGACCGATGATCGGCAGGGTCGATTCGTCGGCCTTGGCTTCGAAGCCAGGGATGCGAATACCGCGCGAGGCACCTGGCGTCATCTCGATCGCGCCTTTGCGAGCGAGGGCCTTGAGGTGTTCTTCGGCGGCGTTAGGGGACTTGAACCCCAGTTCCAGCGCAATTTCCGCTCGTGTCGGCGGGTAGCCGTTATCATCGAGGCAGCGCTTGATAAAAGCCAGAATCTCAGCTTGGCGTGGCGTCAGTTTTAGCATGTTGATCGCTCTGTCTTTTTATACAGTGACTGGGATTATATACAGTGGACTGCGCTTGGCAATCATCCTTTTCAGTCCCTCCGCTGGACGGTCACCCGGGACGCTTCCTACAAGGCAGAGATAGCGCTGCCTACAGACCCGTAGGGATGTGATTAAATAGCGATGAAATACATGACTGACCGGCCGGAAAGCGAACCCGCAGGCTTGACAAGACACAACCTGAAACGTATGTTTCAAACAAGTGTTTGTCAGGCGGAATAACCATGGCCCAGTCGGAAACCGTTGAACGCATTCTCGATGCTGCCGAGCAGTTGTTCGCGGAAAAAGGATTTGCTGAAACTTCATTGCGGCTGATCACCAGCAAGGCTGGGGTCAACCTGGCCGCCGTGAACTACCATTTCGGCTCGAAAAAAGCCCTGATCCAGGCGGTGTTCTCGCGCTTCCTCGGGCCGTTCTGCGCCAGTCTCGACCGCGAGCTCGAGCGTCGCCAAGCCAAGGCTGACCACAAGCCAACGCTGGAAGAACTGCTGGAGATCCTCGTCGAGCAAGCCCTGGTGGTTCAACCGCGCAGTGGCAACGACCTGTCGATCTTCATGCGCCTGTTGGGCCTCGCATTCAGCCAGAGCCAGGGCCACCTGCGGCGGTACCTGGAAGACATGTACGGCAAGGTATTCCGTCGGTATATGCTGCTGGTCAACGAAGCCGCCCCGCGTATTCCGCCGATCGAGCTGTTCTGGCGCGTGCACTTCATGCTCGGTGCCGCGGCGTTCAGCATGTCCGGGATCAAGGCGTTGCGCGCGATTGCCGAGACCGATTTCGGGGTGAATACCTCCATCGAGCAGGTGATGCGCCTGATGGTGCCGTTCCTCGCTGCCGGCATGCGTGCCGAAACCGGCGTGACAGACGCCACCATGGCGGCCGCCCAACTGCGCCCACGCAGCAAATCCGCGCCAACCCCCGCCAAGGTTTGACCTCCCCGGGTGGGCGCGGCCGCTTGCATCCGCTAAGCTAGCGGCCCATGCCGAACTCAGCTATTTACTCACAACCCGTTGTGCTCACTGTGCCTGGTGAGAGCAACGGGTTGTGTGCGTTCTATAAGGAAGGTTTATGACTGTTGCCCTGCAAGGTTCTTTGATGGTCGACGTGGCCGGTACCTGGCTGACGGCCGAGGATCGCCAGCTGTTGCGCCAGCCTGAAGTGGGTGGCCTGATCATTTTCGCGCGCAATATCGAGCATCCGCGCCAGGTGCGGGAGTTGAGCGCGGCGATTCGTGCCGTGCGCCCGGATCTGCTGCTGGCGGTCGACCAGGAAGGCGGTCGCGTACAGCGCCTGCGCCAGGGCTTCGTGCGCCTGCCGGCCATGCGTGCGTTGGCGGATAACCCCAATGCTGAATTCCTGGCCGAGCAATGCGGCTGGATCATGGCGACTGAAGTGCTGGCGGTGGGCCTTGACCTGAGCTTCGCCCCGGTACTCGATCTGGACTATCAACGCAGCGCCGTGGTTGGCACCCGTTCCTTCGAAGGCGACCCCGAGCGTGCCGCCGTGCTGGCCGGTGCATTCATCCGTGGCATGAACAGCGCCGGCATGGCGGCCACCGGCAAACACTTCCCGGGCCATGGTTGGGCTGAGGCGGATTCCCACGTCGCGATTCCCAATGACGAACGTAGCCTGGAACAGATTCGCGCCAATGACCTGGTGCCTTTCGCACGCCTGACCCAACAGTTGGCGGCGGTCATGCCTGCCCACGTTATCTACCCGCAAGTCGACGCCCAGCCTGCCGGCTTCTCACGCCGCTGGTTGCAAGACATCCTGCGCGGGGAGTTGCAGTTCGATGGGGTGATTTTCAGCGATGACCTGTCCATGGCCGGGGCTCATGTGGTTGGCGACGCGGCCAGTCGTATCGAGGCTGCGTTGACGGCGGGTTGTGACATGGGCCTGGTGTGCAACGACCGTGCGGCGGCGGAGTTGGCGCTGAGTGCGGCGCAGCGGATGAAGGTCAAGCCGTCGGCGCGCATTGCACGCATGCGTGGGCAGGCGGTTGCTTCGACGCAATACAAGCAGGATCCGCGATGGTTGGCGGCGCTGACGGCGTTGCGTGACGCTCAGTTGATCGACTGAAAACCGCAGCGCGTCCTTCGCGGGCAAGCCCGCTCCCACACTTGATTGTATTCACACATCAACACGTGGGGGCGGGCTTGCTGGCGAAGGCGATCTGACATTTAGCGCTTCTCTTGCTTATTGGGCAGCGGCGCAAACAACGCCTCGATATCCTCATTACCCAACTGCCAGTCCCCCGTCGTCCGCCCATCCAGCACACCCGCCGCCAGGTCGGATTTTTCCTTCTGCAGGTGCTGGATTTTCTCCTCCACCGTGCCCCGGGCAATCATCTTGTAGACGAACACCGGCTTCTCCTGTCCGATGCGATAGGCACGGTCAGTCGCCTGGTTTTCCGTCGCGGGGTTCCACCATGGGTCATAGTGGATGACGGTATCGGCTTCGGTCAGGTTCAGGCCTACGCCCCCGGCCTTCAGGCTGATCAGAAAAATCTGCAGCTTGCCGCTCTGGAAGTCCTTCACCGGCGTGCGCCGGTCCCGGGTCTGGCCGGTTAACAGGGCGTAGGCCACACCGCGCTTCTTGAGCTCGTCCTCGATCAGGCTCAGCATCGAGGTGAACTGAGAAAACAGCAGGATCCGCCGACCTTCTTCAAACAGCTCTTCAAGCATTTCCATCAGACTGTCGAGCTTGCCTGAACTGCTGCCGCGCGCGGGCAGGGCGGCGTCGTTGACCAGGCGCAGGTCGCAACACACCTGGCGCAGCTTCAGCAGCGCCTCGAGAATGATGATCTGGCTGCGCGCCACGCCCTTGCGGGTGATCTCGTCGCGCACCTTTTTGTCCATGGCCAGGCGCATGGTTTCGTACACGTCGCGCTGGGCTTCGTTGAGGTCGACCCAGTGGATGATCTCGGTCTTGGGCGGCAACTCCGTGGCGACCTGTTCCTTGGTGCGGCGCAACAGGAAAGGTTTTATCCGACCGTTGAGGTGCTGCAAGCGCACATCACTGGCGCGCTTCTCGATGGGCACGCGGTAATCGCGGTTGAAGCTTTTCACGTCGCCCAACCAGCCTGGCAGCAGGAAGTGAAACAATGACCACAGCTCACCCAAGTGGTTTTCCAACGGCGTGCCGCTCAGGCACAGGCGCTGCCGTGCATTCAGTTCGCGTGCCGCCTGGGCAGCCTTGCTGGAAGGGTTCTTGATGTACTGGGCCTCATCGAGGATCAGGACATGCAGGGGCAGGGCCGCGAGCTGTTCGATGTCCTTGGGCAGCAGCGCGTAGGTGGTCAGCAGCAGGTCATAGTCCCGCAGGTTCGCGAAATGTTTCTTGCGTGCCGCGCCATACAGCGCCAGCACCTTGAGCTGCGGCGTGAAGTGCGCCGCTTCATCCAGCCAGTTGGGAATCAGGCTGGTCGGCATCACCACCATGCACGGTCGATCCAGGCGCCCGGCGGCTTTCTCTGTGAGGATATGCGCCAGGGTTTGCAGGGTTTTGCCCAGGCCCATGTCATCCGCAAGTATCCCGCCGACGTCCAGCTGGCGCAGTGACTGCATCCAGCTCAAGCCTTCCAGCTGGTACGGGCGCAAGGTTGCGTTCAGCCCCTCGGGGGCCACGCAGGTGAAGTCCTTGATGTCCCGCAGGCGCTGGGCGAAGTTGCGGATCTTCTCGCCACCTTCCCATTGCAGTGGCAGGTCTTCGAGTGGGTTCAACCGAATCGCATCGGCCTTGGCCAGGCGCAGCGTCGTAGTGCCGGCGTCTTGCAGGTAGAACTCGCCCAGGGTAGCCAGCACCGGTTTCAGGCGGCCGTAGGGCAGGGCAACTTGCAGCGGGCCATGGCCGCCGTTGGGCAGGCCGGGGATGTTCACCAGGATCAGTTCATCATCGCGGCGGCGTGCGAGTTTTTCCGGGTTGAGGATCTCGGTGTGGGAGCGCATCAGGTTCAGCAGGATCGGCAGCAGGCTCAGCCGTTCACCGTTGACGATAATCCCCAGCTCCAGGTCGAACCAATCGCGCTCCGGGCCTTCGTCGACGGTGGCGTACCAGTCGTCGACGGCGCTCAGGTCGAAGCCGAAGTCCTCATCGATCTGCAGCTCCCACCCCTCGGCCCGCAAGGTCGGTGATGCATTGAGGGTGAAGTTCAGCCAGGCACTGTCGTTGACCATCTCGAACAGCTCGCCAGCGCTTTCGGGCAGCGCCTTGCTCTGGCGCGTAGCGATCTTGAAGCCCAATAGGCGCAGTTGCTCGCGATACGGCTGCTCCCGCTCCGGATGCCGCTTGATGCGCAGGCTCTGGGTTTCCTGGCGCACGATGATGTCGGCATTTTTCTGCCCACTGACGTAGTTGCCCAGATAGTTGAAAGACAGCGCCGCACGGTGCTGGATGTAACGCTGCATCTTGCCGTTGCGCGGCTCAAATGCACTGAACTCGACACTGGCGAGCCACAAGCGCGGCACGGGTAACACGTCTTCCATGACCACCTGGGGCAGCACCGCACGGTTTTCCAGCACAGCCTGGAGTTTTTCCAGCAGCTCGGCGTCCTGGGCGGCGGCGGGGTAGGCCAGGGTTTCCTGGACCTTGAGCAGCACCGCCGCGATGTGTTTGCAGTTGGTGTGCACCGGGCAGGTACAGCGGCTGTCCACCAGGATCAGCGTGCCCTTGGCCGACTCACGCAACGAGATGGTCTGCCGGTAGACGTTGCCGCCCGAGCCTTCGCAACTGGCGACGATGGTGCTGTCGCCGGACTCGACGATGCGCACGCGGTTCTCCAGGGCATAACGTCGCCCGCGCTCCAGGCTTTGCTCTTTGAAGCGATTGGCCCACGAAGGGGCCAGGGGTTTGGTCAGCGACGACGTCAGGGGCATGGCGCTGGATCAGTCCTGGAGGTCGGGCGGTGGTGCGCTGGGTGGCTTGGCGGTCAGCGAGGTGATCTTGATCAGCAGCGCCAAGTGGCCGCCGTCCAGGTAGTTGAGCTGATTGTTCTTGGTGCGCACATCGGTCTGGCTCAGGTGCTCGCTGGCGATCACGCTGCCGTTGGCGTCGAACTGGTTGATCCAGAAGTTCGCATCAATGTCGGTAAAACGCCCCAGTTGCAGGCTCAGCACGCCCTCGATAGGAAACTGGCCGAACTGCTCTTGCCCATCAGTGATGGCGATCTTGACCGGCTGCTCGCCCAGGTTCTGCTCCCACGCCTTGTGCGCCAGCACGGTGTAGCTTGAGCCGGCACGCAGCTTGTCGACGATATTACCCAGGCGCGGCGGGCTCAACCTGTCCCCCAGGCGCACGGCGCCAGCATCCCAGTTTTCCGGGGCGGCGCGGCTGCTGATCACCGGCTCCGCGTTCTGGCGCACCAGGATCATTTCCACCTGGTACGGGCTGTCGGCGAACGCTGTGGGTGCCACTACTACCAACAACAGGCTCAAAATGCGGAACAGGCGCATTGGGGCGTCCTTCAAGCAGATTTCGGGATGAGGCGCTCGAACAACGCCTCCAATGTATTAAAGCGTTCTTCGGCACGTTCCATCGGCACCATGAACTTGAACAGCGTAGCCCCTTCGAACTTATAACGGTTGGGCTGGCCCTGGATCAGCTTGATCAGCACCAGGGGGTCCACCGGCGTCTGCGCTTCGAACTCGATGCGCCCACCTTGCGGCCCGGCGTCGACCTTCTTGATACCCAGTTGCTCGGCCTGCAACTTGAGCAGGGTCAGGCGCACCAGGTTCTTGGTCGGCTCCGGCAACAGGCCGAAACGGTCGATCATCTCCACCTGCAGGTCCTTGAGGCCTTCTTCGTCGGTGGCCGAGGCGATGCGTTTGTACAGGATCAGTCGCGCATGCACGTCCGGCAGGTAGTCTTCGGGAATCAGTGCAGGCAAGCGCAGGTTGATCTCCGGGCCGCCACCCAGGGGTTGATCGAGGTTGGGCTGCTCGCCTTTGCGGATGGCTTTCACCGCGCGCTCAAGCATCTCCATGTACAGGGTGAAACCGACCGCCTGGATCTGCCCGCTCTGGCCGTCGCCCAGCAATTCGCCGGCACCACGGATCTCCAGGTCGTTGGTGGCCAGTACGAAACCGGCGCCCAGGTCCTGGGTATTGGCGATGGCTTCCAGGCGCTTTTCTGCGTCGCCGGTGATCTGTTGGCGCGGTGGCGTCAGCAGGTAGGCATACGCCTGGTGGTGACTACGACCCACCCGGCCGCGCAATTGGTGCAGTTGCGCCAGGCCGAACTTGTCGGCGCGCTCGATGATGATGGTGTTGGCGCTCGGTACGTCGATGCCGGTCTCGATGATGGTCGAGGCGATCAGCACGTTGAAGCGCTTGTGGTAGAAGTCGCTCATTACCTGTTCGAGTTCACGCTCGCGCATCTGCCCGTGGCCGATCGCAATACGCGCTTCCGGCACCAGTTCGGCGAGGTCGGCGGCGCACTTCTCGATGGTCTTCACGTCGTTGTGCAGGTAGTAAACCTGCCCGCCGCGCAGCAATTCGCGCAGCAGTGCTTCCTTGACCGTGCTTTTGTTCTGCTCCATCACGAAGGTGCGCACCGACAGGCGACGTGCCGGTGGCGTGGCGATGATCGACAGGTCGCGCATGCCCGACACCGCCATGTTCAGTGTGCGCGGAATCGGCGTGGCGGTCAGGGTGAGGATATCGACTTCGCTGCGCAGGGCCTTGAGCTGTTCTTTCTGGCGCACACCAAAGCGGTGTTCTTCGTCGATGATCACCAGGCCCAGGTTCTTGATCTTCACGTCGTCCGACAGCAGCTTGTGCGTGCCGATAACGATATCGATCTTGCCTTCCGCCAAATCGGCGACGGCCGCGTTGACTTCCTTGGCCGATTTGAAGCGGCTCATCACTTCCACGGTCACCGGCCAGTCGGCAAAGCGGTCGCGAAAGCTGTTGTAGTGCTGCTGGGCGAGCAGGGTGGTGGGGACCAGGATCGCCACTTGCTTGCCGCCATGCACGGCAATAAAGGCGGCGCGCATCGCCACCTCGGTCTTGCCGAAGCCCACGTCACCGCACACCAGGCGGTCCATCGGCTTGGGCGCGAGCATGTCGGCGCGTACTGCTTCGATGGTGGTTTGCTGGTCCGGGGTCTCTTCGAACGCGAAGCCGGCGCTGAATGTCGCATAGTCGGCTTTCGGGTCGGCGAAGGCATAACCTTCGCGCGCCGCACGCCGGGCATAGATGTCGAGCAATTCGGCGGCGACGTCGCGCACCTGCTCGGCGGCCTTGCGCTTGGCTTTTTGCCAGGTCTCGGAACCCAGGCGGTGCAACGGCGCCAGGGCATCGTCGCTGCCGGTGTAGCGCGCGATCAGGTGCAGGCTGGCCACCGGCACGTAGAGCTTGGCGCCCTCGGCGTATTCCATGGTGAGGAATTCGGCAGCCTGGTTGTCGATCTCCAGGGTCTGCAGGCCCAGGTAGCGGCCGACACCGTGATCGATATGCACCACCGGCGCGCCTTCGCGCAGCTCGGTGAGGTTCTTGATCACCGCGTCGTTGTTGGCGTCGGCGCGTTTTTCACGGCGACGACGCTGCATCACACGCTGGCCGAACAGCGGGCTTTCGGCGATCAGCGCGAGGGCCGGGTCATCCAGCAGCAGGCCTTCGTCGAGCGGTGCGATGGTGATCGCCAGGCGCTCCTTGCTCTTGACGAAGTCAGGCCAGCTGTCGACGGTTTTGGGACGCAGCTTCAGGCGCTCGAGCAATTCCAGCAGCACTTCGCGACGGCCTGCTGACTCGGCCGTAAACAGCACGCGGCCAGGGAAGTCGCCGAGGAAGTTGGACAGCGCTTCCAGCGGTTGCGTGGCTTTGGCCTGGATCGCCAGATCCGGCAACGCCGCCGCGGGGAAGCGCTCGCGGCCCACACCGGGGTCTACATCTTGCTGGCTGGCGACTACACGCGGCCAGTTTTTAAGGCGCGCGAAGCAGTCTTCCACCGGCAGGAACAGCTCGGCGGGCGGCAATAAGGGGCGCGAGGGATCGACGCGGCGTTCTTCGTAGCGGTTACGCACGTCGTTCCAGAAGTTTTCTGCAGCTTGCTCAATGCCCGGCAGCGAGAACACTTGAGTGTCCTGGGGCAGGTAATCGAACAGGGTGGAGGTTTCATCGAAGAACAGCGGCAGGTAGTACTCGATACCGGCCGGGGTGATCCCGCTGCTCAGGTCCTGGAAGATCGGGCAGCGGCGGAAGTCGACGTCGAAGCGTTCACGGAAGCGCGCCTTGAAGCGGGTGACCGCGTCTTTTTGCAGCGGGAATTCCCGTGCGGGCAGCAGCTTGACCGAGTCCACCTTGTCGATGGAGCGCTGGTTTTCCGGATCGAAGGTGCGCAAGGTCTCGATTTCGTCATCGAACAGGTCGATGCGGTAGGGCAGTTTGCTGCCCATCGGGAACAGGTCGATCAATGCACCGCGCACCGCGAACTCACCGTGTTCATACACCGTGTCGACGCACCGGTAGCCGCTGGCTTCCAGGCGTGTGCGCATCTGCTCTACGTCGAGCTTCTGGCCGATATCCAGGACCAAGCTGCTGCCCAGCAGGAACTTGGTCGGCGCCAGGCGATGCAGCGCCGTGGTGATCGGCACGACCAGCACGCCGTGGGCCAGTTCCGGCAAGCGGTACAGGCTGGCGATGCGCTGGGAGATGATGTCCTGGTGCGGCGAGAACAGGTCGTAGGGCAGGGTTTCCCAATCGGGGAAATGCAGCACCGGCAAATCGGGGGCGAAGAAGCTCAGCTCCTGCTCCAACCGTTCGGCACTCTGGCTGTCGGCGGTGAGCAGCAGGGTAAAGCGCTTGGCTGCGCTGGCAGCCTCGGCAATGGCCAGGCTCAGGGCGGCACCGGGCAGGTTGCCCCAGTGCTGTTTACCTGCCGCGGCAGGGAGAAGCGGTAGACGCAGAACGGGCACGGAAGGTTGAGCTCCAAGCGTTGCGACAAAGTCGGTAATTGTAACGGCCCAAGGTGCCGCCTGTCAGTTTCTGACTGAGCCTATTACGGTTTGTAGGAAATGTAGTGGCTAAGACAAACAATGGCGTGTTTTGACTCAATATGTAGTGCCGAAATACGCGATTGTTTAGGAGGGTTACGGACAAGTCGACACGCTTCCCCAACTAGTGGCCTTCTGGAACCCGCGTATTTACTGGGCTGCAGCGGGGCGGTATTTTTTGGCAAGGGGTTTTTGTTGTAGGGCGCGCATTGCTCCGAGGGCGGTCGGGCGGCATAATGTAGCCCCTTTTTTCAGCCCCTACATGTGGAAGGTTCCCGTGACTCAGAAGCCCGACCAGTGTCTTGGTGAATGGATCGACCGTGAAGCACTCGCAGAAGCGATGATCCCGCTTATCGGTCAGCTGTACCGCAATAACAATGTGGTGAGCTCGATCTATGGCCGCAGCCTGATCAACCAGTCTGTCATCGCGATTCTCAAAGCCCACCGCTTTGCGCGCCATCGCTCCGCCGACGACAGCGAACTCTCCGTCCACGAAACATTCCCACTGCTCAAGGCCATGAGCGAGCTCAAGCTCGGCGCGGCTTCGGTAGACCTGGGCAAGCTGGCCTACAAATTCCGTAAAGAAGGCAATGGCCGTAGCGCCGAGCAGTTCGTACGCGAAGAAATGGCCGAAGTGGTAGGTCAGCAAAACGCCGCGGCTCGCAAGGGCACCGACGTTGTGCTGTACGGCTTCGGTCGTATCGGCCGCCTGCTGGCGCGCATCCTGATCGAAAAAACCGGTGGCGGCGACGGCCTGCGCCTGCGTGCCATCGTGGTGCGTAAAGGCGCCGAGAACGACCTGACCAAACGTGCCAGCCTGCTGCGTCGCGATTCGGTACACGGTCCGTTCAACGGCACCATCGTCATCGACGAAGAAAACAACACCATCACCGCCAACGGTAACCTGATCCAGGTGATCTACGCGAAGAACCCGTCCGAGGTGGATTACACCCAGTACGGCATCAAGGACGCCCTGCTGGTGGACAACACCGGCGTATGGCGTGACGCCGAAGGCCTGGGCCAGCACCTGGCCTGCCCGGGTGTCGACCGCGTTGTGTTGACCGCGCCTGGCAAGGGCAAGCTGAAGAACATCGTTCACGGCATCAACCACACTGAAATCACCGCCGACGACAAGATCGTGTCCGCCGCTTCCTGCACCACCAACGCCATCGTGCCGGTGCTCAAGGCAGTGAATGACAAGTTCGGCATCGTCAACGGCCACGTCGAGACCGTTCACTCGTACACCAACGACCAGAACCTGATCGACAACTTCCACAAGGGCGATCGCCGTGGCCGTAGCGCCGCGTTGAACATGGTGATCACCGAGACCGGCGCTGCCACCGCTGCTGCCAAGGCCCTGCCTGAGCTGGCCGGCAAGCTGACCGGTAACGCGATTCGCGTTCCGACGCCGAACGTGTCGATGGCCATCCTCAACCTGAACCTTGAGAAAGCCGCCACCCGTGAAGAGATGAACGAGTACCTGCGCTACATGGCGCTGCACTCCGATCTGCATAAGCAAATCGACTTCGTCAATTCCCAGGAAGTGGTCTCCACCGACTTCGTGGGTTCGCGCCACGCCGGTGTGGTGGACGCGGAAGCGACCATTACCCAGGACAACCGCGTTGTACTGTACGTCTGGTACGACAACGAGTTCGGCTACAGCTGCCAGGTGGTTCGCGTGATGGAAGACATGGCCGGGGTCAACCCGCCTGCGTTCCCGCGTTAAGCGTTTGCGTTGAATGAAAAAGCCCCGACTGGTTCGGGGCTTTTTTACACCTGATGGTTTCGTGCTGTCGGTCATGGCCCCATCGCAGGCAAGCCAGCCTCCACCTTTTGAATGTGTTCGCAAATCAAAATGTGGGCGCTGGTTGCCTGCGATGGGCTGTCAGTCCAAAAGCTTGCTACGCAGGCTGTCGGACAATCCGTTGGGCGCAAGCCAGATCCCCAGGTAAGCCTTTGCCAGCTCGTCATCGCGACTGCTGAACGCCACTTGGCCATTGATCTCGAGGTTCAAGCCCCGCCCCGGACGAAAATCCAGGGCATAGCGATCGCCGCTGCGGATATTGCGAAAGCTGGCGTGCAGTTTTTCTATCTCGGGCTTCAGCCGGGCACTCGCTTGCTGGCGTTCCAGTGTGGTGGTGGCGGCCTTGATCACATCGTTGCGGTCGATATCACGGAAGTAGTACAGCACAAGGTGCAGTGCTTTTTGTTGGTCCCAGGCTTGTTTGGCGCTCAAATCCGACGGGGCATACAGCGCCGCCGCATACACATCCGCCCAGAGGTACGTGAGCACCGCCTGGTTTTTCAGCACCAGTGACTGGGACTGTGCCGGGAAGTTGGCTTGCTTGAGCCGATCCGCCTCATTGGCGTGTGCGGTGATCGACAGCATGAGCAATAAACAGAAAACGATGTGTCGCATAATGGCCCGTCCCGAAAAGATGCGTGACTACAGGTTAATTCATTTTCCGACAGCAGCAGGGTTCAGGGATAATCTGCGTTGTGTAGTAAAGGCAAGACTGGCCTACGACGCGACCAAGGGTTAATGTTCGCGGCGTTGAGCCTTATATAGACTGTGCCCCGGTTCACACACTTGAGCCAAATTGTCCTTCATGACCGCTGGCCGCGGCATGATTTAGCCCGGCGTCCAACCGTACGCCTGGCCTGTTCTGAGGAGTACGCATGGCTGTCTACAACTACGACGTGGTGGTACTGGGTTCCGGCCCGGCTGGAGAAGGTGCGGCGATGAACGCCGCCAAAGCTGGGCGCAAGGTGGCGATGGTCGATAGCCGTCGCCAGGTTGGCGGTAACTGCACCCACCTGGGCACCATCCCGTCCAAGGCCTTGCGTCACTCGGTGCGCCAGATCATGCAGTTCAACACCAACCCGATGTTCCGGGCCATTGGTGAGCCGCGTTGGTTCTCGTTCCCGGACGTGCTGAAAAGCGCCGAGAAAGTCATCTCCAAGCAGGTTGCTTCGCGGACTGGCTACTACGCCCGTAACCGCGTCGACCTGTTCTTCGGCACCGGCAGCTTCGCCGACGAGCAAACCATCGAAGTGGTCTGCCCCAATGGCGTGGTCGAGAAGCTGGTGGCCAAGCACATCATCATCGCCACCGGTTCGCGCCCGTATCGCCCGGCGGATATCGATTTCCACCACCCGCGTATCTACGATAGCGACACCATCCTGAGCCTGGGCCACACCCCGCGCAAACTGATCATCTACGGCGCGGGCGTGATTGGCTGTGAATACGCCTCGATCTTCAGCGGCCTGGGTGTATTGGTCGAGCTGGTGGATAACCGCGACCAGTTGCTGAGCTTCCTCGACTCGGAAATCTCCCAGGCGTTGAGCTATCACTTCAGCAACAACAACATCACCGTGCGCCACAACGAGGAGTACGAGCGGGTCGAGGGCCTGGACAACGGTGTGATCCTGCACCTCAAGTCCGGCAAGAAGATCAAGGCTGACGCCTTGCTGTGGTGCAACGGCCGTACCGGTAACACCGACAAGCTGGGCATGGAAAACATCGGGGTCAAGGTCAACAGCCGTGGCCAGATCGAGGTGGACGAGAACTACCGCACCTGCGTGACCAACATCTACGGTGCCGGTGACGTGATCGGCTGGCCAAGCCTGGCCAGTGCCGCGCACGACCAAGGGCGTTCGGCCGCTGGCAGCATCGTCGACAACGGCAGCTGGCGCTACGTGAACGACGTGCCGACCGGCATCTACACCATTCCGGAGATCAGCTCGATCGGCAAGAACGAGCACGAACTGACCAAGGCCAAGGTGCCGTATGAAGTGGGCAAGGCGTTCTTCAAGAGCATGGCGCGTGCGCAGATCGCCGGTGAGCCGCAAGGCATGCTGAAGATCCTGTTCCACCGCGAAACCCTGGAAGTCCTCGGCGTGCATTGCTTCGGCTACCAGGCGTCGGAGATCGTGCACATCGGCCAGGCGATCATGAACCAGCCAGGTGAACTCAATACCCTCAAGTATTTTGTCAACACCACGTTCAACTACCCGACCATGGCGGAAGCCTATCGGGTAGCGGCCTACGACGGCCTCAACCGGCTTTTTTGAGCGGCTCCGGCCGGTGGCCTGAGCCGGCCGGGGAGACCGATTTCAGTAATTCCCGAGAGTGGCAGTGGCCAAACCGGGAAAGTCTGTAATCAGGCTATCTACGCCGAAGTCGGCGAGCCTGCGCATCAGCGCGGGTTCGTTGACTGTCCACACGGACACGTGCAAACCCTGGCGCTGGGCTTTTTCCAGGCGCTCGGGGGTGCACAACGTCCAGTTCAACGCCAGAATCTCACAGCCATAGTTCTGCGCGACCTTCAACGGGTCGAGCCAGGCGTATTCGGCGACCAGCCCGCGTGACAGGTCTGGGGTGAGTTCAACCGCTGCTTTCAACACTTCTCGCGAACTCGAGGTGACGGTGACTTTGTCCATCAGGCCAAAGCGCACGGCCATTTCCCGAATCGCCAGCACGGTAGTGGCGGCGCGGGTGCGCGAAGCGCTTTTGACTTCCAGTTGCCAGTGATCGAAATCGCAGTGCTCGAACAGCTCTTCCAGGCGCGGGATCGGGCAAGGCTTGACCCAGCCCGGGCCGCCTTTGCGCGCGTCCATTTTCACCAGGTCTGCCGCCGAGTACTCGACGACTTTGCCGCGCCGGTCGGCGGTACGCTTGAGGGTCGGGTCGTGAATGACCATCAGCTCGCCGTCCATGGACAGGTGCAAGTCCAGTTCGCAGCGGCGTACGCCGTGCTTGAGGCACTCCTGGAAGCTGGTCAGGGTGTTTTCCGGTGCTTCGCCTTTGGCACCGCGGTGGCCGTAGATCAGGGTCACAGTTGCTCCTTTATGCCAGGTCGTCTGGCCGTGTAAATACGTATTCAGGTGTCTTGTGCGTCGCTCTGTTCCCGCGCCAGGCGCCGTTCCTGGGCCTGTTTCTGCAGGATGTAGCGCGCCAGCAGCTGGCGTTGGGCGTCGGTCATGGCTTCGAATTCCGTGCCAACATCAAAACCACCGGCCTTGGGGTCGCAATGAGTGACCCGCGCGCGCAGCAGCAGGCCGAGCGCCTGGGGCATCAGCACCAGCTTGACCGCCAGGTGGGCGCCGGCCGCCAAGGGCGTGGGGTGCTGGAAGTCGATACCGCCCTCGGAAATGATCACCGGCTGCGGTGCGCCGACCTCATCCAGCAGGCCGCGTGCCATGATCTGGCTGAGCAGGTCGAGGCGTTTGTTCTGCACGCGGAGGAAGGCGGCGAGGGTGCGATCCTTCTCGCTGAGCTGGCGTAGCAGGTGCTGGGCTTCGAATTCACTCAGGTGCAATTCGCTGAGCAGATTGAACAGTGGCGAATCATCCAGCAACACTTCCTTGCTCGCTGCTTCGGGGGCAGACAGGCTTTTGATTTGGAGTGCGATCATGTCGTCGATACGGTAGTATTCGCGGCGCTCTTCTTCATCTAATGTCGACATGGCGAACCCCAGGTAACGGTAATGGTCTGAGTGTAAAGCTGCTGACCAGACCCCGCCACCGGGACGTCTTCTTTTCCTCCGAACAAGCCCCGACATGTTCAGACCTCTCTTCGTATTTATCGGCACGCGTTATACCCGTGCAAAGCGCCGCAATCATTTTGTGTCGTTCATTTCCCTCACGTCGATGATCGGGCTCGCCTTGGGCGTGGTCGTGATGATCGTGGTGTTGTCGGTGATGAACGGCTTCGATCATGAGATGCGCACCCGCGTGCTGGGCATGGTGCCCCACGCGACCATCGAGGGCGATGCGCCCATCAGCGACTGGCAAAGCCTGGCCGACAAGGTCAAGCAGAACCCCAAGGTGCTGGCCGTTGCGCCATTTACCCAGATGCAGGGGTTGCTGACCAATGACGGCAAGGTGCAAAAGATCCTGCTCAATGCCATCGACCCAGCCCAGGAGCGCAACGTCTCGATCATCGACAAGTTCATGCTGCAGGGCAAACTCGACGACCTGGCGCCCGGCAGCTTTGGCATCGTCATCGGCGACAAGGCCGCGGCCAAGCTCGGTGTAGGCGTCGGCGACAAGCTGACCTTCGTCGCCCCGGAAGTCACCGTGACCCCGGCCGGCATGTTCCCCCGCATGAAGCGCTTCACCGTGGTGGGCACCTTCCACGTCGGCGCCGGCGAGATCGACGGCTACCTTGGCCTGACCAACCTCACCGACCTGGCCCGCCTGCACCGCTGGCAGCCAGACCAGGTGCAGGGCCTGCGCCTCAAGTTCAACGACCTGTTCGACGCACCGCGCGGTGCCTGGGAAATCGCCCAGCACCTGGGTGAAAGCCAGTACTACGCCCGCGACTGGACCCGTACCCACGGCAACCTGTACCAGGCCATCCGCATGGAAAAAGCCATGATCGGCCTGCTGTTGCTGCTGATCGTCGCCGTGGCTGCCTTCAACATCATCTCCACGCTGGTGATGGTGGTGAACGACAAGAAGGGCGATATCGCCATCCTGCGTACCCTTGGCGCCACGCCGGGGCAGATCATGGCGATCTTTATGGTGCAGGGCACCGTCATCGGCGTGGTCGGCACCTTGATCGGTACGGCCGTCGGCATTCTGGCCGCGTTGAACGTCAGTGCGGCCATTGCCGGCCTCGAAACCCTGATCGGCCACAAGTTTCTCAACGCCGATGTCTATTTCATCGACTACTTGCCGTCCCAGGTTCAGGCCCAGGACGTGCTGATGGTGGGCGGCGCTGCGCTGCTCCTGAGTTTCCTTGCCACCCTGTATCCAGCCTGGCGCGCGGCACGTACCCAGCCAGCACAGGCCTTACGTTATGAGTGAATCGGGCATGAGTGAAAAAGCAATCCTGAGCTGCCGCAACCTGGGCAAATCCTACGAGGAAGGCCCGGAATCGGTGGTGGTGCTGTCCAACCTGCAACTTGAGCTGCACCCTGGCGAGCGCGTAGCGATCGTCGGCAGTTCCGGTTCCGGCAAAAGTACCTTGCTGAACCTGCTGGGCGGCCTTGATACGCCGTCCCAGGGCAGTGTCTGGCTGGCCGGTGAAGAACTGTCGGCCCTGGGCGAAAAGGCCCGTGGCCAACTGCGCAACCGTTCGCTGGGCTTTGTGTACCAGTTCCACCACCTGTTGCCGGAATTCACCGCCCTGGAAAACGTGTGCATGCCGCTGTTGATCGGCAAGACCGCGATCCCCGAGGCGCGCCAGCGTGCTACAGCCTTGCTGGAGCGCGTCGGCCTCGGCCACCGCCTGGAGCACAAGCCGGCTGAACTGTCCGGCGGCGAGCGCCAGCGTGTGGCGATTGCCCGCGCCCTGGTGAACAACCCAGGCTTGGTGATGCTCGACGAGCCGACCGGCAACCTCGACTCCCACACCGCCCAGGGCATCAAGGACCTGATGCTGGAGCTGAGCACCCAGATGCGCACTGCGTTCTTGGTGGTGACCCATGACATGAGCATGGCCCGGCAGATGGACCGCGTGTTGCACCTGCAGGAAGGTCACCTGGTCGCCATCTGACCTGCTTCAAGCCCGGTGTTTTTGACGCTGGGCTTTTTAATTTTTTCAGGCGGTGTACGCGAATGTTCAGACCGTTATCGATTTTCATCGGCACGCGCTATACGCGCGCCAAGCGCCGCAACCGTTTTGTCTCGTTTATCTCGATGACCTCAATGATCGGCCTCGCCCTGGGCGTGCTGGCAATGATCGTGGTGTTGTCGGTGATGAATGGCTTCCAGCGCGAAATGAGCTCACGCATTCTTGGCATGGTGCCCCACGCCACGATCGTTGGCGTAAACCCGATCGACGATTGGCAGCCCGTGGCCGCCGCGGCGATGAAGAATCCGCAGGTGACTGCTGCAGTGCCCTTCACACAGATGGATGGCATGTTCTCCTACAAGGGCGCGATGCAGCCGATCGAGATCAACGGCGTTGACCCGGCGCAGGAAGGCAAGGTGTCGATCGTGGCCCAGCACATCGTGCGTGGCAAACTCGATGACCTGAAGCCCGGCGAGTTCGGCGTGGTGGTCGGTGAAATCACCGCCCGACGCTTCCGCCTGAATGTGGGCGACAAGTTGACCCTGATCGTGCCGGAAATCAGCACCGCACCGGGTGGCATCACCCCGCGCATGCAGCGCTTGAATGTGGTGGGCATTTTCAAGGTCGGCGCCGAGCTGGACGGCTCCATGGCGTTGATCCACATGGCCGACGCCGCAGAAATTCAACATTGGCAACCGAACCAGGTGCAAAGCGTACGCCTGGCGGTGAAAGACTTGTACGCGGCGCCCAAGGTCTCGTCGGACATCGCCGCCAGCCTGGGCGCCGGCTACAAGCCCGATGACTGGACCCACACCCAGGGCAGCCTGTTCAGCGCGATGAAGATGGAAAAGACCATGATCGGCCTGCTGTTGCTGATGATCGTCGCAGTGGCTGCGTTCAACATCATCGCCACGTTGATCATGGTGGTGAACGACAAGGGCGCGGACATTGCGATCCTGCGCACCATCGGCGCCACGCCACGGCAGATCATGGCGATCTTCATGGTGCAGGGCACGGTGATCGGTATTGTCGGCACCCTCATCGGCGGCGTATTGGGTGTGATCGCGGCGTTGAACGTGAGCGAGCTGGTGGGCTGGGTAGAGCGGGTCACCGGGCAGCATATCTTCAGTTCGGATGTGTACTTTGTCAGCAACCTGCCTTCGGAACTGCAGGGCGGGGATGTGCTGCTGATCTGCACGGCCGGGTTTGTGTTGAGCTTCTTGGCGACGATTTACCCGGCGTATCGGGCGGCGAAGATTGAGCCGGCGCATGCGCTGAGATATTCGTAAGATTCGAGACCGCTATCGCAGGCAAGCCAGCTCCCACCAGTTGATTTGTGAATACATTCAAATGTGGGAGCTGGCTTGCCTTCCATAGGGCTGGCCCAGCCTGCATCAAATCACCTCGGGCAATTCGATCACAAACCGTGTCCACCCCGGCCCAGACTCACAATAAATCCTCCCCCCGTGCGCCCGCACAATCGACTGGGTAATTGCCAACCCCAGCCCCGCATGCTCGCTGCTGCCTTCGTGCCGCGACGGGTCCGCCCGGTAGAACCGATCAAACAACCTGGGTAACAACGGCGCGGGAATGCCTTCACCGGTGTTCTCAACCGTCAGCGTCACGCCATCCACCATGCGCACCCGCACTTCGCCACCCGCGGGGGTAAAGCGCAGCGCGTTATCGAGCAGATTCGACAGCGCCCGGCGCAACATGCCGCGATCCCCCGATGCATGGGCGCTACCTTCGCGCACCAGGCTGACTTGAGCGTCCTCCGCCAACAACGCGAAAAACTCCAGCAGCGCATCCACTTCATCCGCCAACGACAGGGGCTCGCGCTTGGGCATGAGCAACCCATGATCCGCCTTGGCCAGGTACAGCATGTCATTGACCAGTTGTGCCATCCATTGCAGCTCTTCCAGGTTGCTGTGCAGCGCCTCGCGGTAATCCTCCAGCGGGCGTGGCTGGGTGAGGATGACCTGGGTTTGGGTCAGCAGGTTTGACAGCGGTGTACGCAGTTCGTGGGCGATGTCAGCCGAGAACGCCGAAAGGCGCTGGAACGCGTCGTCCAGGCGTTCGAGCATGGCGTTGAAGGCCTGGGCCAGCTCGGCCAGCTCTACCGGCATGTGTTGCTGGGGCAGGCGCTGGGTCAAGGAGTGTGCCGATACGCCAGCGGCCACTTCACCCATGCGTCGCAACGGCCGCAACCCACTGCGGGCAGCCCACGCGCCGAGCAGGGCGGTTGCCAGGGCTGACAGGCCGACGGTGAGCCAGATCAGACGCTGCATGCGTTGCAGGAAGTGCTGGTGGTGGGTGATATCGAGCATCAGGCTCAGGTGCGGCGAGTCGGGCTGGCCCGGCGTCAGCGGCGCATTGTAGACCCGGTAATCAGTGCCGGCGTTTTGCAGGCTGTGCAGCCCGGGGGCGGTGGGTAACGTCATGCTCGGCGCATCGTCGAGCCAGCGTTGCCCGGCCGCGCTAATGCGCAGGGTCAAGTCTGGTTGGCGACTGAGCTCGGCGCGCAGTTGCGCTTGGCGTTGGGCGAACAACGCTGGCGAGTCTACACCCTGCAAAGTGCTGCGCAGCGCCACCAGCGTGCTGTCGAGTTGCTGCTGGTCCAGCTCGATAAAGTGTGCCTCGCTGGCGCGGTTGAACAGCACGCCTGCGATCAGCGACACCACCGCCGTGCAGGCGGCAAACAGCAGCGCCAGGCGACTGGCCAGGGACAGGCGCTTGATCAATTGACGTGCTCCTCCAGCACATAACCCATGCCGCGTACGGTATGGATCAGTTTAGTGGGGAAGTTGTCATCGACTTTCAGGCGCAGGCGACGGATCGCCACTTCGATAATGTTGGTGTCGCTGTCGAAATTCATGTCCCACACCTGGGACGCGATCAGTGATTTGGGCAACACTTCGCCCTGGCGGCGCAGCAGCAGTTCGAGCAGGGCAAACTCCTTGGCCGTCAGGTCGATGCGCTGGCCGTCCCGCTCGACGCGGCGGCGGATCAGGTCCAGGCGCAGGTCGGCCAGTTGCAGCGCGGTTTCCTGCGGTGCGCTGCTGCCACGGCGCAACAGGCTGCGCACCCGCGCCAGCAGTTCGGAAAAGGCGAAGGGCTTGACCAGATAGTCATCGGCGCCCAGTTCCAGGCCATGCACGCGGTCTTCCACGGCGTCGCGGGCGGTCAGGAACAATACCGGGATGTCCAGGCCCGCACTGCGCACGGCCTGGAGGATCTGCCAGCCATCACGGCCCGGCAGCATCACATCCAGGATCAACAGGTCGTAGTCGCCAGTCAGCGCCAGGTGCTGCCCGTGAGTGCCGTCGGCCACCAGTTCGGTGGTGAAGCCGGCCTCGTTCAAACCCTGGCGCAGGTAATGGCCGGTTTTCGGTTGGTCTTCGACGATCAGCAGTTTCATGGGCGACTCTTGGCAGCGTTGGACGACGGCTTTATACCTTGGGTGCCAGGGCTGGGGGGCAACCTGACAAAGTTGTAATCTAGCAGTCAGCTGGCTGGCAGCGGCGCAGGCTTAGAGTGTGCCCCAGGCGAGTCAGACATATTTGGAGAAAAGAGATGGTAGTGCGTTTACCCCAGGTGTTGGCGGTGTGCCTGCTGGCGTTGAGTGTTGATGCGATGGCCGATGCTGCCCATGGTTACGCGTTTGGCGAGGCCGCGCCAGCAAGCAAGGCCACGCGTACCGTAGAGGTGACGCTGCAGGACATTTCCTTTTCGCCCACGTCCATTGACGTAAAAGCCGGTGAGACGGTGCGCTTTGTGCTGGTCAACAAAGGCCAGTTGCTCCACGAATTCAACCTGGGCGACGCGGCGATGCATGCCGAGCACCAGAAGGAAATGCTGCAGATGCAAGCCAGTGGCATGCTCACGTCCACGGGCATGGGCAAGATGGACCACAGCGCAATGGGCCACGGCGCGATGAAACACGACGATCCCAACAGTGTGTTGGTCGAACCCGGCAAAACCGCCGAGCTGACCTGGACGTTCACCAAGGCCACGGGCCTGGAGTTTGCCTGCAACTTACCAGGGCATTACCAGGCGGGCATGGTCGGCAAGCTCAACGTCGATTGATCTGCTGGCGCTTAGGCGCGGGGGCAAAGGCTGGTAGACTGGCACGGTTTATTTAGCCAGGTTTCCGCCATGCATCCCGCAGCCGAACATTCACCGCTGGGCAAGTCCAGTGAATACATCTCCACCTACACACCTTCGTTGCTGTTCCCGATCCCGCGTGCGGCCAAATGGGCCGAGCTGGGCCTGAGCGCCGAGACCCTGCCCTACAAGGGCGTGGATTTCTGGAACTGCTTCGAACTGTCCTGGTTGCTGCCGTCGGGCAAGCCAGTGGTGGCCATCGGTGAATTCAGCATCCCGGCCGACTCGCCGAACATCATCGAGTCCAAGTCGTTCAAGCTCTACCTCAACTCGCTGAACCAGACGGCGTTTGCCGACACCGCAAGCCTTGAAGCGACCCTGCGCACCGACCTCAGCGCCGCTGCCGGCAAGCCGGTGAGCGTGCGCATCCGCCGCTTGGCCGAGATCGAGGCCGAAGGCGTGATGGCATTGCCGGGCGTGTGCATTGACGACCTGGATATCCGTGTCAGCAACTATGAGCACCCGCGCCCGGAACTGCTGCGCTGCGATGACTCGCGCGTTGTCGAGGAGAGCGTGCACAGCCACTTGCTCAAATCCAACTGCCCGGTGACCAGCCAGCCTGACTGGGGCAGTGTGGTGGTGGAGTACCGTGGTCACGCGTTGGATCACGCCAGCTTGCTGGAATACATCGTCAGCTTTCGCCAACACTCGGACTTCCATGAGCAATGCGTGGAGCGCATCTTCCTGGACTTGCAGCGGTTGCTGAAGCCGCAGACGTTGACGGTGTACGCGCGGTACGTGCGGCGTGGCGGGTTGGACATCAACCCGTATCGCAGTACCGAGGATGTGGCGTTCCAGAATGTGCGCCTGGCTCGCCAGTAGCCTTCACGCACATCGAATGTGGGAGTTGGCAAGCCAGCTCCCACATTGGTTTCTGTGCATGCATCGGGTCTTGGTTTAAATCCCCATGCTGCCCAGCGTGTTCATGATATTGCGCAACGTGCCGGAAATGACCGGATGTTCGGCATCGAACTCGATGGCCGCTTGGTTCACATCGTCGGAAATACTGGGCGTCTGAGTCGCCGGTTCAAGTTCAAGTTGTAATTCGAACTTGGCAATCAAGGCTTCCAGTGCTTCACGTTTTTCTTCCGACAGCGGCGGTTCCTGTTCCAGTTGCCCGCGCAGGATCTCGACCTGTTCTTCCAGTTTTTTGCGATCAGGCATGACGTGTTTCCTTTTATCGATTGGCACTGGCATAGACCACGGCACGCCGAGAAAGGTCTACGGGCTGACCTGTAGATTAATCCACTGGCGCCTGCTGTGCATGATCCGTGTCAGGGCTTCTCGCCTTTGAGCTGGCGCAGGCTGATGTCGGCGAGGCAGGTGCCGAGTTCGCCCAGGTGATCGATCACCGAGTGCACGCCCAATCCGTACAGCGCCAGGGTGGCCTTGCCGCGCTTGAGCTCGCGTTCCGGTTCGCTCAGCGCCAGCCATTGCTCGGGGGCCATGCCACAGAGTGAGCCGCAGGAGGCGAGGCCGATGGTCCATAACCCGGCGTTAAGGCCCGATTGCAGCAGGCGTGGTTCGCCGCTGACCAATACGCAGCCTTCCAGGCGTTCGATGTTGAGTTCCATCAAGGCTTGCCAGCAGGCGTGGGGCGCAGGCCAGCGAATGGAGGAGGGCGAGGTGGCCTTGACCCAGTCGGGCAGCGTGGCGGCCAGGGGCGTGGTGACGGTGGGGGGGAGCTCATCCAGCCAGGCGCAGGGCACGCCTTGTTCCTTGAGGCTGCGCAGGATCTTCAGTGCACCGGGGGTGGCCTGGGAGTCGGGGGAGGGTGAATCGGTGCGCGCCCGGGAACCGAAGTCCACCAGGCAGCCACTCAGGCCAAACAGGACGGCAGTCAAGGCGGGAGCGCTGGCGATGGCTATCTCGGCGTGAGGCATGTCGACATCCCTGAAATAGCGTTAACGCTATCCAGGGACCATGACAAACCGATGACAGGACTGTTAATTGTAGGAATTTTGTCCATTTTACGTCTGACGTTTCCTAGTTGCTGCCTAATTGGAGACTTCCGTCATATACTGACGGCCTTATTCAGGGCATAGCGCCCATGACAGACCATTCAAGGAGCAAAAGCTATGCGCTGGAGCCAATACTTCGCTCAGCTGTCAGTGTGTGCCACTGTCCTGCTGGCCCCGTTTGCCGCACACGCAGCGTCGGAAGACGATCCGTGGGAAAGCGTCAACCGCCCGATTTTCACCTTCAACGACACCGTTGATACCTACGCCCTCAAGCCATTGGCCCAAGGCTATCAGTTCGTGACGCCGCAATTCGTCCAGGATGGCGTGCACAACTTCTTCCGCAACATCGGCGATGTCGGCAACCTGGCCAACAACGTGCTGCAGCTCAAGCCCCATAATGCCGGTGTCGACACCGCCCGCTTGCTGGTCAACACCACCTTCGGCGTGCTGGGCTTTATCGACGTCGGCACCAAAATGGGGCTGCAACGCAGCGACGAAGACTTCGGCCAGACCCTCGGCTACTGGGGCGTCGGCAGCGGTCCTTACGTGATGCTGCCACTGCTGGGTCCAAGCACCCTGCGTGATGCGCCGTCCAAGTACGTGGACAGCTACACCCAACCGTACCGCTACATGAACGATATCGGCTGGCGCAACAGCACCTTTGGCCTGAACATCGTCGACACCCGTGCCAGCCTGCTCGACAGCGAGAAGCTGATCACCGGTGACAAATACACCTTCATCCGCAACGCTTACCTGCAGAACCGCGAGTTCAAGGTCAAGGACGGCAAGGTCGTCGACGACTTTTAAGCTGTGATGTTTTGAAATGAAAAAGGCGACCCACAGGTCGCCTTTTTTTCGCGCGGTTTTCAGCGCATTTTCAGGATTTTGAGGCCCAGGTGCTGGTCTTGACCGGTGGTTTTGGTCCACACCACTTCGGTGTCCGCTTCCAGGCCCTTCAGGGCGGCGTGCTCCGAATCGATGCGCACGGTCAGTTGGTCGCCGACGTTGAACTGGCGAGGCGCCTGCACTTGCATGCCGGAGCTGGACAGGTCCACACAAACCCCGGCGATCTCCTGGCCTGCGTGGATCAACGACACATCGGCATCCACACGCATGCGGATGAAATCGCGTTTTTCGGCGTAGTCGCGCTCGTGTTCGCTCATGGGTTCCATCCTTACTTTGTGTTGTGGTCGTGCCTGTTCTTATAACTCCCGGTGATTTGCGGTGTAAAGACGCCCGGCGACCATCGGCATGAGCTTGAAACCCCTCACGGATGGGAGTACCGTCTGCGCCTTAGAAGGGCACCTCTGCTTTACCTTTGTGCATGGGCTAAATCCCAGTACTTTGTAGGACAGAGAGGCTAGAAAGCGAATCCAGTACGTGAGCCCGGCCATTGCCGAGCCGCCTACGCCAACCTAATTCTGGCGCCGTTTGCCCACATGCAAAAAACCAGTGCCACGCTGCTGATAATCGATGACGACGAAGTAGTGCGCGCGAGCCTCGCGGCCTATTTGGAAGACAGTGGCTTCAGCGTCCTGCAGGCCAGCAATGGCCAACAGGGTCTCCAGGTGTTCGAGCGCGACCAGCCCGACCTCGTGATCTGCGATCTGCGCATGCCCCAGATGGGCGGCCTGGAGCTGATTCGCCAGGTGACCGAGCGTGCCCCACAGACTCCGGTGATTGTCGTGTCCGGTGCCGGCGTGATGAACGATGCCGTCGAGGCCTTGCGCCTGGGTGCCGCCGATTACCTGATCAAGCCCCTGGAAGACCTGGCCGTGCTGGAGCATTCGGTGCGCCGCGCGCTGGACCGTGCCCGCCTGCTGGTCGAGAACCAGCGTTACCGCGAAAAGCTCGAAACCGCCAACCGCGAACTCGAAGCCAGCCTCAACCTGCTACAGGAAGACCAGAACGCCGGTCGCCAGGTGCAGATGAACATGCTGCCGGTCAGCCCGTGGACCATCGACGAATTCAAGTTTGCGCACCAGATCATCCCGTCGCTGTACCTGTCGGGTGATTTCGTCGACTATTTCCGCGTCGATGAGCGACGTGTCGCGTTTTACCTGGCCGACGTGTCTGGCCACGGTGCTTCCTCTGCATTCGTCACCGTGTTGTTGAAGTTCATGACCACACGGCTGTTGTTCGAATCAAAGCGCAATGGCACTTTGCCGGAGTTCACCCCTTCCGAGGTGCTGGGCCACATCAACCGAGGCCTGATCAGCTGCAAGCTGGGCAAGCACGTGACGATGGTCGGTGGCGTTATTGATGAAGAAACCGGTCTTTTGACCTATAGCATCGGCGGTCACCTGCCGATGCCTGTTTTATACACTCCAGACAGTGTGCGTTACCTGGAAGGGCGTGGTCTGCCGGTAGGCTTGTTCAATGAGGCCACCTACGAAGACCACATCCTGGAGTTGCCGCCGACCTTCAGCCTCACGCTGATGTCCGATGGCATACTGGACCTTCTTCCAGAGCCTACACTCAAAGAGAAAGAAGCCGCCTTGCCCCAAAAGGTCAAGTCGGCGGGCGGCAGCCTGGATGGCCTGCGGCAGGTTTTTGGATTGGCCACGCTAGGGGAGATGCCGGATGATATCGCCCTATTGGTGTTGAGCAGGAATCTTTGATGAGTACCGGAAGAATCCAATTCGCCGAGCAAGACGGGACCTTCGTCCTGAAATTTGTCGGTGAAGTGCGCCTGACCTTGTGTTCGGCGCTGGATGCGACGATTGAGCGGATCTTCACAGCGCTGAACTTCTCGGCGATCGTGATCGATCTGACCGAAACCCGCAGCATCGATAGCACCACCCTTGGCTTGCTGGCCAAGTTGTCCATTCTGTCTCGGCAGAAGGTCGGCCTGTTGCCGACAGTCGTCACCACCCACGAAGACATTACCCGGCTGCTGCAGTCGATGGGCTTCGACCAGGTGTTCAACATCGTTGACCGCCCGATCCCATGCCCGGAATGCCTCACCGACCTGCCGTCCCAGGACCAGTCCGAGGAAGTCGTGCGGGTCAAGGTGCTGGAAGCGCACAAAATCCTGATGGGCCTCAACGAGTCCAACCGCGAAGCCTTCCACGACCTCGTGAACGCGTTAGAGCGCCACTGACCCCCTCGGCTGCTGGAACACCGTCCAATGTGGGAGCAGGCAAGCCAGCCCCCACAGTTGATCCGAGGTCGGCCTGAGGTACGGGACACAAGCATAAAAAAGGGCGGCACCCGCGAGGGTACCGCCCTTTTTGTCGCCGCCTGCTTTACAGCTTGGCAGTCAACAACGCTTCAAGCTTTTCTTGGTCGCGAGCAAACTGACGAATACCTTCCGCCAGCTTCTCGGTCGCCATCGCATCCTCGTTGGACTCCCAACGGAACTGCGCTTCAGTCAGATGCACACGCGCCTCACCGGCATGGCCTGGCGACAATTTACGCTCCAGCTTGCCTTCATCCGCCGCCAGCTTTTCCAGCAGGTCAGGGCTGATGGTCAGGCGATCACACCCAGCCAACTCTTCGATCTGGCTCAGGTTACGGAAGCTCGCACCCATGACCACGGTCTTGTAGCCGTTGGCCTTGTAGTAGTTGTAGATGCGCGTCACCGACTGCACGCCCGGGTCTTCAGCACCGGTGTAGTCGTTGCCGTTGGCCTTCTTGTACCAGTCGTAGATACGGCCCACGAACGGCGAAATCAGGAATACACCGGCTTCTGCACACGCCACGGCCTGGGCGAACGAGAACAGCAGGGTCAGGTTGGTCTGGATGCCTTCTTTTTCCAGTTGCTCGGCGGCGCGGATGCCTTCCCAGGTGGAAGCGATCTTGATCAGCACGCGGTCGCGGCCAACGCCGGCCTTGTCGTACAGGTCGATCAGACGGTGCGCACGCTTGAGTACGGCGTCAGTGTCGAACGACAGACGGGCATCTACCTCGGTGGAAATGCGGCCCGGTACCACTTTGAGGATCTCTTGGCCCACCGCCACCGCAAAACGGTCACTGGCCAGGCCCACGTCGCCGTTGCAGTCCTTGACGCACTCATCCAGCAGCTTGGCATAGCCAGGGATCGAAGCGGCCTTGAGCAACAGGGAAGGGTTGGTGGTGGCGTCTTGCGGTTTGAGCTTGGCGAGGGTGGAGAAATCGCCGGTATCGGCTACGACGGTGGTGAATTGCTTGAGTTGTTCCAGCTTGGAAGTCATGGGCGTGCTCTGTCCTATGGGTCTGGTGACATTACCCGAGCGCCGGCAGGCGCTCAAGGGCGCAAATGCGTTCGATCGTTTGCGAGGGCAACAACCTGAAAACAGCCGTTTGATTCACCGGCTGTGGTGCTAAATAGGAGGCCAAAAACACCATCGGGTTCAACCTAACTTGCACCCGATCCACTCAGTCGACCTGAGGGCGCGGGCTTGCTCGCGAATGCGGCCTGTCAGCTCCCCAATACACCAACTGACACCCAGGCCATCACCGCCCCTCCAACAACTCCCCCGCCTGATCCAGCAACGCCAACGGATCGCTCGCCTTGTGAATGTCCACCGACAACAACTGCCTGAACTTGCGCGCGCCCGGGAAACCGGTGCCCAGCCCAAGAATATGTCGAGTGATATGGTGCATCGATCCACCCGAAGCCAAATGCTGCGCAATGTAAGGCCGCAACTGCACCAACGCCTCAGCCCGACTGATCACCGGCGCCTCACTGCCAAACAACTGCTGATCCACCTCCGCCAACAAATACGGGTTGTGATAAGCCTCGCGCCCCAGCATCACCCCATCAAACACCTGCAAATGCTCCTGGCACTGCTCCAGCGTCTTGATGCCGCCGTTGAGGATAATCTCCAGTTCCGGGAAGTCCTGCTTCAACTGCGCCGCCACGTCATAGCGCAACGGCGGAATGTCGCGATTCTCCTTCGGCGACAACCCCTCCAGAATCGCAATCCGTGCATGCACGGTGAAACTGGTGCAGCCGGCGTCCCTCACTGTCCCGACGAACTCACACAACTGGCCATAACTGTCCCGGCCATTGATCCCGATACGATGTTTCACAGTCACCGGAATCGACACCGCATCACGCATTGCCTTCACGCAATCCGCCACCAACGCCGGGTGCGCCATCAGGATCGCGCCGATCATATTGTTCTGCACCCGGTCGCTGGGGCAGCCGACGTTCAGGTTCACCTCGTCGTAACCGGCCGCCTCGGCCATGCGCGCGCACGCGGCCAGGTCAGCGGGCACGCTGCCGCCCAACTGCAGCGCAAGCGGGTGCTCGGCTTCGTTGTGGCGCAGGAAACGGTCGTGGTCACCGTGCAGGATGGCGCCGGTGGTGACCATCTCGGTGTAGAGCAGGGCGTGCTTGGAGAGCAGGCGCAGGAAGAACCGGCAGTGGCGGTCGGTCCAGTCCATCATCGGGGCGACGGAGAAGCGGCGGGAGAGTGACTTCGGTGAGGCGCTGATCAGGGGCATTGGACAATCTGAGTGGGTAGGGCGGAATGCGTGAGTTTATCAGGAATGAGCGTGCAGGTTTTGTGCTCAGGCTGAGAGGGTTCTTCTGTCCATAATGCGACTGCGGCCTTGGCGTTCGACGTTGACGAACCTGGCGAGTGAAGGGGGAAGCATGCGTGTTGTTTTCAGCAAAAAATTACCGTGAAAAAAGGCAGGCACGGTGCAATAATGGCTTTAGGCCATTATTTTACTTTATAAAAGTATCCTTGATGAAAACAACATTTTCCGCGAAATTGTTTATTGTTTTTATTGCTTCCCTGCTGGTCTGCGTTGTTTATTTCCTGGTTGAAGAGTTCCTGTAGCGTTACGACGCTCAGTTCGACTGTTTGTATTGTCGAATGAAGAACCTGCCGAGCACAAAGACACTCCCTAGCACCAGTCCTAAAAAGGCGCCGAGAAAGGCAAACTTTTTAGTGCTCTTGGTGGAGGACGTTTTTATTTCATCAAGGGCGTTAAAGGCTTTTAGCGTATTGCCTGCGGCCAGGGCTGGCAAGTTAAGTGCTATGGCCTCGGCGTTGGCCGTTTCCATCGCGGACTTCAACTGGGCAGACGCCAGTGCTGCTGTCGTAGCGGTGGTTGAGGCGACATAGAGTACAGGCTCATTACCTCCCGACTTAGGTGGGGTGTCTTTCAAGGCAATGGAGTTGGCAGCCATCACGCCCATCGCAGAATAGAAAATATCATTCTGTATCGTGCTGTACAGCTTGGTTTCCAATGACAGCGGGCTGGCCTTCGCGGGCGCGTCCTTTTCATTGATTTCTTTATATAAGCTGTAGAGGGAAGGTTTAGTAATGTAAGTGCTGGCAGTCCATTGTTCAGGCGACGTGACAGAGAGAGCCAAAGAAGCAACTGTACCCAACACCGTGGTTGCAATAATCGTGGTCTTGCTAGTCCACAGTGCCTGAATAAGCGGTATCAGATCTATCTCATCATGGTTGGAACGGTCGTTTGAATTCGTAGGGCTGCTCACGAAAAATTCCTTTATTTGCGTTTTCAAATTGTAGAGAAAAAAACACAATGCGCCCACGTAAAAGTACGCGTCGTATTAGATGCGAATAGTTCTTGTCTGTTAAGCTCGGCGGACTCTAATAGCGTCGCGCCGACTCAGTACACTTGCCGTAGGATCATTTCTACGACGCATTCGTTCATCTACCAACGGTTCAATGTCCGCCTCGCATCCTTCGTGCGATGAGATAAACACCGAGACCCACCAAAGCCGTTACCGCACCGATATAGCCGGTACTCGTCCAGCCATAACCTGCGGTAATCGCCATCCCACCAAACCACGGCCCCAACGCGTTCGCCAGGTTGAACGCCGCGTGGTTCGACGCTGCCGCCAGGCTTGGCGCTTCATGGGCGATGTCCATCAGGCGGATTTGCAGCGGTGCGGCCAGGGCCACCATGGTGCCGACCAGGCCCATGCTCAGCAGCACGCCCCACAGCGACGATGCCGCGAAGGGGAAGAACAGCAGCACGGCCATCGACCACACCAGGATCAAGCCCACTGCACGGAACTGCATGCGGTCAAACAGCTTGCCGCCGGCAATGTTGCCGATGATCCCGCCCACGCCAAACGCCGCCAGGCCGAAGGGAATCCACTGGGGTGACACTTTGGTCACCTCGAGCATGGTCGGGGCCAGGTAGCTGAACACGCAGAACATCCCGGCAAACCCGATCGCGCCAATCGACAGCGCCATCCACACCTGCGGTTTGGTGAATGCGCGCAGTTCCTTGCGCGGGTCGCTGCGTTGTTCGTCGTGGCGATGGGGCACGAATTGCCAGACCAGCGCGATGGTGCACAGGGCGATGACGCTGACCAGTGCAAAGGCCGAGCGCCAGCCCAGGTGCTGGCCGAGGAAGGTGGCGATGGGGTTGCCGAGCAGCATGGCCAGGGTCAAGCCCATCATCACGCGGGCCACGGCGCCAGCGCGTTTGTCGTTGGGCACCATGCTCGAGGCGACCACGGCGGCAATCCCGAAGTAGGCGCCATGGGGCAGGCCGCTGATGAAGCGGAAGGCCACCAGCGAGCCAAAGGTCGGGGTGAAGGCCGTGGCGAGGTTGCCCAGGGCGTACAGGCCCATCAACAGCAACAACATGTGTTTGCGCAGCAGCTTGGCGCCGAGGATGGCCAGCAGCGGGGCGCCGACCATCACGCCGAGGGCGTAGGCGCTGATGGCGTGCCCGACCTGCGGTTCGCTTAACCCCAGGTTCTGGGCGATGTCGGGCATCAGGCCCATGATGGCAAATTCGCCGGTGCCGATCGCGAAGGCGCCCACGGCCATGGCAGCTTCCATTTTGGCGGCGCTGCGCGCGGGCAGCACGTGCCCGGGTGTTTGCTGGATAGTCATGGGTAACTCTATTTGGAAGGATTGCACGAAGGACAGTCGCCGATGCTACGCAAGCAACGACGAAGGTGTCTAGAACAGCTATTTGCACGAGAGTTCCAGGCCTGTGACCTCAGGTCGCGCCTGCCACCCTTGACATCGACACGGCAAAACCTGCGATTTGGAGCTGTCAATTGGCCAAACAGCGCATATCGGCTGTTTGCCGTGATATTCTGCGCGCCGTCTTGGTCTAGTCTTTCTCTGGTACGTACACCCGTATACGTCCCAGCGATTGGCTGTCGCCCAGGTAGCTGAAGCCAATAATGATAAGAAGTCAGCGCAGAAGGGACATAAAAGTGAGGTCGATACGTCGGCCTTGTGTGCCCACCCTGCGGCCCTCTAGTGAATGTGTGAACCCCGCGGTGCGTTGCCTGGCGCAGCGTGATCGAGGGTTGCCCATGATCAGGGGCGGTAGGGCGGATGGCGTTTTATCATAGGTGCTACTGATGTTTAAAAAAGTAAACACTGCCCTGCTGGGGCTGGCTTTGTCGATGGGGATCACGTCCGTTCAGGCGGAAGAGGCAAAGAAAGTCGATGTGCTGCTGATCGGCGGCGGCATCATGAGTGCGACCCTGGGTGTATGGCTCAATGAGCTGGAGCCGGGTTGGTCGATGGAGATGGTCGAGCGCCTCGATGGCGTGGCCGAAGAAAGCTCCAACGGCTGGAACAACGCCGGTACCGGTCACTCGGCCCTGGCTGAGCTGAACTACACCCCGGAAGACAAGAACGGCAACGTTGAGATCCCGAAAGCGGTCGAGATCAACGAAGCGTTCCAGATCTCCCGTCAGTTCTGGTCCTGGCAGGTCCAGCAGGGCGTGCTGAAGAACCCGCGTTCGTTCATCAACTCCACACCGCACATGAGCTTTGTGTGGGGCGATGACAACATCAAGTTCCTGAAAAAGCGCTACGAAGCCCTGCAAGCGAGCCCGCTGTTCGCCGGCATGCAGTATTCCGAAGACCCGGCGCAGATCGCCAAGTGGGTTCCGCTGATGATGGAAGGGCGTGACCCGAACCAGAAAATCGCGGCCACCTGGACCCCGATCGGCACCGACGTTAACTTCGGCGAGATCACCCGCCAGTTCGTCGCTCACCTGCAAACCACTCCTAAGTTCGACCTGAAACTGTCGAGCGAAGTGCAGGACATCACCAAGAACGCCGACGGTTCGTGGCGTGTGAGCTACAAAAACCTGAAAGACGGCACCAAGACTGAAACCGACGCCAAGTTCGTGTTCATCGGCGCCGGCGGCGGTGCACTGCACCTGCTGCAGAAGTCGGGCATTCCTGAAGCCAAGGAATACGCTGGCTTCCCAGTGGGCGGTTCGTTCCTGGTGACCGATAACCCAACCATCGCCGAGCAGCACCTGGCCAAGGCCTACGGTAAAGCTTCGGTTGGCGCGCCACCGATGTCGGTTCCGCACCTGGACACCCGTGTGCTGGATGGCAAGCGCGTGATTCTGTTTGGCCCATTCGCAACCTTCTCGACCAAGTTCCTGAAAGAAGGCTCGTACCTGGACCTGCTGACCAGCACCACCACCCACAACATCTGGCCAATGACCAAAGTCGGTATTCGTGAATACCCACTGGTCGAGTACCTCGCCGGCCAACTGATGCTGTCGGATGACGACCGCTTCAAGGCGTTGCAAGAGTACTTCCCGAACGCCAAGCAATCCGACTGGCGCCTGTGGCAAGCCGGTCAGCGCGTGCAGATCATCAAGCGTGACGAAGAGCAGGGCGGCGTCCTGAAACTCGGTACCGAAGTGGTCAGCTCCGCCGACAACACCATTGCTGGCCTGTTGGGTGCATCGCCAGGCGCGTCCACCGCGGCTCCGATCATGCTGACCGTGCTGCAGAAAGTGTTCAAGGACAAGGTCGCGACCCCTGAGTGGCAGACCAAGTTGCACCAGATCGTACCGAGCTACGGCACCAAGCTGAACGACAATCCTGAGGCTGTTGCCAAGGAATGGGCCTACACCGCCGGTATCCTGCAACTGACGCCGCCACCTGCTATTCCGCAAGTGACCGCGCCAAAGGCCATCGAGGCTGCCAAGCCTGCGGCTGCGCCGAGCAAGCCGGCCTCTGACCTGGCGCTGTAAGCCCAGTAACGAGCCGATGTCACAAGCCCGCTGAACCGGTAACGGTCAGCGGGCTTTTTTGTGGGCGGGTGTTTAAGCGTGGGTGTGCTCGCGGTTGACGGGAGGCAGCTCGACCGTGCGCTCGGCCGCTTGCAGGGCAGCCTTCAGCCCCGGCTGGTCCAGCGCCACGCAATACGCGGGCTTGGCACGCTCGAACCGCCAGCTTTCATCCAGGCTGCCGGCATCGACGGCGTCAAAGCCCAGTTCGTCGAGCAGGGTGATCACCAGCGCTTTAGCGACAGCTTCGTCGCCCGCCACCGGCAATGCGCGGCGGTCAGGTGCGCCGTGGGGGCGGGCATCATCGATAAGGTCTGCGGCGAAGATCGCGTTGAACACCTTGACCAACGTTGACTGGGAAAAATGCTCGGCGAGCAGCCGGCTGGTGGTGGCTTCAAAGCGATCCAGCACGGGGAAATGCCCGTCACGCTCCGGGTAGTAATTGTTCGCGTCCAGTACGGTCTTGCCTGCCAACCACTGCGCAGGGACGCTGCGGTAGTGTTCAAACGGAATCGCCACCAGCACCACGTCACCAAACTGTGCAGCGTCTTCTGCACTGCCCACTTTGACGCCGCGTATGCCGCTGAGCACGCTGCTCATGGTCTGCGGGCCGCGCGAGTTGCTCAGCATCACTTCATGCCCTGCGGCCAGCGCCAGTTGTGCCACGGCACGTCCGATAAAACCGGCTCCAATCACGCCAATTTTCATGGTCTTGCTCCTTTCGAAAGGGGGAGCGGCTATGATGATTGGCAACCAGCGGGTGATAAATAAGCGTTCCGGCGTGGGTGTTGTTACTGGGAGTGGGGAATGATGGATCGTCTATCGAGCATGAATGCCTTTGTGATCGCTGCCGAGTTGGGCTCTTACGCCCGCGCGGCCGAGCGTTTGAACATGTCGGCGCAGATGGTCGCCAAACATGTGACCGCGCTGGAGCAGCGTCTCGGCGCGCGTTTGCTCAATCGCACCACGCGCAGGCAAAGCCTTACGGAGTTGGGGAGCGCGTATTACGAGCGGTGCAAACATATCCTCGCGGAAGCCGAGGCTGCGGACTCCCTGGCGCAGATCATGAATGACACGCCGCGCGGCAAGCTGAAACTCACTGCACCCGTGACCTTCGGCTCTTACAGCCTGATGCCGCTGATTACTGCGTTCCTGCGCGATAACCCGGACGTGGACATCGACCTGCACCTGACGGATCGTTTTGTCGACCTGGTGGAAGAGGGATACGAAGCGGCCTTTCGCATCGGCCCCTTGGCCACCACTGGCCTGACGGCTCGGCCATTGGCGCCTTATCGCTTGGTGGCTTGCGCTTCCCCTGCGTACCTGGCGGCGCGGGGTACGCCGCAGTTGCCGGCCGACCTTGAGCAGCACGAATGCCTGGGCTACGCCTTTTGGTCACGTCCTGCGGACCGCGAGTGGATGTTTTACCAAGGTTCGACGCAGCACACCGTTCAGGTGACCAGCCGTCTGCAGATCAACGAAAGCAGGGCGTTGATGTCGGCAGCGCTGGATGGTTTTGGCATTGTCCTCGGCCCCTTGGACTTCCTGGGTACGGCGATTGGCAGGGGGGAGCTGGTGCAGGTGCTGCCGGATTTCGAGGCGCCGAGCCGGCCGATGCATCTGGTCTACACCGCCAATCGGCAGCGTACCGCCAAGTTGCGGCGATTTGTCGAGGCGGTGCTGGTGCGCTTCGGTCCGGCTTGAACGCTCACCTATGGCGACGACCGACCGTCGCGTGCGCGACTTGAGCACCGCAGGTTCAGCAAGCTGACAGACACCACCTGTTAAAAATACCTAATGCCAAGCAGGAGCGAGGCTGCAACAAGGGGGCATTTTTTACCGGTGTAAGTGTTGGGCGCCAGCGCCCGAGGGTTTTGTATGTTGCTACGTTACGCAGCATTGGCGGCCATGGTCGTCGCGGCATCCGGGTGTGTGCAAGAGCGCGTCGTGCATGAGCGCAGGCCGGTGCAACGTGAGTATGTCGAAGTCGTCGCGCCGCAACCGCCGCCGGTGCAAGTGATCGAAGTCGAGCCGCCAGTGCGTTACGGCTATATATGGTCACGCGGTTACTGGCGCTGGGAAGGCGGGCGCTATGTCGCGGTGCATGGCCATTGGGAGCCGGTGCGCGAGGGCTATCGCTATGTGCATCCGCATTGGGTGCAGCGTAATGATGGCTACCACTGGCAGGGTGGCGGCTGGGTTCGCTGAGTAGCGGCTAAATCGGCTTCTGGGTGCCCAGCAGCCGCACCTCCCGCAGAAGCGCGGCACCGAGCTGATCGGTACCCAGTTCCCTGTAGCCTACTGCCTTGACCTCGCCATTCTCCTCCGCCTGGATGAGGATCACCGGGGTTTCCTTGCCGGTGGCTTCGTCCACGTGCATGGCGTACTGGGGAATATCCAGCTTGATCGGCGTACCCGCCGCCTGGCCTTTCACATTGATCAGGAAGGCGGCGCAACCGGTATCCACATCTGCGCTGGTGGCGGAGCGGCCGCTGACGAAGCAGGTTTTTGGCAGGTCCGGCCAAGTGATGGTGTCGGCCAGGGCGGGTATGGAGGCCGTGGCCAAGGCTGCGAGTAGAAACATGCGCACGTCAGTCTTTCTCTCGATCAAGGTTGGAAGCGTTTTTTACCAAAGCCCGCCCGCTGTCGCAACGCGACGGTTCAGGCCAGCCGCTTCATGCCGGTGGTCTTGATCGCATTGAGGACGAAGGTGGCCGTGTACTTGCAGCCAGCGGCATGGCCGCAGCGCTCGATCGGGCCGTCTGCAACGTCAGCCTTGTTGGCCACAAACTTGCGCAGTGCCTGCCAGACAATCTCCGCATGTTCTACGGTCAATTCGCGGGTACGGAGCAGGGGTTCCAGTACCGTCACGCCTCGCTCCTGGCCGACGGGTAGCAGCTTTGCAGCACCCAGACCAACGCCACGATGGAAACCATGCTGACGAAGCCTGGCGAGGCGGAGGCAGTGATTCGATCAGCCCGGACTGGCGGGTTTACGGATCAACCCCTTGAGGTCTTGAACCGTGTGGCTTGCGGCAATGATGGAAAACTGCCCGTCTTCCATTTCAACAAATTCGGCCCGGTCACCTGTTTCCAGGCCAAGGGCGGTCGCCATGGTGAACATCTCAATCGCTATATTCCTTACCTTAGGCTAAGGAGTGACAGAGGACGATATGCGTTGGTCCATAGGTCTCTCATCTGGTGCGGGTGAGTCGGAACAGGTAAAACACTCGTCCGAACTGTGCTCGCCCACTGGGTTTAAAGAGATACAAACCATGACCGACCGCCACCTCATCATCCCTACTGCCATGCACCCTATCGTCGAGCGCGCCGGCTACGTGCCCGCGGTCAAAGTTGGCAAGACGCTGTACTGCGCAGGGCAGGTCGGGCGTACGGCAGGGTTGGCGGTGATCGAGGACCCCGAGGCGCAATTCGTCGCGGCCTGGGAGAACCTGCGGCAGGTATTGGAAGAGGGCGGCTGCACCTTCGACGACGTGGTGGACATGACCACCTACCACGTGAACATGAGCCAGCACATGGCGGTTTTTCGCGAAGTGAAAAACCGCCTGTTTCCACGCGGGCATTGCGCCTGGACCACGATCGGGGTGTCGGAACTGGCACACCCCGGTCTGTTGGTGGAAATCAAATGTGTGGCAGTACAACGCTAATTCATTGCACCACGCGGTAGCACGGCACATACGCCGCGCCACCCGGCAACTTCATGCGGTGCTGGGCGACAAACGCCTGTAGCAATTCGTCCAGCGGTTTCATGATGGCCGGGTCGCCGTGGATCTCATACGGGCCGTTCTGCTCGATCAGGCGAATACCCTTGTCCTTCACGTTACCCGCCACGATCCCCGAGAATGCACGACGCAAGTTGGCGGCGAGTTCGTGGGGCGGCAGCGCGTGGCTCAGTTGCAGGCTGGCCATGTTTTCGTGGGTCGGGTCGAACGGGCGCTGGAAGCCCTCGTCAATCTTCAGCAGCCAGTTGAAGTGGAACGCGTCGTTGCGCTCGCGGCGGAACTGCTTCACGGCCTTGAGGCCGGCGGTCATCTGGCGTGCCACTTCGGCCGGGTCGTCGATGATGATCTGGTAGTGCGCCTGTGCAGCCTCACCCAGGGTGGCACCGACGAATGCGTGCAGTTGCTGCAGGTACGGCGCGGCGTGTTTCGGCCCGGTGAGGATGACCGGGAAGGGCAGGTCGCGGTTGTCCGGATGCATGAGGATGCCCAGCAGGTACAGGAACTCTTCCGCCGTACCGGCACCGCCCGGGAAGATGATGATGCCGTGGCCGACGCGTACGAAGGCTTCCAGGCGTTTCTCGATGTCCGGCAAGATCACCAGCTCGTTGACGATCGGGTTTGGCGCTTCGGCGGCGATGATGCCCGGCTCGGTCAGGCCCAGGTAGCGCCCACCGGTGATACGCTGCTTGGCGTGGGAAATGGTCGCGCCTTTCATCGGCCCTTTCATCACGCCAGGGCCGCAGCCGGTGCACACGTCGAGGCTGCGCAGGCCCAGTTCGTGGCCGACTTTCTTGGTGTATTTGTATTCTTCGGTATTGATCGAGTGGCCGCCCCAGCACACGACGATTTTCGGTTCGATACCTGGACGCAGCGTACGGGCGTTGCGCAGCAGGTGGAACACGTAGTCGGTGATGCCCTGGGAGTTGCTCAGGTCGATGCGTTGGCTGTCGAGTTCGTTCTCGGTGTAGACAATGTCGCGCAGGGCGCTGAACAGCATCTCGCGGGTGCTGGCGATCATTTCGCCATCGACGAACGCGTCGGCGGGGGCATTCAGCAGTTCGAGGCGCACACCACGGTCCTGCTGGTGGATGCGTACTTCAAAGTCCTTGTAGGCGTCGAGAATGGTCTTGGCGTTGTCGATGTGCGCACCGGTGTTGAGGATCGCCAGGGCGCATTGGCGGAACAGGGTGTAGATGCTGCCGGTACCGGCTTCGCTCAGTTGCTGGACTTCACGTTGTGACAGGGTTTCGAGGCTGCCCTTGGGGCTGACGGAAGCATTGATGACATGACGTTGGGGCATTCTGATTCCTTGAAAGCGCAGCCACCGCACCCGCAAGGGGCCGCGATGGCTTGAGAATGATGGGCGCCGATTTCGGTCGCACGAGCACGTTATTTACCTCAGGCACAAGGCCGAGCGCAAACACCGTCCAGCACCATCATGCCGCAGAACTTACTGAATCAGCTTCCAGTTTTTGTAGAAAACCCGACGCAGGGTAAAGACCATGCCGGCAAATCCAGCGATCACGGCGTTGAGCACCGAAGGCAGCGGGGTGGGCCGCACGATGTCGATGAACAGGCAGTAACGCTTTGCATCGTTTTTGTTGAAGGAGGCATGCATCAACGTGTCATCGAAGATGAACAGCGGGTCGTCGTGCCAGTAGTGCTTGTGCTTGCCCACCTGGATGTACACCCCTTCGTGATGGGGCGCCGGTGCCATGTTGTAGAGCACGCGGAACATCATGCGCAGGGGCCCGAAGTGAAACGACGTCGAGCGGTTTTCATTGAACACCGACACGCCGATGGTCTTCACGAACGGCAGCTTTTCGCGCAGCGTCGGAATGTCCAGGGCGGTCTCGATGGGCCGGCCATACCATTGGAAAAACAACATGCCGCGCTTCTTCTCGGCCATGCGTGCGTCCAGGTAATCGATGATTTCGTCCTTGTGGGCCATGGCATCATCGATGACCTGTTGCAGGTCTTCGCGCCAGGCCGGCGGCAGGTCACGCATCGTGTAAACGTGGCGATTACGCGAGCTCAACAGGTCGAACAAGGTATTGAACGGCGCCAGCAGCCAGGTGTTGCGGCCACTGCCGATAAAATATTTCTTGAGGGTGCCCGCGTCATACAGGCCATTGCGCAGGAAGTCGTAGATACCGCAGACCACCACCAGGCCCAGGAACACCAGTGTGGTCTCGGGGAAGATATCAATAATCAGCAGCACACCGAGTACCCAGGCGACCGATACCGCTTTTTTACGCAAAGCAGGCTTGTTCATGTAACTCAGCTCCAGCAGGACGCCATTCGACAGGTCCGGATCCGTGGCTGCGAGTGGTGGGGTTTTGAAACATATTGAAACAACTGCATCATGATAAGACGTTCTGCGCTGGATAGGCGTTTTAAATATTGCGAAATTGTGAAGGCTCTACACAGTTTTTAACCCTTGCCGAGCGGTGTGGATTGGATTTTGTAAACGGAAGATTTGCGACTATCGTGACGCTTCGGTTTTTTGGACGTCATAGACCGGTACGATTGAAGTTGAATGGCCACCACTGGCCTTCGGCACCTTGGAAGAGGCAGAAATTTTATGATCATCAAACCGCGGGTTCGTGGCTTTATCTGTGTGACCGCTCACCCTGTTGGCTGTGAAGCGAACGTCAAGGAGCAGATCGACTACGTAACTGAGCACGGCGCCATCGAAGGCGGCCCCAAAAAGGTGCTGGTCCTCGGCGCTTCCACTGGCTACGGCCTGGCCGCGCGCATCAGTGCTGCGTTTGGCTGCGGCGCCGACACCCTGGGCGTGTTTTTTGAGAAAGAAGGCGAAGAAGGCAAACTGAGCTCCGCCGGCTGGTACAACAGCGCTGCGTTCGAGAAGTTTGCCGTCGAAAAAGGCCTGTACGCCAAGAGCATCAACGGTGACGCGTTCTCCGACGATATCAAGCGCCTGACCATCGAAACCATCAAGAAAGACCTGGGCAAGATCGACCTGGTTGTCTACAGCCTGGCCGCGCCTCGCCGTACCGACCCGCAAGGCGTGGTGCACAATTCCACCCTCAAGCCGATCGGCAAGGCCGTGACCCTGCGCGGTATCAACACCGACAAAGGCGTTGTGGTCGACACCACCCTTGAGCCGGCCACCCAGGAAGAAATCGACGGCACCGTGAAAGTCATGGGCGGCGAAGACTGGCAGCTGTGGATCGACGCCCTGCGTGACGCCGACGTCCTGGCCGAAGGCGCCAAGACCACTGCGTTCACCTACCTCGGTAAAAAGCTGACCCAGGACATCTACTGGAACGGCTCCATCGGCGAAGCCAAGAAAGACCTGGACAAAAAAGTCCTGACCCTGCGCGACAACCTCGCGGCACTCAAGGGCGACGCCCGTGTATCGGTGCTCAAGGCCGTGGTGACCCAGGCGAGCTCGGCCATCCCGATCATGCCGCTGTACCTGTCGCTGCTGTTCAAAGTGATGAAAGAGCAGGGCACCCACGAAGGTTGCATCGAGCAGGTGTATGGCCTGTTCAAGGACAGCCTGTACGGCAAAGAGCCGAAGCTCGACGCCGACGGTCGCCTGCGTGCCGACCTGGCCGAGCTGGAACCTAAAGTCCAGGACGCCGTGGCAGCCCTGTGGAACCAGGTCAACGACGACAACGTCAACGAGATCAGCGATTTCGCCGGCTACAAGGCGGAATTCCTGCGTCTGTTCGGCTTTGAAATCGACGGCGTGGACTACGAGGCCGATGTAAACCCGACCGTTAAGATCAATGGCCTGATCCAGGCCTGAATACGCTCGACAATGTAGGAACTGGCTCGCTGTGGGAGCCTGGCTTGCCCGCGATGCAGGCGCCTCGGTGTATCTGATGCACCGAGGTGATGGTATCGCAGGCATGCCAGCGCCCACATAAGCCTGTTTCCACCTTTGATCTGCGTGGTTTCAGACTCCGCTTGGGCGTCAACGCTCGCCTCCTGCCTTCCAGAATCTGCCAGACTTCATCCGCTATCACTCACGCTAACGGAGGATCTGATGACGATTCGTGCAGTAGTTTTTGATTTCGGCGGTGTCCTGTTCGATTGGAACCCGCATCACCTGTATCGCAAGCTGATTGCCGACGACCATGAGCGGCAATGGTTTCTCGATAATATCTGCACCCAGGCCTGGAACACCCAACAGGACGCGGGCCGCACCCTGGCCGATGGCACCCTCAGCCTCATCGAGCAATACCCCCATCATGAGCGCTTGATCCAGGCCTATTACGACCGCTGGCACGAAATGCTGCGTGGCGCGTTGCCGGACGGCGTGGCGATCCTCAAGGCGTTGCACCAGGCCGACATGCCGCTGTTCGGGCTTACCAACTGGTCTGCCGAGACGTTCCCGTATGCGCGGGCCAATTACCCATTCCTGCAGTGCTTTCGCGACATCGTGGTGTCCGGCGAGTTGAAGCTGATCAAGCCAGACGCGGCGATTTATCACGCCAGCCTCAGCCAGGTACGTGCCCACCTGCCGGATATCCAGCCAGCTGAAGTGGTGTTCATCGATGATGTCGCCGGCAATATCGAGGCGGCCATTGCCCTGGGTTGGCAGGGCATTCACCACGTGTCGGCCGACAGTACGGCGGCGCGCCTGCGCAAAATGGGCGTGGAGTTCTAGCGCGCCCACTTTTCCATGGCGAAATCCACAAAGGCGCGCAGCTTGGGCAGGCGATACCGGTCCTGGCCGTAGAGCAGGTGCATGGGGCGGCTGGGCAGGCGATAGGTGGTGAGCAAGGCCACCAGCCTGCCGCTCTCCAGGTCCGGTTGCACCAGGGCATCGGCGAGCATGATGATGCCCATGCCGTTGACGGCCGCCTGGCGCAAGCCTTGCGAGCTGTTGATGGTCAATGAGCCGGACACCGGCACTTCCACCTCGCCGGCATCGTCGGTCATGCGCCAGCGTTTTTCAGTGTCGCGCCAATTGTCATTCGCCGGGTAGGCGAACGCCAGGCAGTCATGCTGCCTGAGGTCCTCGGGCTTTGACGGGGTGCCGCGTCGCGCCAAGTAGGCAGGTGAGGCGCACAGCGTGAGGGTGTAGTCCTGCATTGGCCTGGCGATCAGGCTCGACGTTTCCAGTTCGCCAAGGCGGATCGCCACGTCGAAGCCGCTGTCGACCAAGTCCATGCGCTCATTGCTCAACACCACGTACAGGTTGATGTGCGGGTAGCGCCGGGAAAACTCGCTCAAGGCCGGTGTGAGGCGTTCGGTGCCGAACACGGGGGGCGCGGTGATGCGCAGGGTGCCCTTGGGCACATCGCTATGGGCTTGCTCGGCCAGTTGCTCGGAGTCGGCCACCAGCCCCAACACTTCCAGGCAGCGCTGGTAATACTGCCCGCCAAATTCCGTGAGGCTTTGTTTGCGTGTGGTGCGCTTGAGCAGGCTGACACCCAGGCGCTGCTCCAGGGCGCGCAGGTGATTGCCGACCATGGTCGTGGACAACCCGCAGGCTTGGGCTGCCGCCGTCAGGCTGCCGGTCTCGACCACTTTCACGTACACCGACATTGCCTGGAACAGATCCATTATCAAGCCCTGGTTTAAAGTCATTGCAGGAATGTGCAGTTTATCCAGCTTGGGTGGCTAACGATACTGCAGCCATCCCTACGATGCACTGGAGCTTCGCACCATGACCGCCGCCTGCCTGATGACCACTTACCAACCCTTGGCCCTGAGCTTCACCCGCGGCCTGGGCACACGCCTGTGGGACCAGCAGGGGCGCGAATACCTGGACGCGGTGGCCGGCGTGGCGGTGACCAATGTCGGCCATTCGCACCCCAGGCTGGTGACGGCAATCAGCGAGCAGGCCGGCTTGCTGTTGCACACCTCCAATCTCTACAGCATCGACTGGCAGCAACGGCTGGCCCAGCGCCTCACCCAACTGTCTGGCCTGGACCGCGCCTTCTTCAACAATTCCGGTGCCGAGGCCAACGAAACAGCGCTGAAACTGGCGCGCCTGCATGGCTGGAAGAAGGGCATTGAAGCCCCCTTGGTGGTGGTCATGGAAAACGCTTTCCATGGCCGCACACTGGGCACGATGGCCGCCAGCGATGGGCCATCGGTGCGCTTGGGTTTCCAACGGTTGCCGGGGGATTTTCTCAAGGTGGGGTTTGGCGATATCGCCGCGATAGAAGCGATCACCCAAGCATTTGGCTCGCGGATCGCAGCGGTCCTGCTGGAGCCGATCCAGGGTGAAAGTGGCGTACTGCCGCCGCCGCCGGGCTACCTGCAAGCCCTGCGTGATCACTGCACACGCCACGGCTGGCTGCTGATGCTCGATGAAATTCAGACCGGCATCGGCCGCACCGGCGCCTGGTTCGCCTTCCAGCATGAAGGCATTCTCCCCGACGTGATGACCCTGGCCAAAGGCCTCGGCAATGGCGTACCGATTGGCGCTTGCCTGGCCCGTGCCGCGGTGGCCCAGTTGTTCACACCGGGCAGCCACGGCAGCACCTTCGGCGGCAACCCGTTGGCGTGCCGGGTCGGGTGCACGGTGCTGGAAATCATCGAAGAACAAGGCTTGCTGCAGAACGCTGCGCAGCAGGGCGAACGCTTGCTGGCACAGTTGCGGGTGGAGTTGAGCGAGCACCCGCAGGTACTGGCGATTCGTGGCCAGGGCTTGATGATCGGGATCGAGCTGGCGCGCCCTTATCGTGACCTGGCCCTGCGTGCCGCGCAAGAGCACGGGCTGCTGATCAACGTGACGCGCGGCAAGGTCATTCGCCTGCTGCCGCCGCTGACCCTGGACGCCAAGGAAGTCGAGATGATTGTGCGGGCCATTGCCCGCCTGTTGAGTTGAAAGACAATCACACTGTGGGAGCGGGCTTGCTCGCGAATGGGGTGGGTCAGCAACAAATGTAGCGCCTGACACGCCGCCTTCGCGGGCAAGCCCGCTCCCACATTCGATCTACCTGATGTTCATAGATCTGGCCCGTTCAGCCATTCCTGGTTCATGGTCTCGGTATCCCCCAGGTACTCCAGCAACCACGCCATGGCCGGCGACAGCTTGCTCTGCGCCCAGGCCACGCACGACGGGCTGGCCGGAAACGGCCGGCTCAGTTGCAGCGCCACCAGCTCACCGCGTTCGATCCACGGCAACACCTGATGCGCCGGCGCCATGCCGACGCACAGGCCGTCACGCAGGCAATCAAGGGCCGAGGACCAATTCGGCACCACCAGCCGGCGTTGGTTATCCAGGGTCCAGGTGTCGCGCTTGGGCAGATTACGCGAGGTGTCGGTCATGCACAGCGAAGCGAAGGGGCGCAATTGATCGTCGCTCAGCAAGCCTTCGACGCTTGCCAGCGGATGCCGCGCGCTGACCACGCAGAGCCAGTTCAACAAGCCCATATCGCGAAAGGTAAAATGACTGGCGACCGGCACCGCGCTGGTGGCGCCGATCACAATGTCAGTGCGCTCATCCGCCAACGCATCCCACACGCCGTTGTACACCTCGTACTCCAGCAACAGCTCGACCTCGGGAAACTGCCGATAGAAATCCACTACCAACTGTCGGCAGCGCTGGGGTTTGACGATGGAGTCCACCGCCACCTTCAACTGGCCACTCCAGCCATTGGCGACCTGCTGGCACAAGCGCCGCGTGCCAAGCATTTTTTTCATCACGCCACGGGCTTCGTCGATAAACAGGCGACCGGCGGGTGTCAGCTCGACGTCGCGGTGGCGTCGCACGAACAGCGGCACCGCCAGCCACTCTTCAAGCTGGCGCACCGTGTAGCTGATGGCCGACGGCACCCGGTGCAGTTCCTGGGCGGCTGCGCTGAAGCTGCCATGCCGCGCAACGGCATCGACGACATCCAGGGAATATTCGGACCACATTGTGGTTGCCTTCAAATTTATTGATAAAAGTGTCCAATTATTATCGCTTCACACACAAACTGTCAGCTTCATAATGGGCGCCAGTCAGCAAATAGTTTGATGGCAAGGTCAGCAAGGCTTCAATGAAAAATTCTTTTGGTTTCACGTGGTATCTGGCGGGGCTGAGCATGCTCGGTTACCTCGCAATGGACATGTATTTGCCGGCGTTCGGCGCCATGGGCGAGCAGTTGCACATTGGCGCTGGCGCGGTGGGCGCCAGCTTGAGTATTTTCCTCGCGGGCTTCGCGGTCGGGCAGTTGCTGTGGGGGCCATTGTCCGACCGCCTGGGGCGCAAGCCAATCCTGCTCGCCGGCCTTAGCCTGTTTGTACTGGGCTGCGCGGGCATGTTCTGGGTCGAGACCGCACCGCAACTGCTGGCGCTGCGCTTTATTCAGGCGATTGGCGTGTGTTCCGCCGCTGTGAGCTGGCAGGCCCTGGTGATCGATCGCTACCCGGCCGACAAGGCCCATCGTGTGTTCGCCAGCATCATGCCGCTGATGTCGTTGTCGCCGGCGCTCGCACCGCTGTTGGGCGCAATGGTGCTGAATCACTTCGGTTGGCAGGCGATTTTCGGCGTATTGCTGGGCGTCTCGGTGCTGTTGCTGCTGCCGACCGTATTTCTGCGCGGCGTGCCGAAACGTCCTACGGAGGAGCGCAAACCGGTACGTCTCGGTTATGGGCAACTGCTCACGTCCCGCGTGTTTACCGGCAACGTGATGATCTTCGCCGCCTGCTCGGCCAGTTTTTTCGCCTGGCTGACCGCGTCGCCGTTCATTCTCGGCGGCATGGGCTACAGCCCGAATGACATCGGCCTGAGCTACGTGCTGCCGACCCTGGCCTTTCTGATTGGTGGCTACAGTTGCCGCAGTGCCTTGCAGCACTTACCGGGCAAGACGCTGCTGCCGTGGTTGCTGCTGGCGTACTGCATCAGCATGGTGGCGTTGTACCTGGTCGCCACCTTGACCGTGCCGACGCTCACCACCTTATTGATTCCGTTCTGCCTGATGGCGCTGTGCAACGGTGCCAGTTACCCCATCGTGGTGGCGAATGCGCTGATGCCCTTTTCGGAAAACTCCGGCAAGGCGGCGGCCCTGCAAAACACCCTGCAACTGGGCTTGTGCTTTCTCAGCAGCCTGCTGGTGTCGTCGATGCTCGACCAGCCCCTGCTGATTACCGTGATCGTGATGCTGGCGACTGCGCCGTTGGCCGTATTGGGCTACTGGCTGGCGCGGCCAAAAGCCGACGCTTCAGCGCTGGCACCGGAGCTGAAATGACAATGCGGTCAACACGGTGGGAGCTGGCTTGCCTGCGCCCACCGTTTGATTGGGTTTCTCCGGTTAGAAGGTGATTTCCATGTTCACCGTCGGCGTCGATGTGCGGCTCCCCCGGCCGCCGTCTACGCCGAACTTGTTATGCCAGTACTCGTAGCCCACCCCAAGGTACAGGTTCGGCTTGACGCTTTTGCCCGGTCGCACTGCCACCATCAGCGCAGTGCGCATCAGGGCTTCGGGCTCGCTGTCGCGGCCGTGGTAGTCCTCGCCTTTTTCCCCGACATAATTGATAAAGCCCTGGAATTTCGCCGCGTGGTTGGCGATCTCGAACGGGCGCATCCACGTCAGGTTGAGCAGGTAGGTATCGTCGAACGTGTGGTTCGACTCCTGCGCGCCAGGGATGCCGGTGTGGTTCCTTTCCTTGTAGTACATCAGGCTCAGGTCCAGCACGCCGACCGTGTTGAACTTCAAGGTCGGGCCGATCACCAGTGCGCGTTTTTTCGCTGAGGCGAAGTTGTTGTTGCGGTTGGCATCGAAACCCAGGGTCAGTGCGTAATCCTTGATCAGCCCGCTGCCCAGCGGCACGTCGAACACCCGCGATGCATACACCTGGTGGCGATACACCGCGTACACCTCGCTCCCGCCATGATCGGTGCCCTTGCGCGGGTCGCGGCTGTCGGACAGGAACACATCGAGGTTGAGGAAATTGCTGCCGTACCGGTAGCCGCTGGCGTGGGTGAAGCTGTAGATGCGCTTGCTGAATTCGTCGGGGTTGTTCGGATTAGTGAACTGCTGGCCGTAGCGAAATCCTACGCTGTTGTTCATCCATTCCACTGCGACGGCCTCCCCACCGCCGAGGAGGGTGAGTGCAACGGTCGCTCCCTGTAATGCCTTTTTCATTGTTCTGGGTCCTTTGGCGTTCTGGCTCATCACGGCCGGATTGTTTTTGTAACGCCGATGGAGGGTATCTTGTTCGATTGATTGTATACAACTCTATGGACATCCAGTCCAAACATTGCATACAGTGGCCGCACAACAAAAACAGAGAACCCCTCACCATGACTATCCCGAAGGCGTCACCGCAGCGGCCAGAAGATGAGAATCTCGGCGTCGCCGCCAACATGGCTTACGGCCTGCAACATGTGCTCACCATGTACGGCGGCATCGTCGCGGTACCGTTGATCGTCGGCCAGGCGGCCGGTTTGTCGCCGGCGGATATCGGCCTGTTGATCGCCGCGTCGTTGTTTGCCGGCGGCCTGGCCACGCTGCTGCAGACCCTGGGCCTGCCGTTTTTTGGTTGTCAGTTGCCGCTGGTGCAGGGTGTCTCGTTTGCGGGCGTGGCAACCATGGTGGCGATTGTCGGCAGTGATGGCGCGGGCGGCGTGCCGGCGATTCTCGGGGCGGTGATGGCCGCGTCGTTTATCGGGCTATTGATCACTCCGGTGTTTTCGCGGATCACCAAGTTTTTCCCGCCGCTGGTGACCGGGATTGTGATCACCACCATCGGCTTGACCTTGATGCCGGTTGCGGCGCGCTGGGCCATGGGCGGCAACAGCCGCGCGGCCGATTTTGGCAGCATGTCCAACATCGGCCTGGCGGCGTTGACGCTGGTGCTGGTATTGCTGCTGAGCAAGATCGGCAGTGCGACCATTTCGCGCTTGTCGATCCTGCTGGCGATGGTGATCGGCACCGTGATTGCGGTGTTCCTCGGCATGGCCGACTTCTCCGGCGTCACACAGGGGCCGATGTTCGGTTTCCCCACACCGTTCCATTTCGGCATGCCGACCTTCCATGTGGCGGCGATCATTTCCATGTGCATCGTGGTCATGGTGACACTGGTCGAGACCTCGGCGGATATCCTGGCCGTGGGTGAAATCATCGACACCAAGGTCGACTCCAAACGCTTGGGTAACGGCCTGCGCGCCGACATGCTGTCGAGCATGTTTGCGCCGATCTTCGGTTCATTCACCCAAAGCGCCTTCGCCCAGAATGTCGGCCTGGTGGCGGTTACCGGCGTGAAGAGCCGCTTCGTGGTGGCCACGGGCGGGCTGTTCCTGGTGATCCTCGGCTTGTTGCCCTTCATGGGGCGCGTCATCGCGGCGGTGCCCACCTCGGTGCTGGGCGGCGCCGGGATCGTGCTGTTCGGCACTGTGGCAGCCAGTGGCATCCGCACCTTGTCGAAGGTGGATTACCGCAACAACATGAACCTGATCATCGTCGCTACCTCCATCGGGTTTGGCATGATCCCGATTGCTGCACCGAGCTTCTACGATCACTTCCCGTCCTGGTTCGCGACCATCTTCCACTCGGGGATCAGCTCGTCGGCGATCATGGCGATCCTGCTGAACCTGGCGTTCAACCATTTCACCGCCGGCAATTCGGACCAGCAATCGGTGTTTGTCGCGGGGACCGAGCGCAGCCTGTGCTTCCGTGATGTGTCGGAACTGCGTGATGGGGATTATTTCAAAGGCGGCAAGTTGTTTGACGCCGAGGGACGCGAGATTCCGCTGGTGGCGGATGCGCCCAGGAAAACATCCAAGCCTGAGACCTCGCAGGCCTGAAGCCGAAAGGGGGGGGGCTTAATGTGGGAGCTGGCAAGCCAGCTCCCACATTGACTCAGCCAGCCTTGAGTTCCTTGTAATGCGCTGAGCACACCTCATCCAGAAACTTCACCACCGTCCCCATGCACGCCTGGCGTTCTTCCACGTGGGGCATGTGGCTGGAGTCTTCAAACAGTGCCCAGCGCACATCCGCGATTTCATCCAGGAACGGCTTGACCACCAGCGGCGTGGCTTCGTCGTGGCGGCCGGAGATCACGAGGGTCGGCACATTGATCGCCGACAGTCGGCCAATGGATGTCCAGTCTTTCAAGCTGCCGATCACGTGGAATTCGGTCGGGCCGCTCATGGCGTGGTACACCGTCGGGTCCGCATCGACCTGGGCGAAGGTGCGTGCCACCTCTTCCGGCCACGGGATGACCCGGCACACGTGATGGTCATAGAACACCCGCGACGCGGCGAGGTATTCCGGGTCTTGATAGGTGCCGGCGGCTTCATGTTTGAGCAGGGTTTCATGCACGCCTTCCGGTAGCAATTGGCGCAGGCGGTTGGCTTCGCTGACCCAGGTGCGCATGCACGTCGGCGAGTTGGCAGGGATGAAGGCGCGCAGGCCCTTGGGTTGCAGGATCGCGTGTTCACTGCCGAGCATGCCGCCCCAGGACTGGCCGAGGATCGCGTAGTTATCGCTGATCTGCAGGTGGTCCAGCAGGTTGTTGAGCTCTTCGAGGAACAGGCCGACGGTCCAGAACGACGCGTCTTTGTCGGGCAGATGGGTGGAGCGGCCGTTGCCCAACTGGTCGTAGTGGATCACGGCGTGGCCGCTGGCCGCGACGTCCTTGAACGCGTCGACATAATCATGGGTGCATCCGGGGCCGCCGTGGATAACCACCAGGGGGGTGCGGCCGCTGGAGAGGTCACCGGTGACGCGGTACCAGGTTTGGTAGGCGCCAAACGCCGCATACCCTTCGCGGATTTTTTCGATGAATTCCATTTCGTACCCTGCTCTGAAAAAAAAGGACCAGGGACACGATAATGCGTGAGGGACATTTAAGTAACTAGCAAAACAGCTAGGTTTTGCCGGGTGGTCAATCGTCGAGCAAGCGGTAATGAGTGGCACGAACCACGGCCTGTACGCGGTTCTTGGCGCCCAACTTGTGCATCGCCGACGCCAGGTGCAGGGTGACCACGGCGAGTGAGCGGCTCAATTGCGTGGCGATTTCGGCGGCCGTCAGGCCGTCGGCGGCCCACTTGAGGCACTCGCGTTCGCGTTTAGTCAGGTGAATATGCGGGTAAGTGCGTAGCTCTTTGCTGAACAGCGGGTAGGCCGCCTCCTGCAAGGCGTGGGAAATCAGGCTGAAATCCGACAAGGTCTGCTGCGCATCCTGCAACACACTGCGGGCCTTGCCGGTACGCAAGCCGGTCAGCGAGGCGAAACCGCCGCGGGGCAGGTGGATCGGAACGCTGACGCCGCAGGTCAGTTGCTGGTCGTGCAGGTAGGATGAAACCGGCGCATGGCAGGGGTCGATGATCTTTTGCAGGGGGGTATCGACCTTGACGTCGTAGGACCACACGAAGGGCGACACCGTACTCAGCGCCACGTGTTGCACCGGGTCGATCTGGTAGAACCCTTCTCTGCACCACAAGGTGTGCCAGTCGGACGGGGTGTTGCGCAGTTCCAGCACCGAAGGCGTGATCAACGCACCATCCTGGTCGATCGGCACCGGGGTGTAGTCATACACCAGTGCATCGAAGCCCAACTGCTGGGCGAGGATAAAGGTGTTGTCCATCTGTTCATCCAGGCTCCTGCCCGGCATCAGACGGTGATTTAAGGCAGTCAGCTTGGCCAGCATCCGTTCTGCTCCCGAATTCATTTGAATCTCGACTTGCTGCAAGTAGAATGCCACGCCCCGGCGAAGGACTGCCAGGCCAAACCTATAAGAAATGCTAGGTTATGGACGCGCGGCATCCTCGGTAGTGTTGGCCTGAGCAACGGCCGCTACCTGCCAGGCCGACACTACACAAGGAATGTATGCATGTGGCGTGAAATTGCCCCCGACCAGCAGTACAACGTGCAAGTCGACGGCCATAACCTCGTGGTCTACAGCTTCGGCGAAGGCGATGAGGTGCTGCTGTGCCTCAACGGCGGGCCGGGCCTGCCGTGCGACTACTTGCGCGACGCCCATGGCTGGCTCAAGGACCATAACCTGCGAGTGGTTGCATTCGACCAGCTTGGCACGGGCGCATCAGCCAGACCCACCGACGTTTCCCTGTGGGAAATCGGCCGTTATGTCGAAGAAGTCGAAACCGTCCGCCAAGCCCTGGGCCTGGGCCGCGTGCATCTGCTCGGGCATTCCTGGGGCGGCTGGCTCGGTATCGAATACGCCATCCATTACCCCGACGCACTGAAAAGCCTGATCCTCGAAAACACCGTCGGCGACATTCCCCACCTGTCCCAGGAGCTGGAACGCCTGCGCGGCGCCCTCGGCAGCGAAACCGTGGCGATGATGCAGCGCCACGAGGCCCTGGGCACCCTGGACCACCCGCAGTACCAGGCCGCGATTACCTTGCTCAACTACCGCCACGTGTGCCGCCTCGATGAGTGGCCCGAGCCGGTCAAGCGATCTCTGGGCGACTGGAACATGGGGCCCTACGAAACCATGCAGGGCCCCAACGAATTCCTCTACATCGGCAACCTCAAGGACTGGAACCGCATCCCCGAGATGGCCGAATTCAAGATGCCGATCCTGATCACCACCGGTCAGCACGACGAACTCACCCCGGCCTGTGCCCTGCGCATGAAGCTTGCCGCCCGGCACGCTGAATTGCATGTATTCCCCAACAGCAGCCATATGCCCTTTTATGAGGAACCCCAGGCGTACTTCCCGGTGCTGTTGGACTTTCTCGCTCGTCATCGAGGCTGACGGATGAACCTGGCGCGTTATCGCTTTGTGCTCTCCCGGCCGCTGCAATTGCTGCCGGTGCTGTTTGGCATCAGCCTGATCACCTTTGTGCTGGTGCGCTCGATTCCCGGCGACCCGGCGCGCGCCTTGCTGGGCTCGCGCAGCACGCCCGACGCCTTGCTGAAGATCCGCGCCCAGTACGGCCTCGACCAGCCGTTGTGGCTGCAATATTTCTACTTCCTCAAGAACCTGCTCAAGGGCGACCTCGGCCAATCGCTGCTGTACAAAGTCGACGCCCTCAAGCTGATCGTTACCCGCATCGAGCCCACGCTGGTATTGGTGCTGGGCAGCGTGGTGCTGGCGCTGCTGATCGCGGTGCCGTTGGCGACCTTGGCCGCACGCAATAAAGGCGGCTGGGCCGATAACCTGATCCGCGTATTCACCACGGTCGGCCTGGGCATGCCGGCGTTCTGGCTGGGCTTGATGCTGATCTTGTTGCTGAGTGTGCAATGGGGGTTGTTTCCGGTGTCTGGTTACGGTCGCACCTGGCTGGACAAGGCGCACCACATGGTTTTGCCGTGCCTGACGATTGCCCTGGCGTTGTCGGCCGTGCTGGTACGCAACCTGCGGGCGAGCATGTTGATGGAGTTGCAGGCTGACCATGTGACTGCCGCCCGCGCCCGTGGGCTGTCAGAAGCCGCGGTGTTCCGTCGCCACGTGCTGCCCAATTCCCTGGTGCCGGCGGTCAACCTGCTGGCGGTGAATATCGGCTGGCTGATCAGCGGCACGGTGGTGATCGAAAGCCTGTTCGCCATCCCCGGCATCGGCCAGTTGCTGGTGCGCGGCATTTTCACCCGCGACTACATGGTGGTGCAGGGCGTGGCCATGGTGCTGGCCTGCGCGACGGTGGTAGTCAACTTCATCGCCGACGTGGTGACGGTGGCCCTCGACCCACGGGTGAAGATGCAATGAGCAGCCGCCCATTAATTGCCCCGTGGCGCTTGCGCCTGCGTTTCGGTTTTCGCAATGGCCGGTTGACCGCCGCGTGGGGCCTGTTGATTTTGCTGGTGTGGTTGGTGCTTGCGCTGTGTGCACCCTGGATCGCACCCTATGACCCGATCGCGCAGAACACCGATTTCAGTTTGCTCGGCCCCAGCCTGGCACATCCGTTTGGTACGGATAACTATGGCCGGGATATCCTTTCGAGGGTGATCTGGGGCGCGCGCATTGACCTGCAGTTGGCAATCGTCGGCGTGATTTTTCCGTTCATGATCGGCACCTTCGTCGGCGCCGTCTCCGGCTATATCGGCGGGCGCTTCGACAGTTTCTGCATGCGTGTGATCGATGTGATCCTGGCGTTCCCGTTCCTGGTGCTGATGCTGGCGATCATGGCCATCCTCGGCCCAGGCCTTAAAAGCTTCTACATCGCCATGGCCCTGGTGGGCTGGGTGTCGTATGCGCGGCTGATCCGCTCGCAGATCCTGGTGCTCAAGGAAAGCGAGTTCGCCCTGGCCGCCAACAGCCTGGGCTTTGGCCATGGGCGCATTCTGTTCCGGCATCTGCTGCCCAACGCGATGTTCGGTTCGATTGTGTTTTCCATGTCTGACGCGGTGCTGGTCCTGCTCAATGGCGCCGCCGTCAGCTACCTGGGCCTGGGCGTGCAACCGCCGACTGCCGAATGGGGCACGATGGTGGCCGAGGGGCAGGCCTTTATCACCACGGCCTGGTGGATCTGCACTTTTCCGGGGTTGGCCATCGTGACCTTGGCCATGGGTTTCAGCCTGTTGGCTGATGGTGTGGCGCAAGTGTTGGGGGATCGCTCATGAGCCTGCTGCAAGTGCGCGACCTCAGCGTGATCGCCAACAACAGCGGGCGTGACGTGACCCTGGTGGACCGGGTGTCCTTCGATTTGGCCGAGGGTGAAATCCTTGGCCTGGTGGGCGAAAGCGGCTCGGGCAAGACCATGGCTTGTCGCGGCTTGATGCGCCTGCTGCCATCGCCCAGCCTGCGCGTGCAAGGTGGCACTGTGCGGCTGGCCGGCCAGGACCTGTTGTCACTGGATGACGCTGGCATGCGGGCCGTGCGTGGCGGCAAGCTGGGCATGATCTTCCAGAACCCCAGCAGCCACCTCGACCCGTTGATGCGTATCGGCGAGCAGATTGCCGAGGGCATTCGCCTGCATCAAGGCGCCTCAAAAAAAGACGCGCGCCTGCAGGCCATCGAGGTGCTGCGCCAGGTGGGAATCCCCGATCCCCAGGCGCGTGTCGACAATTACCCCCACGAGTTTTCCGGTGGCATGCGCCAGCGGGCGATGATCGCCGTAGCCCTGGGGTGCAACCCGAAGGTACTGATCGCCGACGAGCCGACCACCGCCCTGGATGTGACGGTGCAGGCGCAGATCCTGCGCTTGCTGCTGGACCTGCGTGATCAACGCGGCCTGTCGATCATCATGATTACCCACGACCTCGGCGTGGTCGCGCAAACCTGCGACGCCATCGCCGTGATGTACGCCGGGCGCCTGTGCGAGCACGGCAGCAAATACGACCTGCTGGCTCGGCCGCAGCACCCGTACACCGCCGGCTTGATCGACTGCCAGCCAGCCCACAGCAGCGGCCACGCCTTGCTGCGCACGATCCCTGGGCAGCCGCCGTTGCTGGACGCATTGCCCGCCGGGTGCCGGTTCAATCCGCGCTGCCCGCAGGCGGGGGCCTTGTGCACCGAGGTGCTGCCGCAAGGTTCGCGCGTCGCCTGTCATTACCCGTTGGGAGTGCAGCCATGAGCCTGTTGCAGATCAAAGACCTTGAGGTGAAGTTTGCCGCCTCCGGCACCGGCCTGTTCGGTTTGAACAAGCAGTGGGTGAGGGCGGTGAACGGTGTATCGCTGGAGCTGGCGGCAGGCCAGACCCTGGGGTTGGTCGGTGAGTCTGGCAGCGGCAAAAGCACCCTCGGCCGCGCCATCCTGCACCTCAACCCGATCAGCGCCGGGCAGGTGTTGTTCGATGGCATCGACATGGCCCACGGCAGCGCCATCGACATCGCTCGCCTGCGCCAGGAAACCGCGATGATCTTCCAGGACCCGTATGCGGCGCTGAACCCGCGCCACACCATCGGCGAAACCCTTGCCGAAGTGCTGCGTGTGCAGCGCAAGGTCGCGCCAGGGCAGATTCCAGCACGCGTGAATCAACTGCTCGAGCTGGTCGGCCTGCGCCCCGAACTGGCCAGCCGCAAACCCGGCTCCCTCAGCGGCGGGCAATGCCAGCGCGTCGGAATTGCCCGGGCGCTGGCGGTGGAGCCACGCCTGATCATCGCCGACGAATGCGTGGCGGCGCTGGATGTGTCGATCCAGGGGCAGATCATCAACCTGCTGCTGGCGCTGCAGCAGCGCATGAACCTGGCGATCCTGTTCATTGCCCATGACCTCGCCATTGTGCGTCGCCTGTGCGACCGCGTGGCGGTGATGTACCTGGGCAAGATCGTCGAGGAAGGTCCGGTGGAGGCGGTCTTTACGGCGCCACGCCATCCGTACACGGCGGCGCTGATCCAGGCGATTCCCGAGATTGACCCGCATCGGCCATTACCGACGCAGCCCTTGCCGGGTGAGCCACCCAGCCCGCTGAATTTGCCGACGGGCTGCGCCTTTCATCCGCGTTGCCGGCATGCCCGCTCCATGTGTTCCGTGGTGTTGCCGCCGACGCATTACCTGCACGAGCATCGGTACAGTTGCGTGCTTGAAGAACCTTTGCTTTAACCCTCTGCCATTCATTAACAAGGAGTTGTGATATGCAATCGCGCCACTTGAAGTTGCTCGCCGCCGCGACATTGACCGCCTGGTCGCTGACCGCTGGTTTCGCCCAGGCCGCCGGTGTCCTGACCATCGGCTGCCGTGAAGACAGCACCACGTTCGACCCGATCAAAAGCGCGCAAAACCGCGACACCTGGGTGTTCGCCAACGTCTACGACACCCTGGTGCGCGTCGACAACCTGGGCACCAAGATGGAACCGGGCCTGGCCGAAAGCTGGGACATCTCCAAGGACGGCCTGACCTACACCTTCAAACTGCGCGATGCGAAGTTCTCCGACGGTTCGGCGATCACTGCCGACGATGCGGCGTTCAGCCTGTTGCGCATCCGCGACAACAAGGCCTCGCTGTGGGCAGACCCCTTCAACCTGATCAACACGGCCAAGGCAGCGGACCCGAAAACCCTGGTGGTCACCCTGAAGACCCCGGCCGTGGCTTTCCTCTCGCAACTGGCGTCGCCGACGGTGTCGATCCTGTCGGAAAAAGCCATGACCAAGATGGGCGAAGACGCCTACTCGGAAAATCCGGTGACCTCCGGCGCGTTTACCGTGGACGAGTGGCGCAAGGGCGATCGGGTGATCCTCAAGAAAAACCCGAACTTCTGGCAGGCCAAGAACGTGAGCCTCGATGGCGTGGAGTGGGTCTCCGTCACCGACGACAACACGCGCATGCGCATGGTGCAGAACAACGAGCTGGACACGGCGATCTTCGTACCGTTCTCGCGGGTTGAAGAGCTGAAGAAAGACAAGAACGTGGTGATCCACGCCGACCCGTCCACCCGCGAAGACCACCTGCTGATCAACCACGACCACGGGCTGCTGGCCAAGCCGGAAGTGCGCCAGGCGCTGGACATGGCCATCGACAAGCAATCGCTGGTGAAGACCGCCACTTACGGTCAAGGCACTGTGGCCTATTCCTACATTCCAAAGGGCTCGCTGTACCACTACGCCAACAACCTGCAACGCCCGTATGACCCGACCGCCGCCAAGAAACTGCTGGAGCAGGCCGGTGCCAAGGACTTGAAGCTCAACTACGTGGTCAACGCCGGCAACGAAGCCGACGAGCAGATCGCGGTGATCATCAAGGACCAACTGGCCAAGGTCGGCGTGACCGCCAACCTGCAAAAGGTCGACCCGACCCAGAGCTGGCAGATGCTGGTGGACGGTGAGTACGATATTTCGGTGATGTACTGGACCAACGACATCCTCGACCCGGACCAGAAGACCACCTTCGTGCTGGGCCATGACACCAACCAGAACTACATGACCCGCTACAAGAACGACAAGGTCAAGGAATTGGTAGCCGCGGCACGAATCGAAGCAGACCCGGCCAAGCGTGAGCAGATGTACGTGGAACTGCAGAAACTGGCGAAACAGGATGTGAACTGGATCGACTTGTACTACAGCCCGTACATTAATATTTCACGCAAGAATGTGAGCAACTTCCTGCAAAACCCACTGGGGCGCTTCACCCTCGAGGAAGTGGTGAAAAACTAAACCCCAGGTACATCGAACATCAACTGTGGGAGCTGGCAAGCCAGCGCCCACAGTTGCGCTGCGGTGTTTCAGGTTTATTGCGCGTCAAATGCCTGCCCGTTGATCCCGGCACTGTCCGGCCCCATCAGGTACAGGTACACCGGCATGATCTCTTCCGGCGCAGGCCTTTCCATCGGGTTTTCCCCCGGATACGCCTGGGCGCGCATGCTGGTGCGCGTGCCGCCTGGATTGATGCTGTTGGACCGTACCGCCGCCACATCCTCGAGCTCGTCCGCCAGGGTTTGCATCAAGCCTTCAGTGGCAAACTTCGACACGCCATACGCTCCCCAATACGCCCGACCCTTGCGCCCGACACTGCTGGAGGTGAACACCACCGAGGCATCCTGGGACAGCTTGAGCAGCGGCAGCAGGGTGCTGGTCAGCATGAACATCGCGTTGACGTTCACGTGCATGACCCGCATGAAGTTCTCGCCGGACAACTGCTCGAGCGGTGTGCGTGGGCCGATGATCGACGCGTTGTGCAGCAGCCCGTCGAGGTGGCCGAATTCCTTTTCGATCATCGCAGCCAGCTCATCGTATTGATGGGGCAGGGCGGTCTCCAGGTTGAAAGGGATCACCACCGGTTGCGGTTGGCCCGCCGCTTCGATCTCGTCATACACCTGGGCCAGGTTGGCTTCGGTCTTGCCCAGCAACAATACTGTAGCGCCATGGGCGGCGTAGGTTTTTGCCGCCGCCGCGCCAATCCCGCGCCCGGCGCCGGTCACCAGGATGATTCGGCCTTTGAGCAGGTCTGGACGTGCGGAGTAATCAAACATAAATAGCCTCGACAAAATTCAAGGTTATACAGCTCTCAATGTGGAATCCAATTCCCACATTGACCTCAGTGTTTGCAGGGGCGGCAACCCATCAGCAACTGCACAGTGCGTTATCCAGCATCTTGCGCAATTCCAGCGGGTGATCCACCACCACATCGGCGCCCCAATGGCGCGGGTTGTCGTCCGGGTGGATATAGCCGTAGGTAACCGCTGCGGTGCGGGTGCCGGCGTCGCGGCCGGATTCGATATCGCGCAGGTCATCGCCCACGAACAGCACGCTGGCCGGGTCCAGGTCGAGCATCTTGCACGCCAGGATCATCGGCTCCGGGTCCGGCTTGCTGTTTTTCACGTGGTCGGGGCAGATCAGCAGCGCCGAGCGCTCGGCCAGGCCCAGTTGCTGCATGATCGGTTCGGCAAAGCGCAGTGGTTTGTTGGTGACCACGCCCCAGATCAGCTTGGCTTTCTCGATGTCTTCCAGCAGCTCGGCCATGCCGTCGAACAGCCGGCTGTGGACCGCGCAGCCCTTGAGGTAGCGCTCGAGGAATTCCTGGCGCAGTTCTTCAAAACCTGGGGATTCCGGGTCCATCGAGAAGGTCACGGCGACCATCGCCCGTGCGCCGCCGGAGATCTCATCGCGGATATGCTCAGGGTTGATCGGGGCCAGGCCGCGGTCGGCGCGCATCGCCTGGCAGATGGCGATAAAGTCCGGCGCGGTGTCCAGCAGGGTACCGTCCATATCGAAGAGAACCGCTCGCAACTTCACAGGCTCACTCCTCGCGCAGGGTTTGGATCATGTAGTTGACGTCAACATCGTTGGCCAGCTTGTAGTGCTTGGTCAGCGGGTTGTAGGTCAGGCCAATGATGTCCTTGACGGTCAGGCCGGCCTGGCGGCTCCAGGCGCCCAGTTCGGATGGGCGGATGAATTTCTTGAAGTCGTGGGTGCCGCGCGGCAGCAACTTCATGATGTATTCGGCGCCAATGATCGCGAACAGGTAGGCCTTGGGGTTGCGGTTAATGGTGGAGAAGAACACCTGGCCGCCCGGCTTGACCATGCGGAAGCAGGCACGGATGACCGAGGATGGGTCCGGCACGTGTTCGAGCATTTCCAGGCAGGTGACCACATCGAACTGCTCGGGCAGCTCTTCGGCCAGGGCTTCGGCGGTGATCTGGCGGTACTCCACGCTCACGCCGGATTCCAGCTGGTGCAACTGGGCCACGGCCAACGGCGCTTCGCCCATGTCGATGCCCATCACGGTCGAGCCGCGCTGGGCCATGGCTTCGCTGAGGATGCCGCCGCCGCAACCGACGTCCAGCACCTTCTTGCCGGCCAGGTTGACGCGCTCGTCAATCCAGTTGACCCGCAGCGGGTTGATGTCGTGCAGGGGCTTGAACTCGCTCTCGCGGTCCCACCAGCGGTGAGCCAGGGCTTCGAATTTGGCGATTTCGGCGTGGTCGACGTTGCTCATGGTGAATCCTCTAAATCTGATAAATCGGTTTGTCAGTCCTGAACGCCAGGGTTCAAGACCGGCGTTATTCGCTGTGCCCGCTGATCCGTTGACCCCAGGCAATGGCCGTCTCGGTCAACTGGTGTTCATCCATGCGGGTCAATTGCCGGTCGTCGAGCAGTTGCTTGCCGGCGACCCAAAGGTGTTTCACGCAATCGCGTCCGGTGGCATATATAAGTTGTGAGACCGGATCGTAGATCGGTTGTTGCGCCAGCCCCGACAGATCGAAGGCGACGATATCCGCCGCCTTGCCAACTTCCAGCGAGCCAATCTCGCTTTCCAGTCCCATGGCCCGCGCGCCGTTGAGCGTCGCCATGCGCAGCGCCCGATGGGCATCCAGCGCAGTGGCCGAGCCGGCGACAGCCTTGGCCAGCATCGCTGCGGTGCGGGTTTCGCCCAGCAGGTCGAGGTCATTGTTACTGGCGGCGCCATCGGTGCCGATGGCCACGTTAACGCCAGCCTGCCACAGACGCTCCACCGGGCAAAAGCCGCTGGCCAGTTTCAGGTTCGATTCCGGGCAATGGATGACGCTGGTGTTGCTTTCTACCAGCAAAGCCAGGTCGTCCTCGCTGATTTGGGTCATATGAACGGCCTGGAAGCGCGGCCCCAGCAGCCCGAGGCGACCCAGGCGCGCCAGTGGGCGCTCGCCGGTCTGCTCGACGGCTTGCTGCACCTCGAAGGCGGTTTCATGGACATGCATGTGGATCGCGGCGTCCAGCTCTTCGGCGATCACCCGGATTTTTTCCAGGTTGCCATCGCACACCGTGTAGGGCGCGTGGGGGCCGAAGGTGATCTTGATGCGCGGGTGGTGCTTGAGGTCGCCGAACAGTTCGATGCCCTGGCGCAGCGCCTCATCGGGCGTGCTGGCGCCGGGAATCGGGAAGTCGAGGATCGGGATGGCGATCTGCGCGCGCATGCCGCTGTTGTGCACGCAATCGCTGGCGACCTTGGGGAAGAAGTACATGTCGGAGAAACAGGTAATGCCGCCCTTGAGCTGTTCGGCGATGGCCAGGTCGGTGCCGTCGCGCACGAAGGCTTCATCGACCCATTTGGCCTCGGCGGGCCAGATGTGTTTTTCCAGCCAGGTCATCAGCGGCAGGTCGTCGGCCAAGCCACGAAACAGGCTCATCGCCGCGTGCCCGTGGGCGTTGATCAGGCCGGGGCTGAGCAGCATGCCCGGCAGCTCGCGCACGTCGGTGGCCGACAGCTTCAACGCCGCTGCCCGTGGCCCGATAAAGGCAATGCGCCCATCGCGAATGCCCAGGCCATGCTCCTTGAGCACCACGCCGGCGGGTTCGACAGGCACCAGCCAGGTTGGCAGCAGCAACAGGTCGAGCGGGGCGGCAGTGGAGGTCATCGCAGGCTTCTTCCCAGGCAGCTATAAAAGAAGGGCGAAGTATACCCGAGCGTCCTGGCTGGCGGATCGCTATAATCGGCGGCTTTGTTCATGAGTGCGGAGTAAGGGATGCGCGATCGACTGTTGGCAGCGGAGAAGGTGAAGGCCATCGATTGGCGTGATGGCGCGCTGTACCTGCTCGATCAGCGTGCCCTGCCGTCCCGGGAAAGCTGGGTGGCCTGTGTGACGGTCGATGACGTGGCGGCGGCCATCCGTTCGATGGTGGTGCGCGGGGCACCGGCCATTGGCATCAGCGCCGCGTACGGCCTGGTGCTGGCTGCCCGCGAGCGGATCGCCGAGGGCGGTGACTGGCAGGCCGCCTGGGAGGAAGACTACGCACTGTTAGCCGATACCCGTCCCACTGCGTCGAACCTGTTCTGGGCGTTGAAGCGCATGCGCGACCGGCTCGACCGCGTCAAGAAGCACGCGGACCCGCTGTCGGTGCTGGAAGCCGAGGCGATTGCGATCCACGAAAGTGATCGCGAAGCCAACCTGACCATGGCGCAGCTGGGCGTCGAACTGATCCGCAAGCACCAGGGCAACGCCCAGGCCATCCTCACCCATGGCAATGCAGGCGCCTTGGCGACCGGCGGCGTCGGTACGGCGCTGGGGGTGATTCGCGCGGCCTACCTGGAAGGCATGGTCGAGCAGGTTTACGCCAATGAAACCCGGCCGTGGCTGCAAGGTTCGCGGCTGACCGCCTGGGAGCTGGCGGGCGAGGGCATCCCGGTGACGGTGAATGCCGACTCGGCCGGCGCGCACATCCTCAAGACCAAGGGCGTGACCTGGGTGATCGTCGGCGCCGATTGCATTGCCGCCAATGGTGATGTGATCGGCAAGATCGGCACCTACCAGTTGGCGGTGTGCGCCATGCACCACGGTGTGCGTTTCATGGTGGTGGCGCCGAGCTCGACCCTGGACATGATGATCGCCACCGGCGATGACGTCGCCCTGGAAGAGCGCGATGCCGGTGAGTTGCTGGACGTGCCGGGACAGCGCCTCGAGGTGGCGGCGTTCAACCCGGTATTCGATGTCACGCCGGCTGACCTGATTGATGTGATCGTCACCGAAAAAGGCGTTGTCGAGCGGCCGGATACGGCCAAGCTGGCCAAGTTGATGTGCCGCAAGCGCTTGCATTGAGGGGCTTGGCGCTTGTGACTTTGCTATCGCAGGCAAGCCAACGCCCACACTTGGATGTGTGAACACTGTCCAAGTGTGGGGGCAGGTTCGCCCGCGATTGGCCATTTAAGTCAATAAAAACCTTGGAACCACGCCCGAAAAATAGCACCACCCCACTTCTGAGCCCCTCTCGTCGCCCTCAAGCCTGTCATCCGTCAACTTACTATGCTCCATGCGCATCAGGGGGATAGGTGCGTGGCGGCGATTGTGATAACATCCGGCGGTTTCCAGGGTTGCCCCGAGGGGTGGCCTATAACGTGCAGATCCGTGTCATAACTCGTTGATTTGTCGTAAGTCGTTGTCAGGCACTTTGCCGGCAGCGGCGAGCTTCGTTCGTCCCATATGGATGTGACGAGGTTTCACCCGAAAAAGGAATCAGGCTTCTCATGGGCGAACTGGCCAAAGAAATCCTCCCGGTCAATATCGAAGACGAGCTGAAACAGTCCTACCTCGACTACGCGATGAGCGTAATTGTCGGTCGGGCACTGCCTGATGCGCGCGATGGCTTGAAGCCCGTGCACCGGCGTGTGCTGTTCGCGATGAGCGAGCTGGGTAACGACTGGAACAAGCCGTACAAGAAATCTGCCCGTGTTGTCGGTGACGTGATCGGTAAGTATCACCCTCACGGCGACACTGCGGTGTACGACACCATCGTTCGGATGGCCCAGCCGTTTTCCCTGCGCTACCTGCTGGTAGACGGCCAGGGCAACTTCGGTTCGGTCGACGGCGACAACGCCGCGGCCATGCGATACACCGAAGTGCGCATGACCAAGCTGGCGCACGAGCTGCTGGCCGACCTGCACAAAGAAACCGTGGACTGGGTGCCGAACTACGACGGCACCGAAATGATCCCGGCCGTCATGCCGACCAAGATCCCCAACCTGCTGGTCAACGGTTCCAGCGGTATCGCCGTGGGCATGGCGACCAACATCCCGCCGCACAACCTCGGTGAAGTCATCGACGGTTGCCTGGCCCTCATCGACAACCCCGAGCTGACGGTCGATGAGCTGATGCAATACATCCCCGGTCCGGACTTCCCGACCGCCGCGATCATCAACGGTCGCGCCGGCATCATCGAAGCCTACCGCACCGGTCGCGGCCGCATTTACATGCGCGCCCGCTCGATCATCGAAGACATCGACAAGGTCGGTGGCCGCCAGCAGATCGTCATCACCGAGCTCCCGTACCAGCTGAACAAGGCGCGTCTGATCGAGAAGATCGCCGAGCTGGTCAAAGAGAAGAAGCTCGAAGGCATCACCGAGCTGCGCGACGAGTCCGACAAAGACGGCATGCGCGTGGTGATCGAGCTGCGTCGTGGCGAAGTGCCCGAGGTGATCCTCAACAACCTCTACGCCCAGACCCAGCTGCAAAGCGTGTTTGGTATCAACGTGGTTGCACTGATCGACGGCCGCCCGCGCATCCTGAACCTCAAGGACCTGCTGGAAGCCTTCGTGCGTCACCGCCGCGAAGTGGTCACCCGCCGCACCGTGTTCGAACTGCGCAAGGCCCGCGAGCGCGGCCATATCCTGGAAGGCCAGGCGGTTGCGCTGTCGAACATCGACCCGGTGATCGCCCTCATCAAGGCGTCGCCTACCCCGTCGGAAGCCAAAGAGGCGCTGATCAGCACCCCTTGGGAATCCAGCGCCGTGGTGGCCATGGTTGAACGTGCCGGCGCCGACTCGTGCCGTCCGGAGACCCTGGACCCACAATACGGTCTGCGCGAAGGCAAGTACTTCCTGTCGCCGGAACAGGCCCAGGCCATCCTGGAACTGCGCCTGCACCGCCTCACCGGCCTGGAGCACGAGAAGCTGCTGGCCGAGTACCAGGAGATCCTCAACCAGATCGGCGAGTTGATCCGCATCCTCAGCAGCGCCGTGCGCCTGATGGAAGTGATCCGCGAAGAACTGGAAGTGATCCGCGCCGAGTACGGCGACGTGCGCCGCACCGAGATCCTCGATGCGCGCCTCGACCTGACCCTGGGTGACATGATCCCGGAAGAAGAGCGTGTGGTGACCATCTCCCACGGTGGCTACGCCAAGACCCAGCCCCTGGCTGCGTACCAGGCCCAGCGTCGTGGTGGTAAAGGTAAATCGGCTACTGGCGTGAAGGATGAGGACTACATCGCTCACCTGCTGGTCGCCAACAGCCACACCACGCTGCTGCTGTTCTCCAGCAAAGGCAAGGTGTACTGGCTGAAAACCTACGAAATCCCGGAAGCGTCCCGTGCCGCCCGTGGTCGTCCGCTGGTCAACCTGCTGCCGCTGGACAGTGATGAATACATCACCACCATGCTGCCGGTCGAGGAATACACCGAAGGTCACTTCATCTTCATGGCCACCGCCAAAGGCACCGTGAAGAAGACCCCGCTGGAATCCTTCAGTCGTCAGCGCAGCGTGGGCCTGATCGCCCTGGAGCTGGACGAAGGCGACGTGCTGATCTCCGCTGCCATTACCGATGGCGAGCGTGAAGTCATGCTGTTCTCCGACGGCGGCAAGGTCACGCGCTTCAAGGAATCCGACGTTCGCGCCATGGGCCGTACCGCTCGCGGTGTGCGCGGCATGCGCCTGCCAGAAGGGCAGAAGCTGATTTCGATGCTGATCCCGGAAGAAGGCAGCCAGATCCTCACCGCTTCCGAACGCGGTTATGGCAAGCGCACCGCCATCAGCGAGTTCCCGGAGTACAAGCGTGGCGGCCAGGGCGTTATTGCCATGGTCAGCAACGACCGCAATGGCCGTCTGGTCGGCGCGGTCCAGGTGCTCGATGGCGAGGAGATCATGCTGATTTCCGACCAGGGCACTTTGGTACGTACCCGTGTGGCTGAAGTGTCGAGCCTGGGCCGTAACACCCAGGGCGTGACCCTGATCAAGCTGGCCAAGGACGAGAAGCTGGTCGGCCTGGAGCGTGTCCAGGAGCCGTCGGAAGTCGAAGGCGAAGAGCTGGAAGGCGAGGAATTCGAAGGCGAGGTGATCGCAGCAGGCGATGACAACGTCGACGAGCCAACCCTCGACGCTGCCGCAGACGAAGAAGAACCGCAGGAATAAGCGGACACACAGGGGGCGGATGAAGATTCGCCCCCTTGTTGTTTGTCCCTTGTGAAATAACACGTCCTTTGGCTGGACGCGGTCAATGTGGGAGCTGGCTTGCCTGCGATGGCAGCGCCGCGGTATCACTGCGCTACCGAGGTGCCCTTATCGCAGGCAAGCCAGCTCCCACAAGGGTTCGCTCCAGAGAAAGGATGTTGCCGAACATGATTGCAGCCCCACCAGATCAGAGTGAGATTGGATGTGAGCAAGAGAGCCTATAACTTCTGTGCCGGTCCCGCGGCGCTTCCTGAAGCAGTCCTGCAGCGCGCGCAGGGTGAACTCCTCGACTGGCATGGAAAAGGCCTCTCCGTGATGGAAATGAGCCATCGCAGCGATGAGTTCGTGTCCATTGCCACCAAGGCCGAGCAGGATCTGCGCGACTTGCTGGACATCCCATCCAACTACAAAGTGTTGTTCCTGCAAGGCGGCGCCAGCCAGCAGTTCGCCCAGCTGCCGCTGAACCTGTTGCCGGAAGATGGCACCGCCGACTACATCGACACCGGTATCTGGGGCCAGAAGGCCATTGAAGAGGCCTCCCGCTACGGCCACGTCAATGTGGCGGGCACCGCCAAGCCTTATGACTACTTCGCTATTCCAGGCCAGAACGAGTGGAAGCTGTCCAAGGACGCTGCCTACGTGCACTACGTCGCGAACGAAACCATCGGCGGCCTGGAATTCGACTGGGTACCGGAAGTGGGCGACGTCCCGCTGGTGTGCGACATGTCCTCGGACATCCTCTCGCGCCCGATCGACGTGTCCAAGTACGGCATGATCTACGCCGGCGCGCAGAAGAACATCGGCCCGAGCGGCATCCTGGTCAACATCATCCGCGAAGACCTGCTCGGTCGTGCCCGTTCGCTCTGCCCGACCATGCTCAACTACAAGGTCGCGGCCGATAACGGCTCGATGTACAACACCCCGCCGGCGTTCGCCTGGTACTTGTCCGGCCTGGTCTTCGAGTGGCTGAAAGAGCAGGGCGGCGTAGCGGCCATGGGCAAGCTGAACGAAGAGAAGAAGCGCACCCTGTACGACTTCATCGACGCCAGCGGCCTGTACAGCAACCCGATCAACCTGAGCGACCGCTCGTGGATGAACGTGCCGTTCCGCCTGGCTGACGATCGCCTGGACAAGCCATTCCTGGCCGGTGCCGACGAGCGCGGCCTGCTGAACCTCAAGGGCCATCGTTCGGTCGGTGGCATGCGCGCCTCCATCTACAACGCTGTCGACATCAACGCCATCAAGGCGCTGGTTGCCTACATGGCAGAGTTCGAAAAGGAACACGGCTAATGTCTGAGCAAGAACTCAAGGCCCTGCGTGTACGCATTGACAGCCTGGACGAGAAAGTCCTGGAGCTGATCAGTGAGCGCGCGCGGTGCGCCCAGGAAGTGGCACGGGTGAAAATGGCGTCCCTGGCGGAAGGCGAAGTGCCGGTGTTCTACCGCCCCGAGCGTGAAGCCCAGGTGCTCAAGCGCGTGATGGAGCGCAACAAAGGCCCGTTGGGCAACGAAGAGATGGCGCGGTTGTTTCGTGAAATCATGTCCTCGTGCCTGGCCCTTGAGCAGCCGCTGAAAGTCGCCTATCTCGGCCCTGAAGGCACCTTCACCCAAGCGGCGGCCATGAAGCACTTCGGCCACGCGGTGATCAGCAAGCCCATGGCGGCGATCGATGAAGTGTTCCGTGAAGTCGCGGCCGGTGCGGTGAACTTTGGCGTGGTGCCGGTGGAAAACTCCACCGAAGGCGCGGTCAACCACACGCTGGACAGTTTCCTCGAACACGACATGGTGATCTGTGGCGAAGTCGAGCTGCGCATCCACCATCACCTGCTGGTGGGCGAGAACACCAAGACCGACAGCATCAGCCGCATCTACTCCCACGCCCAGTCCCTGGCCCAGTGCCGCAAGTGGCTGGATGCGCACTACCCGAATGTCGAGCGCGTGGCGGTCTCCAGCAACGCCGAGGCGGCCAAGCGGGTCAAGGGTGAGTGGAATTCGGCAGCCATCGCCGGTGACATGGCCGCGGGCCTTTACGGCCTGACGCGCCTGGCCGAGAAAATCGAGGACCGCCCGGACAACTCCACGCGCTTCCTGATGATCGGCAGCCAGGAAGTGCCGCCGACCGGCGACGACAAGACCTCGATCATCGTCTCCATGAGCAACAAGCCCGGCGCGCTGCATGAGCTGCTGGTGCCGTTCCACGATAACGGGATTGACCTGACGCGCATCGAGACACGTCCTTCGCGCAGCGGTAAATGGACGTACGTGTTCTTTATCGACTTCATCGGCCACCACCGCGACCCACTGGTCAAGGGCGTGCTCGAGAAAATCAGTCAGGAAGCCGTGGCACTCAAGGTGCTGGGCTCTTACCCGAAAGCGGTTTTGTGAGGCTTTAACATGAGTGGCAACTTCCTCGCCCTGGCCCAGCCGGGCGTGCAACAACTGTCGCCTTACGTTCCGGGCAAGCCTGTGGACGAGCTGGCGCGTGAGTTGAACCTGGATCCTTCCAAGATCGTCAAGTTGGCGAGTAACGAGAACCCGCTGGGCCCTAGCCCCAAAGTCTTGGCGGCGATCCGTGAGGAATTGGCCGAGCTGACCCGCTACCCCGATGGCAACGGCTTTGCGCTCAAGTCCCTGCTGGCGCGCAAGTGCCGGGTCGAACTGAACCAGGTGACCTTGGGTAACGGCTCCAACGACATCCTTGAGCTGGTCGGTCGTGCCTACCTGGCGCCGGGCTTGAACGCGGTGTTCAGCGAGCACGCGTTTGCGGTCTATCCGATCGTGACCCAGGCTGTCGGCGCCGACGCGCGCGTCATTCCTGCGAAGGACTGGGGCCATGACCTGCCGGCCATGCTGGCGGCCATCGACGCACAGACCCGCGTGGTGTTTATCGCCAACCCGAACAACCCGACCGGCACCTGGTTCGATGCCCAGGCGTTGGACGACTTCCTGCAAGACGTGCCGGAGCACGTGCTGGTGGTGCTGGACGAGGCCTACATCGAGTATGCCGAGGGCAGCGACCTGCCGGACGGCCTCGATTTCCTGGCGGCGTACCCCAACTTGCTGGTCTCGCGCACCTTCTCCAAGGCCTATGGCCTGGCGTCGCTGCGCGTCGGCTATGGCCTGTCCACTGCGGTGGTCGCCGATGTGCTGAACCGCGTGCGCCAGCCGTTCAACGTCAACAGCCTCGCCCTGGCCGCGGCCTGTGCGGCGGTGAAGGATGCCGAGTACCTGGAAGAGGGCCGTCGCCTCAACGAAAGCGGCATGCTGCAGTTGCAGGACGGTTTCCGTGAGCTGGGCCTGGGCTGGATTCCGTCCAAGGGCAACTTCATCTGCGTCGACCTCGGCCAAGAGGCTGCCCCGGTATTCCAGGGCCTGTTGCGCGAAGGCGTGATCGTGCGTCCGGTAGCCAACTACGGCATGCCGAACCACCTGCGTATCACCATCGGTTTGCCGGCTGAAAACAGCCGCTTCCTGGAGGCGTTGGCCAAGGTCCTGGCTCGTGGTTGATGTCACTGCATTGCAACCTGCTGTGCCTATGATCGGTCGCCTGGTGGTGGTCGGCCTGGGGTTGATCGGCGGATCCTTCGCCAAAGGCCTGCGTGAAAGCGGGTTGTGTGGCGAAGTGGTTGGCGTGGACCTGGACCCGCAATCGCGCACGTTGGCGGTTGAGTTGGGGGTTGTGGATCGCTGTGAGGCGGACCTGGCGCTCGCGTGCCAGGGCGCTGATGTGATCCAGCTGGCCGTGCCGATCCTGGCCATGGAGAAATTGCTGGCCGTGTTGGCGGGCATGGACCTGGGCCAGGCGATCCTGACGGATGTCGGCAGTGCCAAGGGCAATGTGGTGCGCGCGGCGCAACAGGCGTTTGGCGGTATGCCAGCGCGTTTCGTGCCGGGCCATCCGATCGCCGGTTCCGAGCAGAGCGGGGTGGAGGCGTCGAATGCGCAGCTGTTCCGTCGTCACAAAGTGATCCTGACACCGCTGGAGCAAACCGATCCGGCGGCCTTGGCGGTGGTGGATCGCTTGTGGCGTGAGCTGGGTGCGGATGTCGAGCACATGCAGGTTGAGCGTCACGACGAAGTGCTGGCCGCGACCAGCCATCTGCCGCATTTGCTGGCATTTGGCCTGGTGGATTCCCTGGCCAAGCGCAACGAGAACCTCGAGATTTTCCGTTACGCCGCCGGTGGCTTCCGCGACTTCACGCGGATTGCCGGCAGCGACCCGGTGATGTGGCACGACATCTTCCTCGCCAATCGCGAAGCGGTGTTGCGCACCCTGGACACCTTCCGCAGCGACCTCGACGCCTTGCGCGACGCGGTTGATGCCGGCGATGGCCATCAATTATTGGGCGTGTTCACCCGTGCGCGGGTGGCGCGTGAGCATTTCAGCAAGATCCTGGCGCGCCGGGCCTACATGGAAACTGCTGTGAGCACCGATGACCTGACCTTCCTCGCCAACCCGGGCGGCCGCTTGAGCGGACGCATGCGGGTGCCGGGCGACAAGTCGATCTCCCATCGGTCGATCATGCTGGGTTCGTTGGCCGAGGGCGTGACCGAGGTCGAGGGTTTCCTCGAAGGTGAAGACGCCCTGGCGACCTTGCAGGCGTTTCGCGACATGGGCGTGGTCATCGAAGGCCCGCACCATGGACGCGTGACCATCCATGGCGTGGGCTTGCATGGCTTGAAGCCAGCGCCGGGGCCTATCTATCTCGGTAATTCGGGCACCTCCATGCGCCTGCTGTCGGGCCTACTGGCCGCGCAGCGCTTCGACAGCGTGCTGACGGGCGACGCTTCGCTGTCCAAGCGCCCGATGAACCGCGTCGCCAAGCCGCTGCAGGAAATGGGCGCAGTGATCGAGACGGGGCCGCAAGGGCGCCCGCCGCTGACGATCCGTGGCGGCCAATCCTTGAAAGGCCTGACCTACGCCATGCCGATGGCCAGTGCCCAGGTCAAATCCTGCCTGTTGCTGGCGGGGTTGTATGCCGAGGGCAAGACTGCGGTGATCGAGCCTGCGCCGACCCGAGACCACACCGAGCGCATGTTGCGCGGTTTTGGTTATCCGGTCGCGGTGGAGGGGGCGACGGCTTCGCTGGAGTCGGGCCATACCTTGACCGCTACCCATATAGAGGTGCCAGGGGACATTTCCTCGTCGGCGTTCTTCCTGGTGGCCGCTTCGATCGCCGAGGGCTCCGAGTTGTTGCTGGAGCATGTAGGTGTCAATCCGACGCGTACGGGTGTCATCGATATCCTGCGCCTGATGGGGGCGGACATCACCCTGCAAAACCAGCGCGAAGTCGGCGGCGAGCCGGTTGCCGACCTACGGGTGCGCGCGGCGAAGCTGAAAGGGATCGACATTCCCGAAGCACTGGTGCCGTTGGCAATCGATGAGTTCCCGGTGCTGTTCATCGCAGCAGCCTGTGCCGAGGGGCGTACCGTGTTGCGAGGCGCACAAGAGCTGCGCGTGAAGGAATCCGACCGCATCCAGGTCATGGCCGACGGTCTGCTGGCGTTGGGCGTGAAGTGTGAACCGACCCCCGATGGGATTATCATTGACGGTGGCCTGATGGGCGGTGGTGAGGTCCATGCCCATGGCGATCACCGGATTGCCATGGCGTTCAGCGTTGCTTCCCTGCGGGCGGCGGCGCCGATTCGTATCCGTGACTGCGCCAATGTTGCTACGTCTTTTCCGAACTTTCTTACACTGTGTGCCCAAGTCGGCATCCGTGTTGCCCAAGAGGCTCAATTGTGAATATCAAAGCACCGGTGATTACCATCGACGGGCCAAGTGGCTCGGGCAAAGGCACGATCGCCGGCATCCTGGCCAAGCGCCTGGGCTGGTGCCTGCTGGATTCGGGCGCGTTGTACCGCTTGCTGGCATTTGCCGCTCGCAACCATGGCGTCGACCTGACCAACGAAGAATCCCTGAAGCTGCTGGCAGCGCACCTCGACGTGCAGTTCGTCGGCGCGACGGAAGGTCATCCCCAGCGCATCATCCTCGAAGGGGACGATGTGACGGATGACCTGCGTAATGAACAAGTTGGCTCCTGGGCTTCCCAGGTTGCCGCGCTGCCGGCCGTGCGCGATGCGCTGCTGCAGCGTCAGCGGGCTTTCCAGGAGCCGCCGGGGCTGGTGGCCGATGGCCGTGACATGGGGACCGTAGTGTTTCCCGACGCGCCATTGAAGATTTTCCTGACCGCCAGCGCCGAGGAGCGAGCTCGCCGCCGTTACTTGCAGTTGAAGGGCAAAGTCGATGGTGTTAGTCTGTCGAGTCTGCTAGATGAGATCCGTGCACGCGATGAGCGTGATACCCAGCGCGCAGTAGCCCCGCTCAAGCCGGCGGCTGATGCCATACAGCTGGATTCCACGGAGCTGTCCATCGAGCAGGTGCTGGAACGCATCATGAGCGAGATCGCCATTCGCGATATCGCCGGGTGACCAAGAAGGCCGCAGGGGACCAGTCATAGTCCTGTGGTGCTTCTTTTAATTGAAACTGACCCATACCGTCTGGGGTGTGGAGATGGGCGTATTCTTCGCCCTTATCAACAGGAATTAAAATGAGCGAAAGCTTTGCGGAACTCTTTGAAGAAAGCCTAAAAACCCTGAACCTTCAGGCAGGCTCCATCATCACCGGTGTTATCGTTGATATCGATTACCAAGCTCGCTGGGTAACCGTTCACGCTGGTCTGAAGTCTGAAGCTCTGATCCCGCTGGAACAGTTCTACAACGATGCTGGTGACCTGACTATCAATGTCGGTGACGAAGTTCACGTTGCTCTGGACTCGGTTGAAGACGGTTTCGGTGAAACCAAGCTGTCCCGTGAAAAAGCCAAGCGCGCTGAATGCTGGATTGTTCTCGAAGCAGCCTTCGCAGCTGAAGAAGTGGTCAAGGGCGTTATCAACGGTAAGGTTAAAGGCGGCTTCACTGTCGACGTTAACGGCATCCGTGCGTTCCTGCCAGGTTCTTTGGTCGACGTTCGTCCAGTGCGCGACACCACGCACCTGGAAGGCAAAGAACTCGAATTCAAGGTCATCAAGCTCGACCAGAAACGCAACAACGTTGTCGTTTCCCGTCGCAGCGTCCTGGAAGCAGAGAACTCCGCCGAGCGTGAAGCTCTGCTGGAATCCCTGCAGGAAGGCCAACAAGTCAAAGGTATCGTCAAAAACCTCACCGACTACGGCGCATTCGTCGACCTGGGTGGCGTGGATGGCCTGCTGCACATTACCGACATGGCTTGGAAGCGTATCAAGCATCCTTCCGAAATCGTCAACGTTGGCGACGAGATCGATGTCAAGGTTCTGAAATACGATCGCGAGCGCAACCGTGTTTCCCTGGGCCTGAAGCAACTGGGTGAAGATCCATGGGTTGCTATCAAAGCTCGTTACCCAGAAAGCACTCGCGTGACCGCGCGTGTTACCAACCTGACCGACTACGGCTGCTTCGCTGAGCTGGAAGAAGGCGTGGAAGGCCTGGTACACGTTTCCGAAATGGACTGGACCAACAAGAACATCCACCCTTCGAAAGTCGTACAAGTCGGCGACGAAGTGGAAGTTATGGTTCTGGACATCGACGAAGAGCGTCGTCGTATCTCCCTGGGCATCAAGCAGTGCAAATCTAACCCATGGGAAGATTTCTCTGGCCAGTTCAACAAGGGCGATAAAATCTCCGGCACCATCAAGTCGATCACCGATTTCGGTATCTTCATTGGTCTGGACGGCGGCATCGACGGCCTGGTTCACCTGTCCGACATCTCCTGGAACGAAGTGGGCGAAGAAGCTGTTCGTCGTTTCAAGAAGGGCGACGAGCTGGACACCGTTATCCTGTCGGTTGACCCAGAGCGTGAGCGTATCTCCCTGGGCATCAAGCAACTGGAAAGCGACCCGTTCTCTGAATACGTTCAGGACAACGACAAAGGCGCAATCGTTAAGGGCACTGTGAAAGAAGTTGACGCTAAAGGCGCCATCATCACTCTGGCCGACGATATCGAAGCGACTCTGAAAGCCTCCGAAATCAGCCGTGACCGCGTTGAAGACGCGCGCAACGTTCTGAAAGAAGGCCAGGAAGTAGAAGCCAAGATCATCAGCGTTGACCGCAAGAGCCGCGTAATCCAGCTCTCCATCAAGTCGAAAGACGATGCTGAAGAGAAAGAAGCAATCCAGAGCCTGCGCGACAAGCCAGCTACCTCTGAAATTGCTGCTGGTCCTACCACTCTGGGCGACCTGCTGCGTGCACAAATGGAAAAACAGAACTAAGTTCTGTCAGACCATAGAAAAAGGGCGACTTCGGTCGCCCTTTTTTGTGCCTGAAATTTATTGAATCAACAACCGAGAACCAGGGCGTATAGCTCACTGTCAGAACTGACTATAGTCTTAACAAAAACGCGTTCAGCGTGGTTGCTTCAATAAGGATATGAATGAACAGGCTTATCGTAATAATCGCAGTGCTCATGCTCGCGGGCTGCTCTGCCACCAGCGCCAAGACCCACGCCAAGCGCGGCGTCAGCGGCATTGAGGTCGATTGCTCAGGGCTGGGTAACAAGTGGGAGAAGTGCGAGAAGCGAGCGGCCCGCGAATGCAAGATGCAGGGCTACAAGGTCATCACCCGGTCCAGCGACGCCAAGGACGAGGAGGGTGACTATCCTTTCGGCTGGAACCCCGCCGGTGCGGTAACGCGAACCATGCTGGTGATCTGTAATTGACGATGGAATCGGCCTATAGCGGGTTGTCATCTATCCTGCAGATAAGTTGTCGAGCGGGCTGTTCAAATTCATCAAGTCATGCTAAAACCTTCGAAGCGCTTTTCCTAGCTGCTTGAAAAAGAAGGGAAAAATATGACGAAGTCGGAGTTGATCGAACGAATTGTCACCCATCAAGGGCTGCTCTCATCCAAGGATGTGGAGCTGGCTATCAAGACCATGCTCGAGCAAATGTCCCAATGCCTGGCGACCGGGGATCGGATTGAGATCCGCGGGTTTGGCAGCTTCTCGCTGCACTACCGCGCACCGCGAGTGGGGCGCAACCCTAAGACTGGGCAGTCGGTGAGTCTGGATGGGAAGTTTGTGCCTCATTTCAAGCCGGGGAAGGAATTGCGGGATCGGGTGAATGAGGATGAGGAAGAGGGCGTCTGATTTTTTGAGGAGGGAGAACGCTATGCATGGGATTAAGCGCGTTGTTACTGTGCTGATAATGCTGGTTATTGCGTTGGTGGTGTTAGCATTTGTCTTGGAGAACCAGCAGGACGTCTCTCTCTCGTTCCTGGGGTTTGGTACGGGACAGGTGCCAGTCTCAGTGTTTGTGGTAGTGGCGTTGGTGATTGGAATGCTGGTTGGGCCGTTGTTAACGGTTTTGGTACGCCATCGGCGGCGTAGGTCGATCGCCGCTGGACGGAGTTAAACAATCGAGTTTGCTGGAGATCGATAAGTGGGCTGCATGAGTATTTATCAGTAAGTGCCGTTTTTTGTCTATGTGATTGTTTTCGGATTTCGTCGAGGGTCAAGTAAATTTGGGATTGCTAACGTCCGCTGGCTCGTTTAATCATCTTTCCTACCTTCCCCATCCTTCCTGAATGCTGCTGCTCCCCAATCATGAATGCTTGATCGCTACAAGTAGATGCTGATCGTCTTTGGCGCTGATAGATTGTGGCTCAGGCAGACATGCATTGGCCCAGTGATTTTCATCCAGAAGAAAAGACACCCGGCGAGTGCCGGGCGTGGTTACAAATTTTTCAGTTGGTAGAGGGATGCAGTAATTGCTTTAGTCTCGGGGCAAGTATCGTTTGCCCTACGTACAGGGACGCTGAAGGGGTCAGATGACCGTAGTCCACCGCCATTAGCGACTGTCCATCATCGACCTTGGCCAGGCAGGCCATGCCTTCACATACAGCACTGATAACAGAAATGTAGTCGATCACTCTCGGATCGAGTTTTTCTTTGAGGAGTGCGTCAGATTTGAGGATCCGTTGATCCAGTCCCTGATCTATGATTTGACTGTCAGCAGAGTTCCAGTGACGCTTAGTGATCACCAATGGCAATGACGGTTGCCATTGGGGTACTGGCCCGACCAGAACTATCTTCTTAACTCCCAATGTCTTGAGATGTATAGCGATTTCATTCCAATCCGTAAGCTCGTGAGCGTTCTGTTGAGCCATTACCACTATCTCAGGCTGGATCCGAGCAATCTCCTCTAATGCGAAGGCATTGGATGCATTACACATAGCTTGGAACGCCACAGGAGACTTATTTTGGCCGAGGGTCGCTCCGCAAGCAGATGAGGTGACTTGATAGAAAGAAACATCGGCAGGTAAATTGCTACGAATTCCGAATGACAGCGCTTCTGCGTGCGAATCTCCCCAAAGAAAAACTCCACCCATCCCCTTCTTTTCAGTGCAAGAAGCGTCGATATTTTTTGCACCGGTAGCGGCAAAGACCTCATAAGAATTGCATTTAAGCCAGTATGCCTCACCAAGATTTTTATGCAGCGCTGCATAACTGTCCACGAATTTTGTTTTTTCAGTGATGCTCTCACCTCGTATATTCGAATTAAGTCCATCGGATTTAAAAACGAAAACACTGAGCAACACGAGACTTACGAAACCTCCACACCAAGCCAAAGAACGCGCGCCGCTCTTAGCTTTACCCCTCTTGCGCTCAATCAATGCATAGGAGGCATAACCGAATACCAGTGAAATAACGACACCTATCAACTCACTGGAAAAACCATTGAGCTGCCCCGAATAAGTCATATAGACCATGACAGGCCAGTGCCAAATGTAAATCGAGTACGAGTACAAGCCTACGCGCTGAGACACCCAGTTGCCGGTCAGCCGAGAATTCTGTCTATTGGCGAGGATTACCATTAGTGTTCCGATGACCGGCATGAGTGCGTAATAGCCGGGCCAGGCCACAGTTTTCGATATCACGATGTAACCAGACAGGATCAGCGCTAACCCCGCCCATTCGAGAATACGGCTTTTGGCCCTGTCCAGCGCGAGAGGGAACAGGAACGCTAGCCCGCCGGCGCATAGCTCCCAGGCACGGGCTTTCAGTAAGTAAAACGCTTGATCAGGATACCGTGGAGAAAGTATGAGCGAGTAAATGAAACCAATCAAAACCGCCGACAGCAACAGCCAACGGATAGCCCTGATTCCAAATAATTTACTGAGGGCCAGTAGCATGATTGGGTAGATAATATAGAACTGCCATTCGACAGAAAGCGACCACGTGTGAAGCAGCCAATTCTCATTAGTGCTTGCGGCAAAATATCCGACGTCCTTCAGGTAAACAGTATTCGAGTAAAATCCAAGGCTACTATAAACGTGTTGCGCCAATTGCTTATATTCAGTTGCTAATAAGTTAAACCAGCCAAACACCATTAACGCAAGACACATAACAGCGAGGACGGGAATGATGCGTTTAGCCCGTGCAGTATAGAAACGAACCAGGCTGAAATCATTGCTGCTCAGCCCACGACAAATGATCGCCGTCATTAGATAGCCAGAGATAACAAAAAACACATCGACCCCAGCAAATCCGCCCGGTAACCATGACGCATTAAAGTGGTAAATAACGACGGCCAGTACAGCTAGCGCTCTTAAACCATTTATGTCTTTTCTAAAATCCATTATTCGCTATCCGGTAACTGTTATTTTCACGAAGTGCATGGTCTGGTATTTCGGCGCTGATGGCGATTCCCGAAGCCTTCGCGGGGCGAGATATTACAGTATTTCTTTCTACCTGAGCCTTGTACTTATCAACGTTCCAACGCTTGACTTCTTTGGCTTTTTCTTTTGCTTCTTACGCAGCGTACGCCTTGCCTTTCTTTCCGATGTCACACTCACCTTAGAGCTCCAACCGATGAGGGTGAATACCCGCTCCACAGCGTTAACCAGGTATTCCCCTGAACGCTTGAGCATTGACCTGTCCTCACCAAACAGGTCGGTACGCCTATCTCTCAAGCCGAACGTTTGAAACCGCGAGAAGGTTTTTTCCAACTGCTCGGCGGCGGGTCTGTTAGGGGGAATGTGTCGGTCGGCATGGGCCGGAGGCGCGTCAACGTTCTAGAGACCCATACCGACAGAGAAACACCGTCGACTGTGTGTTTGACTGGCTGAAGGAGAGCTGTCGCATCGTTACGTGCTTCGCCAAACTCGCGAAAAACTCACATGGCGATGATGTCGCTGACCAATGCCACGCGATGTGAGCACACAGCCTGACAGCCGAATTAGCCACAATCGACACCCGATGGGGCATTCAAGTGATAGAAATGTTGTTAGCGCAACGTGTCCACTAGGTCGCCGTCGGACGTTGTGATTATCATGCCATAATGCGTGAGTTTCTTATTCAAGGTTTACTTGCGTGCAATCCCGCAAGCGAACAGAGCACCTTGCTTTTCATCAGACTCTGGTTTGCCAGTTGCTTGAGCCCATTGCATAGGGGGAGAGCGCCGCTCTTGAGGCATAGCTAATCGTCTCTCATTCCCGCGGCCTGTTGTGCTTGATGACGACACATGACACAAGGTAATCGTGGGTTAAGCGATCCTATGCGCCCGAGAGAGGGGGCGAATTTACTATCGAGCTACGGTGGTCACCGCGCGTTTCAGGCGACGCTCTTGCGATACAAGATCTCAGCAGATCTTGACGGAAAGGAGAGCACGAGTGTGTTGGGACTACCGACACGTTGGTTTTTGGTATGTAGAGCCTTTCGTGGTCTAATAATAGATATTTCTATGCGGTTTGGCCTCGTGATGGCGACTTGACATGAGCCTTGATTTTGAGAGGGATCTAAATGAGTTTGGTAGATTTGGTCGACCTGCAAGTACTCGGTGACGAGCGTGGGCAGCTGGTCGTACTAGAAGCGCAAAAAAATGTCCCATTCGACATTAGGCGCGTTTATTTTCTGGTGGGGACGCGACCGGGCGTATCGCGTGGTTTCCATGCTCATCGAGAGTTGCGGCAGGCAGCTATCTGTGTCTCGGGCCAGTGTCGCATGTTGATGAATAATGGTTCAAAAATTGAAGAAGTTATTCTAGATACGTCAAGCAAAGCTATATTTATAGATAAAATGATATGGCATGAAATGCATGATTTTTCAGCCGACTGTGTTCTTTTAGTATTGGCCAGTGATTATTATGACGAGCAGGACTATATTCGGAGTTATCCAGAGTTTATAGGTCTTTTGAATCATGCCTAAAATACATGAGCTTGCAGATGTAAAAAGTCAGGATGTCGGCGAGGGAACACGTATATGGCAATTTTGTGTTGTGCTCGAGGGGGCGAAAATTGGTAAGCACTGTAATTTGTGCGCCCATACCCTAGTGGAAGGTGACGTTATTATTGGTGATAATGTCACCTTGAAGTCGGGTGTGTATTTGTGGGATGGCACTCGCATAGAAGATAACGTATTTATAGGGCCAAACGCCACATTTACTAATGATTCAATGCCTCGTTCGAAAGTATATCCAGGAAAGTTCGAAGGGATTACCGTTAAGTTTGGTGCAAGCATTGGAGCAAATGCGACTATCCTCCCAGGTGTTACCATTGGTCGCTCTGCCATGGTCGGCGCGGGGGCGGTTGTGACTAAAGATGTCCCCGATTTTTCAGTAGTAGTTGGAAATCCAGCTAAAATAATTCGGTATTTAACAGTATGATTAAGTTCTTAGACCTGAAAGCAATCAATCACGATGTTCGGGCTGAGCTACTAGAGGCGTGCGTTCGCGTTATTGACTCCGGTTGGTATATTGGTGGAGTTGAATTAGAGCGCTTTGAGTACGAGTTTGCGGAGTATTGTGGTACTAAATACTGCGTAGGAGTCGCCAACGGCCTAGATGCGTTGAGTTTGACATTGCGAGCCTGGAAAGAGCTCGGTCTTGTACACGATGGTGACGAGGTAATTGTTCCAGCGAACACTTATATTGCAAGTGTTCTGGCTATCACTGAAAACGGTCTCGTTCCAGTTTTAGTTGAGCCCAATCCTACGACCTACAATTTGAATGTTAACAGTATTGAGCAGGCAATTACCTCGAGAACGAAAGTGTTGCTGCCTGTCCATCTTTATGGGCTGTTGTCTGATATGCCCGCTTTGGTATCGTTGGCAAAAAAATACGGATTATTAGTGCTGGAAGACTCCGCGCAATCGCATGGTGCAAGTCACAATGGTAGAAAGGCTGGTGCTTGGGGAGATGCCTCAGGTTTTAGCTTCTATCCAGGAAAAAATCTAGGGGCGCTTGGTGATGCAGGAGCCATCACGACTAATGATGAGGAGCTAGCTCAAGTGCTGCGCGCTCTTCGAAATTATGGTTCGCACGAGAAGTATCAGAACTTATATCAAGGTGTAAATAGTCGTCTAGATGAGCTGCAGGCTGCAGTGCTATCTGTAAAACTGAAGTATCTGGATGAGCAGGTTATACGGCGCCGTGAGATCGTGCAAACTTATTTGAACGGTATTAAGAACTCCCATATAGTATTGCCTCTGCCTGCGGACACTGATGTAATAAAATTAGAAGAACATGTCTGGCATTTGTTTGTCATTCGAACAGCACATCGTGAGGCACTTCAAAAGCACCTCAAAGACTTAGGCGTTCAAACGCTTATTCATTACCCTATTCCTATTCATAAACAAAAAGCTTATGCCGAGATGTCAGTGTTGTCTTTGCCCATTACTGAAGCTATTCATGATGAAGTGTTAAGTCTCCCACTAGGTCCTACGTTAACTCTGGAAGAAGCGAAAAAAGTCGTTTCGGCTTGTAACAGCTTTAGTGTCGGCAGCAGCTAATGACTCTGATAAAAACAGGGCTTTTGAATAGTATTGCTGTCGCTATAAAAATGTTGACGCTCTTAGGGATCAACAAGATGCTTGCGGTCTATGTTGGGCCTAACGGCTATGCAGCACTAGGACAATTCCAGAATGCTATGCAAATGATAACGACGTTTGCAAGTGGTGCTATTAATACCGGAGTAACCAAATATACTGCCGAATACATTGATGATGAAATAACACAACGCAAGGTGTGGGGGACTGCAGGTACAGTGGCTCTGGTTGGCTCTGTGCTCGGTGCTCTTATTATCGTCGTTTGCAACGAAGCGCTGGCGAAATGGTTTTTGAACAGCAAAGAATACGGGGGGGTATTTATATGCTTCGCCGCCTCGTTGGTGTTTTTTTCATTTAATACTCTTCTGTTGGCTGTTCTGAATGGGAAAAAAGAAATAGCCCGGTATGTGCTCGCTAACATAGCGGGGAGCGTTTTTTCGTTTTTAATCACCACATTCATGGCTATAAACTTTGGATTGTATGGTGCTTTAATCGCTCTAGCGGTTTATCAGTCGTTCGCGTTTTTAGTGACGCTCATACTTTGCTATAGGGCGCCTTGGTTTAAGGTTTCATATTTTTTCTCCGGCATTGATTCATCTGTCACTGTAAATCTCAGTAAGTATGCTTTGATGGCGTTAACGTCGGCTGTGTGCGTCCCTGTAAGTCATATGATTGTACGTGAATACCTCGGTAACGTATTCGGTTTGCAGTCGGCCGGTTATTGGGAGGCGATGTGGCGTTTAAGTGCGGCTTACTTGATGCTTGTAACAACAACGCTGAGTGTGTATTACCTTCCAAGATTATCTGAGTTAAAGCGTGCTGATGAAATTAAAGCTGAGATAATTCAAGGGTATCGTATAATATTACCGATCGCTATTATTAGTGCTTTAATCATGTACTTGTTAAAAGATTTTATAATTCTTACGTTGTTCACGAAAGAGTTTTTGCCGATGCGTGAATTGTTTGCTTGGCAGATGTTTGGTGACACTTTGAAAATAGGTGGGTGGGTATTGGCTTATCTTATGCTGGGTAAAGCTATGGTGAAGCTATTTATCGTTTCTGAAGTGTTTTTTGCTATTGGCTTTGTAGCGTTTACCTGGTGCTTCACCAAAATATTTGGATTCCAGGGTGTTGCAATTGCGCATGCTGTTAATTATTTTTTGTATTGGCTGGTCATGGCTTATTTCGTTTGGCGTGAGCTGATTGGTGGCAAGTTGTCTGCAGTCAATAAGTTTGGCTATTAGTCTGATCGAGAGCTTTCAGTACAAATCGGGGTGATATTTAGTGGTGAAGAGGACAGTGTTGATTTTAACTCAAGGGCGTTTCGGAGGTACTGATTACCTTCTTGCGCGCCTTAGCGGTTGGTTGAAGCTCGGCCATTTCGATGTCGACGTTCTTACACCTACTGATACACCGAAATTTAAGGAATACGATATTGTATTTCTTCCAACCTCGGAGATGAGTCGGCTTTGGCTTTTTTCAGCAAGATTTATAAAGTTTAAACATGTCTGCGTTTGGTGCATGGGATATGCGGCATTTCGTGGTGCATATCTATCAATTGCTGATGAAGAGTACTCCCAATACATTAGTTCGAAAGGCCCTAAAGCCGCGATAATCAACGCTTTGAAAGACAGGGCTAAGCGTTCATTAGCCGTGCACCTTGCGAGCGAATCCATAGTATTTACTGATGAGGTTGGGGCATTTGCTGATATTGGTGATTTGGTAGCTTGTCAAAATATACAAGATATAATTTGCCCGATCGTCATAGACAAGAGCCCAGCTATACATTTCGAATATGAAGCTCCGAAGAACATTCTCCGATTGGGATGGGTTGGTCGCGTTGACATGGATTTCAAGTTTTATGCGTTGGAGCGAGTTATACTTGATATCCGCTCTCTACGAGAAGGACCGTTAAGACAATACAAAAAAATCGTTTTTTATATTGTCGGTGATGGTAACGCTATTGATGCACTAAAAGAAATTACCTTATCTGACTCAAGTATAGAGTACCACCTTATTCCTTCAGTTAATAAAGACGAGCTTAGCGGCTTTATCCGTGAGAATATCGATCTAATGTTTGCAATGGGCACGTCATCTCTAGAGGCAGCTAAGAATAAAATTCCCACTGTAGTAGTTCCTCCCAAGGCGCGTAGAGATGAACTTAAGGCACCTCAATACAGATGGGTTTCACAATCTAAAGGCTACTCGTTAGGTGAGTTGAGTTACGCAGGTATAAAGCCAGTACAGCAATCAAGTCCCATGGGTGTTCTAATCAACCAATTTGTCGAAGGCGCTTGTGATATTTCATCCGATGCTTATGAATACTCTAAGTTCTTTGATGCTGAGCTGGTATTTAAAAAGTTGTATAGGGCGGCCGAAAGAAGTGCGCCTTCCCGTGTTTTGTACATTAAGTCCTTCGAGCTTTTTATGGTGAAGAAGTTTAAAACGGTCGCCAAAGCTTTGCTGAGGCGGTCTTTGTGATATTAGTCAAGCGAGGTGAGTTGGCGTTCGGGTTGTTTTTACTTTTTAACTTCATTTTAACTATCTTCGTGATTCTGGCTTTAAGCCGCGAGGGTAGTTATTTAGAGGACTATTTATATAATACATTTTTAGTATCTATCACTGCGCTGTTAGGTTTTTTCTGTTTTCAAGGAAATTATAAAAGCCCATTGAGCATCGCTTCACTTGTTTCAATTTCGATATTTTTTTTCATGTGGGTTCGCCCATTTTTGACATTGTTTTTTGATAAGGACGTTGTTGAGGCGGGGATAGTTTTAAGTAGGCGCTCGATTCATGAGTCGGTGGTTGTTCTCGCGCTAGGGATTCTATTTATAGTCTCTGGATATATCTTGGGTGAGCGACTAGGTTTGAAGCTGGTCAGACGCTTGGTAACGGTAAGAACTCCGTCTTTACCCAGACTGGTAAATAGCTTTATCATAATTCTAGCGCTATGTAGCGGGCTTTTCTTTTTAGCTAAATCTTATATTCTAGCCCAGGAATATATGGTCGGTGATTATTTTGCAGCATTAGAAAATCCCGAGTTTCACGCCCATATTTTTACATTTTTTATTGCGAAGAACCTATTGTTGTTATGGGGCCTTTTTGGAAAGCACCATAATCGAATTTTGATTATTTCATTTTTGTGGATGTTTGTTGCCCTCGGGTTTTTAATGATCGGCCTTCGGGGTTACTTTTTTACATATTTGTTTTTATTCGTTTTTGTTTATGGATTGGAACGTCGAATAAATTATATGTTTCTAATTACATTGGGTTTAGGGTCTCTAGTTTTTGCTAATGTTTTGCTCGAATATAGATTAGGGTTTGAACTTGCAAGCGGTGTTATAGGTAGGATCTCGCAGACTCTGCATGGGCAGGGTGCGTCTTTTGAGGTTCTGTACGGGGCCGTAAATTTTGATAGCGCGGTGGGTGAATGTTTGAGTTCTACCAGTCAGTCGTTTGGTGTATGTGTTGATCAGGCTCGTAGTATAAATTTTGTTAGTGGCGGGTTTTCTACTAGTTTCTTCGCTGAGGCTTACTATAAAGGATGGTTGTTCTATATATTTTGGTGTCTTCTTCTTGGGTACTTGGTCCGCTCGCTGGATGGAGTCGTTGCGCTATATAAAGAGGACAAGGCTGGAATTAAAAATAGTGGAGCAATTCTGTTTTTAATTCTTTCAGTTTTGCCAAATCTTGTATATTTTTCTCGCTCAAGCATGTATGAGTTTCTTTTGAAATTTTTACAAGTTGCAATCGTACTAATGGTCGTGGCAATCGTCATGGCGCACGTTAAAAGATCTCGCGGAGTTTTTAGGTGAGCATACATATAAACGTTATGCTTCAGGGTGGCTTGGGCAATCAACTCTTTCAGTTGGCGTGGGCTAAATATGTTGAGTCTATTTCAGGTCGCACGGTTTCGTATAATAGCAAAATGTTACTCGGTAAGGGTATGCATGGTGGCATACGTTTATCAGATTTGATTGACTTTGATCATGGTCAACCCTCGCAAAGCTGTATTTTTTTTGAAACCGGTTTTTTTGCTAAGGTTGCTCGGTTGTTCGTCAGAAAATCCCATCTGCGAAAAATTGGCAGTTACCTTCTTTATGATTACGACGCGGACACAAAATTTCAAACGTCATGCAATGCGATGAATGCAGATTTTCACTTTGGCTACTTTCAATATGTTCAAAGTTCTCTGTATTTTCGAGAGGAGCTTTTGTCGCTAATACGTCAGAAACATTCTATTTTGCTAAATAAGGCAAGAAGTCTTTATTCTACCAGTGTAGGTGTTCATGTGCGCCGGGGGGACTTTTTACTCTCAACGGATCCTCGTCACAAGGTCATGGGTGAAGATTATTATTTTAAAGCAATTAAGCATTTTAAAGGGCGCCGGTTTGTAGTATTCACAGATGATAAACAGTGGTGCGAGGAAGTTTTTAAAGGTCAAGATTTTGAAATTTGTGGATTGCTCGGCACTGAAGTAAAGCCCGCAATTGCTGATTTTTTAAGTTTGATTTGTTGCAAAGATTATATAATAGGTGCGAGCACATTCGCTTGGTGGACTGCATTTTTAAGTTTAAGCGAAAATCCTGTCGTATATATGCCCCGTACGAATCACCTATTTCAATCGGAATCTAGTAATCAGCTAATTGGCTGGAACTATATTTTGAGCGAGTAATAACTTAAGAGTTAGTCGCTGAAAAGCTAAAGGAGATAGGTGGATTTGTCTGTAATGAGGGTTGAACATCCGCTTGTGCAAATGCGCCTTTCCCAGCATTTAGTGCGATGTTGCCCTATGATTATCGCGTCTCTGCCATCGTAAATTTATATGTTGACAGTCGAGTTCACGGCTGTTGCTGTGGTCTGCATTCGAGGCCAGAACTGATGATTTCGATGATTGGCGTCAAGCTCGCTGTGGTTTGGCACCGCTGCCTGATTGCCAAGACGAATTACCTAGACTCGTGCTTGAAAACTGCCACCATACTTGGATAATGAGCGGCAAGTAATGTATGTATCCAATTTTCACGCTTTCTAAAATTTTCGCAGATGATCGATATTGGGCGCGTGCCCCAAAGATTTCAAGCTCATCACGCTGTTCGACCTCGTATGCGGCGTCTTAAGCCTCTTCGACGGTAATCAGAGGACGTATCAATGTTTGTTCCAATTATCATGGCGGGTGGTTCGGGCACTCGCTTGTGGCCTTTGTCTCGTCAGCTTCACCCAAAGCAGTTTCTTCCGCTGGTAGACACACAGTTTTCCATGCTGCAAGCCACAATCAATCGGTTGGCTGGCCTGGACCACGCATCGCCGCAGTTGATTTGTAATGAGGAGCATAGGTTTTTGGCTGCGGAACAATTACGCATGCTTGGCCTTGAAAATATTAATATTTTGCTTGAGCCGTTGGGCCGAAATACGGCTCCGGCGATTGCTCTAGCGGCGCTTCAGGCCACCGCCGAAGGCGCTGATCCCCTGCTTCTGGTTTTGGCTGCTGATCACCTCATTCAAAATACTGAAGCCTTCCATGATGGGATACGGAATGCGATGGTATTGGCCGGAGCGGGTAAGCTGGTCGCTTTTGCTATCACACCTACCAGGCCTGAAACTGGCTATGGCTATCTGCGGCAGGGCTCCTCAGTAGGACACGGAGGTTATGAAGTTACTCGTTTTGTTGAGAAACCAGACGCCGAAACTGCGCAGGTTTACCTTGCTGACGGCGGTTATTACTGGAACAGCGGCATGTTCATGTTCAGAGCCAGCCGTTATTTGGAGGAGCTGGAGGCCTATGAGCCCGATATTCTATTTTGGTGTCGTGAGGCGTTGGCAAAGGGGGAACGTGATATGCATTTCACCCGGGTCGATCGAGAAGCATTCTTGCAGTGCCCTGATAACTCCATTGACTACGCGGTTATGGAGAAAACTCAGCAAGCTGTGATGGTTCCACTCGATGCAAACTGGAGCGACATTGGCTCGTGGGCGGCGTTGTGGGAGGCCGGCACTCGTTCCGAAGATGGCAATTTGCTTATGGGTGATGTGATTTCGGTAGACACGTCAAACAGTTATGTTTATTCGGAAAATCGCCTGGTGTCCACTGTTGGTATCAATGATCTTATTGTTGTAGAAACCAAAGACGCTGTACTTGTTGCTCATAAAGATCATGTTCAGGATGTAAAAAAGATAGTTGATAAACTGAAGGCCGACGGCAGGAAAGAGCACGTATCTCATCGTGAGGTATATAGACCTTGGGGAGTCTATGATGCTATTGATAGTGGTTTGCGCTACCAAGTAAAAAGAATAACGGTTAAACCAGGGCACAAACTCTCTGTGCAAATGCATCACCATCGTGCTGAGCATTGGATCGTCGTCAGTGGTACTGCAAAAGTCACAAATGGGGAACGGACCTACCTCGTGACTGAAAACCAATCCACCTACATACCAATAGGTGGCGTCCACGCACTCGAAAATCCCGGTGTCATACCGCTTGAGCTTATTGAGGTGCAATCGGGTTCTTATCTCGGGGAGGATGATATTGTCCGATTTTCGGATCACTACGGGCGGTGTTGAGATGCAAGAGTTTGACGATCAGCAGCGGCCGTTTTTCAGTGTTGTAATGTGTTGCAATCGTGATGATGGTTATATTCATCAGGCGATTGAAAGTGTTTTGGCGCAAAGTTATACCCGGTTTGAATTTGTGATCGTCTTGAATCGGTGCTCAGATGAGTTATATGAATTTGTTGCTACGTTGAAAGATTCGAGAATTTTACTATTTCGTACAGAAATAGGTCAGCTATCATTTAATTTGAATTTTGGCGTCAATAGTGCTATCGGTAAGTACATAGTCAGATTTGATAGTGATGATGTTTGTCATGTTGATCGACTTGCAGAGACGTACAAAATTATTCAACAGAATCCAGGTGCGGATATTGTCGCTGGATCTTGCCGAGTTATTGATGCAACCGGTAAGGTCGTTGGTTCTCGTGTGATGGGAGAGCAAGATTGGCGCTCAAAAATTAATTACTCAAACCCTTTTGTTCATCCGGCTATCACAATCAAGAAGGACCTTATTCTTTCTGCGAGAGGGTACTTGGGCGGTTTTCAAAGTGAAGATTATGATCTTTGGATACGGTTAGCCAAGCGTGCCGATGTGAAATGCATATTTACATCATTTCCAATGATTGACTACAGAATTTCTGATTTTCAATCGAAGGGTAGTCGTCAAGCTTACGCCGAAGTTTCTTCATATTTTTTGAGGGAGTTTCTGATTGAGCCTAGTGTTAAGAGGCTCCTAGGTGTATTTTTATCGATATTTAAAGTTTTTTTAAAATCAAAAAAATAGTTTTGGGTTTTAGGGGGGCATCTTGAAAACGGTTTTAATTACTGGAGGGGCTGGTTATATCGGTTCTCACACAATTGTTGAATGTCTTCAGGTGGGGTATCAGGTTGTGGTACTCGATGACCTTAGTAATAGTTCAAGTGAGGTGCTGGTCAGGATCAAAAATATTACTGGTATTTCCCCCGTCTTCTTTGAGGGAAGTGTCTGCGACGCTGAGTTACTTACTAAGCTATTCAACACCTATACGATTGATTTTGTGATTCATTTCGCAGGCGTCAAAGCCGTAGGGGAAAGCGTTGAAAAGCCTTTAAAATATTATAGTAATAACGTGCTTGGTTCGATAGTGCTTTGCCAAGTCATGGCTAGGATGAGTGTTTTTAATTTAGTATTTAGCTCTTCGGCTACGGTGTATGGGCAGTCTTATGAAATGCCCCTCCGGGAAGACTCGCGTGGCGCTTCACCCACTAACCCTTATGGGCGCTCCAAATTGATGGTCGAGCAGATGTTGCTTGACTTGGCTCATTCTGACCCTCGATGGGCCATTGCGGTTCTACGTTACTTCAATCCTGTCGGTGCTCACATGAGCGGATTGATAGGGGAGCATCCCAAGGGCGCGCCTAACAATTTATTCCCTTATATCAGCCAAGTAGCTGTTGGTATACGTCCTTCCGTTTCTGTTTTTGGGAATGATTACCCCACTCCGGATGGTACAGGTATTAGAGATTATATCCACGTAGTGGACCTGGCAAAGGGACATTTGGCAGCGTTAAGCTATCTTCAAAAGCATAGCGGGTGCTTCTTGTGGAATTTAGGTACCGGAAAAGGCTATTCAGTATTAGAGGTAATCAGCGCTTTCTCCACAGTCAGCCAAGTAGATATACCTTTTCAGTTTCTTGCGCGTCGGTCCGGTGATTTGGCTGAGTGCTGGTCAGATCCGTCGAAAGCAAAGAGAGACCTAGACTGGGTCGCATCGTTGGATTTGAATGCAATGGTTGTAGATTCTTGGCGTTGGCAAACTCTTAATCCTCAAGGTTATGATGGGGAGGAAGAAAAGTGAAAGTTTTATACGTTATCACCCGTTCCGATGTTATTGGTGGGGCGAGCGTTCATCTTCTTGATCTCGCCAATGGCGTTCAAGAAGCAGGGCATGAAGTAGCCATCGTTGTAGGTGGCCACGGTATTTTTATTGAAAAGGCCAGAGAGCGGGGGCTTAGATGCTTTTCCGCGGTGCATCTAGTACGCCCCTTAAGCGTTATCAGTGATTTTCGCTTTTATGTTGAATTTCGGCGCATTGTGTTGGAGTGGAAACCCGACCTTATTCATGCGCATTCTTCGAAGGCTGGAATAGTGGGGCGTTTGGTTGCAAAAACGTTGTCCATACCGTGTGTGTTTACAGCGCATGGTTGGGCATTTACCGAAGGCGTTGCCACGTCGCGGCGCATTTTGTATCGTTGTATTGAGCGTCTGGTTGCAAATTTCACAAGCAAAATTATTACTGTATCTGACTATGATCGTTCTTTGGCGCTTAGGTCAGGCGTGGGCGCGGAAGATCTAATTGTCACGATTCATAATGGAATGCCTTCGGTAACTGAAGAGGCTTCTGTTACGGGACCTTCGAAGGTAACTCGTCTCATAATGGTCGCTAGATTTGACGCCCCAAAAGATCATGTGTTTTTGGTACGTGCCTTGGCGTCATTGCCTCGCAGTGATTGGGCTATGGAGTTCGTAGGCGACGGCCCCACTATGCCAGAAGTCAAAAACCTTGTCTCCGAACTAGGTTTAGAAGATAGATTTTATTTTGCGGGGGCTTGTTCTGATGTTTCTGAGCGCTTGTCTAAATCTGACGTTTTCTGCCTCATTTCAAATTGGGAGGGGCTGCCATTGACCGTGCTGGAGGCAATGCGTACTGGCTTGCCGGTGATCGCTTCACGTGTAGGTGGCGTTCCAGAGGCAGTCGCACAGCAGGAGACAGGAATATTGGTCGATAAACATGATCATGATGGCCTGGTGTCCGCATTGAGTACTTTAATCGGCTCGCGGGATTTGCGTTCCAAGATGGGGGGCATGGGTAGGACTAGATTTCTTAGTAATTTCACCTTTGAGTTGATGCTTCAGCGAACAATAAGCGTTTATTCGGACGTGACCAAGGTGTGATATGCGTGTTCTAGTAACCGGAGCCACTGGATTTGTCGGCCGCAGTTTGATTGGCGCGTGCACAGGTCTTGAAAGTATTGATGTAGTGGCAGCGCTGCGTACCTCTCAGCTTTGCGGCGAGTTTAGTGTGGACGCTGTAGTCATTGGGGACATTAACGATGAGACTAATTGGAGACCTGCGCTTGCAGGTGTGGACGTAGTTGTCCACTTGGCCGGCCGGGCGCATGTCATGGGCGAGGCCGACTCTGACTCTCTGGCAAAGTTTAGATCTGTGAATGTTGAGGGAACCATCTCGCTTGCCCGACAAGCATGTGATGCCGGAGTGAAGCGATTCATCCTGATTAGCTCGATTGGTGTCAATGGTGCTCGAACCATCGATAAACCATTTAGCGAAGTCTCTACCCCCGCACCGCATGCAGCCTATGCCGTTTCCAAACTAGAGGCTGAGCACGCATTACGTCAGATTGCAGAGGGCTCTGCGATGGAGTGGGTGATTGTGCGGCCCCCACTCGTCTATGGACCTCAGGCTCCGGGGAACTTCGGGCGACTGCTTAAATTGGTATCATCCGGTGTGCCTTTGCCTTTTGCTTCGGTGAATAACTCAAGAAGCATGATCTCGCTAGAAAATCTGGTGCATTTTTTGCGCCAATGCATCACTCAGTCAACCGCTGCGAATCAGTTATTTTTGATTTCTGATGGCGTAGCGCTGTCTACCCCCGAGATCATTGCGCACCTGGCCGTCGGGATGGGATTGCAAACCCGTTTGCTTCCTTGTCCGCCGGTGTTGATGCGATGGGGGGCGAGTCTGATTGGCAGGCAGGGTATGTATACACAGTTATGCGAGTCTTTGACGATTGACTCAAGCAAAGCCATCTCTCTGCTTGAATGGGTTCCGCCGCTGCTTCCCGAGCTTGCACTGCAAAAATGTGGTCGCGAGTTCTTGGCGTTAAGGTCATGATGCAAGTTAACTTTCTGTAGCTCCAAGGACGTGCCTTTTTTATGAGTGTGTGGCTTTTATCTCCTCTCGTTGTCTTTTTGTCCGCATTGTTGACTGGCGGTATCCGCCGGTACGCAATTAGTCGAAGCCTCATCGATGTTCCCAATTCGCGCAGTTCGCACTCGGTTCCCACGCCCAGAGGCGGTGGAGTGGCGATAGTGCTGATTTTTTTGCTGTTCGTACCTCTCTTCGGCGTAACCGGGGGGACGGATTGGCAACTGATCTGGTCCCTGCTCGGAACTGGCATGGGTGTCGCAGCCCTAGGCTTTCTTGATGATCATGGTCATATTGCCGCTCGTTGGAGGCTACTTGGACATTTCGTATGCGCCTCGTGGGCATTGTACTGGCTGGGTGGGCTACCCCCCCTGGAGTACTGGGGAGGGGTGGTTGATCTGCAATGGTTCGGCGGGATTTTGTCTGCCTTCTACCTTGTGTGGTTGTTGAATTTATATAATTTTATGGATGGTATAGATGGACTCGCAAGCGCAGAAGCTATCTGCACTTGTGTAGGTATTTGTATTATCTACTGGTTGACTGGTTTTACAGATTTAATCGGCCCACCTTTACTCTTAGCAATGGCGGTCAGCGGGTTCCTTGTCTGGAATTTTCCACCGGCGCGTATATTTATGGGTGACGCAGGTAGCGGATTTTTGGGAGTAACGATGGGAGTTCTCTCCCTCTATGCTGCTTGGAAAAGTCCGGTCTTTTTTTGGGTTTGGTTGGTTCTGTTGGGCGTATTTGTAGTCGATGCAACGACGACTCTATTTTCTCGCATGTTGCGGGGACATCGTGTGTATGAAGCTCATCGGAGTCATGCTTATCAGCACGCTGCGCGCAATACTGGTAGTCATTTTTCGGTGACTATGGCTGTTGCCGCAATTAATCTATTTTGGCTATTGCCAATTGCTATCTGTATATCTGTTTTTGCGCTAAACGGCCTACTGGGTGTTATTATCGCTTATCTACCGTTGATGGTTTTAGCTTATAAGTATCGCGCTGGTACAGATTGTTAATGCCTTGACCGAATTTATCTTTTTTGGATGACAGTCGAGATATCGGCTCAAAGGGAATCAATTGCCTTTTATGTTAGAGGCAGGAGCTTAGTAGGGTGCTGGAGATGATGGATAAAATCAGGGCATTTTTGCTGAACCTACCGCGTAGGCAAAAGCGCGTATTGCAAGTCGCTGCTGATATTTTGCTGGTGTGGATCGCGCTATGGATGGCGTTTCTGGTGCGGTTGGGCTTGGATGAATTGATCAATCCCTTTACAACGCACTTTTGGTTGTTTTTAACCGCACCTATCGTAGCGATTCCGCTTTTTATACGCTTTGGTATGTACCGCGCCGTTATGCGCTATTTTGGTAATGACGCACTTATAGCGATTATCAAGGCTGTCAGTTTGTCGTCGTTGATTCTCGGCGTAGTTGTCTATTGGTACAGTAACCACCAGAATGTGGTTCCCCGATCAATTGTTTTTAACTACTGGTGGCTTAGCTTGATCTTAGTGGGTGGGCTACGCTTGGCAATGCGTCAGTATTTTCTTGGTGATTGGTTTGCTGCGGCCCAGCATATGCCTTTTACTAACCGCGAGGATGGTTTGCCTAGAGTTGCTATCTACGGTGCGGGCGCTGCTGGTAATCAGTTGGTTGCAGCATTGCGTATGGGGCGAGTCATGCGCCCAGTTGCTTTCATTGACGACGATGCCAGTATTTCTGATCGAGTGATTTCCGGCCTGCAGGTATATAAGCCAAAACATATTAGTCGCATGATTGATGCGACAGGTGCCCAAGAAATTTTACTTGCAATTCCCTCCTCAAATCGCGCCCGTAGACGGGAAATATTGGGCTTTCTCGAAGGTTTTCCACTACACGTTCGCAGTGTCCCTGGGTTTATGGATCTTGCCAGTGGGCGAGTGAAAGTAGATGACATTCAGGAAGTTGATATCGCGGATTTACTTGGCCGTGACGCGGTGCCGGCCCAGGGAGAGTTGTTGGAGCGTTGCATTAAGGGACAGTGTGTATTGGTAACAGGCGCAGGCGGCTCAATCGGCTCTGAACTTTGTCGACAGATACTGAATTTGCACCCCACAACATTGTTGTTGTTCGAACACAGTGAGTTTAACTTATATAGCATTTTATCCGAGCTCGAGTTACGTATTGTCCGAGAGTCTTTACCCGTTAAGCTGCTTCCAATCTTAGGCTCTGTGCGTAATGAGAAAAAATTAGTCGACGTTATGAAAAGTTGGCACGTTGACACGGTCTATCATGCTGCTGCATATAAGCATGTACCTATGGTTGAGCACAATATCGCAGAGGGTGTGCTAAATAATGTTATTGGAACACTCAATACTGCTCAAGCAGCGTTGCAGGCTGGAGTGGCGAACTTTGTACTAATCTCAACTGATAAAGCGGTTCGTCCAACTAACGTCATGGGCAGTACAAAACGCTTAGCTGAGTTGACACTGCAAGCGCTCAGCCAAGAATTGGCTCCTGTATTGTTCGGGGAGAACTCTAATATTTCGCGGGTCAATAAAACACGCTTCACAATGGTTCGTTTTGGAAATGTTCTTGGCTCTTCTGGTTCGGTTATTCCGTTGTTTTATAAGCAGATTAAGTCGGGAGGCCCCCTCACTGTCACCCATCCTAAAATCACGCGTTACTTCATGACGATCCCTGAAGCTGCTCAATTAGTGATCCAAGCAGGTTCGTTGGGGCAAGGCGGGGATGTTTTTGTTTTGGATATGGGTGAACCTGTAAAAATTATCGAACTGGCCGAAAAGATGATTCACCTTTCCGGTTTGAGCGTTCGCTCAGAGAAAAAACCTCACGGAGATATTTCAATTGAATTCTCTGGTTTGCGACCTGGCGAAAAGCTTTACGAAGAGCTGCTCATTGGTGACAACGTCGTCGCAACGCAGCACCCGATGATTATGAGGGCCAACGAAGACTACCTAAATTGGGAAGTGCTTAAGATCAAACTCGCTGAATTGCTGTTGGCGGTTGAAAAAGATGACTATTCTCGTGTTCGACAGATACTACGTGAAACAGTTAGCGGCTATGCGCCCGATGGGGAAATTGTTGATTGGATTTATCAGCAGCGTCGTTTTGAGCCGTAGGTGCTATATTGTTGATAATTAACAGGCGATACGACATTTGCTTTGAGCGAAAAGTTTCATTCTCGCTCTTAAGCGTTTGCACTGTCTATTTGCCTGTTTTGACGATTTATAATTAGGTCATGCTTGATTTTAAATCGATGGGAACGGTGGGCGGCAGAACTTGATGCCCCCTTTTCTAAAAGATAAAATCGCTCATCGTGTGCCTAAAAATTATTGAGCTTTTTAATTTCAAGCACGCGACCGCTTATTTTTTGAGAAAAGGCGATTTTCAAAAATTTTCTTTCCGACTCTACTGAATGGTAACTCAATGGTGTGGTAAGTGATTAGCGATACGAGAATTGTGGAGCAAGAGACAAGCAGGAAAAATACAAGCTTATTGTTAACAAAATAATCAGATGCAAAGCGCTCTAGAAGTATTAGCACCGGCATATGAGCCAGGTACAATCCAAAGCTAATTGCACCCAAGCCAACGGACAGTCGATTCTCGAATGTTAACGCATAAAAGGTGCTTTTTGATGTGCCGAAAACTATCACAAAAAACGTAAGAAATGACATATATATAAAATCACCCTGGGTAAAATATGTGATTAGTCCAGGACGCATAACGTAAGTTAATATGGATAGAGATGCTATAAGAAATACAATATCACCAATCAACTTGGTTTTCGGCAACTCAGGCCGTAATCTATATGCGGCGATTCCCAGGCAAAACGAAAATAGGAACGGTAGCGGGCTCCAGTAAACGGCCAGCTCTGCATCACCAGCGAGCATAGGCAGTTTATTTGAGTTTTTATCTGCGATGAGGTAGATGGCCGCGCTTAAAATGATCATTACAGCCATTGATGGCTTTGTTTTGCAAAGTACAAGTAATAGTGGCACAAATAAATACCAGAAAACCTCAATCGCTATAGACCATTCAACCCCAAGTATAGTATTTGTTATTCGATAATCAAAAACACTTAGGAAGCTCATGTGCATAATTATGTTGTAGAAATCAACGACAACATTAAATCTTTCTTGCCAATAGACGGACGTTACGGAAAGTAATATGGCTAGAAAAAGCCAAAAGTAGTATAAAGGAGCAATTCTCCATAATCTCTTATTGAGGTAATCTACGAACCCTCTAGATGCCATGAATGACTGGGCTACACTGAATCCAGATATAACGAAAAAAACATATACTCCAGAGCGACCCAGCGTGACCAGTGTATTTCCAGACTCACCGAACTCTCTTAATCCAGCCCCACCTGAATGAATTAAGATTACCGCCATGGCTGCAAATGCCCTCATGCCAGTGATGAAGTCGGTGTCACCGTAAGACTTTGAAGGCCAAATCATCCGTGCTATCCACTATTTTAGATAATGCGTATCTTATACCAAAATGGGTAAGCACGATGCTTTCAGCCATGTCTTGTTTTTTGCGCCTCAAAACGGGCAGAGTTGGCCGGTCGATCAATCTAAGAAACCTTGGCTATGTGCCTCCACGACTTAAGTTGGCTTCATCTTCAGATGCGTCACCTAGTCCACAGGACCATGCAGCGGCTTGACCGTCCCAGAACGAGTGATCCTCTCCAAATGTCACCGTATTAGGAGCACACCTGCCAGCTCGAGCAGATAACCAGCGTACGGGCAAGCGGTGCCGGATAATTTCGGTTGCAAAACACTCCTTCGATCTGATGCGTTTCTTCCAGAAGCCCGAAGAATTCATCCGGTGGAGTTTTTTCCAGTCACTTGCCATCTCGTTGGTGGTGGGTGAGCTTGCTCACATCTGGAGTGCTTCACCTCAACGATTCATCGGGTCAGTTCAATCGAAATGCCATTTGTTAGGCTTGGAAGCGAGGTCCCAAATTCCCGCAGAACTGGTTGTTCAGTACCAGAGTTCCATTTGCTCCAGATGGAAGTGTTGAATATGCTTGAGGTCAGCCTGCGCCGGAGCAGCCAATCCGCGTTCACTAGGCGGGCTTATGCGATTTTCGGCTAAATGGACGGCCAACCCGCCTCCGGAAACACCACGTACCATGTCCAACCCTTACGCGTTGGCTAAATCCTCAGCTTTCTGGCTGGTCGATCATTATCGTGAGGCTTATAATCCTTCCCCGAGTATAGGTATCCTGTTCAATCACGAATCTGAATTACGCCACCCCGGTTTGTTACGCAACGCCTCGTAACTACGGCCAACCGTATTGCAGCAGGTTTGGGGGGGAGCCATTGACGCCTGGACGCCTGGACGTCTGGATATTGCACGTGACCGAGGAGCGGCGTCAGAGCATGTCGATGCTATTTGGCGCATGTTGCAGTGCAATGAGACGAGTAATTTCAGGACAGATGCAGGCCAGGCCCACACACCGGAAGCATTCGTTGCTGCAGCATTCACACAGCTGGGCCTCGACTGGAAGGAGCATTTCTACCAATCGCAGGAATTTTTCGACCACAGATATGCTGACCAGTCGTATGGACCCGACCACGGCCTAATTGGTATTGGGACAGAAGGCTCAGTCGACCACGATCAGTGTCATTGCCAGTATGCTAAATGCAATTTAATTACACATTCAAAGAATTCTAGGACGTAGACATGACCCTGAAGAAAGCGCTTATTACCGGGATCACCGGCCAGGACGGCTCCTATCTGGCTGAGTTGTTGTTGGAAAAAGGCTATGAAGTCCATGGTATTAAACGACGCGCGTCGTCGTTCAACACCCAGCGCGTTGATCACATCTACCAGGATCCTCATGTCGATAACCAACGCTTTATCCTTCACTACGGTGACTTGTCCGACTCGTCTAACCTGACCCGAATCATTCAGGAAGTACAGCCTGATGAGGTCTACAACTTAGGCGCGCAGTCCCACGTAGCCGTAAGCTTCGAGTCGCCGGAATACACCGCCGATGTCGATGCGATGGGAACTTTACGTATCCTTGAAGCGATTCGACTGCTCGGGCTGGAAAAGAAAACCCGGTTCTACCAAGCTTCGACCTCAGAACTTTACGGACTGGTACAAGAAACCCCTCAAAAAGAAACAACACCTTTCTATCCGCGCTCGCCGTATGCGGTGGCAAAACTTTACGCTTATTGGATAGTAGTCAACTACCGTGAAGCCTATGGCATGCATGCTTGCAACGGGATTTTGTTCAACCACGAATCTCCGCGACGCGGTGAGACATTCGTGACCCGCAAAATCACTCGCGGCCTTGCAAATATTGCACAGGGTCTTGAACAGTGTTTATACATGGGTAACATGGATGCGCTGCGCGATTGGGGGCATGCCAAAGATTACGTTCGCATGCAGTGGATGATGCTGCAGCAAGATACTCCTGAAGATTTTGTGATAGCGACCGGCGTACAATATTCTGTTCGTGACTTCATTCGCTGGTCTGCCGCAGAACTCGGCATCACCCTGCGTTTTGAAGGAGCCGGCGTGGATGAGCGAGGCATTATTGAATCCATAGATGGCGACAAGGCCCCGGCACTCAAGGTGGGTGACACACTGGTTCGCGTTGACCCTCGCTACTTTCGTCCTGCAGAGGTTGAAACTCTACTTGGCGATCCGACCAAAGCGAGAACCAAGCTGGGCTGGTTCCCGGAAATTACCGCACAGGAAATGTGTGCCGAAATGGTTCGTGAAGATCTTAAAGTCGCCCAGCGTCATGCGCTGTTGAAGAATCATGGTTACGACCTGCCAGTGTCGCTGGAGAACTAGGATGTCACGCCAGTCGAGCGAGTGTGTTTTTGTCGCCGGCCATAAGGGAATGGTTGGCTCTGCCATCGTCCGACGCCTGCAGGCGTTGGGCTATACGAACATTGTGACTCGGGACAGGTCTCAATTGAATCTCCTAGACCAACACTCGGTAACGTCTTTTTTTGCGGAGAGCAAGATTGAGCAGGTCTATATGGCGGCTGCAAAGGTGGGTGGCATTCATGCCAATAACGCCTATCCAGCAGAGTTTATCTACGAAAACCTGATTATGCAGGCAAATATTGTTCACGCGGCGCATCAACATGATGTGCAGAAATTGCTGTTTTTAGGCTCTTCATGTATCTACCCAGTTAAGGTCCCGCAGCCAATGGCTGAGGAGGCTTTGTTGACCGGGGTGCTTGAGCCTACCAATGAGCCTTACGCGATTGCAAAAATCGCCGGGATCAAACTCTGTGAAAGCTACAACCGTCAATATGGCCGTGATTACCGTAGCGCCATGCCTACCAATTTGTATGGGCCGAACGACAACTTCCATCCGGAGAACTCCCACGTCATTCCCGCCCTTCTTCGTCGCTTCCACGATGCCGTTGAACAGGATGTAGAAGAAGTGGTGATCTGGGGTAGTGGATCGCCAATGCGTGAGTTTTTGCACGTCGATGATATGGCTAGTGCGTCCGTTCATATCATGGAGCTGAACCCTGAGCAGTATCAAGCCCATACTCAGCCAATGCTATCTCACATCAACGTAGGTACAGGGGAAGATTGCACTATCCGCGAACTTGCTCAAACCATTGCCAATGTCACCGGGTTCAAAGGTCGTCTGATCTTCGACGCAAGCAAGCCGGACGGCGCACCAAGGAAGTTGATGGATGTCTCCCGACTACAGCAGTTAGGTTGGCAAGCGACAATCAGCCTTGAAGACGGACTTCGGAACGCATATGCCTGGTTTTTCGAGAATGCTTTAGATGTCCGCTCGCGGTAGCGGCACATCGCATGGGTGGTTGCTTCAGCAATCATCCAGTTCGTTCCTTTCACGTCTCAACTTTTTGCCAGAGCGTTTTTTGCGCTTGCAGGGACTAATTCCGCAGGTACTGATCCGTGCTATGGCATTCGATTGCCACTCCTACCGCGACCGATTTAACACTCTGTTACTCAAGCATTTTTGACGAATCCCCACCATCGCCTAAGTTAGAAAAGCAGCTTCGGAAAAGCTGCTTTTCTCTTACGCATGTCATGGAGCGTCACAATGCAAAACACCTACCTCACCTCCTTAGTCTTCGCCTTCCTCACCACTCTCTCCGTCACCACCACCGCAGCCCCGTCCATCAAGGCCGAAGCAGCCACTCCTATCACCGCCCAGATGCCCATGGCTGAGCAGTCTGCGAAGGTCAATTTGAACGCGGCCGACGCCGAAACCCTGCGTCGCGATTTGTTCGGCATTGGTGCTGCCAAAGCCAAGGCGATCATTGCCTACCGCGAAAGCAATGGTCCGTTCACGGCGGTGGATGAGTTGTTGGAAGTGAAGGGGATTGGCAAGGCTTTGCTAGAGAAGAACCGCGGCAGGCTTGTAATCAACTAAGCCAATAAGGGGAGGCCGGTCACTGACCGGCTTTTTCAGTTTCTGAAACCTGGGTTTTCACGCTGGCCCGCACCACGTCCATGATTCGTCGCGCCAGTGCCTTGTCTTTAACACTTCGCGCCAGCACCAAAGCACCTACCAGCGTTGACATCATCACCAGGCCTTGTGCATCGGTCTTTCTATCGCCCAGGGCGGTTTCAATCTGCTGGATCCGAGCGTCGAGCACCGCATCTGTCGTCGCACTTTGCTGGCCTCTCAGCCCTAGCTCCGAAGACATGGTCGGCAATGGGCAGCCTTCAGCCGGCGAGTTCAGGTGCCACGCCGACAGGTAGCTATCAATAAACCCTTCCAGTGGCCGTTCCTGGCTGAAGAGCATTTCGCAATGAGCATCCAACTCGGCAGCTGCGGCCTGCAGCGCCTTTTCCACCAGCTCGCCCTTGGATTTGAAATGCGCGTAGAACCCGCCGTGCGTCAGGTTCAGTGCCCTCATCAGCGGCTGCAAGCCGGTGGCGCCGATTCCGTCGCGGCGAAAGCGTACGGAGGCTTCCTTGATGATGCGTTGGTGGGTCTGGGCTTTATGGTCGGATGAATAACGCATAGGGCGGCCTCGGTGACAGGCGTCAAGGTTAACCCACTCGAAGCGTTTCACACACACACGGCCTAGGCGGTGGAATTGGCATAAAAAGTGATTACCTATCCGTAGAGGATTGTTCAACAATCGTGAGGTAACCATGACGCTCAGCTTGTCTTTAGCCGACCAGATTGCGCTGGAGCTTCGTGCCGACATTATCGGCGGGCGGCTGTTGCCGGGCATGCCGTTGGTCGAAGTGGAGCTGGTAAAAGCCTACAACGCTTCGCGCAACACGATCCGCGAAGCGCTGCACCGGCTGGGCCAGGAAGGGCTGACCCGTTATGTGCGCAACAAGGGCGTCATGGTCCGTCGGCTGGCACGAGAGGAAGTGCGTGATTTGTTTGTGGTCCGTCGCACCCTGGAGTTGCAGGCCATCGCCCAAAGCGGTCCTCTGGCTGAGGATCAATCCGCGCGTATGCAAAACGCCATTGACGCCACCACCCTGGCCCGTGAGCGCGAAGACTGGCGTGCGGTCGCGACTCACAGCCTGGTGTTTCACCAACAAATCGTCAGCTTGATGCGCAGTCCCTTGTTCGATGAGTTTTTTGCCCAGGTGATCGCCCAGCTACGCCTGGTGTTTTGCGCTGCGCCCGACGAGCAACGCTTCCAGTCGCCCTGGTTGGAGCGTGATCGCGAGATTTACACGTTATTGGTCCAGCAGGATAAACCGGCTGCAGGGGAGGCGATGAGCCTGTACCTGGATGATTCGGAACGCCTGTCGTTAGCCTTGTTCAACCACCCCTGATTGAGGATCTGCACCATGTACAAAGACTATCCGGCCGCTTACCAGGTCAGCAAAGGTTCGGCGTTGCAGGTGGATACGGCGTTCTACGAGCGTATCCGTGATCGGGCTGACCAGCGCACGCTCGTTGAAAGCTTCGAGGTACCGATTCGCACGGGCAGGGCGTGGAAGGTGCCGGCCGGTCATGTGTTCCGGGTCACCACGCCGGTGGGGCCACAGGTGGGTGACTTCAATGTGTGGAACGCCAACGACCCACGCGAGCGTTTGTGGGCGGCGCGTACGCGTCAGTTGCAAGGCGCGCATGTCAGCACCCATGACCGCTTGTGGTCGAACCTGCCCTTTCTGCGGCCGTTGGTGACGATCACCGACGACAGCCTGGCCGGTTACGGTATCGATGAGCACGGCGGTCGCCTGCACGATTTACTCGGTACCCGTTGCGATCCCTATGTGAACCGCATGCTCACCGGTGAAGACTTCCATCACCATTGCCACTCGAACCTGACGCGCGCGGTGTTACCCCACGGCCTGACGGAATTCGACGTGCATGACGTGCTGAATATTTTCCAGTGCACGGGCCTCAATCACGACGATATGTACTTCATGAAAGCCTGCCCGGCACAAAAGGGCGACTACTTGGAGTTTTTTGCCGAAATTGATGTGTTGTGCGCGCTGTCGACGTGCCCGGGCGGGGATCTGTCGTTGCCGATGTGGGGGCCGGATGCACAGGATCCGCTGACGGTGTGCCGCCCGCTGGGGGTTGAGATCTATAAGCTGGAGGATGAGCTGCTGAAGGGCTGGAGCCAGCCTGAGCGTGCTGCCTACAAGGGGCAGCACGGTTTGCATATTGCCAAGGCGGCTTGGGAGTAACCCCAAGGTTCAGCGATCCTGCGCGTCCTTGGCATCCGCCTGGGCGTTGCGCTCGGCCACGCGCTTGCGTTGTTCGTCGGTGAGTTCCACTTTGTTGGCGCTGTCACGCAGCATCATCAGTCCACCGACGATCGACCCGATGGCGACTACTAATATCAACCATGCATACCACGGCATAAGGCTCTCCTTGAGGCAGATTGCCGTGGGAGAGTTTTCCCACGGTAATAACTGCTTTGAGTAACGGGCTTTCTTACTAGTTCAGTGTAGGCCCGTTCTGCCTCCAGTAGGTCAGAGCCCGGTCAACATCGCATCCGCCGGGGCATCGGCGCGGTCTTGCGCGGTCATCTGGAAGTAGGCGAACCCCACCACCATGAAGCCCAGGAAGATCAGCCCGATCAGCGCGTTGAACCAGGCCATGGCCACCAGGCACACCACCGCCAGCACCAGCGCAATGCCCGGGACGATCGGGTAACCCGGTGCGCGGAAGGTGCGTTCCAGCAGCGGTTCGGTCTTACGCAGTTTGAACAGGCTGAGCATGCTCATGATGTACATCACGATGGCGCCGAATACGGCCATGGTGATCATCGCGGCGGTCAACGTCATGCCGCCCAGGTTGATCAGGCCGTCGCTGTAGATCGCTGCGATACCGACCACGCCGCCGGCAATGATTGCTCGGTGAGGTGTCTGAAAACGCGACAGCTTGGCGAGGAAAGACGGCAGGTAGCCGGCGCGGGCCAGGGCGAAGAACTGGCGCGAGTAGCCGAGGATGATGCCGTGGAAGCTTGCCACCAGGCCGAACAGGCCGATCCACACCAGCATGTGCAACCAGCCGGAGCTGTCGCCTACGACGGTTTTCATGGCTTGGGGCAATGGGTCGTTGATGTTCGACAGGGTGCGCCAGTCGCCCACGCCGCCGGCAAAGAACATCACGCCCATGGCCAGGACCACCAGTGTCAGGATGCCGCTGATGTAGGCTTTTGGAATGGTGCGCTTCGGATCCTTGGCTTCTTCAGCAGCCATGGCCGCGCCTTCGATGGCGAGGAAGAACCAGATGGCGAAAGGGATCGCGGCAAACATGCCGGCAATCGCTGGCGCGCCGAATGTATCGGAACCGGCCCAGCCGTTCAGGGCGAAGTTGCTGAAGCTGAAGGCGGGCGCCACCACGCCCATGAACACCAGCAATTCAGCGACGGCAAGCACGCACACCACCAGTTCGAAGGTGGCGGCGAGTTTCACGCCGAGGATATTCAGGCCCATGAACACGATGTAGGCGCCGACGGCGGCGTGCTTCGGGTCCAGTGCTGGAAACTGCACATTCAGGTAGGCGCCGATGGCCAAGGCGATGGCGGGGGGCGCGAAGACGAATTCGATCAATGTCGCGAGCCCGGCGATCAAGCCGCCTTTTTCACCAAAGGCGCGACGGCTGTAGGCAAACGGCCCGCCGGCGTGAGGAATTGCAGTCGTCAGCTCGGTGAAGCTGAAGATGAAGCAGGTGTACATCGCGGCGACCATCAATGAGGTCACCAGGAAGCCGAGGGTCCCGGCGACACCCCAGCCATAGCTCCAGCCAAAGTACTCCCCGGATATCACCAGCCCGACCGCAATGCCCCATAAGTGCAGGGTGCCCAAGGTGGGTTTGAGTTGTGTGTTCATTGTGTTGCTCTCCCTGAACCGTTTGGAATGATTCAAGGTGTTGCAGCGGCCATGCCAGCCTGGGAATCATTGTCGTAAAGCCGCGCAACTGTCGCCAGGGGAACGGTTTGGCGTTTGAATTTTGCCGGTGTCGCACCAGATAAGTGCGCTGGTGCTTGAGCTGCCGCCATCGCGGGCAAGCCCGCTCCCACAGGGGGGCGCGCACTTTGTGATCAAGCGCGGTCGAGTGTGGGAGCGGGCTTGCCCGCGAATAGGCCCGCGCAGGCGCCGAAAATCCCCTGTAAACCCCGCATAAATCCACTCTTTACGCCGTCTTTACGCCCTGCCCACAGCCTCGCTCTCGTTCCTTTACACCACTCCTGCCGACAATTGCCCCACACGCGGCACTCGCCGCTAAACGGAGAGACTTCCATGAGCGTTCTGGACGGGGTGTCACTGCTATTGGCCGTGGCGCTGTTCATTTATCTGCTGGTTGCGCTGTTACGCGCGGATCGGAACTAGGAGCGGGCTATGCACAGTTATGACTATTGGCTGATCATTGCCTTCTTTGCCGTGGTGCTGGTGCCGGCACCGTTCCTGGGGCGGTTCTACTACAAGGTGATGGAAGGGCAGCGCACTTGGCTCACGCCGGTACTCGGCCCTGTCGAACGCGCCTGTTATCGCCTGTCGGGCGTTGACGAGCATCAGGAACAAAGCTGGCAGAAGTACATGCTGGCGTTGCTTGCGTTCAACCTCGCGGGCTTTTTGCTGTTGTTCGCGATCCTGTTGTTCCAGGACTACCTCCCACTGAACCCGCAGAAATTGCCGGGTCAGGAATGGACCCTGGCCTTCAACACCGCGGTCAGTTTCATGACCAACACCAACTGGCAGGCCTACAGTGGTGAGGCGTCCCTGAGCTACCTCAGCCAGATGGCCGGCCTGACCGTGCAGAACTTCGTCAGCGCGGCGACCGGTCTGGCCGTTCTGGTTGCGCTTTGCCGCGGGATCGGTCGCAAGTCCACCCAGACACTGGGTAACTTCTGGGTCGATATGACCCGCGCCACCCTCTACGGCCTGCTGCCGTTGTGCCTGGTGCTGGCGTTGTTCCTGGTGTGGCAGGGCGTGCCGCAAACCTTCGCCCACTACGTGGATGCCGTGACGATGCAGGGCGTGGATCAAGTGATCCCCCTGGGTCCGGCGGCCAGCCAGATTGCGATCAAGCAGTTGGGCACCAACGGCGGCGGCTTCTTCGGTGTCAACTCGGCGCACCCGTTTGAAGACCCGACTGCCTGGGCCAACCTGTTCGAGTTGGCGTCGATCATCCTGATCCCGGTGGCGCTGGTCTTCACCTTCGGCCATTACGTGAAGGACCTGCGTCAGAGCCGCGCGATTCTTGGCTGCATGCTGGCGTTGTTCATCATCGGCGGCGCGACCTCGCTGTGGGCCGAATACCAGCCTAACCCAACCCTCAACAACCCGGCCGTGGAGCAAACCGCACCACTGGAAGGTAAAGAGGCACGCTTCGGCACCACCGGCACGGTGCTGTGGTCGGTGACGACGACGGCGGCGTCCAACGGGTCGGTCAACGGCATGCAGGACAGCCTCAACCCTCTCAGCGGCATGGTCGCGCTGGTCAACATGATGGTCGGCGAAGTGATCTTCGGCGGCGTCGGCGCCGGCATGTACGGCATGTTGCTTAACGTGCTGATCGCGGTGTTCCTCGCCGGCCTGATGATCGGCCGCACCCCGGAATACCTGGGCAAGAAGCTGCAGGCCAAGGAAGTGCAATTGCTGGTGGTGACCCTGTTGGTGATGCCGGTGGGCGTGCTGGTGCTCGGCGCCATTGCCGCTAGCCTGCCTGGCCCGGCCGGCGCCATCAGTAACCCTGGCCCGCACGGTTTCAGCCAGTTGCTCTATGCCTACACCTCGGCCAGCGCCAATAACGGCTCGGCGTTCGGTGGCTTCGGCGCCAACACGCCGTTCCACAACCTGATGCTGGGCCTTGGCATGTTGATCGGCCGCTTCGGCTACATCCTCCCGGTACTGGCCCTGGCCGGCAGCCTGGCGATGAAGAAGACCGCACCGATTGGCCAGAACAGCTTCCCGACCCATGGCCCGCTGTTCGTGACCCTGTTGACCGTGACCATTTTGCTGGTGGGCGGCCTGACCTTCCTGCCGACGCTGGCACTGGGCCCTATTGCTGAACACTTGAGCATGGGCTTCTGAGGGATATGAAAATGAATATGCCTGCAAAAAACGCAGCTCCGGCCAAAACCCAGGAGCCTGCCAAAACCGCCATCTCCGCCCTGTGGCGTCCGGCGCTGGTCCAGGCTTTCGTCAAGCTGGACCCTCGCCAACTGCAACGCTCGCCGGTGATGCTGGTGGTCGAGTTGACCGCCATCCTCACCACCGTGCTGTGCTTCGTGCCCGACACCACTGTGCCGACCTATGTCGCCGTGCAGATCGCGGTGTGGCTGTGGTTCACCGTGCTCTTCGCCAACTTCGCCGAAGCCTTGGCCGAAGGGCGTGGCAAGGCGCGTGCCGACAGCCTCAAGGCCGGTAGCGAAGGCCTGAGCGCACGCCGCAAGGAGGCGGATGGCAGCTTCAAGGTCGTGCCGGCCACCAGCCTGCGCAAAGGCGATGTGGTGCGCGTTGCCGCCGGGGAAATGATCCCCGGTGACGGCGAAGTCATTGAAGGCATCGCGGCGGTCAACGAAGCCGCGATCACCGGTGAATCCGCACCCGTCATCCGCGAGTCCGGCGGCGACCGTTCGGCCGTCACCGGTAACACTCGCCTGGTGTCGGACTGGCTGCTGATCCGCATCACCGCCAACCCCGGTGAGTCGACACTCGACCGCATGATCGCCCTGGTGGAAGGCGCCAAGCGCCAGAAAACCCCCAACGAAGTCGCGCTGGATATCCTGCTGATCGGCCTGACCCTGATCTTCCTGCTGGTGGTGGTGACCCTGCAACCGTTCGCCCACTTCGCCAGTGGCAGCTTGCCGCTGGTGTTCCTGGTCGCACTGTTGGTGACCCTGATTCCTACCACCATCGGCGGCTTGTTGTCGGCTATCGGTATCGCCGGCATGGACCGCCTGGTGCGCCTCAATGTGATCGCCAAGTCCGGCCGTGCCGTAGAAGCGGCGGGGGACGTGCATGTGTTGCTGCTGGACAAGACCGGCACCATCACCTTCGGTAACCGTCGGTGTGCGGCAGTGGTCGCAGCGCCTGGCGTCAGCGGCAAGGAAGTCGCCGAAGGGGCGTTGTTTGCCTCGCTGGCGGATGACACGGCGGAAGGTAAATCCATCGTCGAATACCTGCGCGCCTTGCACCCTCAAGCCGAGCCGACCGCAGACGAGTTGACGGCGGTGCCATTCAGCGCTGAAACGCGTCTGTCCGGTGTCGACTACCAGGGCCGAGTATTTCGCAAAGGCGCAGTGGATTCGTTGCTGGCCTTCGTCGGTCAACAACGTCGCGATCTTGCACCGCCTCTGTCGCGGGAAATCGACAAGATCGCCCAAAGCGGTGGCACCCCGTTGCTGGTGTGTGCCGATGGCAAGTTGCTTGGTGCGATCCACCTGAAGGACGTGGTCAAGCCGGGCATCCGCGAGCGTTTCGCCGAGCTGCGTAAGCTGGGCATCCGCACCGTGATGGTCACCGGCGACAACCCGCTGACCGCTGCCGCGATTGCTGCCGAAGCGGGTGTGGACGACGTACTGGCCGAAGCCACTCCGGAGAAGAAACTCGCCCGCATTCGTCATGAGCAGAACGACGGACGTCTGGTGGCGATGTGCGGCGACGGTGCCAACGACGCCCCGGCGCTGGCCCAGGCGGACGTCGGCATGGCCATGAATGACGGCACCCAGGCCGCTCGCGAAGCCGCCAACATGGTCGACCTCGACAGCGACCCGACCAAGTTGCTGGACGTGGTGCAGATCGGCAAAGAGTTGCTGGTGACCCGTGGCGCGCTGACCACCTTCTCCATCGCCAACGACGTGGCCAAGTACTTCGCGATCCTGCCGGCACTGTTCGCCTCGATCTACCCGCAACTGGGCGTGCTCAACGTGATGCACTTGCAGAGCCCGCAGAGCGCGATCCTCTCGGCCATCGTGTTCAACGCGCTGATCATCGTGGTGCTGATTCCCCTGGCGCTGCGCGGTGTGCGCGTGCAGGCGGCGAGTGCGGCGGCATTGCTGCGACGCAACCTGCTGATCTACGGGCTGGGCGGGATCCTGGTGCCGTTCGTGGGCATCAAGGCGATCGACATGCTGTTGACGGCGTTGCACCTGGTGTAAAGACCTCCACCTTGTGTGGCGAGGGGGCGCGCTCCCTCGCTACAGGGGTTTCTTGACTGATTGAGGATGTGAAGATGACTAACATGATCCGCCCGGCCCTGAGCCTGCTGGTCCTCATGACCCTGATCACCGGCGTCGCTTACCCGCTGGTGGTGACCGGCGTCGCCCAAGTGGCTTTCCCGGACCAGGCCAATGGCAGCCTGGTGCGTGACGACAGCGGCAAAGTGCGCGGCTCCAGCCTGATCGCCCAGGACTTTACCGGCGACAGCTGGTTCCACCCGCGCCCATCGGCCGGCGCGTTTGCCACGGTTTCCAGCAGCGCCAGTAACCTGGGCCCAAGCAACCCGGCGCTGGCGACGCGTATCTTCGATGACGCCAACAAGCAACTGGTGCCTAGCCAAGGGCCGGTGCCTTTGGCGTCGCTGACTACCTCTGGCAGCGGTCTTGATCCACACTTGCCTCCAGAGGCAATTGCCTATCAACTGGCGCGAGTGGCCACGGCGCGGAATGTGCCGGTGGCAACCTTGCAACGGTTGCTGGATGAACACATCGAGAGCCCGTTGGTGGGCCCGCCTGTCGTGAATGTGCTGGCCTTGAACATGGCCTTGGAAAAATTGTAAGCAGTGAAAGCGCTTCGCGGGCAAGCCCGCTCCCACGGGGGAATGCATCCCAAATGTGGGAGCGGGCTTGCCCGCGATGGCGGCCTGAAGTACACCCGATAAACACCTGAAGGAACCCCCGCGCATGAGCGACTCCGGCCGCGCCGACGCCCTGTTAGCCGATCTGCCCCGGGACGGCCGTGGCCGGCTCAAAGTTTTCCTCGGCGCCGCGCCCGGCGTGGGCAAGACCTACGCCATGCTCCAGGCTGCGCATACCCAGTTGCGCCAGGGCGTACGGCTGATCGCCGGCGTGGTCGAAACCCACGGCCGCGCCGAGACCGAAGCCTTGCTCAGCGGCCTGCCGCAACAGCCCCTGCTGCGCAGCGAATACCGCGGCGTGATGCTCGAAGAGATGGACCTCGACGGCCTGCTCTCCGCCAAGCCCAAGCTGGTGTTGGTGGACGAACTGGCCCATAGCAACGCCCCCGGCAGCCGCCATGAAAAGCGCTGGCAAGACATCCAGGAACTGCTCGCCGCTGGCATCAACGTGTTTACCACGGTCAACGTCCAGCACCTGGAGAGCCTCAACGACCAGGTGCGCGGCATCACCGGGGTGCAAGTGCGTGAAACGCTGCCGGACTGGGTGCTGCAGGAGGCCGACGAACTGCTGCTGATCGACCTGCCCTCCCGCGAGTTGCTGGAGCGCCTGCGCGACGGCAAGGTCTACGTGCCGGAGCAGGCGCGCGCGGCCATCGATGCGTTTTTTACCCAGACCAACCTCATGGCCCTGCGCGAGTTGGCGATGCAAACCGCCGCCGCCCATGTCGATGACGATTTGGCCCAGGGGTATCGCCAACTGGGCCAGGCTGCCCCGGCCGTGCGTGGGCGCTTGCTGGTGGGGGTGGACGGTGATGCGCAGGCCGAGCGCCTGGTGCGCCATGCCAGCCGGGTAGCCCAGCGCCGGCATTTGCCCTGGAGCCTGGTGCATGTCGATAACGGCCGAGCGCGGGATGAACAGTCGCGGCTACGCCTGCAGAATGCCCAGCAACTGGCGGAGCGCCTGGGCGGTGAGGTCGTATTGCTGCGGGCGGGGGAGGTGGCAAAGACGCTGATCCAGCATGCCGCCGAACGCCGTGCCAGCCTGTTGCTGGTAGGGCAGTCGCGAATGCGTTGGCGGCGTCGCTTATTTGGAGGCGGCCTGGCCGCACGCTTGCTGCGCAATGCGCGGGGTCTGGAAATCAACGTCCTCGACAGCGACGACATCCCCGCACCGCCACGCTTGCCGGATGTGCGCGGGCTGGTGTGGTTCGACTATGCACTTGCGGTCCTGGCAACGGTGGTTGCGGCGGCAGTGGCGTGGGCGGTGTCCAGCGTCTTGCCGCTGCCGAACATCTCGCTGGTGTTCCTGGCTGCGGTATTGCTGGTGGCGGTGCGCAGCAGCCTGGGGCCGTCGCTGGTGTGTGCGGCGTTGTCGTTCATGACCTACGACTTCCTGTTCATTCCGCCGAATTTTTCCTTTGCCATCCAGCGCGAAGAAGACGTGCTGACCCTGTTGTTCTTCCTGTTGATGGCGGCGCTGACCGGCAACCTGGCCGCGCGTCAACGCCGCCAGTTGCAGGCATTGCGCGACACTCAGGAAGAAACCAGTGAACTGCTCGACCTGTCCCGCAAACTCACCGCCGCCACCGACCGCCAGGCGGTGATCAGCGCCGCGGCGCATCACCTTCAAGGCTGGAGCGACCTGGACTTGTGCCTGGTCAATCGCGATGGCCAGGGCGGTTGGGCGATCGAGACGGGCGGCCCGCTGACCCTCACCGAAGCCGAGCGCGCCGCCGCCGATTGGGCCTGGCAGCATGACCAGCCGGCGGGCATGGGCACCGGCACGTTGCCTTTCGGGCGTTGGTGGTGGTGGCCGTTGTCGGGCGAAGAGGGGCCCTTGGGGTTGCTGGGGGTGAGTCCCAAACCCGGCCTGGAGCTGAGTGGCCAACGCCGCCGTTTGCTCACCGCCTTGAGCCAGCCGCTGGCCCAGGCATTGGCGAGGGCGCAACTGGCTCAAGAGTTGGAGTCCGCTCGGCTGCACGGCGAAACCGAGCAACTGCGCAGTGCGTTGCTGGCTTCGGTCTCCCACGATTTGCGCACGCCGCTGACCTCCATGCGCGGCAGCATCGACAGCCTGCTGGCGCTCGGTGAGGCGATCCCGCTGGAGGATCGCCGTGAGTTGCTCGAAGGCACCCGCGATGAGGCCGAGCGTCTCGACCGCTATATCCAGAATCTGCTGGACATGACGCGCCTCGGTCACGGCGCCTTGAAACTGGCACGGGACTGGGTGTCGCCGGGCGACATCGTCGGCAGCGCCCTGGGCCGCCTGCGTGCGGTGCTGGCGCCGTTGCAGGTGAATACCGATGTGCCGCCGGAGCTGCCGTTGTTGTACGTGCACGCCGCGTTGATCGAACAAGCGCTGGTCAATGTGCTGGAAAACGCCGCGCGGTTTTCACCGCCGCAAGGCCGCCTGCAACTGAGTGCCGGAGTCTTGGATGACCAGCTGTTTTTCGCCGTGGCAGATGAGGGCCCCGGCATTCCCGAAGACGAGCGCGCAAAGATCTTCGACATGTTCTACACCGCCGCCCGTGGCGATCGGGGCGGGCAGGGCACGGGCCTCGGGTTGGCAATCTGCCAGGGCATGGTGGGCGCCCATGGTGGGCATATCAGCGTGGCCGACGGTATCGACGGGCGTGGCACTTGCATCACCTTGTTCCTCCCTTTACCCACACAGCCTGGCCTGGAACGCGAGGCATGAGCTACCCTGTTTTCTTCACGGATTTTGATTGGATACCATGAGCCAGACCGCGACGATTTTGGTCATTGACGACGAACCGCAGATCCGCAAATTCCTGCGCATCAGCCTGGCCTCCCAGGGCTATAAAGTGATAGAGGCCGGCACTGGCAACGAAGGCCTGGCCCAGGCCGCGTTGAGCAAGCCGGACTTGCTGGTGCTCGACCTTGGCCTGCCGGACATGGACGGTCAGCAGGTGCTGCGCGAGTTCCGCGAATGGTCGACGGTGCCGGTGCTGGTGCTGTCGGTGCGGGCCAGCGAGGTACAGAAAGTCGAAGCCCTCGACAATGGCGCCAATGACTATGTGACCAAGCCCTTTGGTATCCAGGAGTTTCTCGCCCGGGTGCGCGCATTGCTGCGCCAGGCGCCGGCGGGTGAGTCCCAGGAAGCGGCCCTGCGCTTTGGCCCCTTGACCGTGGACCTGGCCTATCGCCGGGTGCTGCTGGACGGTGCTGAAGTGGCGCTGACCCGCAAGGAGTACGCGGTGTTGGCGCAACTGGCGCGGCATCCGGGGCGGGTGATTACCCAGCAACAACTGCTCAAGGATATCTGGGGGCCGACCCATACCGAGGACAGCCATTACCTGCGTATTGTGGTGGGGCACCTGCGTCAGAAGCTGGCGGATGACCCGACCCAGCCGCGGTTTATCGTGACTGAGGCGGGGGTGGGGTATCGGTTGTTAGGCGGGTAGATCGTTGGTGCTTGCTCTGGCGTCATCGAAGGCAAGCCAGCTCCCACAGGGGAATGCATTCCAAATGTGGGAGCTGGCTTGCCTGCGATGGGGCCATCAGCGTCACCAAGGATCTCAGCGCTGCTCACTCTCGTAGCGATCCAACGTATCACTGGCAATCTCCCGCCCCAGGGCGATCAACTCCGGCGCCTTGTAGAACTCGAAAAACCGGCACACCCGCTTCGGCACGTTGATCAGCACATCCGGTGGGTAGCCGGCAATCTTGTACTGCGCCAGCGATGTCTGCATCACCTCGAAGCTCTGGTTGATCAGGTCAAGCAATGATGCCGGGCCAACGTTATCGATGATGAACGACCCGGTCGCCGACTTCGGCGCTCCGGGTTTTTCCGGTGCGGCGGCGGGTTGTTGCGATTCGGGCTCGGCGGACTCCAGCCACGGGTTGATCTCCGCCGCCTGCGCCTCCAAGGCCTCCTGCTCCAGCTTCATCAATTGTTCGGCCTGCTTGCGACGAAACGGCAGGTGCGATCCAAGGGATTTCGCCAGGTTGTTGAAGCGACTCTTGAACGCTGGCGGGCGCTGGATCACCGGCAGTTGATAGTGCTTCTGGTTGGTGGCGTTGAGGTTGACCGCAATGATCAGGTCACAATGGCTCGACACCACCGGCACGATGGGCAGCGGGTTGAGCAGGCCGCCGTCCACCAGCATGCGATTGCCTTGCATCACCGGGGTGAACAGGCTGGGAATCGCCGCCGACGCACGCATGGCCTGGTGCAGGCAGCCTTCCTGGAACCAGATTTCCTGCTGGTTGGTCAGGTCGGTGGCGACGGCCGTGTAGGGAATGCGCAGTTCTTCGATATTGATCTCACCGACGATCTTGCGGATCTGTCCGAACACCTTTTCGCCACGAATGGCCCCCAAGCGAAAACTCACGTCGACCAGTCGCAGCACGTCGAGGTAGTCGAGGCTTTCAATCCAGTTACGGTATTCATCCAGTTTGCCGGCGGCATAGATCCCGCCGACCACGGCCCCCATGGAGCATCCCGCGATACAGGCGATATCGTAGCCGCGCCGTTCGATTTCCTCGATCACCCCGATATGGGCGTAACCCCGGGCCCCGCCGGAGCCCAGCACCAAGGCAACACGCTTTTTCATGGTCCATGTCCTCCCCAAGGCAGGTACCCACAATGCACCTATTGAGGGGCTGGCTTCAATCTTCGCGGGCGGCTGAAATTTTTTTCCAGGATAGCCGTGCTGCTCGGGTATGCTCTGGTGATTAGGTACTATCGATTTCAGGCTAAGGACAGGCACTTTTCCATGTAGGCAACGTCTACAGCGTACGACTGTTTTTCTTTATTTTGAGGTGTCATCGATGAAAGCCTGGATGTGTGTGCCTGTGATCATGTTGGCCCTGGCCGGTTGTGCCGGGAAAACCGCATACCGCGACAGCTGCGGCACCCAATTGGACGCCGCCTGGAAAGAACTGGACCTGGCCAAGGCCGAAGGTTTTGCCGGCACCGTGAGCTACTCCAAGGCCTTGTCACTGTTGACGGGCGCCAAGACCCAGCAACAATTCGAAGCGTTTGAAGGCTGCTCCAACAAGGCCGAGAAAGCGCGGTTCTACATTCGTGAATCTCGCGCCGGGCGTTGACCTGTAGCGGCGACTAGGACTCTTCATCAGAAAGTGAGGGCAGGATGTCAGCGTTGGTCAATCAGTTAGTCGCTCAGGTCATTGGCCTGGAAGTAGGGTTACTGAGCTGCCAGGCTCGCCTCGCCGCCGTCACCGACGATGAAGCCCTGCATGACCTGCGCACCACCGTGCGCCGGCTGCGCAGCCTGTTGCGCCCCTTGCGTGGGTTGCCTGGGGTCGAGCAGCTTGAAATGGCCGCCAGTACCGTCGGCCAATTGACCACGCCGCTACGCGACCGTGAGGTGCTGGCGGCGTACTTGCACCAGCACGGCCATCACGAGGCCGCTGACCGTCGACTGCGCCTGCAGCCCGACGCCTATCGTCACGTGGCGCAAAGCCCGGAACTCGCGCATTTGCTGTTGATCCTCGACGCCTTCCCGCGTTTTATCCGCGCTTCTGAGCACCAGAAACTGCTCAAGGGCCTGCGCCCACGCATCGAAAAACGTCTGGCCAAGCAATGGCAGAAACTCGATGAAGCCTTGAAAGACCCCGACCATGATCGCCATCGCTTGCGGTTGTTGATCAAGCGCGTGCGCTACGCGGCCGAGGCCTATCCCGAATTGGACACGTTGCCTGCCAAGGCCATGTCGCACCTGAAAAAAGCCCAGGCCGCGCTGGGGGATTGGCACGACTGCTGGCAGTGGCTGGTCCAGGCCGAACACCAGGCAGACCTGCAACCGTGTGTCGCGGTGTGGCACCGCACCATGGCCAAGGCGGAAGGTCAGGCGGATCGCGTGCTGGATAAACTCAGCGCCGCGTGTTTCTGAACCGGTCCGGCTTTTGGCCGGAATAGGCGCTGTACCTGACCGGCTCGATGGTTAAGATCCCCCCATCTGTTTCTTTCGATGTGAGACTGCCATGCGCTTTAGTGATTTGCTCGACGCCGCCCGCAGCAACCCGTTGGATGTCACCATCCCCGCCGACTGGGCCCAGGGCCGCGCGACCTTCGGTGGCCTGGTGGCTGCATTGCAATACGAAGCCCTGCGTGCACAGGTTCCGGCCGATCGGTCTCTACGATCATTGGCAATCACCTTCGTTGGCCCGGTAGCGCCGGATGTTCCTGCCAGTTATCAAGTCGAAGTACTGCGCGAAGGCAAGGCGGTCAGCCAATTGCTTGGTCGTGTGGTGCAGAACGGTGAAGTGGCGACACTGGTACAAGCCAGTTTCGGCGCGGCCCGCGAATCGGAAATCGCGGTGGAGAGCGAAGCGCCGCCGGTGTTCAAGCATTGGGAGGAGTGCCAGGAGCTGCCCTATATCAAGGGCGTCACCCCTGAGTTCATGCGTCACCTGGCGATGCGCTGGAGTGTGGGTGGCTTGCCGTTCACCGGTCATAAATCCCGCGAGATGGGCGGCTGGGTCCGGTTGCGCGGCGATGTGAAAGAAGAGCCACTGACCGAGGCGCATATCCTCGCCCTGGTCGATGCCTGGCCCCCGGCATTACTGCCCCACCTCAAAAAACCGGCACCGGGCAGCACCCTGACCTGGACCATCGAATTCATCCAGCCTCTGCAAGACCTCACGACCCTGGACTGGTGCCAGTACCACGTCACGATCGAACACGCCCGTGACGGCTACGGCCACGCCGCCGCCGCCCTCTGGAGCCCGACCGGCGAACTGATCGCCATCAGCCGCCAGACCGTGGTGGTTTTCGCCTGACCTCAGTGCCTGTGGCGCTGCCGCCAGGCACGCCACCAGCCACCGCTCAACACAAAGCGCGGAAAGGTCACGAACTGTTCGACCACCAGGCGTTGTACCGCGTCTTTACGATCACTGAACGGCTCACTGGCCTGGGCTTCCAGGCGATGGCCATGACGTTGCAACGCCAGGCCGGCCAGGACACCGATGACACCCACGGCGAAACTCGCCAGGCTCAGGCTGAACACCCCGGATACAATCAACAGAAACCCGATGATGAACAGCGGCACGGCAATCAGGTGCAACGCCAGGTTGGTCGGGTGCTGATGGTTCTGCGGGTAGTTACGCCATTGCCAGGCGGGGAGATTGGGATGACGTTTGCCCATGATGATGAATCCTCTGTCCGTTGAAACAACATGGAGAGAGTTTAGGTGGGGTTGGGT
>NZ_PCQI01000012.1:0-185065 GCF_002980075.1 Pseudomonas sp. MYb13 | reverse complement strand
CTGTTAGGGCGCTTTCGCGAGCAAGCCCGCTCCCACATTTTTGGATCGTGGGGTGTCAGGAAGAGAGTGGTTGGCTGTCAGGCCGCCTTCGCGGGCAAGCCCGCTCCCACAGTTGGATCGCGGGGTGGCAGGAAGAGAGTGGTTGGCTGTCAGGGCGCCTTCGCGGGCAAGCCCGCTCCCACAGTTTTGGGTCGCGGGGTGTCAGGAAGAGAGTGGTTGGCTGTCAGGGCGCATTCGCGGGCAAGCCCGCTCCCACATTTTTGGATCGTGGGGGTGACCGTTAGATGGCGGTCAGGCCACTAACTTGGGCTGGCCCGCATCTACAGGCCAATCAATAGATCAGGCTCAGGCCTGCCAGTTCCAAGCGTTGCACCTGCAACTCCTGGGTAAGCGTGCCAAGGGCCGTATCGAGCATGTCGAGACGAAACACACCGCTGACCTCGCGATCACCCAGTGCCGAGTCGGCCAGCACCACACGCCCGGGGCGGTAGCGGTTGAGTTGCTCGATGACGTTGGCCAGCGGCTGGCGATCAAAGATCAGCACGCCGCGTCGCCAACTGGTGGCGCGCTCTACATCGAACGGCTCAAGGGGCACGATACCTTGCTGAAGGTTATAGCGTGCGGCCACGCCTTCCTTGAGCACCCTGTCAGCCGGGCCCTTTTTCGGGATGGCTTGCAGGGAAACCTCCACACTGTGTTCCAGCACGCCGACCCAGGCCTGGCTATTGCCTTCGCGTCCCACCACAAACCGTGTGCCCAGCGCGCGGGTTTGCCCCCCGGCGCTCTGCACCACAAACGGCCGGGTTTCCTCGCCCACCATCGGCGCCACATCAAAGATCGCCGAGCCCTGGAGCAGGCTGATGCGGCGCTGCACACCGTCGTAGTCCAGGCGGATGGCACTGTCGGAGTCCAGCTCGACCTGGCTGCCATCGGCCAGGAGCACAGTGCGCACCTCGCCTTTCTGGGTGATGTAGTCGGCCTGCATGCGCAGCACCACGTCCGGCCCGCGCACCCAGCCCACACCGGCCACCACCACGACCAGCGCGACGGCGGCGACACGCTGCCATGGCCTGTGCCGCTTGGGCCGGCGCGCAGGCAGCGGCGCCGCCGACGGACGTTGACGGTGCACCGGCTCTTCCTTGTACACGTCGCCCAACGCCGCCCACGTCTGCTCGGCAAAGCGCAATGCCGCTTCATGGCGACTGTCGCAGGCGATCCAATGCTGCAGCTCGGCCTGTTCCTGGTCGGTCAGGGCACCGGCGTGCAAGCGCACCGCCCACTCGGCGGCCGCCTCGGTAATGCTGTGCTGTTGCGGACCCTGGCTATTCACGTGTGAATCTCGAATTTTTCGTTATGTAACGCTGTGACGACTGACCTGACGTTTTTCGGTAATTCATTCGTCGGATGGCGCCACCTCGCCGTCCTGCAGGCGCTGCATCACGTAAGCCAACGCCTTGGCCAGGTGCTTTTGCACGGAGCTGTCAGAGATGTCCAGGTGCCGGGCGACCTGAGCGTGGGTCATGCCTTCGATGCGGTTGAGGCGGAAAATCTGCTGGGTGCGTTCCGGTAACTCCGCCAGTGCCTGCTTCAATGCCTGTCGCTGTTGCTGCGCCATTGCCTGAGCCTCCAACCCGGCCACTTCATCTTCAATCTCGGCCAGCGCCTCGTGGGGCACGGAATCAGTCTTGCGCCGCGCTTCCTGGCGAATATGGTCGATCAGCAGATTGCTCGCCGTTCGATAGAGATAGCCCTGGGAGTTGTCGATGCGCTCGCCGGCCGGTTTTTCGGCCAGGCGCAGGAAACTTTCCTGCACCAGGTCTGCGGCCAACTGCGGGTCACGTACCTTGCGCGCCAGATACCCGCGCAGGGTATCGGCATGCTTGAGAAACAGGCCCTTGAGATCCACGTCCGACAAACCGACTCCCTGGAATGTTAAGGAAACAGGCGGGCATCTTAAGCGTTGTCGAGAATGATTTTCAATTGATATCTAATCCGATTCGAGCGTACGAACATTCTGATTAACAGTTCGGTAATCGAACACATCCGCTGCCATCAATTGACCAAATTAACCAACCAGTACATTTTATCCACACAACTAACAAGAACTGTGGAGATTCCCCCATGCCGCCTATCGTGCTGGTGCTCAACGGCCCCAACCTCAACCTGCTCGGCACCCGCGAGCCCGCCACCTACGGCCATGAAACCCTGGCCGATATCGCTGCCCTGTGCGGCCGCAGCGCCGAACAGCTCGGCTTGAAAATCGAATTTCGCCAGACCAACCACGAAGGCGAATTGCTCGACTGGATCCACGGCGCCCGCGCCCGCTGCGCCGGCATCGTGATCAACCCGGCGGCCTGGACGCACACCTCGGTGGCGATTCGCGATGCGCTGGTCGCCAGCGAAGTGCCGGTGATCGAAGTGCATCTCTCCAACGTGCATGCCCGTGAAGCCTTCCGTCATCACTCCTTTGTATCGCCTATCGCCAAGGCGGTGCTGGCCGGGTTCGGCAGCCATGGTTATCACCTGGCCCTGGAGCACTTCAGCCAGCTGTTCAAAGGGTCGTGCCGATGAAACCGCGCATCCTCGCCGGCTTGATAGGCGCCGGTATCCAGGCCTCCCGCACGCCTGCCTTGCATGAACAGGAAGGTGACGCCCAGGGGCTGCGCTACCTGTATCGCCTGATTGATCTCGACCTCCTGCGCCTGGACATCAACGCCCTGCCCGACCTGCTGCACGCCGCCGAACTCATGCACTTCACCGGGCTGAACATCACCTACCCGTGCAAGCAAGCCATCCTGCCGTTGCTCGATGAATTGTCCGACGAGGCCCGCGGCATTGGCGCCGTCAACACGGTGGTCTTCAAGGACGGCAAGCGCATTGGCCACAACACCGATTGCCTCGGGTTCGCCGAAGGTTTTCGCCGCAACTTGAATGATGTCGCCCGCCAACGCGTGGTGCAGATGGGCGCCGGTGGCGCTGGCGCGGCGGTGGCCCATGCGCTGCTGGCGGAAGGTGTGGAGCACTTGAGTGTTTTCGACGTGGACGCCAGCCGTGCGCGCGACCTTGTGGATAACCTTGCGCAGCGTTTCGGCGCCGGTCGTGCGCAGGTTGGCCACCATCTGGAAAACGCGATGGCCGAGGCCGATGGGTTGGTGAACACCACGCCGATGGGCATGGCCAAGCTGCCCGGCACGCCAGTACCTGCAGCGTGGTTGCGGGCGCAACTGTGGGTAGCGGAGATTGTGTACTTTCCGCTGGAAACCGAACTGCTGCGAGATGCGCGGGCCCTCGGCTGCCGCACATTGGATGGCGGCAACATGGCGGTATTCCAGGCAGTGAAGGCGTTTGAGTTGTTCAGTGGGCAGATGCCGGATGCACAGCGGATGCTGGCACACTTCCAGAGCATGAATACCTAACTGACAAAACCGGATCAACCTGTGGGAGCTGGCTTGCCTGCGATAGCGGCTTGCCAGCCGACATTTGCATACCTGACGCACCGCCATCGCGGGCAAGCCCGCTCCCACACGGATTGCATTTCAACTTAGGGAATCGCGTTTGTTCAGGCCTGCAAGTACCGCATCACCGAATCACAAATCATCTCGCGATGCCGCTGCTTGATCGCCTCATCCGACAGCTCGATCTGAAAGATCTCACTGAACGTATGGCGGTTGGACACGCGGTAAAAGCTGAACGAGTTGATCAGCAGGTGCACGTCCAATGGCTCCAACCCCTCGCGAAACAGCCCCATCTCAGCCCCACGACGCAACGTCGCGCCCAGCGCTTCGAGGATGTTGCTGTTCATTGCCTTGATCGAGTCCGAGCGCTTCACGTATTCGGCGTTGTGGATATTTTCGATGCTGACAATGCGCACGAAATCCACGTTTTGGTCGTGGTGATCAAAGGTGAACTCCACCAGCCGGCGGATCGCTTCCCGTGGCTCCAGGGCGGTGAGGTTCATGCGGGTTTCGGTGTTGCGGATGTCGCCGTAAAGCTTCTCCAGCACCTCGACGTACAACTGCTCCTTGCTGCCGAAGTAGTAGTAGATCATGCGTTTGGAGGTGTGGATGCGCTCGGCGATCGCGTCCACGCGAGCGCCGGAAAGGCCCTGCTGGACAAACTCGACGATGGCTTCCTGGAGTATGTTCTCGCGGGTCTTTTCCGGATTGTTCTTACGACTCTTGCGGGGTGCCTCGGAGGTCATGGTGCGCTCACGGCCAGTGTTATGCAGGCCGTGATTATGGGCCGCGATGCTCGCCGAAGGAAGCACCCGGCCCGCCGTTATAAACGCGCCTGGCGTACCGCACCGCTGCGTGATTTGGCCATCGCCGCCAGACGCACCGCCACGTTGGCCGCGCCATAGCCGGCATAACCATGCTTGCGCTGGATGATCTCGAAGAAAAACCGCCCTTCGAAAGGTTCGGTGTACACGTGAAACAACTCACCGCCCTGGGCGTCGCGGTCGTACAGCACGTTGTAGTACGCCAGTTCGCTGAGGAACTCATCGTCGAAATCGAAACGCGCCGCCAGGTCATCGTAATAGTTGAGCGGGATATCCAGCAGCGGCACCCCAGCCTCTTTGGCGCGGCGAACTTCGGCGAAAATATCCGCGCAGTCGAAGGCAATGTGGTGCACACCCGAGCCGCGATAGCTCGACAGTGCGTGGGAAATTGCCGTATTGCGGTTCTCGGAGATATTCAGCGGCAAGCGAATCGAGCTGCAGCGGCTGCGCAGGGCACGGCTTTTCACCAGGCCGTAAGGGTCAGGCAGCACCACCTCGTCATCGGCTTCGAAATCCAGCAGGCTCTTGTAGAACAGCACCCAACTGTCGAGGCTGTCGGCCGGCAAGGCCATGGCCATGTGGTCGATGCGCAGCAAGCCGCCGCTGGATGACGTGGCGGGTTGCAGGTTGAAGTCGGTGTCGTAGAGGCCGCCTTCGCTCGGGTCCACCAGGTAAATCAGACTGCCATCCGGCGCACGCACCGCCGCCAGTTCCAGTTCGTTGGGCCCCACCAGGCCGCGATACGGCTGGCCCTTGTAAGCCACCGCACGCTCCAGGGCCTTGGCGCTGTCCTTGACGCGGATAGCGGTGGCGCACAACGACGGCCCGTGGGCTTCGAAAAAATTGTGGGCGAACGAATAGGGCTCGCAGTTGAGGATCAGGTTGATATCACCCTGGCGTAACAGGCTGACGCTCTTGGAGCGATGCTGCCCGGCCTTGACGAACCCCAGGCGTTCCAGCCAGTGGGTCAGCTTGGCGCCGAGACTTTCGTCCACGGCAAATTCGAGGAACTCGATGCCGTCGTACTCGCTGGCCGCCGGGGTATCAAACAGTATCTCGACCGGCTGCATCGGTGCCTCCTGTTGCAGACGCTCGCGGGTCTTTTCTTCCAGGTACAGCAAGGAGCGCAGGCCGTCTGCCGCGTTTGCCCGAGTTGGCGCGGCGCGGAAGCCGTCGTTGAAAATCTCGAGGGACAGCGGCCCGGTGTAGCCACTCTTGATGATCGGCGCAAGAAACCCCGCCAGGTCGAATTCGCCTTGGCCGGGGAAACAGCGGAAATGTCGGCTCCACTCCAGGACGTCCATGGCCAGGATCGGCGCGTCGGCCATTTGCACAAAGAAGATCTTGTCGCCAGGGATATCGGCAATCGCGCTTGGATCGCCCTTGAGGGACAAGGTATGGAAGCTGTCGAGCAGTACGCCAAGGCTGGGGTGATCAACCTGGCGCACCAGGTTCCATACCTGCTGCCAGGTGTTCACATGCTTGCCCCAGGCCAGCGCTTCATAGCCAATGCGCAGGCCACGACGCCCGGCCTGTTCGGCCAGCAGGCCGAGGTCATCGAGCAGAATACGCTCGTCACCCACGCAGTCGGCCGAGGCGTTGCTGCACACCAGCACCAGGTCGGTGCCCAGTTCCTGCATCAGATCGAATTTGCGTTCGGCGCGTTCCAGATTGCGTGCCAGGCGGTCACGGCGGCAGCCTTCGAAGTCGCGAAACGGCTGAAACAACGTGATGGCAATGCCGAGGTCGGCGCACATCTGCCTAACTTCACGCGGGCTGCCATCGTAATACAGCAGATCGTTTTCGAAGATTTCTACGCCATCAAACCCGGCGGCCGCGATGGCTTCGAGTTTTTCCGGCAGGGTTCCGCTCAGGGAAACGGTGGCAATAGAGCGTTGCATCGGCGACTCCCGGCATTTGAGGCTCGTCTTATTACGGCAAATTATTGGCCGCTAAACTGTTCACAGCAATTAAAATGTACGAACCGGTTAGTTTTTGGTGCGATTATCGAACACTATGCCGCTTTGGCGAATTGACGGTTTTTTAACCGCTGCTCACCATCGACCCCGTAACAAAGACCCAGAACACACCATAAAAATTTCAAAAAACGGGTACGACCTCATGCCTCTGCAAAACTCCGCCCTGGCCGACCGCCCGGGCAACCCGCACGCCGGCATCGGCGACAAGATCCGCGGCGCCCTGGCCGTGGGTAAAACGCGCTGGGGCATGCTGGCCCTGGTGTTCTTCGCCACCACCCTGAACTACATCGACCGCGCCGCCCTGGGCGTGATGCAGCCCATCCTGGCCAAAGAGATGAGTTGGACGGCGATGGACTACGCCAACATCAACTTCTGGTTCCAGGTCGGCTACGCCATCGGCTTCGTGCTGCAGGGCCGCTTGATCGACCGCGTGGGCGTGAAACGCGTGTTCTTCTGCGCAGTCTTGTTGTGGAGCCTGGCAACCGGCGCCCACGGCCTGGCCACCTCTGCAGTGGGGTTCATGGTGTGCCGGTTTATCCTCGGGCTGACCGAAGCCGCCAACTACCCCGCCTGCGTCAAGACCACACGCTTGTGGTTTCCGGCGGGTGAACGTGCGGTGGCCACTGGTATCTTCAACGCCGGCACCAACGTCGGTGCGATGATGACGCCGATGTTGCTGCCATTGATCCTGCACGTGTGGGGCTGGCAGGCGGCGTTCCTGTGCATGTCGGCGCTCGGCGGGATCTGGCTGCTGTTCTGGGGCCTGAAGTACTTCAACCCCGAAGACCATCCCACCGTCAAGCAATCCGAACTGGACTACGTGCAACAGGAAGTCGAACCGGAGCAACCCCGCGTCCCCTTCAGCCGTATCCTGCGCATGCGCGGCACCTGGGCCTTTGCCCTCGCCTACTCGCTGACCGCACCGGTGTTCTGGTTCTACCTGTATTGGCTGCCGCCGTTCCTGAACCAGCAATACAACCTGGGCATCAACGTCACCCAGATGGGCATCCCGCTGATCATCATTTACCTGACCGCCGACTTCGGCAGCGTGGGTGGAGGGATTCTGTCGTCGTTCCTGATCGGCCGTGGCATGAACTCGATCAAGGCGCGGTTGCTGTCAATGCTGCTGTTTGCCTGCTGCATCGTCGGCGTGATCATGGCGGCCGGTTCCAGCCAGCTGTGGGTCGCGGTGTTTGCCATCTCCCTGGCGATTGGCGCGCACCAGGCCTGGACGGCCAACATCTGGAGCCTGGTGATGGACTACACGCCCAAGCACATGATGAGCACCGTGTTCGGGTTCGGCGGCATGTGCGCGGCCATCGGTGGCATGTTCATGACCCAGATCGTCGGCCACATCCTCACCGTCACCAACAACAACTACACCGTGTTGTTCACCCTGATCCCGGCGATGTACTTCATCGCACTGACCTGGATGTACTTCATGGCACCGCGCAAGATTCCTACCGTAGACGCCTGATCTACCTGCGCCGCTGCTGCCAGGCAGCGGCCAGCCCGCTCATGCAGATCACCCCGATACCGACCACTGTGGTCAGGTCCGGGGTGTGGTTGAACACCAACCAGCCCAACAACCCCGCGAACACGATCTGGCAATAGCCGAACGGCGCCAGCAAGGCCGGCGCCGCAAAGCGGAACGCCTGGGTCAGCATCAAGTGGGCGGTCATCCCGCACGTGCCCAAGGCCAGCATCAATACGCCGTGCCACAGCGTGGGGACCTGCCAGAAGAACGGCACCATCGCACTCATCACCAGGGTATTGCACAGGCCGGCGAAGAAGTTGCTGGTGGTGGGCGTGTCGTATTGGCTGAGGATGCGCGTCAGCAGTTGGTAGAAGCAGAAGAACAGCGCCGAACACAGCGGCAGCAATACCGCCGGGGTGAACAGTTCGCCGCCGGGGTGGATGATGATCAGTACGCCGACAAACCCGCAGATCACCGCCAGCCATTGGCCCCGCGTCACGTGCTCGCCGAGCAGCGGCACCGACAGCGCTGTCACCAGGATCGGCGCGAGAAAGTTCACCGCCGTGGCTTCCGCCAGCGGGATGTAATGCAGCGCCGCGGTGAAAAACAGGCTGGTGCCCAACAGGCACAGCGCCCGCACCACCTGCATCCCCGGCCGCTTGCTGCGCAGCACCCGCAGGCCCGATTGCGGCAGGAAGATGCCCGCCATCAATAAGGTGTGCACCAGGTAACGAGCCCACACCACCATCACGATCGGGTAGAACCCCGCCAGGTATTTGGACAAGGCGTCATGGCTGGAAAACAGAAACGTCGCCACCACAATCAGCAGGATGCCTTTGAAGGGGTGGTTGACGCCGGAAAGCGGGGTACTGACAGTCATTGAATTCTCTTGCGTGGCGCACGGTGGGACTCAACCCGGTAATCTAGCAGCCGGGCCGGAGTCTGCCCCAAGAGCATAACTAAACACCGTGCGAACAGCGCACTAAATCATGGGATTCGAGTCCAACGCTGCACCCTAGCCTCTGCGTTGTACACTTTTTAACCAAGGCCCTGCCGCTATGAAAAAAACACTCTTTGTTCTTTCTGCCCTCGCCCTGCTGACCGCCTGTAACCAGGAGTCCAAGGAAGCGCCCAAGCCCGCGCCGCCTTCCGTGCAGGCCACCCTCGTGCCGCAAACCCCGCCCACCGACAAATGGGTGGGCAAATGGATTGGCGTCGAAGGCCTCAACCTGACCATCGCCAAGGACGACAGCATCGGCCGTGGTCACTACATCCTCACCATGCAATACGGCCTCGACGCCGATGACTCGGGCACCTTCAAGGGTGAAGCTGCCGAAGACGGCATCGCCTTTACCCGTCCCGATGGCCCGCAACTGCTGCGCGCCGGCGACGGGCCCGCCACCGGGCTGAAATGGCTGGCGGATAAAAAAGATTGCCTGGTGGTGGACACCGGCGAAGGTTATTGCCGCGACTGACCTGGTTTTGCTGACACACACTTCATCTGGCGCCCCTGCCGGAACGGGCTGAGAGCAGCGATACTAAGCAGCTCTCAAACTTCTCGGACAGCCGGGCTGGCGCCATTCCTACGCACCAACAACACTGTTTCAGAGTTCATCGAGAGGATTGCCCCATGCTATGGAAAAAAGGCCGACGCAGCGACAACGTGGTGGATGCCCGCGATGACAGTGGCGGCGGTGGCGGCGGTGGCGGCGGTGGCATGCGCTTTGGGGGCGGCAAGGGCCTGAGCCTCACGGCCATCGTGCTGATCGTCGGCATTGGCTGGCTGACCGGCCAGGACCCGTTGCAGATCCTCGGCCAACTGACCGGCCAAATGGAACAGGCACCCTCGGTGAGCACGCAGTCGCGCCAGGCGCCGCCGGCCAACGATGAACACGCTGATTTTGTGCGTGCCGTACTGGGCGATACCGAAGACACCTGGGGCCAGGTGTTCCAGGAAAACGGGCTGACCTACAAGAACCCGAAACTGATTCTGTTCCGCGGCCGGGTGAATTCGGCCTGCGGTGGCGCCACGTCGGCCAGTGGCCCGTTTTACTGCCCGGCTGACCAACAGGTCTACCTGGACCTGGATTTCTTCCGGGAAATGTCGCAACGCTTCCAGGCCGCCGGCGATTTTGCACAGGCGTATGTGATCGCCCACGAAGTCGGGCACCACGTGCAGACGCTCCTCGGCATCTCGTCGAAGATCCAGGCCGCGCGCCAACAGGGCCGGCAGATGCAAGGCGATGGTGGCCTGCTGGTTCGCCAGGAACTGCAGGCCGATTGCTTCGCCGGGGTGTGGGCCAACCGTGCCCAAAAGCGCCTGAACTGGCTCGAACCCGGCGACATTGAAGAAGCGCTGAATGCGGCCAACGCCATTGGCGATGACCGCCTGCAACAACAGGGTCAAGGCCGCGTTGTGCCGGACTCGTTTACCCACGGCACCTCGGCACAGCGGGTTCGCTGGTTCAAGACCGGCTTCGCCCAGGGCCAGATCACTCAATGCGACACCTTTACCGCCAAGAGTCTTTAGATGAATAAACGATTGGGATTGCTGTTGGGCGTGCTGATTACCTGTTCCTCACCCACCTGGGCCGCCGAGAAAGCACATGGCGTCAAGGTGGTCAGTCCCGATCGTTTTCACCTGGACGCCGGCGAACTCAGCCTGGGCTTGAGCCAGGACTGGCACCAGCCGCTGCCCCAGGTCACCCGCGCGTTGATCATCGTGCATGGGCGCCTGCGCAACGCGCAAACCTACCTGCAAAGTGGTGAAGACGCCGCCGAGCAGGCAGGCCAGGCCGCCAACACACTGGTGATTGCCCCGCAATTTCTCAATGCGTCCGACATCAAGCGCAACCCTCTGGATAATCAGGTACTGCACTGGAATGGCAATGACTGGATGGCCGGCGCGCCCTCCGTCGGCCCGGGCCAGATCAGCGCCTACGGTGCCCTCGACCAGATCATCAAGCACCTGGGCAACCGCAAGCTGTTCCCGGCACTCAAGGAAATCGTGGTCGCCGGCCATTCCGGCGGCGGCCAGGTGGTGCAGCGTTTCGCCCTCACCGGTCACGATCACCCGACCCTACAAACCGAAGGCATCAGCCTGCGTTACGTGGTGGCCAATCCGTCGTCCTATGCCTACTTCACTGCGCAACGTCCGGTGAAGTTCGACACCGCCAGTTGCCCCGGCTTCAACGACTGGAAGTACGGCATGCAAAACCTGCCGGCCTACGCCAAGGGCCAGGGCGCCGAGCAGCTTGAGCAAGCCTATGTATCACGCGACATCACCTACCTGCTGGGCCAGCAAGACACCGACCCGAACCACCCCGCGCTGGATAAAAGCTGCGCCGCCGAAACCCAGGGCGCGTATCGCCTGATTCGCGGGCACAACTATTTTGACTACCTCAAGCAGCGGCATCCCCAGTTGCGCCATAAGCTGGTGGAAGTGCCGGGGGTGGGGCATAACGGGGATGGGATGTTTACGTCGCCGGAAGGCCAGCAGGTACTCTTCCAATAACACCCCCTGAAGACACCCGCTCCCACATTTGAGCTCTATTGCCTGGGCTGGATCATCCCGAGTAAGGCCACGCAGTCTGGGGCATGCCAGTCCGACAACTCCGGCCACGGGTTCTGCGGCACGTTCACCAACACCGTCCGCGACCCCGCCGCCCTGCCACAATCGAGGTCGAAGCGGTAATCGCCGACCATCACCATCTCGCTAGGCACCACCTCCCAAGCGGCCGCCAGCTTCAGCAAGCCACCCGGATCAGGCTTGGGCGGCGCATCCTCACGCCCCAGCACATCCTCGACGGCAAAGCAGTCCGCCAGGCCAATCGCTTCCAGGGTGATGTGCGCCAACTCCCGCGCATTGCGGGTCAGGATGCCCAATCGATAACCCCGCCCGGCCAGCGCGCGCACCAGTTCCACGGCGCCTTCGGCCGCCACCGAACCCAGCGCCAACGCCCGCTCATGCTCCAGCAGCCAGGCGTGCTTGGCCGCCGCAACCTCGGCCGGCAACGCGGCCAGGTGAGTGAGGATGTCGTCCTCGGGCGGAATCTCGAGGGCGACGCGAATGGCGGCAAAGTCATGCACGGCCACCGTCAGGGTGCCATCCATGTCGAACACCCAGTGCCTGACGTCCGACAGGCTCATGCCCAATCCTTGCGATGGCGAATCAAGCCTTCCTGGGTCACCGAGGCCACCAGTTGCCCGGCGCGGTTGTACACGCTGCCACGGGAGAACCCACGGGAATTGCCGGCCCACGGGCTGTCCATGGCGTACAGCAGCCAGTCATCGGCACGCAGGTCGGCGTGGAACCACAGCGCGTGGTCGAGGCTGGCGACCTGCATGTCTTTCTGCCACACGGTCTTGCCATGGGGCAGCAGCGAGGTGGTCAGCAGGCCGAAGTCCGAGGCGTAGGCCAACAGATACTTGTGCAGCGCCGGCGCGTCGGCCAGGGCGCCGTCGGCGCGGAACCACACGTACTTGACCGGGTCGGACGGCTGCGGGTTGAACGGGTCCTTCTCCGTCACCGGGCGCACTTCGATGGGCTTGGGGCACAGGAGCTTGTCGCGCATGTGCTCGGGGATCAGGTGCGCACGCTGTTGAGTGAGTTCCAGCTCCGACGGCAGGTTTTCCGGGCCGACCACCACGGGCATAGTGGTCTGGTGATCGAAGCCTTGCTCGTCGTACTGGAACGACGTGGTGCAGGTGAAGATCGGATGCCCCTTCTGGATCGCCGTCACGCGGCGCGTACTGAAGCTGCCACCATCGCGCACGCGGTCCACCGAGTACACCACCGGCAACTTCGCATCGCCGGGGCGCAGGAAATAACCGTGCAGGGAATGCACGTGCCGCGCTTCTTCTACGGTCTGGCTGGCTGCCGACAGTGACTGGCCGAGCACTTGGCCGCCGAACAGTTGGCGAAAACCCAGGTCCTGGCTGCGGCCGCGAAAGAGGTTTTCCTCGATCGGCTCCAGGGTCAGCAAGTCCACCAGATCTTCCAATACTTGGCTCATAGAGCAACTCCTAAAATCTATGGGGCATTCCGGGCTGCCTATCCATGCAGCGTGTCCAACCATTGGGCGCGGGTGATGCGATACAAAACATGATGGCGCAGCGGGTCATCGGCTGCGACCTTGGGGTGTTCAAAATCTGCCAGCGGATCGTAATGCATACCGATGGCCTGCATGACTTTTTGTGATGGCAGATTGGCTTGCGTGGTGAAGGCGACAATCTCGTCCAGGCTCAAGCGATCAAACCCACAGCGCAATGCGGTCCACGCAGCCTCGCTGGCGTAACCCAGGCCCCAGTGTTCGCGAGCCAGGCGCCAGCCGATCTCCACCGCGGGGGCAAAGTCCGCCTCAAAGCTGACATTCAGCAACCCGGTGAGGCCGATGAATTCGCCGGTGTCCTTGCGTTGCAAGGCCCACAGGCCAAAGCCGTATTCGGCGAAGTGGCCGCGAATGCGGCCGATCAACGCGGCGCTTTCCAAGTGGCTCAGCTTGGCTGGGAAATAACGCATCACCTGCGGGTCGGCGCACATGCGCGCGAAATCCTGCAAGTCGCCGTCGCGCCATTGGCGCAGCACCAGGCGCGCACTTTCCAATTCCAGTATCGGCTCCATGGATCCCCTCCCTTGCCATGTGCGTGAGTGTACAGCGCTGTTAAGATCCGTCGCAGGTTCCCGTCAGAAAATCCCATGCCTTTGCCATTGATCTACCACGATGACTACAGCCCAGAGTTCCCGGCGGACCATCGGTTCCCCATGGACAAGTTCCGCCTGCTGCGCGACCACTTGGTGGACAGCGGCCTGACCCAGGACAGCCAACTGCTGCGCCCGCAGCTGTGCCCGCCAGAGATTCTCGCCCTGGCCCATGACAAGGGCTATATCGAACGCTACATGGGCGGCGAGCTGTCCCGCGAAGACCAGCGCCGCCTCGGTTTGCCCTGGAACGAAGCCCTGGCCCGGCGCACCGTGCGGGCGGTCGGCGGTTCGATCCTGGCGGCGGAGCAGGCGCTGGAACACGGCCTGGCCTGCCACCTGGCGGGCGGCACGCACCACGCCCATTACGATTACCCCGCAGGTTTCTGCATCTTCAATGACCTGGCGGTGATCAGCCATTACCTGCTGGCCAGCGGCCGGGTGAGTCGGGTGTTGATCTTCGATTGCGACGTGCACCAGGGCGATGGCACTGCGCGCATCCTCCACGACACACCGGACGCCATCACCGTATCGCTGCACTGCGAAAAGAACTTCCCGGCTCGCAAGGCCCAGAGTGACTGGGACATCCCACTGCCGATGGGCATGGGCGATGCCGACTACCTCAAGGTGGTGGACGACGCGCTCAACTACCTGTTGCCGCTCTACCAGCCCGACCTGGTGCTGTACGACGCCGGCGTCGACGTGCACAAGGACGACGCCCTCGGCTACCTCAAGCTGACAGACCAAGGCGTCGCCGCCCGTGATGAAAGCGTGATGCGCCACTGCCTGGGGCGCGACATCCCGGTGATGGGCGTGATCGGTGGTGGCTACAGCAAGGACCGCCCGGCCCTCGCCCGCCGCCACGGTATCCTGCACCACAGTGCGCAACGGGTATGGACGTCATCAGGTTGTCACTGAACTATGGGCGTTACCCACAATGCCTGTGGAACGGCCTGTGGATAACTTGAGCGTAAGCGTCTGAAGCCCCGTAACCGTATAGCCTGCGCGAAGCTGTACGTTTTTTGATCAGGCACGTGCGCCGTCCTCGGGTAGAATGTGCGGCCTATTCAAGCGACCGTAGCCTTACCCATGCCCCTGACTCCTCCCCAACACGTCTCCATTATCGGCGGCGGCCCCGCCGGGCTGATGGCCGCTGAAGTCCTGAGCCTGGCGGGCGTGCGCGTGGATCTGTACGACGGCATGCCGTCAGTGGGGCGTAAATTCCTGCTGGCCGGCGTGGGCGGTATGAACATCACCCACTCCGAGGCTTACCCGGCATTCCTGTCACGCTACGCCGAACGCGCGCCGCACATGGCGCCATTGCTGCGGGCGTTTGGTGCCGACGCGTTGTGCGAATGGATTCACGGCTTGGGTATCGAGACGTTTATCGGCACCTCCGGCCGGGTGTTTCCGACGGACATGAAAGCCGCGCCGCTGCTGCGCGCCTGGCTCAAGCGCCTGCGTGACCAAGGCGTGGTTATCCACACCCGTCATCGTTGGCTGGGCTGGAATGCCGAGGGCGATTTACTTATCCACAGCCCCGACGGCGAAAAAACTGTCCACAGCGATGCCGTGCTGCTGGCCCTCGGTGGCGGCAGCTGGTCGCGCTTGGGTTCCGACGGTGCCTGGCTCAAATTGCTGGAAGACCGGGGCGTGCCCTACGCCCCGCTGCAGCCGAGCAACTGTGGCTTCGAAGTGTCGGCCTGGAGCGAATTGATGGTCAGTAAATTCGCTGGCGCGCCGTTGAAAAACGTCGCCATCGGGCTAGGGGATGACAAGCCTCGCCTGGGCGAATGCGTGGTCACCGCCATCGGGATCGAGGGCAGCCTGATCTACGCGCTGTCGGCGCCGATTCGGGAAGCGATCAACCGCCATGGTTCGGCCACCGTGCATATCGACCTGCTGCCGAGCAAGCCGCTGGACAAGGTCCAGGCTGCGCTGGCCAAACCGCGTGGCTCACGCTCGATGAGCAAGCATCTGCACAGCCAGCTGGGGTTGGACGGGGTGAAAGCGGCGCTGCTGCGTGAATTGGCACCGGCAGAGCACTTCAATGATCCAGCGCAGTTGGCGGTGGATATCAAGGCGCTGCCATTGACCCTGGTGAAGACACGGCCGATGGATGAGGCGATCAGCACGGCGGGTGGCGTGCCATTCGAGGCGTTGGATGAGCGCTTGATGCTCAAGCAATTGCCGGGAGTGTTTTGTGCGGGGGAAATGCTGGACTGGGAAGCGCCGACGGGGGGCTACCTGCTAACCGGGTGCTTTGCCAGCGGACGGGCTGCCGGGCGCGGCCTGTTGGAGTGGCTTGGCCGCTGAGTCTTGCGCTGGATTCAAAGCCGCATTCGCGAGCAAGCCCGCTCCCACATTCAATCGAGTTCCAACGTTGGAATACAGTCAAATGAGGGAGCGGGCTTGCTCGCGAAGAGGCCATCAACAGCACCGAAGAATTACTTCTTCTTGCGCGGCCCGGTATTGAACACCGGCACCTTGCGCACCGGTTTGATCGACGGCTCCGCCGGCGCCACGTCCCCGCTGTCCACCCACTTGCCGAGGTTGCGCTTACCGCCACCGCCCGACGCTTTTGGCTTCTTCGGCTTTTTCGGCTTCTTCACCACCTGCCCGCTGGCATCGGTGTCTGGCACGCGGTGTTCCGGTTCGAAGTCTGGTTCCGTCTTGCGGGTCAAGGTCTGACGCGTGAGCATCTCGATGGCCGACAGCATGTTCACTTCATCGGCACACACCAGGGAAATCGCCTCACCGGTGTTGCCCGCACGCCCGGTACGGCCGATACGGTGGATGTAGTCCTCGGCCACGATCGGCAAATCGAAGTTGACCACCAGCGGCAGGTCTTCGATGTCCAGGCCACGGGCTGCCACGTCTGTGGCCACCAGGATCTGCACGTCACTGGATTTGAAGCGGTCCAGCGCACGTTGGCGGGTCGCCTGGGGCTTGTCGCCATGGATGCCGTCGGCATTGATGCCCAGGCCCTGCAACTTATCCACCAGCGCATCCACGCCGTTACGGGTCTTGGCGAACACCAGCACCTGCTTCCAGCGCCCTTTGCGCATCAGGTGCACAAACAGCTCCGGCTTGCGTTTCTTGTCCACCGGCACCACCCATTGCTTCACGGTGTTGGCGGCGACGTTGCGCGGGCTGACTTCAATGCTCAGCGGGTCGTTGAGCATCTGCCCGGCCAGCAGGCGGATGTCATCGGAGAACGTCGCGGAAAACAGCAGCGTCTGGCGCTTTTTCGGCAGCATCCGATAAATGTTGGCAAGCTCTTCGGAAAAGCCCAGGTCGAGCATGCGGTCGGCTTCGTCGAGCACCAGGGTTTGCAACTGGTTGAGTTTCAATGCGTTCTGGCGAAACAGGTCGATCAGGCGGCCAGGCGTGGCGACCAGAATGTCGACGCCCTTGCGCAGCTTCATCATCTGCGGGTTGATGCTTACGCCGCCGTACACCGCATACGTGGTGAGAGGCAGGTGTTGGGCGTACTCGGCAACGCTGGCGTGAACCTGCTCGGCCAGCTCGCGGGTCGGGCACAGGATCAGCGCGCGCGCCGAGTTGGCGGCGACTTTCGGCCCTTCCATCGTCAGCAGTTGCAGGAGCGGCAAGGCGAAACCGGCAGTCTTGCCGGTGCCGGTCTGGGCCGCGGCCATCAGGTCGCGACCGGCCAGCACCGCCGGAATGGCTTGCGCCTGCACCGGCGTTGGGGTCTGGTAGCCAAGCGTCTCAAGGGCGCGCAGCAAGGGTTCGATCAGGCCAAGGGTGGCGAAAGTCATGTGTTTACCGTAGGAAAAATTCAGCGCAAGGGCGTAATGCGCCGCAGTTTACCTTATTTCCGGCTTGGGCTTTCGCCACTGGGGCAGGCTGATCAACAGCACCGCGCTGATGATCACCAGCATGGCCAACGCCTCTTCCAGGCCGATGGTCTCGCCGACAAACACAATCCCCAGCAATACCGCCACCGCCGGGTTGACGTAGGCATAGCTGGTCGCTGCCGCCGGGCGCACGTGCTTGAGCAGGTACATATAGGCGTTGAAGGCGATGATCGAGCCGAACACGATCAGGTAGCCCAGGGCCAGCCAGCCTTCCACTGGCGGCATCGCCTGCAGGCGCTCACCGGACAGCGCGCTGACGATCAGCAGCGCAACACCGGCTACCAGCATTTCCGCAGCACTGGCCATGGCGCCCTGGGGCAGTGGCAGTTGTCGACTCCAGACTGAACCGAACGCCCAGGATGCTGCCGCCAGTAACAGCAAAACAGCGCCCATCGGACTCGACTGCAAGGTATTGCCCATGTTGAGCATGGCAATGCCGACGATCCCCAGGATCACCCCGGCCCATTCCAGTCGGGTATTGCGCGCGCCCCAGAAATACCCACACAGCAAGGTGAACAGCGGCACGGTCGCCACCGCCAGTGCAGCGACGCCGGACGACACCCCCATGTGCTCCGCCACGCTGACGCCGCCGTTTCCGACGGTGAGCAGCAAAATGCCGATCATCCCGGCGGCCTTCCATTGCGCCCACGTCGGCGCCGGCACCCCGCGCCATCTGAGGAACCCATACATCAACGCACCCGCCGTGCAAAACCGAATTCCGGCCAGCAATAACGGCGGCCAGTACTCCACCCCAATGCGGATCACCAGGTAGGTAGAGCCCCAAATCACATACAGCGCAAAGAAGGCAGCGATCAGCGGTAAGGGAAAGCGACGTGGGCCAGGCATTGGGTAGCTCTGCGGCAGAAGATAGGAGCCTTATTCTAAAAAGACAGGTCGTTAAACATAAGTTACAAAACCTGTTTAAAACGCCGTTACACTTTTCAAAGCATGGTTGTGAAGGCTATAAACCGTGCTTTCGAAAGCCACGCGTCACCGGAGCCTTATCATGGACAAATACGACCGCATGCTCCTCAGCGCCCTGCTGGAAGACGGCCGCGCGTCCTACGCGCAACTCGCCCGCAAGCTAAACCTCTCCGCCCCCGCCGTCGCTGAGCGAGTGGCCAAGCTCGAGGCCAGTGGCGTGATCACGGGTTATCAGGCCAAGGTGGACCTGTCCAAAGTCGGCTTGCCGATTCAATGCGTGATGGAGCTGCGGCTGACGAACCATGGCAGCCAAAAGACCTACGACGCCCTGGCGCAAATCCCTGAGCTGACCGAGTGCCATCGGGTAACGGGTGATCCGTGCGTGATCATGCAAGCGGCAGTGGGCACCATGCCAGAGCTGGAAAACCTGATTAATCGGGTAGCGAAGTTCGGGTTCAGCAAGACCTCGATCATTTTGTCGAGCGCGATAGAGCGGCGGGTGCCGTTGGGGCAGTTGGAGGGTAATGGGAAAAATGGTGGTTGAACCGCCGCCATCGCGGGCAAGCCCGGCTCCCACATTCGAAATGCATTCCAACTGTAGAAGCCGGCCTGCGATGACGTCAGTTGCATCAAGTCGTGGATCAGGCGCTGGACTGCACACAGTCTCGATGAACGACACTTAACCCCTGTGGGAGCGGGCTTGCTCGCGAAGGCGATGTGTCAGTCAATATATCCGGCGACTGATCCACCGCTTTCGCGAGCAAGCCCGCTCCCACATTTGAATCTTCTGTGTTCTTGGCGTTGTGGTGGGGTTAGAACCCGCGATGCTTCTTCAGATGCTCGTTGATCTTCGCCGCTGGCACTTTCTGCAAGGTGCACAGCAGGTCGTGGGACAGTTCACGCAAGCCATGGGTGCCGCGCAGTTCCTGGGCCAGATGGGCCGTGAGATTGGCCGCCATTTCCGCATCGGCCATCGCCCGGTGAGCCTTGCCGGTGTGGGGCAGTTGGGCGTAGCTGTTGAGGGTGCCGAGCTTGTGGTTGGGCGCAGCGGGCATCAACCGCCGCGCCAGAAGCAACGAACAGGCGAACTTCTGCAGGCGGGTACGGCGGATCAAACCCAGTTCAAAGTCCCAGAACTTCTGGTCGAACGCGGCGTTGTGCGCCATTAGCGGTGTGGTGCCGACAAATTCATGCACCTCGTTCATCACCCGCTCGGCCGGCGGCGCGCTGCGCAGCATGGCGTTGCTGATACCCGTGAGTTGCTCGATAAAACCCGGCACGCGCACGCCGGCATTCATCAGGCTCTGGTAGCGATCCACGATCTGCCCGCGCTCGAGGATGACCACCGCGATTTCCGTGGCCCGGCAGTGGCTGCTCGGGGTGATGCCGGTGGTTTCAAAGTCGATGACCGCTATACGTTCCAAACCTGTTCCAACTCCGTCTAACTGTTTATTAAGCCACAGCGCTCTATTTGAGCAGCAGCGCGCCTTCGATCGGCACGTAGCGGCTGGCGGCGCGTATCAGCGAGTTGGCCGTCAGCCCCGGTACGCCATAGGCCACGGCTTCGACGCCATGCTTGTGGATGATGCGGTCGAGCAGCATGTCGAAATCACCGTCGCCGGAGGCCAGCACGATTTCGTCGACGTGGTCGGCGGCGTCCATGATGTCGATGGTGATGCCCACGTCCCAGTCGCCCTTGGCCGAGCCGTCGCTGCGCTGGATGTAGGGCTTGAGTTTTACCGTGAAACCCAGGTTGCGCAGGATCTGCTGGAATTGCTGCTGCTTGCTGTCACCACGGTCGATGGCATAGGCGTACGCCTCGACGATCTGCCCGCGCGAGCTGATATCAGCCCACAGGGCGGCATAGTTGAAGTGGCAGCCATACGCCTGGCGCACGGTGTAGTAGAGGTTTTGAACATCGGCGAACACTGCAATTTTCTTCACCGCACTTCCCCATGACTGCCGCTTGGACCCCAGACGCGAAGGTCCGCAAAGACGCCAGTATGCCAGCCGAGGGAATGTTTCCGGGAAAAATCAGACCGGGGCGACAAAGCGCCCCGGTTGAACAGGGCTCAGACGAAGGAGTCGTCGTCGCCGAAGGAAGAGGAATCGTCGGAGTAGTCGTTGTCGGCAAAGCCGTCAGAGGCATTGTCATTGCCCCAATTGTCATTGCCGGCAAACTTCTGGTCGTCGTTGCCCCAGTTGCCGTTGTCACTGGCCGGTGCAGGCTCTTCACGGATGATTTCTTCCACCACTTGCGGCTGTTGCGAGTTGTGGTTGAACAGGCTGCTGATACCCTCGGCCAGCAGTACACCGCCGGCCACGCCGGCAGCGGTTTTCATTGCCCCGCCGAGGAATCCGCTGCCAACCGGAGCGGCTGGAGCCGGTTGTTGATAATTCTGCTGCGGCGCAGGTTGACTGAACGCCGGCCGCGCCGGTTCGCGCCAGCCACCACCGGAAGACGCCGGAGCGCTTTGAGCGGGTTGCGGGTCACGGGAACCGCCACCGCCGAAGATGCTCGACAGGAAACCACCGCTGCTCGCCGGGGCAGGTTGCGCGGACTTGGCCCGTTGCAGCTCTTCCTGCAACTGCTGGATCTGTTGCGCCTGCTGCTTGTTCTGCGCGTCGAGACTCTTGAGCGCGTGCTCCTGAACCAGGATCGACTGGGTCATGTAGTACCCGGCCGCTGGCTGGCGAGTCATGTGTTCCTTGATCCGCGCCTCGGCCTGGGCATCGCGCGGGGCTGAGTCCGTTTCGGCTTGTTGCAACCGTGAAAACAGTCCATCGATCAGGCTTTGCTCTTCGCTGTTCATGGCGACCTCGTTAGATTGCCGGTAGAAATCGTGATCTCGCCTGTGATCAGGCGCGTTTCCAGTTATGGGGGTGTTACGAGTTGTTTCAATGGTCTTTACTCAAGGTTTACGTTTGCTTACCGCCCGTGATGATCGGTTAAAGTGTTGCCCTTGCTTTCAGGCCTGCGATGAACTTGATGAATCCGTTAGATGTACTGCGCGACTCCTTGCGTTTCACCCAACGTAACCTGGGCGCCATCGTCCAGTTGTGTTTGCCATTGGTGATTTTCGAAGCCCTGCTGCAACAGGTGCTCAACCATGTGGTGGGCCCGGATGCGTTCCCCGGCTACAGCGTGGTGGTGGGTTTGCTGGTGTACCCGCTGTACACCGGGGCACTGATCCTGTTCCTGGACGCCCGCACCCGGGGCGAGTCGCCGCGCACCCAGGATGTATGGGCCATGGCCCTGACCCTGTGGCCGCGTTTCGCCCTGCTCACGGCCATGAGCACGCTGCTGATCCTGCTGGGGTTGTCGTTGTATTTCCTGCCGGGCCTGTGGCTGATGGTGGTGCTGGCGTTTGCCGAGTACCTGCTGGTGCTGCGCGGCATGCCGGCGCTGGAGGCGATGAAGGAAAGCTTCCGCCTGAGCCGTGGGCATTTCTGGCTGATCCTGGTGTGCCTGCTGTGCGTGATGACACCCCTGTGGCTGCTCAAGGGCGCCAGTGTTGCGGCGTATCCAACGCCTGCGCCGCTGCTGGGCTTGTTGCTGGACAGCATCCACAGCTTCCTGCAGCTGTTTACCAGTGTGGTGCTGTTTCGTTTATTCATGCTGATCGGTGGCGATGCCGACGCGCGGTGATATGCTCCGTGCCTCTTCTGACACGCATATAAGCCGAGCCGATGACCCGTTTATTGCGCATCACCCTGCTGGGCCTGCTGATTATCGCAGGCCTGCTCGTCGCCCTGATCTACAGCCTGACCTGGCGCCCAGAAGCGAAGGAAACCCTACCGGTGAGCTGCGTCGCACCCCGTGCGCCCACGTTGCTGCCGGGGCAGGCGCTCAAGGTCATGACCTGGAACGTGCAATACCTGGCCGGCAAGAACTACGTGTTCTGGTACGACACCGCCGACGGCAGTGGCCCGGACGACCGCCCCACCGTTGAGGACATGGCCGCCAGCCTCGACGAAGTGGCGCGGGTGATTCGCGACGAACAACCCGACGTCCTGCTGCTGCAGGAGCTCGATGAAAACGCCAAGCCCTCCCACTACCAGGACCAACTCGCACTGTTGCAGGAGCGCCTGATCGACCTCTACCCCTGCAGTGCCCAAGCGTTCGACTGGAAAGCCGACTTCGTGCCAGACCTGCATATCTTCGGCAGCGTCGGCCGCAAATTGGCGACCCTGAGCCGCTACCAGATCGAACACGCCGAACGCCTGCAATTACCCGCGCCCGAGGCCAACTTCATCAGCCGCCAGTTCCAGCCCAAGCCAGCCTTGCTGTTGACCTACCTGCCGTTGAGCGACGGTGGCCAACTGGCCGTGCTCAACACCCGCCTGGACGGCGACGCACCGGGACGCAGTGCGGTGCAGGAGCAGGTGCAAACCACGGTCAGGCTGCTGGATAAATTCGAAGGGCGTGGCACGCCCTGGCTGATCGGCGGGGATTTCAACCTGCTGCCCCTCGGCCAATTCCTGCGCCTGGACGCCGGCAAACGTGGGCAGTATTCGCCGGACAGCGAGTTGCATTTGCTGTGGGACAAGTACCCGATGATTCCGAGCAATAGCCAGTCCAGCGGGATCGACCGTGAGAAGTGGTTGACGAACTTCCCCAACGACCCGAGCGTGGACGGGCCGGACCGCACACTGGACTACCTGTTCTACAGCCCAAGGATCAAGCGGGTGGAGGCGAAGGTGCGGCAGGAGGATACGTTGCGTATTTCCAACCACTTGCCGGTGATTGCGCGGTTCCTGTTGCCGGCCGCGCCATAACAAACACACCCAACACCTGTGGGAGCGTGCTTGCCTGCGCCCACATTTGACCTCTGTCGCGCCTACTTGCGCGGTTTGATCCGCGCCGTCGCCTCGGCCACCAACGGGTCATCCGGCCAATAGTGCTTGGGGTACCGCCCCTTCAAATCCTTCTTCACCTCGGCGTACGTGCTGCGCCAGAAGTTAGCCAGGTCCTGGGTCACCTGTACCGGCCGGCGCGCGGGGGACAGCAAGTGCAGCTTCACCACCTGGCGCCCGCCGGCAATGCGCGGGGTGTCGGCCAGCCCGAACAATTCCTGCAAGCGCACTGCCAGGATCGGCGGCTGTTCGCTGTAGTCCAGGCGCACCGACGAACCCGATGGCACTTTCACATGCTGCGGCGCCAGTTCGTCGAGGCGCTGAGGCAGCGGCCAGGGCAGCAGGTTGTGCAGGAAGCTGGAGATGTCCAGGTTGGCAAAATGGCTCAGCCGCGAGACTTTGCCCAGGTACGGCATCAGCCAGTGTTCCAGGCTGGCGAGCAGGGCCTTGTCGCTGAGATCGGGCCACTCACCAGGTTTGCCGGCGTCCAGTTGACGCAACAGCATCACACGGGCCTGCCATTGGCGCAGCTCAGGGGTCCAGGGCAGCAGCTCCAGGCCTTTGCGGCGCACCAGGTTGACCAGTGCCTGGCTGCGGGCGGACTCGTCGAGACCGGTCAAGGGTTCACGGCTGAGCACCAGCTCACCGACCTTGCGCTGGCGTTCGGCACGCAGTACGCCTTCGCGTTCGTCCCAGTCGAGTTGGTCGACGTTGCGCACTTGCTCGGCAAGTACCGTGTCGAACAGCGCCGGGTCAAAATCCGCCGCCAGGTGGATGCGCTCTTCACGCTGGCCCTGGCGGCTGCCCAGGTCGGCGATCACCAGCCAGGGTTGTTTCATCAGGCTGTCAGCTTCAGCGAACAGTGCCGCACGGCCGTTGGCCAGGCGGTACTCGGCGCCGCCGGCGCGACGCTGCTGGGCGACACGGTCCGGGTAGGCCAGCGCCAGCAAGGCGCCGAGCCAGCGTGGGTGGTCGGGGTCGGCCACCGGTTGCGTGGCCAGGCCTCTCAGGTAACCGCGATACTGCCGCGCCAGTTGCCTGGCCCGTTGCACGCCGCCTTGAGTACCCCGTGCGCGCTCTTCGCCGGACAACAGCGCGAGACGACTGTGCAAATCCGCCCCGCCACCGCGCAAGATATCGCGCTCTCCCAGCAGCGCAGCCACCTCGCAAGCCGTCGCCGCCAGCCCCAAGTCCTGACCGCGCAGCAGCAGGTGGGCGATACGCGGATGGGCCGGCAGTTCGGCCATCTTCTGCCCGTGGGCGGTGAGTGTGTCGTCATTCAAGGCGCCAAGGCGCTGCAACAGGTCCTGGGCCTGGGCATACGCAGCGGTCGGCGGCGCATCCAACCACACCAACTGTGCAGGCGTGACGCCCCAACGCGCCAACTGCAAGGCCAAGCCGGCGAGGTCGGCGGCAAGAATTTCCGCACTGCCGTAGGCGGCCAGGCCTTCATGCTGGTCTTCGGACCACAGGCGATAACACACGCCCGGCTCCAGGCGCCCGGCCCGGCCGGCACGCTGGGTGGCGCTGGCGCGGGAAATACGCTGGGTGTCGAGGCGGGTCATGCCGCTGCCCGGGTCGAAACGCGGCACCCGCGCCAACCCGGCATCGATCACTACACGCACGCCGTTGATGGTGAGGCTGGTCTCGGCGATGTTGGTCGCCAGCACGACTTTGCGTTTACCCACAGGCGCCGGGTCGATAGCAGCGCGCTGCGCATTGAGGTCCAACTCGCCATGCAGCGGGCATAGCAGCACCTCACTGCGGTCGCCCAAGGCATCGGCCAGTTGCTGGTTGACCCGGCGAATCTCCGCCTGCCCCGGCAAGAACACCAGCACGCTGCCGGTTTCGTCGTGCAGGGCGTCGAGAATGGTTTGCACCACACGCGGCTCGATGAATTCACCGGGCTGGTACGGCCGGCCCCAGCGCATCTGCACCGGGAACATGCGCCCTTCGCTGCGCAGGATCGGCGCGTCATCCAGCAGGCTGGCAAGGCGCTCGCCTTCGAGGGTGGCGGACATCAGCAGGATCTTCAGCGGCTGCTCATCGCGAAACAGTTCGCGGCCGTTCAGGCTCAAGGCCAGCGCCAGGTCGGCGTCGAGGCTGCGCTCGTGGAATTCGTCGAAGATCAGCAGGCCCACGCCGTCCAGTGCCGGGTCGTCCTGCAGGCGACGGGTGAGGATCCCTTCGGTAACCACTTCGATGCGCGTGTTGGGGCCGACTTTACTGTCGAGGCGGATGCGATAGCCGACGGTTTCACCGACCTTCTCGCCCAATTCACTGGCCAGGCGTTCGGCCGCTGCACGAGCCGCCAGACGGCGGGGCTCGAGCATCAGGATGGTCTGCCCGGCCAGCCAGGGTTCGTTCAACAACGCCAGGGGCACACGGGTGGTTTTACCGGCGCCGGGGGGCGCTTCCAGCACGGCTTCATGGCGATTCGCCAAGGCGTCACGCAGGGCGGGTAAAACTTCATCAATCGGCAACGAATTCATACTGGCTCCAAAGCAGAGCGGCGAGTATAACGGCGAACTGCCGGATGCTGATGCAGGTCTCAGAAGCGCCACCCCCTTCAATTGTGGCTGCATCAAAAGGTGGGAGCTGGCTTATAGTCATCTTTAAATCGTGTTCAGGAGAATTTTCATGCGTATCGCTTCCCGTGTCATCGGCGGTGTCCTCGCCGTCACCCTGCTGAGCCAACTGACGGCCTGCGGTTCGATCTTCTACCCAGACCGCCGTGGCCAGATCGACGGCAAGATCGACCCGACCATTGCCGTGCTCGATGCCGTGGGCCTGCTGTTCTATGTGATTCCTGGCCTGATCGCGTTTGGTGTGGACTTCGCCACCGGCGCGATCTACTTCGAACCGGGCAAGACCGCCCAGGTCGACCCGCAAACCCTCCACGAAGCCATCGGTGCCGACGGCAAGGTCGACAACGCCAAGCTGCAAAGCATTATCCAGAAAGAAACCGGGCGTAGCCTGCCGCTGGACGACCCGCGCATGATCCAGTTCAAAGGCAGCGTGCAACAACTCGCCAGCCTGGGCCTGCAACCCGCCGCTTAAGGATTCGACCCGCCTATGACCAGCAGTCCCGAACACGCCAGGCTCTTGCGCCTGGCCACCCGTGCGTCGGTGGGCGTGGCCAGTGCGCTGATTATCACCAAGGCCATCGCGTGGTGGCTCAGCGGCTCGGTGAGCATGCTTGCCGGGTTGACCGACTCACTGCTGGATGGCGTGACGTCGCTGCTGAACCTGGTGGCCGTTCATTACGCCCTGCGCCCCGCCGATGATGATCACCGGTATGGGCATGGCAAGGCAGAGTCGCTGGCGGGCATGGCGCAGGCGCTGTTTATCGGCGGCAGTGCGATGCTGATTGCGTTCCAGGCCTACGAGCGCCTGCAGCATCCGGAACCGGTGGGCGCACCGTGGCTGAGCATCGGTGTGATCATCTTTTCCCTGGTGCTGACCGTGGCCCTGTTGATGCTGCAACACCGGGTGATCCGCGAAACCGGCTCCAACGCCGTGCGCGCAGATTCGCTGCACTACCGCTCGGACTTGATGCTCAACGGCAGCATCCTCGTGGCACTGGTGTTGGCCGGGATGGGCTTTCATCAATTCGACGCCTGGTTCGGCCTGGGCATCGCCGCCTACATCTTGTGGAGCGCGATCCAGATCGCCCGGGAAAGCTTTGCGGTGTTGATGGATGAAGAGCTGCCGCCAGATGTCAGCCAGCACATGCTGGAACTGGCCCGTGGCGTACCGGGAGTGTTGGGTGCGCATGATTTGCGCACACGCATTTCCGGCAGCCACTGGTTTGTGCAACTGCACCTTGAGTTGCCGGGGGAATTGACGCTGTCAGTGGCCCACGGCATCAGCGACCAGGCCGCCGATGCGATTCACAAGGCCTACCCCCGCGCCGAAGTGCTGGTGCATGCTGACCCTGCGGATCAGCTACAAGCAACACGTGATAAGCCTCAAGCTTGAGGCTAAAAGCTCGAGGCTTACTGCGGCTTAATATTGCACCTGATAACCCCGACTGCTCAGGCAGTTGCCCTGGGCCTGGCGGTAGGTTTGCACCACGGCCGGGTCGGGGGCGTAGGTGACTTGCTGCGGGTCGAAACCGCTTTGCTGCACCGCCCAGCGATAACAGTCATAGCCGTCCTGCTGCACCTGGGCCGGTGACTGGCCGTTGGCGGGATACGCCACCACGTCATAGCCATTGCCTTGCGGCGTGGGCTGCGGCGCCGGCACGGCGGTCGGCGGTTGCACCACCACGTACTGCTGGGAGCTGCTTTCGTAGGTGTAGTAGGCACCGGCCGCGAGGAAGAACAGCGCACTGCCCACCCACACTTCACGTGCGTAGTCCGGCAGGTAGTGCACGCGAATGCCGTACGGTGGTGTCACCACTACATAGCGCGGGCCTTGCGGACGGTACCAGTAGCCACCGGAGTAGAAATAGTCCTGGCCACGGTAAGGCACGCGGTAATTGCGATCAGGGAAGCGGTCGATCACATAACCGGGGCGATGTTGCGGGCCTGGACCCCAGCCATTTCCGTGCCCGTCGGGGCGCCCTGGCCAACGGTTGTCGCCGGGACGGCCATTGCCATTGTTGTACCCGCCGCCATTGTTACCGGGCCGAGAACCCGGGCCGCCGGCTTCCCAGTGCGGGTTGCCATCGGTGCGTCGAGGGATGTCGCGGTAATAGCCCTGGCGGGGTTCCTGGGTCTGGCGGACGGTGTCGGGGCGACCCTGGATCGGCAGGTTGTTCGACGGTTGCGGTTGTGGCGCAGGGCGGGACTGCTCATTGCCCTGGGGACGCCCCTGCCATTGACCGCCACCATTCTGGCCGCCGCGATCGACATGCGGGTTCTGCGGGCGCGGTTGAGTGTTCTCCGACCGTGGCTGGTTGTTCTCCGGCCGTGGCTGATTATTGCCTGGCCGCCCGCCCCCCTCAGGGCCTCGCTCATGCTGCCCACCACCGCCTTGCGGTCGCTGCCCTTGCCCCGGTGAGTTATCGCGCTCATCGGCCATTACCTGCGTGCCAACGGTGACCACCAGCAAACCTACACCTGCCATATGCCAGATGCGCTTCATGCTATTCCTCACTGCGGATTAGGGCCTGTCCATGAGACTGGAAAAGCGAGGCCCGGTTCTCGCACAGGTTATCAGCAGGCAAAAGAAAAGGGGTGACCCGTCGGCCACCCCTTGAGAACTTCGTCCTGGCTCAACGCTTTTGACGTTGGCTCACCTCACGCCGTCTTGTGGACAGTGTGCAGCCTGGAGGCCGGCTCAACCCTGCTGGGGTGGCGGCCGCAGCGGGCCTGATTGGGCGAGCTGCTGTGGACTGTTGTCCAGGCGGTGATTCTGTTGATAAAGATACCCGCCAGCGCCCGACAGATGATTGCGAAGATTGCGTCAATAAACAGTGCTTGCGCAATTTTTAACCCTTCATGGATAATTCACCGCAATAGTTACGACAAAGGCCATCCCAATGAGCAAGCTTGACCGATACGACCTGAGTATTTTGGCGGAATTGCAGCGCGACGCGAGGATCTCCAACCAAGAGTTGGCCGAACGCATCGGCTTGTCGCCGTCGCCGTGCTCGCGCCGGGTCAAGCAGTTGGAAGACGATGGCTACATCGCCCGCCAGGTCGCCCTGCTCGACCGCAAGATGCTCGGCTTGAGCCTCACGGCCTATGTGCTGATCGGCATGGACCGCCACACGCCCGAGCGTTTCGAGAATTTCGAAGCGGCGATCCGCACCTTGCCCCAGGTGCTGGAGTGCAGCCTGGTGACGGGGATGGATGCTGACTATCAATTGAAAGTGGTGGTGCCGGACATGGATCACTACCAGAAACTGTTGCTCGGCCACCTGACCCGCATTGAAGGCGTCACCAGCGTGCGTTCAAGTTTTGTGCTGAACCAGGTCTTGAATAGCACCGAACTGCCCCTGACCCACCTGCGCACCTGACCTCAATCACACTGCCGAACGCCTGTGGGAGCGGGCAAACCCTTTCCCACATTTGGATTGCACTTCGATCCAGATCAATGGTGTGCCTCTAGCGCTGCCGTATACTTTGTCGCCTGCCTTGTCGGAAGCCCCCCATGAACAACATCGACCCCGCCCTGTTTGAAGAATGGATGATGACCGGCCTGGTCACCCTCCTGATCATTTTCATGGGCTTTATCGTGTGGGACCTCGCGAAGAAGTCCAAGGCCGGGCGCTTTGGCTCGTTCATCCTGTTCTTCGTGCTGGGCCTGGGCGTGGCCGCATTCATCATCAAGAGCGTGGTGATCGGCCTGATCGAGTCCGGCGCTTTATAAGCGCGCCGGCACTTCCTTCCATTGGCCTTGGTCCAGGCCCTCGATCGACCAGTCACCAATCCGTACGCGCACCAAGCGCAACGTGGGCAACCCGACGGCGGCGGTCATGCGCCGTACCTGGCGGTTGCGGCCCTCACGAATGACCAGCTCCAGCCAGTGAGTCGGGATGCTTTTGCGAAACCGTACGGGTGGGTTGCGCGGCCATAGTTCGGGCTCGTCCAACGGCCGGGCTTCGGCGGGCAAGGTCATGCCGTCATTCAGCTCGACGCCATCGCGCAGGCGTTGCAGCTGCTCTTCGCTGGGTTCGCCCTCGACCTGCACCCAGTAGGTTTTTGCCAACTTGTGCTTGGGGTCGGCAATCCGCGCCTGCAACTGGCCGTCATTGGTCAGCAGCAACAGGCCTTCGCTGTCACGGTCCAGGCGGCCCGCCGGGTAAATGCCGGGTATGTCGATGAAATCCTTGAGCGTCGCGCGCCCACCTTCGTCGCTGAACTGGGTCAGCACATCGAACGGTTTATTGAACAGGATCAACTTCGGCTCGGACGGCGGTGCCTTGGCGACACGCCGAGCAGCGGAATAGGGAGGTTTCACGCCAGGGCGGCGTGAATCGGGACGAGTGGGACGGGACATGGCAAAGGAACATCTAACGGTCTGGACCGACAATGCTAGTGGCCTGACCGTTAAATGACCATCCCAACCGCTTAGCGGAACGGCGGCTCGTCGAAGCTGCGCAGTTTGCGCGAGTGCAGCGAGTTGAGTTCGGTGCGCAGCAAGTCCACCGCCTCGATGCCGATCTTCAAGTGCTGGCTCACCGCACGCTCATAGAACGCGTTGGCAGAACCTGGCAGCTTGATTTCGCTGTGCAGCGGTTTGTCCGACACGCACAGCAACGTGCCATACGGCACCCGCAGGCGATACCCCTGGGCGGCGATGGTGCCGCTTTCCATGTCCACGGCCACGGCGCGGGACAGGTTGATCAACGGGCGCTCCTGGGCCCAGCGCAGTTCCCAGTTGCGGTCGTCGTAGGTCAGTACGGTGCCGGTGCGCAGGCGTTTTTTCAGCTCTTCGCCTTTTTCGCCGGTGACGTTGGCGGCCGCTTGCTGCAAGGCCAACTGCACTTCGGCCAACGCCGGGATCGGGATGTTCGGCGGTACCACGCGGTCGAGAATCCCGTCGCGGCGCATATAGGCGTGAGCCAGCACGTAGTCGCCGATCGTCTGGGATTGGCGCAGGCCGCCACAGTGGCCGATCATCAGCCAGCAATGCGGACGCAGCACGGCCAGGTGGTCGGTGATGTTCTTGGCATTGGACGGGCCGACGCCGATGTTCACCAGGGTCACGCCGTGGCCATCAGTGGCCTGCAGGTGATAGGCCGGCATCTGGTAACGGTGCCACACCACGCCAGCGGCAATGGCGGACGCTTCACCGTGGTCCATGCTCTTGTCGATCACCACGTTGCCAGGCAGCACCATGCGGATGAACCGCGGGTCGCTGCGCAGTTGCTCCAGGCCATGCAGGATGAACTGGTCGACATAACGGTGGTAGTTGGTCAGCAGGATCCACGGCTGCACATGGCGCCAGTCGCTGCCGGTGTAATGCACAAGCCGGCGCAGGGAAAAGTCCACACGGGCCGCATCGAACAGCGCCAGGGGCAGCGGGTCGGTGTTTTCCCAGTCGTACAGGCCGTCGGCGATGCCATCCGTTGCGGCCGACAGGTCGGTGCTGGGGAACACGCGAGCCAGGGTCGCGGCGGTCACACCGGAGCCGGCCAGTTCATCGCCCTGCTCCACCACGTACGGGTAGGGAATGTTCTGCTGGCTGACGCCGACTTCCACCGTCACGGTGAAGTCGTGCATCAGCGGCACCAATTGCTCCAGCAGGTACTTACGGAACGCCGCAGGATGGGTGACGGTGACGCTGTAGGTCCCCGGCAACTGGACCTTGGCATATGCCCGGGTGGTCTGTGGGACTTCGCCGTGGCAGTGGTAAGTCAGGCGCAGTTCCGGGTAACGAAACAGCGCACGTTGTTCGGCGTCGGGCTCGACGCGGTCTTTGAGGTATTGCTTGAGGGCTTGATTGAGCGCGCCAGTGGCACGCTCATGCAGGGCCGCCAGCCGATCCACGGCTTCTTCAGCGGTTTGCACGACAACAAAAGCTTCGGTCACGGTAAGCATCCTGTGTTCTGACTTGCAGGCCTTTATCTTGCCTGTATCCCAGCGGGAATGCGATCAATGTGGGCGCCGGGCTTGCCCACGATGGCGTTGGTCCAGTCATCCATTTATGAACTGGCACACCGCCACTGGCTGCACGCCAGCGCCCACTTCTGGGGCGCGTGCAGTCAGAGGGAGGGCGGAGTTGAACGGGCGACAATCGCCTCTACGTCCACCCCCCGCGGCAAGGTGCCATACACCCGGCCGGACGAGTCGCCCAGCCGGCTGGCAATAAAGCCATCACTGACCGCCGCATTCCCCGCCTCCAGCAAGAGCTTGGCCTGCAACGCCACGGCGATGTCCTCGGTAAGTTGCCGCGCACGGTACTGGATGTCCTGAGTGTCCATGAACGCCGACTTCAATTGCTCGATATGCCGCGCCAACAGCCGGTCACCATGCCCATCGCCCAGTTCGACAAACAGTGCTTCCAATACTCCCGGCTCCTTGGACAACGCCCGCAGCACGTCGAGGCATTGCACGTTGCCGGAACCTTCCCACGTCGAGTTCACCGGTGCCTCACGGTACAGGCGCGGCAGGATGCTGTCCTCGACATACCCGGCACCGCCCATGCACTCGGCCGCCTCGTTGATCATGGCCGGGGCGCGCTTGCAGATCCAGTACTTGCCCACCGCCGTGACCAGACGGGTGAACTTGGCTTCCTGCTCATCCCCCACATGATCCAGCGCGCGGCCCATGCGCAGGCTCAGGGCCAGCGCGGACTCGCTTTCCAGCGCCAGGTCAGCCAGCACGTTTTGCATCAGCGGTTGCTCACTGAGTACGCGGCCGCCGACCGAACGATGGGCACAATGATGGCTGGCCTGGGTCAGCGCCTGACGCATCAGGGCACTGGAGCCGACCATGCAATCGAAACGGGTCATGGCGACCATCTCGATGATGGTCGGCACGCCACGGCCTTCTTCGCCGATCATCCAGGCCAGGGCACCGCGGAACTCCACTTCACTGGAAGCATTGGAGCAGTTGCCCAGTTTGTTCTTCAGGCGCTGGATGTAGAACTCATTGCGCGTGTCATCCGGACGATGCCGGGGCAGCAGGAAACACGTGAGCCCCTTGTCGGTCTGCGCCAGGGTGAGAAACGCATCGCACATCGGCGCCGAGCAGAACCACTTGTGCCCCACCAGTTCATACGCCTGGCCCGGGCCGCCCGCGCCCACCGGGTAAGCACGGGTAGTGTTCGCGCGCACGTCAGTACCGCCCTGCTTCTCGGTCATGGCCATGCCGATGGTGGCACCGGCCTTATGGGCAATGCCGACATTGCGTGGATCGTATTGGGTACTGAGGATTTTCGGCAGCCAGATGCCAGCCAGGTCAGGCTGCAGACGCAGGGCGGGCACACAGGCGAACGTCATGGTCAGCGGGCAGCCGGTGCCCGCTTCGGCCTGGCTGTGCAGGTAGGTCATGGCGGCGCGCGCCACATGAGCACCGGGCTGTGGGTGCGCCCAGGGCAACGACGGCAGGCCATGCTCGACGGCAGTGCGCATCAGTTCGTGATAGGCCGGATGAAACTCAACCAGGTCGATGCGATGGCCATAACGGTCATGACTGCTGAACACCGGCTTGTTCTGGTTCGCCAGGAACCCTGCGTCCATCAACGGCCCGCCGGCCAGCGCACCATAGGCATCGATGCGCGCCTGCGCCCAGCCGGCGCCGAAGCGGCGTGACCACTCCTGCAGGGGCACGTCGATACGATACAAGTTGGCGCCATCCAGGGACGGCGGCTGGTTGGTGACGTCGTGGGTTTCGGCAAACTGATGCAGGTTCATGACGGACCTCCTGAAAAGGCCACGTTCAGTTGAGGCCTGAAATTCAGTTAAGCACCGTCATACGCCTTAAAAAAGTGGCATACGCGCCGAATGTCCGGCGCTTTCGCCCTCGGCCGGGCACAACAACCGACGCTCCAACATCGCCTGCAAGGCCTCGAAACGCACAGGTTTGGCCAGGCGATCCGAGACACCGACACCATGGCAATGCTCGCGCGCCGACACATTCAGCGAGGCACTCAAGGCAATCACCGGCAACTCTCCACAACCCGGCAATGCACGAATCTGGCAGCACAATGAGAAACCACCTTCGGGAATATCCAACAATACCGCGTCGAAATTCGCACTCTGCAACGCCGCCAGCGCGCTCGCGCCCGTGTCCACGGTTTTCACCCGGTAACCAAGCTTGAGCAGCATGCCACGCACCACCAACTGGCCGACGCTGTTGTCATCCACCAACAGCACCGAACACTCGTGGGGTGCACGTTGCTTATCTGGCGCAGGCTTGGACTCGGCCGGCACCGGGATGACTTCCACTTCCAGCTGGAAGCGGCTGCCTTTGCCCGGTTCGGAATGATGGGTGAGGCGCCCGCCCAGCAGCTCGATCAATTGGCGGCAGATCGCCAGGCCGATGCCCAGGCCGCCGTACTCGCGTGTCATGGAGCCATCGAGCTGGAAGAAACGCTGATACAGGGTAGCCTCGTCGAGGGAAGCAAAGCCGATACCGGTGTCGGTAACAATAAAGCTCAGGCGCACGCCACCGTCACTGTGGGGCACGCCGACCACACGTAAGCGTACCGAGCCTTCATGAGTGAACTTGAAGGCGTTATCCAGCAGACAATCCAGGCACTGCAGCAGTTTGTCGACGTCGCCCTGTACGCGGTCCGGCAGTTCGTCTGCCACGTCGATGGAAAACGCCAGGCCTTTGCTCTGGGCGCTGGCGCTGAACTGCTGGCGCAAGGTGTCGAGCGTACCGCGCAGACTGAACACCTGGGGCTGGGCACTCAAGCGTCCGGCCTGCAATTCGGTGAGGGTGAGGATACCGTTGACCATGCGCATCATGTCCCGCGCCGAACCGGCGGCGGTTTGCTGGTACTGCGCCAGGTCCGCGTCCAGCGGCACGGTCTGCATCAGCTCGAGGGAGCCGATCACGCCATTCATGGGCGTACGCAGTTCGTGGGTCAGGGTGGCGAGGAATTCATCCTTTAGCCGGTTGCTGCGGGCCAATTGCTGGTTGAGCACTTCAAGCTTCTGGCTGGCATCGAACAGGATCTGCGCCTGTTGCTCACGCATGGAATTGATGCGGTCGGCCAAGGCCAGGGACAACAGCGCCACTTCGATCGCAGAACCGATCTGGCTGGCGTACATCGTCAGGAACACATTGGGCAGGTAGCCCAACACCATCATCGTATTGATCACCCCACCCAGCAGGAATGCCGACCAGGCAATGATGAAATAGCGCGCCACCCGCTGCCCGCAATACCAGGCCTTGATGGCGGCCACAAAAATGGTCACGGTAAACACCAGCGCCAAGCCGGTGGCCAGGCGCAGCGCCAGGGCGTAGCTGGTCATCAACGACAGCAGCATCACCACGCCACCACCGGCCACCAACGCCAGCAGCAAACGGTTGATCCAGCGACTGTGCTGCGCCGTGTGCAAAAAGCTGCGCGCAAACAGGCTGCCGAACAGCGCCGCCGAACCGATCAGGAACGGTGTCGCGGCATTCGCCCACCACGGGTTGTTCGGCCAGAAATACTCCACCGCCGCGCCGTTGACCGACAACTGGTACAGGCCGAACGAGGCGATATAAAGGATGTAATAGAGGTAGCTGGTGTCGCGCACGCTGAGGTAGATGAACAGGTTGTAGACCAGCATCCCCAGCAACACGCCATAGATCAGGCCCAGCACATACAGGCGCAACGGTTGTTGCTCCAGGTAGGCCGTGCTGGACCAGAGCGTCAATGGCGCCTGGATCGAGCCTTCGCTTTGCAGGCGCAGGTAGACGGTTTTCGCCTCGCCCGGCGTGAAGTCGAGCTTGAACAGGTAGTTGTTCTGGCGAATCTCGCGAGCAGAGAACGGCAACGCATCCCCCGTGCGCCCGGCCAGGCGGTAGGTGCCGGTACTGTCGGGTAGATACAGGTCAAGATGGTCGAGCGGCGGGTAGGCCAGTTCCAGCAGCCAGGTGCGTTGCGCGTCGGTGGCTTGCGGCACGTAATGCAGGTTCAACTTGAGCCAGAACACCGAGCGCGAGTAGCCGGCATTCAGGGTGTCTTTATCGTGGGGCTTGAACTGCGAGTTGGCGGATGGCGCGCTGACATCAGCGATTGTGAGGGCATCGGTCGGGTCTTCGAGCACTTGCATGACCCGGCCCAGTGGCAGGCGACGCGTGTCTTGGTTGAACTCGACGGCGCTGGCGAGCATGGGCAGCCCGCACAACAATAAAATCAGCAAATAGCGCATAGAGCCCCAGCGTGGCCTGTCCGGTTATGTCAAAAAGCCCCCCATTCCTTTTGAGAAGACGTACACCGGCAATACAGTTAGTTGTTTGGATCCACTCTAGCATAGCCATTAAAGGCTATTGGACACCATTGAAATAATTTTTTGAAAGGCTCTAGAACAAGCATTACAGAAGGTTTTAACCGCTACTCGTGCGCCAAAAAAGCGTCACGCACCGGGCAAAATTCAGCCATCGCCAGACGGCCCCGCCAAAAGCGTTTGGTGGTAAGCTCGCGCACCATGAATATCTACAGCTCTCGCCCCGTTGTCCTCTGTCTCTCCGGCCATGATCCCAGTGGTGGCGCCGGCTTGCAGGCAGATATCGAAGCCCTGCTCGCCCAGGGTTGCCATGCGGCTCCGGCCGTCACCGCCCTGACCGTGCAGAATACGGTCAACGTCAGCGATTTCCGTGTGCTCGACCGCGAGTGGGTACTGGCCCAGGCCAATGCCGTACTCGGCGACTCCGAAGTGGCGGCGGTGAAGCTGGGCATGCTCGGCTCCACCGCGATGGTCGACACCGTGGTCGAACTGCTGCAGGCGCATCCGCACCTGCCGGTGGTGTGCGATCCGGTGCTGCGTGCCGGCGGCGGTGGCAGCCTGGGCAAGGACGAAGTCGGTTACGCGATGCGTGAGCGGCTGCTGCCGTTGTCGCTGATCGCCACGCCGAACCTGCCCGAAGCGCGCATCCTCGCCGAACTGCCCGAAGGCACCGCGGACGAATGCGCCGAGAAGCTGCTGCCGTACATCAGGCACCTGCTGATCACCGGCGGCCATGGCGACGAGCACGAAGTGCACAACCGTCTGTACGGCCGCGACGGCACGCGCCAAACCTTTACCTGCCAACGCCTGCCCGGCAGCTACCATGGTTCGGGCTGCACGTTGGCCAGCGCACTAGCCGGCCGGATTGCCCAGGGCGAAGGGTTGGTCAGCGCCGTGCAATCGGCACTCAACTACACTTGGCGCACCCTGCGTGACGCCGAACAACTCGGTCAGGGCCAGTTTGTACCGCGCCGCCTGCCGCTGGATTTCTGCTCTTAACAGCAAGAGGCCTGCCTGATGAAACTACGTGGCCTGTACGCCATTACCGACAGCCAACTGTTGGCCGGCAAATTCCTCGCCTACGTCGAAGCGGCGCTGGACGGTGGCGTGACCCTGTTGCAGTACCGCGATAAAAGCAGCGACGAAGCCCGGCGCCTGCGTGAGGCCGAGAAGTTGCGTGAGCTCTGCTCGCGCTACAAGACCCAACTGATCATCAACGACGACGCCGAGTTGGCCGCACGCCTGGGCGTCGGCGTGCACCTGGGCCAGACCGATGGCCCGTTGACCCCTGCCCGTGCACTGCTCGGCTCCAGGGCGATCATCGGCGCGACTTGCCACAGCCAGATCGAACTGGCCGAGCAGGCCGCCAAGGAAGGCGCCAGCTACGTCGCCTTCGGCCGCTTCTTCAACTCCAACACCAAGCCCGGCGCCCCGGCCGCTACCTTGGAGATGCTGGCCCAGGCCCGCGCGCGCCTGCAGCTACCGATCTGCGTGATCGGCGGCATTACCCTGGAGAACGCCGAACCCCTGGTGGCCCACGGTGCCGACCTGCTGGCGGTGGTGCACGGCCTGTTTGGCGCCGACAGTACCCAGGAAGTCACGCGCCGCGCTCGCGCGTTCAACGATCTGCTTAAAATTTCAGTTTAGAGAGCCCCATCATGTCCCGTTCCGAAACGCTGTTTGCCAATGCCCAGAAACACATCCCCGGCGGTGTGAACTCCCCCGTGCGTGCGTTCAAGAGCGTCGGTGGCACGCCGTTGTTCTTCAAACATGCCGAAGGCGCCTACGTCACCGACGAAGATGACAAGCGTTATGTGGACTACGTCGGTTCCTGGGGCCCGATGATCCTCGGCCACAGCCACCCAGACGTGCTGGACGCAGTGCGCAAGCAGCTGGAACACGGCCTGTCCTACGGCGCGCCGACCGCCATGGAAACCGAAATGGCGGACCTGGTCTGCAGCATCGTGCCGTCGATGGAAATGGTGCGCATGGTCAGCTCCGGCACCGAAGCCACCATGAGCGCGATTCGCCTGGCCCGAGGCTTCACCGGCCGCGACAGCATCATCAAGTTCGAAGGCTGCTACCACGGCCATTCCGACAGCCTGCTGGTCAAGGCCGGCTCCGGCGCGCTGACCCAGGGCGTACCGAGCTCGGCCGGCGTACCTGCCGCGTTCGCCAAGCACACCCTCACCCTGCCGTTCAACGACATCGCCGCCGTCGAGCAAATGCTCAATGAAGTCGGCCAGGACGTGGCGTGCATCATCGTTGAGCCGGTGGCCGGCAACATGAACTGCGTACCGCCAGCGCCGGGCTTTCTCGAAGGCCTGCGCGAGCAGTGCGACAAGCACGGCGTGGTGCTGATTTTCGACGAAGTGATGACCGGTTTTCGCGTTGCCCTCGGCGGCGCCCAGGCGCACTACGGCGTCACGCCGGACCTGAGCACCTTCGGCAAGATCATCGGTGGTGGCATGCCGGTGGGCTGCTTCGGCGGCAAGCGCGAGATCATGCAGCACATCGCGCCGCTGGGCCCGGTGTACCAAGCCGGTACGTTGTCGGGTAACCCGCTGGCCATGGCCGCCGGCCTGACCACTCTGCGCCTGATCAGCCGCCCGGGCTTCCACGCCGAGCTGACCGACTACACCACGCGCCTGCTCGACGGCCTGCAACAGCGCGCCGATGCCGCCGGTATCCCATTTGTTACCACCCAGGCGGGCGGTATGTTCGGCCTGTATTTCAGCGGCGCCGACGATATTGTCACCTTCGATGACGTGATGGGCAGCGATGCCGACCTGTTCAAGCGCTTCTTCCACCTGATGCTGGAAGGCGGCGTGTACCTGGCACCGAGCGCCTTCGAAGCCGGCTTCACCTCGATCGCCCACGGCGACGCCGAGCTGAAACTGACCCTCGACGCTGCCGAACGCGCCTTCGCAGCACTGAAATAACAGGCCGCAACCATCAGGCACCGCGCAAACGGTGTCTGATTTGCTACTTTGCTTACAGAGATTTCCGAGTTTTTTCGAGAAATCACCTGCAATCCGGCGGATAACTTGCCCAAGCAGCAGAAAAACGAGTAAAGACTTTGTAAGCAGAGGCCTGCTTATTTCATAATGCGCGCTTATTGGATCCCCCGAGGGTCCGCGTGCCCCGTCAGAGGTAAGTCGATTCCCATGAAACGCACCGGCCGCACCCTGGTTCTGGGCTGCCTGTTGCTCCTTCAGCCGCTGCTGGCACATGCACAAGCAGGCGGCAACTCGTTGTTAATCCCAGCGATGGGTCGTTGCACCCTCAATACCCAGCCAGACAGCCAGGCCGAAGCGCTGAGCGCGTGCCAGAAACAGGCCGACGGTGGGGATGCGCAGGCGCAATACGAGTTGGGCGAGTACTTCCACGACAGCAAAAACCCTGCCCGTGACCTCAACAAAGCCTTGAGCTACTTCGAGAAAGCCTCGTTGCAGGGCCATGCGCAAGCGCAATTCGAACTGGGTAACATGTTCTTCAAGGGCGAAGGCGTGCCAGCCAATAACGTCCAGGCCTACATCGTGCTGAAAATGGCGGCGGTCAATGGCGCCGAAGACGCGCTGGACACGGCTGACGAAGTCGCCGAGCACATGCAGCGCGATGAGCTGGAAGTGGCGACCCAGGTGTTGGGCCAGATCTTCCGCAACTACCTGCAGGAACTGCAGAGTGCCGATGGGCGTTCGCCCTTTTCACCCCTGCCCTGAATTCATCTAGACCCTTCTATCGCTATCGCAGGCAAGCCAGCCCGCACACTCGACCGAGTTCCAACATTGGAATGCGGTCAACTGTGGGCGCTGGCTTGCCTGCGATGGGCGCGACGCGATTAAAGCCCTACTTTTCAGGCATCGGCATCGGAAACGGCATGACATTGCTCACGCCCCGCGCCTCGCTGATCTTCGGCGTGCCCAGGCGCTCGACTTCATCGATGCGCACAATCGAATGCATCGGTACAAAACTGCGCACCACGCCTTCAAACTGAGCCTTGAGCTTCTCTTCGCCCGGATCGACGACCAATTGGGTGCGCTCGCCAAAGACGAACTCTTCCACCTCCAGGAAACCCCACAGATCGCTCTGATAGATCTGCTTGGCGTACATTTCGAACACCTGGCCCTGGTTGAGGAAAATCACCTTGTAGATTGGAGCTTCACGTTTGGTCATGGTGGGCGAACAACACATCGGGGATATAAAAGAGGGCGCGAACTATAGCATGGCACCCGATGCACAACGCTAGGAACCAATGGGCATGCCCCCTATAATGCGCGGTTCTTTACCACCAGTTGACGATTCCCATGGCCAAGAAGCTTTACATCGAAACCCACGGTTGCCAGATGAACGAGTACGACAGCTCGCGCATGGTCGATCTGCTGGGCGAACACCAGGCCCTGGAAGTCACCGCCCGCGCCGAAGATGCCGACGTAATCCTGCTCAATACCTGCTCGATCCGCGAGCGGGCCCAGGACCGTGTGTACTCGCAGCTGGGCCGCTGGCGCGAATTGAAACTGGCCAACCCGGACATGGTGATCGCCGTCGGCGGTTGCGTGGCCAGCCAGGAAGGCGCCGCGATCCGTGATCGCGCGCCCTATGTCGACGTGGTCTTCGGCCCGCAGACCCTGCACCGCCTGCCGGAAATGATCGACGCCGCACGCGTCACCAAGCTGCCGCAGGTCGACGTATCGTTCCCGGAGATCGAAAAATTCGACCATTTGCCCGAGCCACGTATCGATGGACCGAGCGCCTACGTGTCGGTCATGGAAGGCTGCAGCAAGTACTGCACCTTTTGCGTGGTGCCTTACACCCGTGGCGAAGAAGTCAGCCGGCCCTTTGACGACGTGCTATCGGAAATCATCCACCTGGCCGAGAACGGCGTGCGTGAAGTCACCCTGCTGGGCCAGAACGTCAACGGCTACCGCGGCCTGACCCACGACGGTCGCCTGGCCGACCTGGCGGAGCTGATCCGCGTAGTGGCTGCCGTGGACGGTATCGAGCGGATTCGCTACACCACCTCGCACCCGCTGGAGTTCTCCGACAGCCTGATCCAGGCCCACGCGGAAGTACCGGAACTGGTCAAGCACCTGCACTTGCCGGTGCAATCGGGTTCGGACCGCATCCTGGCCGCCATGAAGCGCAACCACACCGCCCTGGAATACAAATCCAAGCTGCGCAAATTGCGCGCAGCGGTGCCGGGCATCTGCATCAGCTCGGACTTTATCGTCGGCTTCCCCGGTGAAACCGAGAAAGACTTCGAGCAGACCATGAAGCTGATCGAAGACGTCGGCTTCGACTTCTCCTACTCATTCGTCTACAGCCAGCGGCCTGGCACCCCGGCCGCCGACCTGGTGGATGAAACCCCGGAAGCGTTGAAAAAAGAGCGCCTCAACGCGCTGCAACATCGCTTGAACCAGCAGGGTTTCGAGATCAGCCGACAAATGGTCGGTTCCATCCAGCGCATCCTGGTCACCGACTACTCGAAAAAAGACCCGGGCGAATTGCAGGGCCGTACCGAGAACAATCGAATCGTAAACTTCCGTTGCGATAATCCGACCCTGATCGGCCAGTTTGCCGATGTGCACATCGATGCGGCCCAGCCCCATTCGTTGCGCGGGTCGTTGATTCAGTAACCCATCAAGAATGCTGGCTGATGGAGATCAAAATGTGGGAGCGGGCTTGCTCGCGAAGGTGGCGCTTGCGTCGATACCTGTATTGGCTGACACAGCGCCTTCGCGAGCAAGCCCGCTCCCACATTTAGACCGCGCAGCATTCCGATAACGTAAGTGCTTTCGTACCCGCGCCACTGGCGTTATTCTCTCTTTCACCTCAACAGCCAAAGGGCGGCTAAAAGCGACCTTGAACGCACCCATAGTAGAACCCCATCGTTTTCTCCTCGAGCCGTTTGAGGCTCGCCGTTTCGCCAACCTGTGCGGACAGTTCGACGAGCACCTGCGCCTGATCGAACAACGCCTGAGCATCGAGATCCGCAACCGCGGCAATCAATTCGAGCTCATTGGTGAACCCCAACACACCACGTCCGCAGAAAACCTGCTGCGCCGTCTATACCGTGAAACCAAGGGCAGTGAGCTGTCGCCGGAAACGGTACACCTGTACCTGCAGGAATCGGCGGTGGAAGACTTGGCCAACAACCCTGTGGCCGAAGCCAGCGTGGCCCTGCGTACCAAAAAAGGCATGATTCGCCCACGCGGCTTGAATCAGCAGAAGTACGTCAAGGAAATCCTCGGCAACGATATCAACTTCGGCATCGGCCCTGCCGGTACCGGCAAGACCTACCTTGCCGTGGCCTGCGCGGTCGACGCACTGGAGCGCGAGCAAGTCCGCCGCATCCTGCTGGTGCGCCCGGCGGTCGAGGCTGGCGAAAAGCTCGGTTTCCTGCCCGGCGACCTGGCCCAGAAGATCGACCCGTACCTGCGCCCGCTCTACGACGCACTGTACGAGATGCTCGGCTTCGAATATGTCGCCAAACTGATCGAGCGCCAGGTGATCGAGATCGCCCCGCTGGCCTACATGCGTGGCCGTACCTTGAACAACAGCTTCATCATCCTCGACGAAAGCCAGAACACTACAGTCGAGCAAATGAAGATGTTCCTCACCCGGATCGGTTTCGGTTCCACCGCCGTGATCACTGGCGACGTGACCCAGGTCGACCTGCCCAAGGGCACCAAGTCGGGCCTGGCCCAGGTGATCGAGGTGCTCAAGGACGTGCCGGGCATCAGCTTCACGCACTTCATGCCCAAGGACGTGGTTCGCCACCCGCTGGTGCAGCGCATCGTCGAAGCCTACGAGCGCTTCGACCACCGCGACGATGCACCGGCCAAGGACGTTCGCCACGATGCTTGAGCTAGACCTGCAGCTGGCCACCGAAGCGCCCGCCCCCAGCGAAGCACAGTTTCGCCAATGGTGCGCCCTGGCCCTGCGCCAGCGCACTGCTGACTCGGAACTGACCATTCGCCTGGTGGACGAGCCCGAGGGCCGCGAGCTGAACCACACCTGGCGCCAGAAGGACTACGCGACCAACGTGCTGTCCTTCCCCGCCGACGTACCGGATGAATTGCTGGATATCCCGTTGTTGGGCGACCTGGTCATCTGTGTCGCGGTGGTGGAGCGCGAGGCGAAGGAACAAGGCAAGGAACTAGAAGCCCACTGGGCCCATCTAGTCATCCACGGCTGCTTGCATCTCTTGGGTTACGACCATATAGACGATGACGAAGCCGAAGAAATGGAAACACTGGAACAAACGTTGCTTGCAGAGTTGGGTCATCCGGACCCGTATGCGGACGACGAAGTCTAAAAACACTCAACTGTAACAATAAAGGATTCAGAGTAATCGCTATGAGCGAAGACCGATCGAGCAACGGGCAGAAGTCATGGCTGGGTAAACTGACCCAGGCTTTTGCCCACGAGCCGAAAAACCGCCAGGAGCTGCTTGAGCTGCTGCGCGAGGCCCATCAGAACAAGTTGCTGGACAGCGAAGCGCTGGCCATCGTCGAGGGCGCCATCCAGGTGGCTGACCTGCAAGTACGGGACATCATGGTCCCGCGCTCGCAGATGATCAGCATCAAGGCGACCCAGACGCCGCGGGAATTCCTCCCGGCCGTGATCGACTCGGCGCACTCGCGCTACCCGGTGATCGGTGAAAGCCATGACGACGTCATGGGCGTCCTGCTGGCCAAGGACCTGCTGCCGCTGATCCTCAAGGAGAACGGCGACAGCTTCAACATCAAGGACCTGCTGCGTCCGGCCACCTTCGTGCCCGAATCCAAGCGCCTCAACGTGCTGCTGCGCGAATTCCGCGCCAACCACAATCACATGGCCATTGTGATCGACGAATACGGCGGCGTGGCTGGCCTGGTGACCATCGAGGACGTGCTGGAACAGATCGTCGGCGACATCGAGGACGAGCACGACGTCGAGGAAGACAGCTACATCAAGCCGCTGCCCAGCGGTGACTTCCTGATCAAGGCCTTGACGCCGATCGAGAACTTCAACGAGTTCTTCGACAGCGAATTCTCCGACGACGAGTTCGACACCGTCGGTGGCCTGGTGATGAGTGCGTTCGGGCACCTGCCCAAGCGTAACGAGACCACCGAGATCGGCGCCTATCGCTTCCGCATCCTGAATGCCGATAGCCGCAGGATCCATCTGATCCGCCTGACACCTATTGCCCGCTAAGGAAGGGGTGGGTCATCAGCTGTTTCCTGTGTCGCGTTGCCCCTGAGAGCGGGCCAGGCAAGGCGCAGGCCGCAGGGAATGGCGCCCCTTTTCAAGGCCTGCAACGCAGCATGGCCCGCTCCCAGGGGCAACCCGTAGGGCCGGGCCTGCTGCGACACAGGGCTGCGTTACTCGTCGTTCATTTGGAAAAACCACACCACACGCCTCGCGCCTTGCCCTGTGCCGCAGCAGGCCGGCGCGACACAGGAAATAGCTGATGACCCACCCCTACATGCGCCGTCTGATCGCACCCGGCTGGCCCGGTAACCTGCTGGCCGTGGTGGCCGGCGCCATCACCACCCTGGCGCTGGCGCCGTTCGACCTGTGGCCGTTTGCGCTGGTGGCGGTCGGATTGTTCTATGTCGGGCTGCGGGACCTGAGCCCACGCCAGGCCCTGGGCCGTGGCTGGTGCTTCGGTTTCGGCCTGTTTGGCGCTGGCACCAGTTGGATCTACTACAGCATCCACCATTTCGGCGGCGCTTCGGTGCTGCTGGCTGGGTTCTTGATGCTGCTGTTTACCGCCGCAATTGCCTGGTTCTTCGCCCTGCCCGCCTGGCTGTGGGCCCGCTGGTTGCGTCGCAATGAGGCGCCATTGGCCGATGCACTGACGTTTGCCGCGTTGTGGGTGGGCCAGGAAGCGTTTCGCGGCTGGTTCCTCACCGGGTTCCCGTGGTTGTACTCCGGCTACAGCCAACTCGACGGCCCCCTCACCGGCCTCGCGCCAGTGGGCGGAATGTGGCTGATCTCCTTCGCCCTGGCACTCACGGCGGCCTTGCTGTGCAACCTGCCGCGCCTGCTGGCCGGCAAGCGCAACGCGTTTATCGGCGCAGGCCTGGTGTTGCTGGTAGCCCCCTGGGCGATCGGCCTGGCCCTCAAGCACCACGCCTGGACCAGCCCGTCTGGCGCTCCACTGACCGTGGCAGCCATCCAGGGCAATGTCGAACAGAGCATGAAGTGGGACCCAGAGCAGCTCAATGCGCAGCTCGCGCTGTACCGCGACATGAGCTTGAGCTCCAAGCGTGTCGATTTGCTGGTGTGGCCGGAAACTGCGGTACCGGTGCTCAAGGAGTCCGTCGAGGGCTACCTGGGCATGATGGGCAAGTTCGCCGCCGACCGGCATACCGCGCTGATCACCGGCGTACCGATTCGCCAGGAAGTGCACCATCACAAGCGCTACTTCAACGGCATCACCGTGGTCGGTGAAGGCGACGGCACCTACCTCAAGCAGAAGCTGGTGCCTTTCGGCGAGTACGTACCGCTGCAAGACATGCTGCGCGGCCTGATTGCCTTCTTCGACCTGCCGATGTCGGACTTCGCCCGTGGCCCGTCCGACCAGGCGATGCTACAGGCCAAGGGGTATCAGATTGCGCCGTTCATTTGCTACGAAGTGGTGTACCCCGAGTTCGCTGCCGGCTTGTCGGCCCAGAGCGATCTGCTGCTGACCATCAGCAACGACACCTGGTTCGGTCGCTCCATCGGCCCCCTGCAGCACCTGCAAATGGCGCAGATGCGTGCGCTGGAAGCCGGCCGCTGGATGATCCGCGCCACCAACAACGGCGTCACCGGCCTGATCAACCCCTTTGGGCAGATTACCGAGCAGATCCCGCAGTTCGAGCGCGGCATCCTCTATGGCGAAGTGGTGCCCATGCACAACCTCACGCCGTACCTGCAATGGCGTTCGTGGCCGTTGATCATTGTGTGCCTGGGCCTGTTTGGTTGGGCGCTACTGGCGGGCCGGATGTCCAAGACCGTCTGACCAATGTGGGAGCTGGCTGGCCTGCGATAGCGGTGGGTCAGCCAGCCAATGTGCAGGCTGGCAGTCCGCTATCGCAGGCAAGCCCGCTCCCCCATTTGCATGTGCGGTGTTATCGGTAGAACACCCGATACCCCACCTGCCCCACCGCCTCATTGAGCAATTGCCCGCTCTGCCATATCGACTTGAACTCCGGCATCCAGCCTCCTAACGGCCGGGCGTTGTCCACCCCCAGGAACCCCACGGGCGCTGGCACGACGGTAAAGCCGGCCTTCTCGAAACTCCACACCGAACGCGGCATGTGCCAGGCCTGCGTCACGACCACCACGCGCTTGATGCCTTCGGGCAGCAGGATCTCGGCGCTCATCTGCGCATTTTCCCAGGTGGTGCGGCTACGCTCTTCCTTCCAGCGCACCTTGACGCCGAAGTCATCCTGCATCGACACCGCCATCAACTCGGCCTCGCTGGGCGGCGTCCCGTAATGCAGGCCCCCGGTGGTCAACACCGGCAAACCGGAGGCCTTGGCCAAGCGTGCGGCATAGCGCTGGCGCTCGAGGCCGATACCCGTGGGCTGGTCGGAGCCCCAGGCCGGGTCACCGCGTTCACGCCCCGAACCCAAAACCACGATGGCATCGGCACGCTGGGCCAGGGTAGGCCAGTCCTCGCGGGCCAACGGCGGCTCGGTTTCCAGCACCCGCGCGCCCCACTCCACCATCACTGGCAGGCTGATCAGCCACATGCCCCCAAGCCCCAAGGCAAAGCAGCACGCCGCCAAGCGCGGACGGCTGCGACGAAACCACCAGGCAAGCGCCAGCAACAGCAAGAGAATGCCGGGCGGCAGGAGCAATTGTTTGATGAAGTAACGAATAGGCATCGGGCATCTCCAAAGATGCCCGAAGCCTAAGGTGTAACGGGGTTTAGCGACAATCTTTACGGTGACATGCTTTACGGTGAACTAGAGCGATGATGCCGTTCAGGGGGGAGCAAATTACTTGTAGCGGGCGGACCGGAGCTTTTCCGGGCCACGACCGGCCGACAAGTCCTTGAGCCACACCACCTTGGCTGAATGCGTAGGCTCCTTGATGGGTGGGGTTGCCACCCAGGGAGGCGCACTGCGCCCATTGCGTTCCAGATAAACATTGATCAGTTCCAGCTCCGCACGGCTCAAGCCACGCAGTTCCAGCTCTACAGGCCGCTCATCACGCAATCGGCCCGCTGTCCTCGCTGCATCCAATGCACGACCCAATCGGTCGATCAGTCCTTCATAGATATCGGGTTTCGTTACGATTCGCTGCGATTCAACCATCCCCTCACCTCATTGAAGATATGACTCACTCCCCAATAAACAGCGTAGCCCCCATGGCTGCACCTGCCTGGCGCCGCGACAGACGGCCCTGCCTGCGCAATCAGGGTTTCCCTCGATAGAGTGGGGTCATGTATGCTACGGCGCTTCCTGTAACTCCACTTCCCGCAGGGTTTGGGCACGGACGCGCCGCTTTTTGGTGTCGCTCAACCTGAATGTTGCACCGAAGAGGATTAGGCCACCCCTATTCAGTTCAAAAGTAGCCATGCACGAACAATATCAGCCCCGTGAAATAGAAAATGCCGCCCAAACCTTCTGGGACGAGCAAAAGTCCTTTGAAGTCAGTGAACAGCCAGGCAAGGAGACTTACTACTGCCTATCGATGTTCCCTTACCCCAGCGGCAAGCTACACATGGGGCACGTGCGCAACTACACCATCGGCGACGTGATTTCCCGCTACCAGCGCATGCAAGGCAAGAACGTCCTGCAACCCATGGGTTGGGACGCCTTCGGCATGCCGGCGGAAAACGCCGCGATGAAAAACAACGTAGCCCCCGCCAAGTGGACCTACGAAAACATCGCCTACATGAAGAGCCAGCTGCGCAGCCTGGGCCTGGCGGTGGACTGGTCCCGCGAAGTGACCACCTGCAAGCCGGACTACTACCGCTGGGAACAATGGCTGTTCACTCGCCTGTTCGAAAAAGGCGTGATCTACAAGAAAAGCGGCACCGTTAACTGGGACCCGCTCGACCAGACCGTACTGGCCAACGAACAGGTAATCGACGGCCGCGGCTGGCGCTCCGGCGCGCTGATCGAAAAGCGCGAAATCCCGATGTACTACTTCAAGATCACCGCGTACGCGGATGAGCTCTTGTCGAGCCTCGACGACCTGCCGGGCTGGCCTGAACAGGTCAAGACCATGCAACGCAACTGGATCGGCAAGTCCAAGGGCATGGAAGTGCAGTTCCCCTACAACGTCGACTCGATCGGCGCAGCGGGCGCACTCAAAGTCTTTACCACCCGCCCCGACACGCTGATGGGCGCAACCTACGTCGCCGTGGCCGCCGAACACCCGCTGGCCACCCAGGCGGCCCAGAACAATCCTGAGCTGCAGGCATTCATCGCCGAATGCAAAGGCGGCAGCGTGGCCGAAGCCGACGTCGCCACCCAAGAGAAAAAAGGCCTGCCGACCGGCCTGTTCGTCGAGCACCCGCTGACCGGTGAAAAACTGCCGGTGTGGGTCGCCAACTACGTGCTGATGCACTACGGCGATGGCGCAGTAATGGCTGTGCCGGCTCACGACGAGCGCGACTTCGAATTCGCCACCAAATACAACCTGCCGATCAAATCCGTGGTGCGCACCAGCTCGGGCGACACCAACCCGGCCCCGTGGCAAGACGCCTACGGCGAGCACGGTGAACTGATCAATTCCGGCGAGTTCGACGGCCTGGACTTCCAGGGCGCGTTCGACGCCATCGAAGTGGCCCTGATCAAGAAAAACCTCGGCGCCTCGCGCACCCAGTTCCGCCTGCGCGACTGGGGCATCAGCCGCCAGCGCTACTGGGGCTGCCCGATCCCGATCATCCACTGCGAAAGCTGTGGCGACGTGCCCGTACCGGAAGACCAATTGCCGGTCGTCCTGCCGGAAGACGTGGTGCCGGACGGCGCAGGCTCGCCACTGGCGCGCATGCCCGAGTTCTACGAGTGCAACTGCCCGAAATGCGGCCAGCCTGCCAAGCGTGAAACCGACACCATGGACACCTTCGTCGAGTCCTCGTGGTACTACGCCCGCTACGCCTCGCCGCACTATGAAGGCGGCCTGGTAGAAAAATCCGCGGCCGACCACTGGCTGCCGGTCGACCAGTACATCGGCGGTATCGAACACGCCATCCTTCACCTGCTGTATGCGCGCTTCTTCCACAAGCTGATGCGTGACGAAGGCCTGGTGAGCTCCGATGAGCCGTTCAAGAACCTGCTGACCCAGGGCATGGTGGTCGCCGAGACCTACTACCGCCGTGAAGCCAATGGCGCCTACACCTGGTTCAACCCGGCCGATGTCGAGCTTGAGCGCGACAGCAAAGCCAAGGTCATCAGCGCCAAGCTGATCGCCGACGGCCTGCCGGTCGAAATCGGCGGCACCGAGAAGATGGCCAAGTCGAAGAACAACGGCGTCGACCCACAGTCGATGATCGATCAGTTCGGCGCCGACACCTGCCGCCTGTTCATGATGTTCGCCTCGCCGCCCGACATGAGCGCCGAGTGGTCCGACTCCGGCGTCGAAGGCTCGCACCGCTTCCTCAAGCGCGTCTGGCGCCTGGCGCACGCCCACATCAGCCAGGGCCTGCCGGGTAAACTGGACGTGGCAGCCTTGAGCGACGAGCAGAAACTCATTCGCCGCAGCACCCACCTGGCCATCAAGCAAGCCAGCCAGGACGTGGGCCAGAACCACAAGTTCAACACCGCCATCGCCCAGGTGATGACGCTGATGAACGTGTTGGAAAAAGCACCACAAGCCACTGAGCAGGATCGCGCGCTGGTACAGGAAGGCCTGGAGACGGTCACCCTGCTGCTGGCCCCGATCACGCCGCACATCAGCCACGACCTGTGGAACCGCCTGGGCCACAGCGACGCCGTCATCGACGCGCGCTGGCCGGTGCAGGATGACAGCGCACTGGTACAGGACACGCTGCAACTGGTGATCCAGGTCAACGGCAAACTGCGTGGCCAGATCGACATGCCGGCTACCGCCAGCCGCGAAGACGTCGAGGCGGCTGCCCGCGTCAACGAAAACGTGCTGCGCTTTACCGAAGGCCTCACGATCCGCAAAGTGATCGTGGTGCCTGGCAAACTGGTCAATATCGTCGCTAGCTAATCGGATCGGGCGCAGGGCTTGGGCCCTGCGCCGAACAAAGCCTTCAGGGCCTCGATAAGGCCCACATGGTTTCAAGGGGAGCAACAAAATGATCAAACGCAACCTGCTGGTTATGGGCCTCGCCGTGCTGCTGAGCGCTTGCGGCTTCCAGCTGCGCGGTACCGGTACCAACGAAATGGCGATCAAGGAATTGGACGTCAGTGCCCGCGACGCCTACAGCGAAACGGTGACCCAGCTGCGTCAGGTCCTGGAAAACAGCGGCGTTCACGTCTACACAGGCGCGACCTACAAGCTGTTCCTGGCCGGTGAAAAAGAAACCCAGCGCAACCTGAGCTACGCCAGCGCCGGGCGTGCCTCCGATATCGAACTGAGCACCCAGCTCAACTTTGAAGTCCAGGGCCGCGACCACCTGCCCCTGATGGCTGACAGCATTCAGGTACAGAAGATCGTCAGCCACGACGGTAACAACCTGGTAGGTTCGGACTCCGAGATTATCCAGGTACGCAAGGAAATGCGCCGCGAGCTGGTACAGCGCATGGTCCTGCGCCTGTCGATGATCACCCCGGAACAACTCGAGACCTTGCAGCAGCGCGCTGACGACAAGGCCAAGGCTGATGCCGACGCCCTGAAAGCCGCGCAAGAGTATGAAAACAACACGCCGAAACAGTCGCCTGTTGAAGTACCAGTCGAGTAAGACAAACGGGGCGCCCCAAGCGCCCCGTTTACCCTGCCTATGAAGCTCGCCCCCGCCCAACTCGCCAAACACCTGCAAGGTGGCCTCGCGCCTGTCTATATCGTCAGCGGTGATGACCCGCTGCTGTGCCAGGAAGCCGCCGACGCCATCCGCACCGCTGTTCGCCAGCAGGGTTTCGACGAACGCCAGGTCTTCAGCGCCGACGCCAGTTTCGACTGGGGCACATTGCTGCAAGCCGGCGCAAGCATGTCGCTGTTCGCCGAGAAACGCCTGCTGGAACTGCGCCTGCCTTCGGGCAAACCCGGCGACAAAGGTGCAGCCGCCCTCATGGAATACTGCTCGCGACCGGCCGAAGACACGGTGCTGTTGATCAGCCTGCCCAAGCTCGACGGCAGCGCGCAGAAGACCAAATGGGGCAAGGCCCTGGTGGAAGGGGCGCACACCCAGTTCATCCAGATCTGGCCGGTGGACAGCAACCAGTTGCCGCAATGGATTCGCCAACGCCTGTCCCAATCAGGGCTGTCGGCGACCCAGGACGCGGTGGAGTTGATCGCGGCCCGGGTCGAAGGCAACTTGCTGGCCGCCGCCCAGGAGATCGAAAAGCTCAAGCTGATGGCCGAAGACGGGCAGATTACCGTCGAAACCGTGCAGGGGGCCGTGGCGGATAGCGCGCGCTTTGACGTGTTCGGGCTAGTCGACGCGATTCTCAATGGCGAACCTGCACATGCCCTGCGCATGCTTGAAGGCCTGCGCGGTGAAGGCGTGGAACCACCGGTGATTCTCTGGGCCCTGGCCCGGGAACTGCGGGTACTGGCCAATATTGCCCTGCAATACAGCCAGGGCACGCCATTGGACAAGGCCTTCAGCCAAGCCCGGCCGCCGGTATGGGACAAGCGCAAGCCGCTGATGAGCAAAGCGCTGCAACGGCACTCGGCGCAACGCTGGGCGCAATTGCTGCTGGAAGCGCAACGAATCGACGCGCAGATCAAGGGCCAGGCGGCCGGTTCGCCATGGATGAGCCTGAGCCGTTTGTCGCTATTGATGGCCGGCCAGCGCCTGACCTTGCCCGCCGAATAACCTTCTCTCAAAAACACCACAGCTCCCACGTGGGAGCGGGCTTGCCTGCGAATGTGGTGGTTCAGCTGACACTTGCAGTGACTGGCACGCCGCCTTAGCGGGCAGGCCCGCTCCTACATGTTGACCGTGTACACCTTCAAATTTTCTATATGTCCTACACATCGACGGGCTTTACAGCGGCTGGACTTCGGCAGATGATTTGCGCCGTTCCACCCACCCTATGCCTACCCAACGAGAGCACCAGCCATGAGCAAAAAGCCATCCAAGCATGGCCCCAACAAGGCCAAGTCCATCATCGCCCAGCCACTGTTCCGCAGCCGTCAGGAACGCGCCGGCAAGGGCAAAGGCAGCTACCGCCGCGAAGCCTTCCAGTCTAATAGCTGGGAGGCTTCTTACTTTCTGGCTGCCTGAAGGCAAGCGCCCCTCTGGCATGATAAGGTCTGTACCTGATTTGTAATCCCTGGACCTGTGCATGCCCTCTAGTCTTTCCCGTCGTTGGCACCTTCGCCAACTGATCGCTGCCTCCAGCCTCATTCTGCTTGTCGCCTGTGCGGAGAAACCCACCGCCGCCGACGCTCAACCGCTGCCCAAGCTCCAGACCGCCCCCGTGGTAGCGCCCGCTGTCGTGGCACCGCTGGCCGTGGACAACCTCGATATCCAGCCGACCCAGACCTTTGCCGAATGGCAGGCTGGCTTTCGCGTGCAGGCCCTGCAGGCCGGTATCACCGCGGCCGTTTTCGACAATGCCTTCGCCAATGTCACCCCCGACATGGCGGTGATCCGCGCCGACCGCAGCCAGCCGGAATTTTCCCGGCCGGTGTGGGAATACCTCGACGGCGCCCTGTCGCCCGTGCGCGTGCGTAATGGCCAGGCATTGCTGATCAAGTACGCCGATATCCTGCAAAGCATCGAACAGCGGTATGGCGTCGACCGCCAGGCGCTGGTGTCGGTCTGGGGCATGGAGAGCAACTTTGGCCAGTTCCAGGGCAACAACTCGGTGATCCGCTCGCTGGCGACCCTGGCCTACGAAGGCCGTCGCCCGGCGTTTGCCCAGGCGCAGTTGCTGGCGGCGTTGCAAATCATCCAGCACGGCGACATCCAGGCTGACCAGATGAAAGGCTCCTGGGCCGGGGCCATGGGCCAGACCCAATTTATCCCGACCACCTATAACACCCACGCCGTGGACTTCGATGGCGACGGTCGCCGCGACATCTGGAACAGCCCGGCCGATGCCCTAGCCTCCACCGCGCATTACCTGCAAAGCTCTGGCTGGCAGAAAGGCCAGCCGTGGGGCTTCGAGGTGAAACAGCTGCCGGCGAACTTCGACTACGCCCTGGCTGACGGTGGCGTGCGCAAAACCATCGCCGAGTGGCTGAAACTGGGCATCCAACTGCCGCCTGGCGCGAGCATGCCGCCCAACGTCGACCAACTGTCCGCCGCCCTGCTGCTGCCGGCGGGTTATCGCGGCCCTGCGTTCCTGGTGCTGGATAACTTCCGCGCAATCCTCAAATACAACAACTCGTCGTCCTACGCGCTGGCGGTTGGCCTGCTGTCGGAACGCTTCGGTGGTGGTGGCGTGATTCGCGGCGATTGGCCGAAGGACGAGCTGCCGCTGAGCCGCTCCCAGCGCATCGACTTGCAGACGGCCCTGAGTGCCAACGGCTATGACGCGGGCAACCCGGACGGGATCATTGGCGCCAACACGCGCAAGGCGATCCGTGCGGCACAGCAGGCGCTGGGCTGGCCGGCAGATGGCTATCCGACGGTAAAACTGCTGGAATCGTTGCAGGGTCGGTAGATCGTCGTAAGGCAACTACCGCTATCGCAGGCAAGCCAGCCCCCACGGGAATGCGTTCCAACCGTGGGCGCTGGCATGCCTGTAAAGACGACCGGGGAAACACCATCACGCTCAGGGTTTGAGCACGACATCCTGCTCCAACACCAGCCTCTTCTCCCCCGCATCCAGCCGCACCCGCGCGCCCATTGGCAACGTCAAGTTCGGGTCACAATGCCCACTGCGCCAGCCGGCCAATACCGGGATGCCCAGTGGCGCGAAGGTCTGCTTCAGCAACCGCGCCAACGCCATGTTATCCACGCCCGCCACATCACCCACCAGCACGCCAGCAACCTGTGCCAACTTGCCGGCAAGACGCAGGTGCGTCAGCAGGCGGTCAATGCGATAAATCGGCTCGTTGACGTCCTCGATCAGCAGGATGATGCCTTCTGCATCGATCTCGTAAGGCGTGCCCATGACCGCCGCGATCATCGACAGGTTGCCACCCAGCAAGCGCCCGCAGGCGATGCCAGGTTCGAGGGTGGTCAGTGGATAGGCCACCGGGTGCATCAACTCACTGCCGGCGCTCAAGTGGCCGCGTAGCAGGTTGAACAGGGAGGACTCGGTGGGTTGTTGCTTGTCGCCGAGCAGATCGGCGTTGAGCATCGGTCCGTGGAAGGTCACAAAACCCGCGTAGCGGCTGATTGCCAGATGCAGCGCGGTGATATCGCTGTAACCCACGAAGGGCTTCGGGTTGGCACGTAGCAGGTCGAAGTCCAGGCTATCGAGCAGACGTGGCGTACCGTAGCCGCCGCGCAGGCAGAAGACGGCGTCGATTTCAGGGTCGGCAAAGGTATTGTGAAGGTCGGCAAGGCGGACTTTATCGCTGCCGGCGAGGTAGCCGTCGCGCTCATAGACACCCGGGAAGATTCGCAACTCATAGCCGCGTGCGCGCATCCATTGGCCGGCTTTTTCGACGTCCAGCGCGGCAGGGCCGGCGGGGGCGATCAGGGCGATCGTGCCTTCGGGGCGAAGGGCGGGTACAGCGGCGGTTACTTTACCGGTCATCCATGGTCTCCCCAACGTTGACGCAAAACCCAATGTGGGAGCGGGCTTGCTCGCGAACGCGGAGTATCAGCCTATAAACCAGGTGACTGATACACCGATTTCGCGAGCAAGCCCGCTCCCACACAAGCCCGCCTCCACATTCAATTGCGGTGCGGCTTACGAGACCAGGCTCGCCTTGACCAGTTTGGCCTGCTCGTCCGCATGGTACGAGGAACGGACCAACGGGCCCGAGGCCACGTTCTTGAAGCCCATCTTGTAGCCTTCCTCGGCGAACCAGGCGAAGGTGTCCGGGTGCACGAAACGCTGCACCGGCAAGTGGCTGCGGGACGGTTGCAGGTACTGGCCCAGGGTCAGCATGTCGATGTCGTGTTCGCGCATGCGTTTCATGACTTCGATCACTTCTTCGTCGGTCTCGCCAAGGCCCAGCATCAAGCCGGACTTGGTCGGGATGTGCGGCATCATCTGCTTGAATTTCTGCAGCAGGGTCAGCGACCACTGGTAGTCCGAACCGGGGCGGGCAGCCTTGTACAGGCGCGGCACGGTTTCAAGGTTGTGGTTGAACACATCCGGCGGCTCGGCGGCGGTGATTTCCAGCGCCACGTCCATACGCCCACGGTAGTCCGGGACCAGGGTTTCGAGCATTACGTTCGGCGACAGCTTGCGGATTTCGCGGATGCAGTCGGCAAAGTGCTGGGCACCGCCGTCACGCAGGTCGTCGCGGTCTACCGAAGTGATCACTACATACTTGAGTTTCAGGTCGGCGATGGCGATGGCCAGGCTTTCCGGCTCATTGACGTCCAGTGGTTTCGGACGACCGTGGCCCACGTCGCAGAACGGACAACGACGGGTGCAGATGTCACCCATGATCATGAAAGTGGCGGTGCCGCCGGAGAAGCACTCACCCAGGTTCGGGCAGGACGCTTCTTCGCACACGCTGTGCAGCTTGTGCTTGCGCAGCAGGGCCTTGATACGGTCGACTTCCGGCGAAACCGGGATGCGCACGCGGATCCAGTCAGGCTTCTTCGGCAGTTCGGTGGTCGGAATGATCTTCACCGGGATGCGTGCAACCTTCTCGGCGCCGCGCAGCTTGACGCCGGCTTCCACCTTTGCACGCGGGGCCGGGGCCGGACGTTCGGTGACGTCCAGCGTCGGGATCATGGTTTGCACTGCATCAGTAGTCATAATCAGTCGATTCCGCCCGTGAGGGTCGTCTGCTCAGCATAGTCGAGGTGTTTGACGAGCTGCGCACGCAGCCGGGCACTTACCTCGGCAAATTTAATCGGTGTGGCGTGGTCACTCAGTTGCGTCATCGCCAACCCGGCATAACCACACGGGTTGATCCGCCGGAACGGTGCCAGGTCCATGTCCACGTTCAGGGCCAGGCCATGAAAGGAACAACCGTGGCGAATGCGCAGGCCCAGGGAGGCGATTTTCGCGCCGTCGACATACACACCCGGTGCATCCGGCTTGGCCGCGGCGGTCACGCCGTAACTGGCCAACAGTTCGATCAGGCAAGCCTCCATGCGGCTGACCAGGTCGCGCACGCCAAACCCCAGCTTGCGCACATCCAGCAGCAGGTAAGCCACCAGTTGGCCCGGACCATGGTAAGTCACTTGGCCACCTCGGTCGACCTGCACCACCGGAATATCACCCGGCAGCAACAGATGCTCAGCCTTGCCAGCCTGGCCCTGGGTGAAGACCGGCGGGTGTTCGACCAGCCAGATCTCATCGGGGGCCGACGTGCCGCGCTCATTTGTGAACCGCTGCATGGCGTGCCAGACGGGCTCGTAGTCCATCCGGCCGAGCTCGCGAAAGCCCAGGACCTGTGACATCACAGCACCATGTGCACGAAGCCGGTAGCCCGCAGTTCGCTGTTGATGTTGTAGAGCTGGTCCTGATCCGTCGCAACGATGTGCAACTGGATCGTGGTGTATTTACCCGTGGAGCTTTGACGCTCGTCCACGCGGTTGTCGTTGATCGTCGCGTACTTTCTGACGATCTCGAGAATCTTGTCCTTGCGTCCCACGCCGGTATCGCTGATCACCTTGACGGGATAATCCGTCACTGGGAATTCGATCTTGGGCGCCTTTACTTCTACTTCTTTATCGGTCATGGCGTAACGGCCTCGTAAGCGTAAGCCGTGGCGACGGGCAAAGCCCCGTGTCGGATCAACACGGGGCTTTGCAGGTGCACACTATCAGTTGAACAAGCTGTAGAAGAATAGACGGATGCTATCCCAGACGCGGCGGAAGATACCACCCTCGTCGACGGCGTCCAGCGCGATCAGGTCGGCACTGTGCACCACTTTGTCGTCCAGCTTCACTTCGACCTTGCCGATCACATCACCCTTGGCGATTGGGGCAACCAATTGCGGGTTCATGGTCATGCTGGCCGCGAGCTTTTTCAGCTGGCCTTTAGGCATGGTCAGGGTCAGGTCGTCAGCCAGGCCGGCCTTGACCTGGGAGGTAGCGCCTTTCCACACCGGCGCGGTCGCCAGCTCAGCACCCTTCTGGTAGAAGGTCTGGGTTTCGAAGAAACGGAAACCGTAGGTCAGCAGTTTTTGCGTCTCGGCCGCACGGGCCTGTTCGCTGTTGGTGCCGAAGACTACGGCGATCAGGCGTTGGCCGTCACGGACAGCAGACGACACCATGCAGTAGCCGGCTTCGTCGGTGTGGCCGGTTTTCAGGCCATCGACAGTCTTGTCGCGCCACAGCAGCAGGTTGCGGTTAGGCTGCTTGATGTTGTTCCAGAAGAATTCCTTCTGGGAGTAGATCGCGTAGTGCACCGGGTCGACACGGATGATCGCGCGCGCCAGGATCGCCATGTCATGAGCCGACGAGTAGTGCTCTGGGTTCGGCAGGCCGGTCGGGTTCATGAAGTGGCTGTTGGTCATGCCCAGGTCGGCCACGGTTTTGTTCATCATGTCGGCGAACGCGTCTTCGCTGCCGGCGATGTGCTCGGCCAGGGCGACGCTGGCGTCGTTACCGGACTGGATGATGATGCCGTGCAGCAGGTCGCTCACGGTGACCTGCGAGCCGACCTTGATGAACATCCGCGAACCACCGGTACGCCAGGCGTTTTCGCTGACCGTCACCGGGTCGTTCTCGCCGATCTGGCCGCGACGGATTTCCAGGGTCGCGATGTAGGCGGTCATCAGTTTGGTCAGGCTGGCAGGCGGCAGGCGCTGGTCACCATTGCTCTCGACCAGCACGTTGCCACTGGCGGCATCCATGAGGACCCAGGACTTGGCGGCCAGTTGCGGTGAAGCTGGCACCATTTCAACCGCCCAGGCGGCCGGGGTGATGATCAGCGAGATAAGCAGGCACGTGCGTTTGGCTAAGGTGGTGATGTTCATCCGTCTCTCGAAATTGCTTATGGAAACTTGCCCTCGCGGGCAAAACTTATTCAGACAGCCCGCTTCCAGACTGTCACGTGTTCGGTTGCCCGCTCACCCCTTGCCCCTGGGTTTTTATTCTTCAACGAGCCAACAACCAGGGTTCAAGCCCGCGCACGAGCCTGAACCATCAATTCTCTATTCTTCGGCAGGGCTTATTCCGCCGTCACTACGCTGGGTTGCCCCAGGTTGGCCAGGCGCACGCTGTTCTGCAGTTGCGCGACCTCGCTCGGCGAACCGATCGGGCCCATGCGTACTCGGTGCAACGTCTGCTGGTTACGCACGATGGAGCTGATGAACACCGGCGCATTGACCATGCTGCTGAGCTTGGACCTTAACAGTTCTGCCGCATCCGGGTTGGCGAAAGCGCCCACCTGCAGGTATTGCCCACCCGCCAGCGAAGCACCCTGCGCGGCCTGCGGCACGGCCACGGTGTCCGGGGCGTGTTGCTGTGGCGGCGGCGTCCACTGCTCGACCTTGCCGGCCGACGCGGTGATTTGCGGTTGCGGTGTCTGTGGCTCGTTGAGCATCAACGGAGCTGGTTTGCCACGCTGGGCCCAGTATTGGGCCGGGTCGATGCCTTCGACCTTGACCCGCGCAGTACCGGTTTCGGCGTAACCGAGTTTCTTCGCAGCGGCGTAGGACAAGTCGATGATGCGGTCCGAGTAGAACGGGCCACGGTCGTTGACGCGCAGGATCACGGTGCGGTTGTTGTCCAGGTTGGTCACCCGCACATAGCTGGGCAACGGCAACGTCTTGTGCGCCGCGCTCATGCCGTACAGGTCATACACTTCGCCGTTGGCGGTGTTCTGGCCGTGGAACTTGGTGCCGTACCAGGACGCCGTGCCCGATTGCACGTAGGTCTTGGATTCCTGCAACGGGAAATAGGTCTTGCCCAACACGGTGTACGGGTTGGCCTTGTAGGCACCGGTATGAAGGGTGGGCGTGGCGTCCGGGATCTTCGACACGTCGACGTCCCACCACGGCGCGCCGTCTTTGTGCGCGCGGTTGATGTCCAGGCCCGGCTGGGAACGAACAGCCGTGCCCCCGGACTTCTGTGCCGGACCACGGCTGGTGGAACAACTGACGACCAGCAGGGACAACGCGGCGAACGCCACCAGCTTGAGCGGTTTATTGAACGGCGATGCCCGCATTACTTGTTGCCCCGTGCTTGGACCAGCATGTCTGACAGCTGATGCACGGCCATGGCGTACATCACACTGCGGTTATAACGCGTGATTGCGTAGAAATTCTTCAGGCCCATCCAGTATTCCGGGCCATTTTCACCTTCGAGGCGGAACGCCGTCACCGGCATATCATCGCGTGGCGCATTCTGACTCGACCAGCCCAGCGCCCGCAACTCCCCGACCGTCTTGGCCGGCTCGATGCCCTGGGTCAGGCCTTCGTCGGCGCGATCGCCGCTGACATCGGCGCGGATCACCACCGGTTCGCCAGCGACCCAGCCATGGCGCTTGAAGTAGCTGGCCACGCTGCCGATGGCGTCGTCGGGGTTGCTCCAGATATTGATATGCCCGTCGCCGTCGAAGTCCACGGCGTAGGCGCGGAAGCTGCTCGGCATGAATTGCGGCAAGCCCATCGCACCGGCGTACGACCCCTTGAGGGTCAGCGGGTCGACCTGTTCCTCGCGGGCCAGCAGCAGGAATTCGCGCAGCTCCTTGCGGAAGAAATCAGCGCGGGGCGGGTAATCGAAGCCCAGGGTCGACAAGGCGTCGATCACCCGGTAACTGCCGGTGTTACGCCCGTAGAAGGTTTCAATGCCAATGATCGCGACGATCACTTGGGCCGGCACGCCGTATTCCTGCTCGGCGCGGGCCAGTACCGCCTCGTGTTGGCGCCAGAAGTCCACGCCACGCGCCACCCGGGCGTCGGTGAGGAACATCGGGCGGTATTCTTTCCACTGCTTCACACGTTCGGCTGGGCGAGAGATGGCGTCGAGGATCGCCTGCTTTTTCTGGGCTTCGCGGAACACGCCCATCAGTTGCTCACCGGCGAAACCATAGTCGCGGGTCATTTCACCGACAAACTCGGCGACCTGGGGTGAACCATCGTAGTCACCGGCCTGCGCCTCTTGCGTTGCGCCCAGCAGCCCAATCAGGCCCATCCAGGACGCGTGCCGAGTCGCCCAGCCGCGCATTACTTGCATTGACATCTTCACCTTATTCAAACCTGTGCGATCCATTTGCGATGCGTATGAATCGACATCAAAACCCCAAACGCTGACAGCAATGTCACCAGCGAAGTTCCGCCGTAGCTAATGAACGGCAACGGCACCCCAACCACCGGCAACAGGCCACTGACCATACCGATGTTGACGAAAACGTAAACAAAAAAAGTCATGGTCAGGGCGCCGGCCAGCAATTTGCCGAACAGCGTCTGCGCTTGCGCAGTGATCACCAGGCCGCGACCAATCAGCAGCAAATAGATCAGCAACAGCGCGCAAATGCCCACCAGGCCGAACTCTTCGCCCATCACCGCAATAATGAAGTCGGTGTGGCTCTCGGGCAAAAAGTCCAGGTGTGACTGGGTCCCCAGTAACCAACCCTTACCAAATACTCCGCCGGAACCGATGGCGGCCTTCGACTGGATGATGTTCCAGCCGGTGCCCAGCGGGTCGCTTTCCGGGTCGAGGAACGTCAGGATCCGCTGCTTCTGGTAGTCATGCATAAAGAAGAACCACATGGCCACGGCCACGGGCACGGCGGCGGCCAGTACGCTGAGGATCCAGCGCCAGCGCAGACCGCCCATGAACAGCACGAACGCACCGCCCGCCAGGATCAGCAGCGAGGTACCAAGGTCCGGCTGGCGCACGATCAGGATAAACGGCACGCCGATCAGGATCAGGCTGATGCCCACGTGCTTGAGTTGCGGCGGCAAGGTGCGCTTGGACAGGTACCAGGCAATGGTCGCCGGCATCAAAATCTTCATGAATTCCGACGGCTGGAAGCGAATCACCCCCGGAATGTTGATCCAGCGGGTCGCGCCCATGGCGTTGTGGCCCATCACGTCCACCACCACCAACAGCAACACCCCGGCGAGGTAGCCCAAAGGCACCCAGCGCGCCATGAAGCGCGGCTCGAGCTGGGCGATCACCACCATCGACAGCAACCCCAGGCCGAACGACGACGCTTGCTTGATCAGCAGGTCCCAGTTCTTGCCGCTGGCCGAATACAGGACGAACAGGCTGCCGGCCGCCAAGGTCAGCAGCAGGATCAGCAGCGGGCCATCAATGTGCATGCGCTGCAGCAACGTCGCACGGCGACGCATCACATCCTCGCTGGAGAGGATGCGGTCAAAATTACTCTTCACGGGCCGTAACCTCGGTGCTTGAAGGGGGGCCGCCATATTCGGGCTTGAGCCTGCCGTCGTCGGCCAACAGCCAGGCGTCCATCACTTGGCGCACCACGGGTGCCGCAACGCCGGAGCCGGACTCGCCGTTCTCGACCATCACCGCCACCACGATTTTCGGGTCGTCCGCCGGGGCAAACCCGACAAACAAGGCGTGGTCGCGGTGGCGTTCCTGAACCTTGCTGCGGTCGTATTTCTCGCCCTGCTTGATCGCCACGACCTGAGCGGTACCGCTCTTGCCGGCGATGCGGTATTGCGCGCCCACCGCCGCCTTGCGCGCTGTACCACGGGCGCCGTGCATCACTTGCTGCATGCCGTGGTTGACCTTGGTCCAGTCCGACGCATCACGCAGCACGATATCCGGGATCGGGTTCTCATCCACGGGCTTTTCGCCCTCGATGGTCTTGGCCAGGTGCGGACGGTTCCAGATACCTTTGTTGGCCACCAGCGCGGTGGCCTGGGCCAGTTGCAGCGGGGTGGCCTGCATATAGCCCTGGCCGATGCCAAGGATCAGGGTTTCGCCCGGGAACCAGGCCTGGCGACGGGTCGCGCGCTTCCATTCCCGCGACGGCATCAAGCCTGGCGATTCCTCGAACATGTCCAGGGAGACTTTCTGGCCAAGGCCGAACTTGCCCATGTAGGCAGACAAGCGGTCAATGCCGAGCTTATGGGCCAAGTCGTAAAAATAAGTGTCGTTGGAGCGCATGATCGCGGTATCCAGGTCGACATAGCCGTCACCGGTGCGGTTCCAGTTACGGTATTTGTGATCGTAGTTGGGCAGCATGTAGTAGCCCGGGTCGAACACGCGGCTGGAGGCCGTGACCACGCCGGCGTCCAGTCCGGCAATCGCCACCGCCGGCTTGATCGTCGACCCCGGCGGATACAGGCCGCGCAGTACGCGGTTGAACAGCGGCCGGTCGATCGAGTCGCGCAACTCGGCATAGGCCTTGAAGCTGATGCCGGTCACGAACAGGTTAGGGTCAAAGCTGGGCTGGCTGACCATCGCCAGCACTTCGCCGGTCTTGGGGTCGAGGGCAACCACTGCGCCACGACGACCGCCCAGGGCCATCTCCGCCGCTTCCTGCAGCTTGATGTCCAGGCTCAGCACGATGTCCTTGCCCGGCACCGGGTCGGTACGCTTGAGCACACGCAGTACGCGGCCGCGCGCGTTGGTCTCGACTTCTTCGTAACCCACCTGGCCGTGCAGCTCGGGCTCGTAGAACCGCTCGATGCCGGTCTTGCCGATATGGTGGGTGCCGCTGTAATTGACCGGATCGAGGGTCTTGAGCTCTTTCTCGTTGATCCGCCCCATGTAGCCGACGGAATGCGCAAAGTGCGGCCCTTGCGGGTAATGCCGCACCAACTGCGCCACCACTTCCACACCTGGCAAACGGAACTGGTTCACCGCGATCCGGGCGATCTGCTCTTCGGTCAGTTCAAACAGGATCGGCACCGGCTCGAAGGGCCGGCGCCCCTGCTTCATGCGTTTCTCGAAGATCACCCGGTCTTCCGGGGTCAGCTGCAGCACCTCGACGATCACGTCGAGGATCTGCTGCCAGTCGCCGGAACGCTCGCGGGTCATGCTCAGGCTGAAGCTGGGCCGGTTATCCGCGACGACCACGCCATTGCGGTCGAAGATCAACCCGCGGGTCGGCGGAATCGGCTGCACATGCACCCGGTTGTTCTCCGACAGCGTGGAGTGATAGTCGTACTGGATCACCTGCAGGAAATACAGGCGGGCGATCAGCACGCCCAACAGCGCCACCACCATGATTGCGCCAAACACCACGCGAGCGCGTACGAGACGTGCGTCTTTCTCGTGGTCCTTGATGCGGATCGGCTGGGTCATCGGGAGGGGCGCAGATTATTTGTGGTAAGGGTGCCCGGACAGGACTGTCCAGGCGCGATACAGCTGTTCACCGATCAGGATCCTTACCAGCGGGTGCGGCAGCGTCAGCGCCGACAGCGACCAACGCTGGTCCGCCCGCGCACACACTTCCGGCGCCAGCCCTTCGGGGCCGCCCACCATGAAGTTGACCGTGCGCGAGTCCAGGCGCCAGCGATCCAGTTCCACCGCCAACTGCTCGGTGCTCCAGGGTTTGCCGTGCACTTCGAGGGTGACGATGCGCTCGTTGGGGCCGACCTTGGCCAGCATGGCTTCGCCTTCCTGACGGATAAAGCGCGCCACGTCGGCATTCTTGCCCCGGGTATTGAGCGGTATCTCCACCAGTTCCAGCGACAGCTCAGCGGGCAGACGCTTGGCATACTCGTGCCAGCCTTCTTCCACCCACTTGGGCATGCGTGAACCGACAGCAATCAGACGCAGGCGCACAGCCGTTCCTTATTCCTGGTCTTTGTTCAGCTTGTCGAAGTGCGCATGGCCCACTTCCGGGCTGTGGTGCTTGCCATCGGCGGCACGGCTTTGCTCGGCGCCTTTCCACAGACGTTCCAGGTCGTAGAATTGGCGGGCGTTGGACGTCATCATGTGAACGATCACGTCGTCCATGTCCAGCAGTACCCAGTCGCTGTCGCCCTTGCCTTCTTCACCCAGTGGCTTCACGCCCTGGGCCTTGACGGCTTCGCGGACCTTGTCGAGCATCGCGCCGATCTGGCGGTTCGAGGTACCGGTGGCGATGATCATGTAGTCGGTGATGCTCTGCTTGTCGCGCACGTCCAGCACCTGGATGTCCTGGGCCTTGACGTCTTCCAGGGCCGCCACGGCGACTTTTACCAGCTCTTCGCCAGCCAGCTCGGGGCCGGTGTGGGCTTCTACTGGCAGCGGGGCGCTTTTGAAGGTGCCTTTACGCTTAACTTTGCTTACGTCTTTGTTCGTCATATAAAACTCGTTTTGCTCGTATGTTCGGGCGCTCGCTGTACGACTGTGCGTACGTTCAAGCGCGCCTTTTCAGTTCGACGCACGGTAAAGCCCGTGCGCATCGATGTAGGCCAGGACCGCGTCAGGCACCAGGAAACGTACCGACTTCCCGCTGGCCAGCAGTTGACGGATCTGGGTGGCGGACACCGCAAGCGGGGTCTGCCAGACGAATGCAATATTCCCGTTCGGCCCGGTCAGGGCCAAGGGGTCACTTACCGACCGCGCGGCCAGCAGGTTGCGCAAGGCATCCGGCGGTTCGCTGTCGGCATCCGGGCGTTGCAAAACCAGGATGTGGCAATGCTGGAGGAGTTCCTCCCAGCGATGCCAAGAGGGCAGGCCGCAAAATGCGTCCCAGCCCAAAAGCAGAAACAACTGGTCCTGCGCGGCCAACTCGGCGCGCATCAGTTCCAGGGTGTCAACAGTGTAGGACGGTTTATCGCGCTTGAGCTCGCGGTCGTCCACCACCAGCGGCGTTATGCCTTCCACCGCCAGGCGCACCATTTCCAGGCGCTGCTGCGGCGACACCTGCGGCATGTCGCGATGGGGCGGCCGTGCGTTGGGTATCACCCGCAGCTCGTCCAGCGCGAGGGCGTCCGCGACTTCCAGGGCACTGCGCAAATGGCCAATGTGCACGGGGTCGAAGGTACCGCCGAGCAGCCCGATGCGTTTAGCCATCAAGTGCGCACATGACCGTCGCCGAACACCACGTACTTCTCGCTGGTCAGGCCTTCCAGGCCAACCGGGCCACGGGCGTGGAGCTTGTCGGTAGAGATACCGATCTCCGCACCCAGGCCGTACTCGAAGCCATCGGCAAAGCGTGTCGAGGCGTTGATCATCACCGACGCGGAATCCACTTCGTTGAGGAAGCGCCGCGCATCGCTGAAATGCTCGGAGACGATGGCGTCGGTGTGCTTGGAGCCGTAGGTGTTGATGTGTTCGATGGCTTCGTCGAGGTCGTCGACAATCTTGATCGACAGGATCGGCGCAGTGTATTCGGTGTACCAGTCCAGCTCGGTCGCTTCGATCACGTCAGCACCCAGCAGCGCACGGGTGCGCTCGCAACCCCGCAGTTCGACGCCCTTGTCGCGGTAGATGGCAGCCAGCGGCGGCAGCACGCGATCGGCAATACCGACGTGCACCAGCAGGGTTTCCATGGTGTTGCACGGGGCGTAGCGATGGGTCTTGGCGTTGTCGGCGATGCGGATCGCCTTGTCGATGTCGGCGGCGACGTCGATGAATACGTGGCACACGCCGTCCAGGTGCTTGATGACCGGCACCTTGGCATCACGGCTGACGCGTTCGATCAGGCTCTTGCCACCGCGCGGCACGATCACGTCGACGAACTCCGGCATGGTGATCAGCGCGCCAACGGCAGCGCGGTCGGTGGTTTCCACCACCTGCACCACTTCGGCGGGCAACTCGGCCACGGCCAGGCCCTGCTGGATGCAGGCCGCGATAGCCCGGTTGGAATTGATCGCCTCGGAACCGCCACGCAGGATGGTGGCATTGCCGGACTTGAGGCACAGGCTCGCGGCGTCGATGGTCACGTTTGGACGCGACTCATAGATGATGCCGATCACGCCCAGGGGCACGCGCATCTTGCCGACCTGGATACCGGACGGCAGGTAGCGCATGTCGCGGATTTCACCGATGGGGTCAGGCAGCTTGGCCACCTGACGCAGGCCTTCGATCATGTCGTCGATACGTGCCGGGGTGAGCGCCAGGCGGTCCAGCAGTGCAGGCTCAAGGCCATTGGCGCGGCCGTTGGCCAGGTCCAGTTCGTTGGCGGCGGCGAGCTCGGAGCGCGAAGCATCCAGAGCGTCGGCGGCCGCCAGCAGGGCACGGTTCTTCTGCGCAGTGCTCGCACGGGCGATCAACCGCGAGGCCTGACGGGCAGCGCGACCCAGGCGGGTCATGTAGTCAAGAACGGACTCAGTCATAGTCAGGGAGTCTTGGCAGGGAGGAAAGCGGCAGATTATAGCTGTGACGCCGCTCGACTGACAGCGGTGAGGGGCGGATGGTCGAAATGAACTGTAAAAACCTGGGGTTCAGCGGTAATTAAGGTGGGAGTTGTTATGATTCCGTCACATTTAGCCGTATTTACTCTGACCGCCATGCCCAGTTCATCGCCGCAACGCCCCGCAAGCGCCCTGCCCGACAGCTTCTTCGACCGCGACGCGCAAATTCTCGCGCGAGAATTGCTCGGAAAAGTCATACGCCACCGCGTCGGCAAAATCTGGCTTTCGGCGCGAATTATTGAAACCGAAGCCTATTACGTGGCCGAAAAAGGCAGCCATGCGTCATTGGGCTACACAGAAAAGCGTAAGGCTTTGTTTCTGGATGGTGGCCATATCTACATGTACTACGCCCGTGGCGGAGACTCCCTGAACTTCAGCGCCCAAGGCCCGGGTAACGCCGTGCTGATCAAATCGGCATACCCGTGGGTGGATGAAGTCTCTGGCCCGACCAGCCTGGCGCAGATGCTCCTGAACAACCCGAATGCCGACGGCAGCCCCCGCGCCGCGCAAAAGCTCTGCGCCGGCCAGACCCTGCTGTGCAAAGCCTTGGGGTTGAAGGTGCCGATGTGGGACGCAAAACGCTTCGACCAGGAATGGCTCTACGTTGAAGACGTGGGCCAGGCGCCGACCCAAATCATCCAGACCACCCGCCTGGGCATCCCCAGCGGTCGCGATGAGCACCTGATGTACCGCTTCGTCGATGCTGGCTATGCGCCTTATTGCACGCGGAACCCGCTGCGCCGTGGCCAGGTCGAAGGCCGCGACTATTTTTTGATTTGAAGTGATCGAGACGGGTGCCCTTGCTGGAAAACGATACCCGCAACACGCAGATCCAATGTGGCAGCGGGCTTGCCCGCGAATGCAGTGCGTCAGCTACAGGTTCCCTTACTGATACACCGTTGATCTTCACCGTCTCAGATTTTGTCTTGCCTACATGGAGAGGTTTGTATGGGCCAATGGCTCGATAGCATTACCGGCTGGTTGACCCTGAACCCCGAATGGCTGGCGGTGGCGGTGTTTATCGTCGCTTGCGTGGAATGCCTGGCCATCGCCGGGCTGATCGTGCCGGGCACGGTACTGTTGTTTGCCATTGCCGCACTCGCCGGCAGCGGCGCGCTGTCCCTGAGCGAAACCCTGCTGCTGGGTTTCCTCGGCGGGTTATTGGGTGACGGGGTGTCCTACTACCTGGGGCGACATTTCCACCAGAACATCCGGCGCCTGCCCGGCTTGCGCCACCACCCTGAGTGGATGAACGGCGCCGAAACCTACTTCCACAAATACGGGATCGCCAGCCTGTTGGTCGGGCGTTTCATCGGCCCACTGCGGCCCATGCTGCCGATGGTGGCCGGGATGTGCGACATGCCCTTCCCGCGCTTCGCAGCCGTCAGCATCGTGGCAGCCGCGGGCTGGTCGGTGGCCTACCTGCTGCCGGGATGGGCGACCGGCGCCGCCTTCCGCCTGCCATTGCCCGAAGGTTTCTGGCCTGAAGCCGGCATTGTTGCCGGCTGTATCGCGGTGGTGGTGGGCTTGAGCCTGAACAGCAGCCTGCGCGGCCATCGCCGCGCCACCTTATGGATCGGCTGCGCCAGCCTCACGGGGTTGATCGCCCTGTTTATCGGCTACCCCCACCTCAATGACTTCGACCAGGGCCTCAGCGCCCTGGTGCAGGAACACCGCAGCGCCTGGCTGGACGAAGTGATGGTGCGCATCACCCAACTGGGTGAGTTCAAGAAGATGTTCGTTGCCAGCGCTATCTTCACCGGCCTGCTGCTACTGGCGCGACAATGGCGCCATGCGGTGTTTGTCGGCGTGACCCTCGCCGGTGCGGCGGTGATCAACACGGGGACCAAGCTGTTTTTCGCCCGTGGCCGCCCGGAAATCCTGACCGACCCGCTGACCAGCTTCAGCATGCCCAGCGGCCATGCGTCCGGCGCGTTCGCGTTTTTCCTGGCCCTGGCGATACTCGCCGGTCGCGGGCAACCTATCCGGCTGCGCCTGACCTGGATGTTGCTGGGCTGCATTCCGGCGGCCTTCATCGCGCTGTCGCGGGTCTACCTTGGCGCCCATTGGCCCACGGACATCCTGGCCGGCACACTGCTGGCAATGACCGTGTGTACGTTCAGCCTGAGCGTCAGCCAGTATCGAAGCCCGCTGCCGGCGATGTCGCAAAAAGCCTGGTGGCTGTTGCTGCCGGCGCTGGTCGCCGTGCTGAGCTTCATCGCGCTCACCGGCACGCCCCACGCCCTGCTGCGCTACGCCTATTAGGTGAACAACTCGCCCTGCAACTCGTCGAGCAACATCTGGATCGCATCCAGCCGTTGCTGCGGGTCGTCGAGTTGCAGCAGGTCGATCTTGTCGGCGTCTGTGAAGGGCAGCAGATACGCCAGTTGATTGCCCAGGGCCTGTTGGCCGTCGGCGTGGGCGTCCATGTCAAGCGAAGCCACCATCGGGTGCTCGGCCAACGCCTGGAGCAGCGCCAGCAGGTCGGCAGCCTCTTCGTCCAGTGGCTGGTCCGGCAAATCTTCGAGCCACTGCACATCGGCTACCAGCAGTTGGTCCTTCTGCACGCCGGCGTCACGCACCCGGAACCGGCGACCGCCTTCCACGCGAATGCCCAGCAGGCCGTTGTCCTGCTGCTTGAAGTCGCGAATCAGCGCTTCACAGCCGATCAGCGCGTAGCCGTCCGGGGCCATGCCCACTTCCTTGCCGTCGAGGATGCACACCACGCCGAAGCCTTCGCCCTTTTTCATGCAGCGACTGATCATGTCCAGGTAGCGCGCCTCGAATATCTGCAGGTCGAGGGTGCAGCCAGGGAACAGCACGGTATTGAGCGGGAACAACGCCAGACTCATAAAGGTTTCCTTAAACCCGGTTTAAACAATCACCGACACGGCCAGCGGCAGGAACACTGCCGTGGCCACGCCCATCAGACTCATGGCCAGCGCTGCAAAGGCGCCGCATTCTTCGCTTTCCTGCAAGGCCACCGAAGTGCCGACGGCGTGGGCGGTCATGCCCAGCGCCATGCCGCGCGCCTCGGGGCTGTGCACGCCCAGGCGCGACAGGTACGCCGGGCCGATCATCGCACCGATCACCCCGGTGATCAGCACAAACACCGCCGCCAGCGCGGCCACGCCGCCGATCTGCTCGGCCACCAGCATGGCTATCGGCGAGGTCACCGACTTGGGCGCCATGGTCATCAGCATCATATGTTCAGCGCCGAACCACCAGCCCAGCAGCACGCACAGTCCGGTGGCCAGCACCCCGCCTATCACCAGCGTAGTAAAAATCGGCCAGAACAATTGGCGAATGCGCCGCAGGTTCAGGTACAGCGGCACGGCCAGGGCCACCGTCGCCGGGCCCAGCAGGATGCCCATGATCTCGGTGCTCTTGCGGTACTCGGCGTAGCTCAGGCCACAGCTGATCAGCACGCCGATCACCAGCAGCATGGAGACCAGCACCGGTTGCAGGAAGATCCAGCGGGTTTTCTCGAAGCCTGCCAGCACCAGCTGATAGGCACCGAGGGTGATGCCAATGCCGAACAAGGGATGATGGATCACCGCCGTCCATGCGCCCTGCCAGTCGAAGGTCATTGGTCCTTCTCCTTGCGCTTGACCATCTGCTGCATCAGCACGCCGACGAAGCCCATGGCGATCACCAGCGACAGCACCAGTGCGCCGACAATGGCCCAGAAATCAGCGGCGATGTCCTTGGCGTACACCATCACCCCCACCGCTGGCGGCACCAGCAATAACGGCAGGTAACGCAACAGGCTGCTGGCCGCCAGGCTCAGTGGCTCGCCGACTTCGCCCCTCCATACCAGAAAGCCAAGCATCAGCAGCAGCCCGATGATCGGCCCCGGCAGCACCGGCAACAGCAAATGGTTGATCGCGGTGCCGATCAGTTGAAACAGCACCAGCCAGGTCAGGCCACGTAACAGCATCCGTTCTTCCCCCTCAGGACTCGCCCGCATTATAAGCACGCCAGCCCTATGCACCGGCATTCGCCAAAAGCATGGTGGGTTGACCAGGCTGATTGGCCATGATGATCTACATTGGTTCTCTGTAACCCATAAAAAACAGAATCGGTGAACCAAGGAGAGACGCAATGCCCTATGTACCCGTAGCGCAGCTCAAAGATTATGTCGGCAAGGAACTGGGACGTTCCGAATGGCTCACCATCGACCAGGCGCGCATCAACCTGTTCGCCGAGGCCACCGGCGATCATCAGTTCATCCACGTCGACCCGGTCAAGGCCGCGCAAACCCCGTTTGGCAGCACCATCGCCCACGGCTTCCTGTCGCTGTCGCTGATGCCCAAGCTGATGGAAGACCTGCTGATCGTGCCCGAGGGCCTGAAGATGGCCGTCAACTATGGCCTGGACAGCGTGCGATTCATCCAGCCGGTGAAGGTCAACTCAAAGGTGCGCCTGAACGTGACACTCAATGACGTCACCGAGAAAAAACCCGGCCAATGGCTGCTCAAGGCTACCGCCACCCTGGAAATCGAAGGGCAGGAAAAACCGGCTTACATTGCGGAGTCGCTGTCGCTCTACTTTGTGTAACCGCCCCGGTCCTCTGTAGGAGCTGGCTTGCCAGCGAAGAACGGACAGTCGCCGCATTCCCCCTGAATGCCTGCGCCATCGTTAACGACCATCGCCGGCAAGCCGGCTCCTACGGGTCTGTGGAGAGGCACAATCCTTACCACAGCGTATGTAAATTTATGTATGGAACTCGCAGCTGCGGCATACTCGGCGCTCAATTATCCGGATCCCGCTATGCGCCCACTCGCTCCCCTCGCCCTTGCCCTGTTGCTCACCGCTTGCGGAGACGGCGAATCGCTGTTGCCGCCCGATGCGCGCCTGCCCGACGGCGGCCGTTATCGGGGCGATGTGGTCAATGGCTTGCTGCAAGGCCAGGGTCGCGTGGACTACCCCAACGGCAGTTGGTACGCCGGCCAGTTCGACAAAGGCCAGTGGCACGGCCAGGGCGAATGGCATGGCAGCAACGGTGAAGTCTATAAAGGCCAGTTCCAGCAAGGCCTGTTCGATGGCCAGGGCAGCCTGACCACGGCGGGCAGCCATTATGTGGGCGGCTTCAAGAACGGTCGACGCAACGGCGAAGGCACCCTCAAAGAGGGGCAGATGACCTATCGCGGCGAATTCAAGGACGACCAGTATTCCGGCCTCGGCCGCCTGGAGCTGGCGGACGGCAGCCAGTACCAGGGCCAGTTCGCCCACGGCAAGCCGAACGGCGAAGGCCAGCGCAACGACGACAGCGGTAACCAGTTCAGCGGCCATTTCGTCGATGGTCAACTGGAAGGCAACGGCACCTTCAACAGCGCCGACGGCGATATTTATGTCGGCCAGTTCAAGCAGAACCAGCTCAACGGCAAGGGCCGCTACGAGAACGCCGACGGCGATGTGTGGATCGGCCAGTTCAAGGAAGGTGCGCTGAGCGGCAAGGGCGAGTTGATCGGCGTCGACGGCAGCCATTATGTCGGCCAGTTCAGCGATTGGCGCTTCACTGGCGAAGGCCGCCTGAACCTCACCGACGGCAGTTTCTATATCGGCGGCTTCGACAGCGACAGCTATCAAGGCAAAGGCACCCTGGTGCTCAACGACGGCACCGTAGAAGCTGGCACCTGGGTGAACGGCATGCGCGTGCGTGACGCCGACGGCAAGCTGCTGCCCGACCCACTGGAGATCGGCGTGCTGGCCCAGGGTCGCCTGCTCGACGCCGCCCTCGCCGCGGTGCCTGCCTCCACCGCCGCCGTCGAGCTGTATACACTGGCCGTAGCCGGCGACGGCAAACAAAGCGTGTTCCTGCGCGAGGCCGACTACGTCAGCAACATGCTCGGCACCCGCTTCGGCGCGCGCGGGCAGATTCGCCTGGTCAACCACCGCGACCACATCGCCGACCGCCCGCTCGCCACCCGCGAAAGCCTGCGGCGCGCCGTGCAAACCCTGGCCGAACGTACGGGGCCGGAAGACCTGGTGTTTATCTACATGACCAGCCACGGCACCCACGAACACGAACTGGTGCTGGACCAGCCGCGCATGGAGCTGGCCGACCTGCCGGCCGATGAGTTGGCCGCAGTGTTGGCGCCGCTGAAGAACCGCGACAAGATCGTGGTGATTTCCGCCTGCTACTCCGGCGGTTTCATCCCGGCCCTGAAAGATGACCGCACCCTGATCATGACCGCCTCGCGGGCTGACCGTGTGTCCTTCGGTTGCTCCGAGGAAGCCGACTTCACCTACTTCGGCGACGCCCTCTTCGCCCAAGCCTTCAACCAGACCGACGACTTGCAGCAAGCCTTCAAGCTGGCACAACTGCATGTGGCCGAACGCGAACAGGCGGACAACTTCGAAGCCTCCGAACCGCAGATCTGGGCCCCCAAGGGCGTCATCGCCCACTGGCAATTATTACGCAAGCAGCAGGCACGAAAGGCGCTCGAAAGCGTCTCAATGAATAGCAAGGAAGCCAAAGGCAACTAAGCTGAACTGTGTAACAAGGGGGAAACACCATGTACCTGACGCCTCAGCATATCTTGCTCGCCGGAGCCTCCGGCCTTACCGGCGAACACCTGCTCGATCGCCTGCTCAACGAACCCACCGTGACCCGCGTGCTCGCACCGAGCCGCAAGCCCTTGGCCGAACACCCGCACCTGGAAAACCCGGTGGGCGACCCGGCGGTGTTCCTGCCGCAACTCAGCGGCCCGGTGGATCTCGCCTTCTGCTGCCTGGGTACTACCATCAAGCAGGCCGGCTCCGAAGCCGCCTTCCGCGCCGTTGACCTGGACATGGTCGTGGCGTTCGCCAAGCGCGCGCGAGAAATGGGCGCGCGGCACCTGATCGTGATCAGCGCCATCGGCGCAGACCCGAAATCTTCGATCTTCTACAACCGCGTCAAAGGGGAAATGGAGGAAGCGTTAAAAGCCCAGGACTGGCCACAACTGACCATCGTGAGGCCGTCGCTGTTGCTGGGGGAACGGCTGGAGCCGCGCTTGGCAGAACAACTGGCCGGGCCGTTGTCGCGACTGATCCCGGGCAAATACCACGGCATCGAAGTGTGCGAACTGGCCCGCGCCATGTGGCGCCTGGCGCTGGAGGAGCAGGATGGGGTACGGGTGGTGGAGTCGGATGAGTTGCGTAAGCTGGGCAAATAGACCGATTTGACGACCTGGCAGAGATCCAAATGTGGGAGCGGGCTTGCTCGCGAAGGGGGCGTGTCAGCCGGTGCATGAGTTGGCTGATACACCGCATTCGCGGGCAAGCCCGCTCCCACATGGATGTGTGGGTCAGCCGGATTTAAAGGTGGAGCCGGGCTTGCTTGGGATGGGGCGTGTCAGCCGATGCATGAGTTGGCTGATACACCGCATTCGCGGGCAAGCCCGCTCCCACATGGTGTGTGGGTCAGCCGAATTTAAAGGTGGAGCCGGGCTTGCTTGGGATGGGGCGTGTCAGCCGGTGCATGAGTTGGCTGATACACCGCATTCGCGGGCAAGCCCGCTCCCACATGGTGTGTGGGTCAGCCGGATTTAAAGGTGGGAGCCGGGCTTGCCCGCGATGAGGCCAGCCCAGGCAATGCACCTCTAGAGGCCACCTGTGGCGTTGAAGCCAACGCCCAACACCGTCAACACCGACAGCGGCAACAACAAAGTATCGAGCAGCGCACTCGCCGGCAGGTCGACACCCGGATAACTCGGCGCCTCGGCACCAAACCGGTCCATGGCGCAACAGCCGCCATTCAAGGCGTACAAATCCAGCCGCGTGCCGGCATACACCACCGGGGCGTTCGGTTTTGCCGCGTCCAGCGTGCGCGCGGTGGCGCAGCCTGTGAGGTGCAACGCCAGCACTAACAGCAGCGCCTTATTCATCGCTGCTCAAATGGTGTTCGCCCCAACGTGGCAGCATGTCCTGGGGAATGTTCAGCAAGTTGAGGATGCGCGCCACCACGAAGTCCACCAAGTCATCGATGGTCTGCGGCTGGTGATAGAAACCGGGCGAGGCTGGCAAAATCGTTACGCCCATGTTCGACAACTTGAGCATGTGCTCCAGGTGAATGCTCGAATACGGCGCCTCACGCGGCACCAGGATCAACTGCCGGCGCTCCTTCAGCGTCACGTCCGCCGCACGTTCGATCAGGTTGTTGCAGGCACCCGTGGCAATCGCCGACAAGGTGCCGGTGGAGCACGGCACTACAACCATCGCCGCCGGCGCACCCGATCCGGACGCCACGGGCGACATCCAGTCCTCTTTACCGTAAACCTTGATCTGCCCCGCCGCCGCACCGGTGTACTCGGTGAGGAAGGCCTGCATCATCTGCACCTTGGGCGGCAGCGCCACATCAGTCTCGGTGGACATCACCAACTGCGCGGCCTTGGAGATCAGGAAGTGCACCTCACGTTCTTCTCGCACCAGGCAGTCCAGCAGGCGCAAGCCATAGGGCGCGCCCGATGCGCCGGTCATCGCCAGGGTGACGCGTTCCGGGCCGCTCATTTCAGTGCCTCGGCCAGTTTGCCGTGCAGGCCACCGAAACCGCCGTTGCTCATGACGACCACATGGGTGCCAGGCTTGGCCTGGTGCTTGACGTGCTCGATGATGCCTTCGAGGGTGTCGCACACAGCTGATGGCACGGTGCACAGTGCCGCAATCGCCGGCAGGTCCCAGCCAAGATTGGCCGGTGCGTACCACACCACCTGGTCGGCGTCGTCGACGCTTTCTGGCAGGCCATCGCGGTGGGCCCCGAGCTTCATGGAGTTGGAACGCGGCTCGACAATTGCGATGATCGGCGCGGCGCCGACCCGCTTGCGCAGGCCATCCAGGGTGGTGGCAATGGCGGTCGGGTGGTGGGCAAAGTCGTCATAGATCGTAATGCCATTCACCTCGGCGACTTTTTCCATGCGCCGTTTCACGCTCTTGAACGCGCTCAGCGCGGCAATGCCCATCGACGGCACCACGCCCACATGCCGCGCAGCCGCCAGGGTGACCAGGGCATTGGCAACGTTGTGCTGGCCGGTCATGTCCCACTCGACAATGCCTTGGGCTTCGCCTTCGAACAGCACTTCGAACCGGGAGCCGTCTTCGCTGAGCAGCTTGACCTGCCACTGCCCGCCCGCGCCGGTGGTTTGCACCGGGGTCCAGCAGCCCATTTCGATCACACGCTGCAAGGCCGGCTCGGTGGTCGGGTGGATCACCAGGCCTTCGCTCGGGATCGTGCGCACCAAGTGGTGGAACTGGCGCTCGATGGCCGCCAAGTCGGGAAAGATGTCGGCGTGATCAAACTCAAGGTTGTTCAGGATCGCCGTGCGCGGGCGGTAGTGAACGAACTTGGAGCGTTTGTCGAAGAAGGCGCTGTCGTATTCATCGGCCTCGATCACGAAGAACGGCGTGTCGCCCAGGCGCGCCGATACCGAGAAGTTCTGTGGCACACCGCCAATCAAAAAGCCCGGGCTCATGCCTGCATGCTCCAGCACCCAGGCCAGCATGCTGCTGGTGGTGGTCTTGCCGTGGGTGCCGGCAACCGCCAGCACCCAGCGGCCTTGCAGCACATGGTCGGCCAGCCACTGCGGGCCAGACACATAAGGCAAACCTTTATTGAGTACGTATTCGACCGCCGGGTTGCCACGGGACATGGCGTTGCCGATCACCACCAGGTCCGGGACCGGGTCGAATTGCGCGGGGTCGTAGCCTTGGGTCAGCTCGATACCCTGGGCCTCGAGTTGCGTGCTCATGGGCGGATAGACGTTGGCGTCGGAGCCCGTGACGTGGTGCCCGAGCTCTTTGGCCAGAACCGCCATCGAGCCCATGAACGTGCCGCAAATACCGAGAATATGAATGTGCATAGTCGACCTCGTAAAACATCGAGGCAGGTTAGCGCAGGGGGGCGAAAATCGCACCTTTTAGCTGAGGGCGTGACGTGCGATACCGTGCCTGCGCAGCTTTCTATACAGGGTGTTGCGGCTGACGCCCAGTTGCTCGGCCGTGTGCGTCATGTGCCAGCGCTGTTGCTGCAGCGCCGTGAGCAATGCCAGGCGCTCGGCGTCTTCCAGCGGCGACTCCTGCGGCGTGGCCGGCGCGACGACCACGGGGCGGGCCTGGCGAATCTGCGCAGGCAGGTCATCAAGGCTGACACGCCCTTCGTCACACAGCGCCACCAAGGTCCGCAGCACCGTGCGCAGTTGGCGGACGTTACCCGGCCAGGCAAATGCCAACAGCGCCATGCGCGCCGCCGGGTCGAGCGCTACCGTCTCGCCATTGGCCTCCTGGGCCAGCAGGAAATCCAGCAACTGGGATTTATCACTGCGCTCGCGCAACGGTGGCAAGCCGACTTCCAAGCCATTGAGCCGGTAGTACAAGTCCTCGCGAAAGCTACCGTCCTGCACGCGCTCAAGCAAATTCCGGTGGGTTGCGCTGACAATACGTACATTCACCGCCTGGGGTTCACCGCCGAGCGGCACCACCAGCCGATCCTCCAGCACCCTTAATAGACGCGTTTGCAGCGCCAGGGGCATATCACCGATTTCATCGAGGAACAGGGTGCCGCCATCGGCTTGCTGCAACTTGCCTTGCATGCCCTCTTTGCGCGCACCGGTAAAGCTGCCGCCGCGATAGCCGAACAGCTCGCTCTCGATCAGGCTTTCCGGGATGGCGGCGCAGTTGAGCGCAACGAATGCCTTGTCGGCCCGCAGGCTGGCCAGGTGCACCGCCTTGGCGAAGGCCTCTTTGCCGGAGCCCGTTTCGCCATTGATCAACAACGGCACATCGCGCTCGAATACCCGCAGCGCCTTGCTGAAGTCCTGTTGCAGCGCCGGGTCACCCAGGCAAATGCCGGGCAGGCGCGGGCGCTGCGCCACGGCAGGCTTGGCGATCGCGGCGGGAACGCTGCGCGCCTGGCCGCGCAGCGCCGCGAACAAATGCCGACCATCACGGGTACGCAACGGCCAGCTGGCGGTGGCGTTGGCGCTGGCGCGTCCAAGCAACTGATCCAGGGAGCATTCGAAAAAAGCCTCCACCGGCTGGCCCAACAAGCCGCCACGTAATTGACCCAACAGGTTCAGTGCGCTCTGGTTCACCGCACAGATGCGCCCTTCGCCGTCGAATGCCAGCAACCCTTCGCTGAACAGCCCCACCGATTCCGCCTGCAGGTGAAAACGCAGCAACCAGTGGTGTTCAAAGTGGCGCAGGAAGTAGCAGCTCTCGATCATCTTCGCCGACAGGTTCACCAACGCCATGGTGTGGAACTGGCTCTGGCGCGACACCGCTTCCCGCGCCGAGGACACGTCAAGCACGGCCAGCAGGTCGCCGTGGGGGTCGAACACCGGGCTCGCCGAACAGGTCAGCCCGGTATGCCGGCCGCGAAAGTGTTCATCACGATGAATGGTCAGGGATTGGCGCTCCACCAGGCAGGTGCCAATGCCATTGGTGCCTTCGCAGGCTTCGCTCCAATCCGCGCCCAGCCACAGTCCGGCGCGCTCGAAGATCTTGCGCTCGGACGGCGCCGTGACACAGTTGAGGATCACGCCCCGCGCATCGGTGAGCAGCACGGCGTGGCCGGCGCCGGAGAGTTGCTGATGCAGGCTGTTCATCTCGCTGCCGGCAATGCGCAGCACTTGTTGCAGGCGCTCGCGGCTTTCCAGCAGGCGGTCGTGCTCAAGCACCGTGGGGGCGATGGTTTGCGCAGGGTCGAGGTGGTAGTCCTCCAGGCAACGCAGCCAGGAGCGGGCGATGGACGGATCGCTGGCGGGCCCGTGGGCCAGCTCTTGGCCGCGTGTGACCGTGAGCACCTGCTGGGCATGGCGACTGAAATGATCGTTGTGCATTTCTTATTATTCTCCCTGCGTGAGAACGCCCAGCATCCCCCAGCCATCCAGGCAATGCAATCCCGGTGCGACCCACCGGTCACAGGCTGTACTGTTCCTGGCACAAACTGTCACACCACCTGTACCAGCGCTGCTACAGCAACGCCTTGCGACAAAGCCCAACCCCTTGATTTTCCTGGCCCACAAAGCGGTGGCCCAACCTTTGCTCTACGCTTTATCAAGCGCTTGCTGCGCTGCGCTCCCAATAAACATAAAAGCCAGGAGATACCCACCATGCGTTACGCACACCCCGGTACTGAAGGCGCTATCGTTTCGTTCAAGGCCAAGTACGGCAACTACATCGGCGGCGAGTTCGTTGCGCCGGTCGATGGCAACTATTTCACCAACACCTCGCCGGTCAACGGCAAGCCCATCGCCGAATTCCCACGCTCCACCGCCAAAGACATCGACAAAGCACTGGACGCCGCCCATGCCGCCGCTGACGCCTGGGGCAAGACCTCGGCCCAGGACCGTTCGCTGGTCCTGCTGAAAATCGCCGACCGCATCGAACAGAACCTCGAACTGCTGGCCATCACCGAAACCTGGGATAACGGCAAGGCCGTGCGTGAGACCCTCAACGCCGACATCCCGCTGGCAGCCGACCACTTCCGCTACTTCGCCGGCTGCATTCGCGCCCAGGAAGGCACCAGCGCCGAAATCAACGAACACACCGCGTCGTATCACTTCCATGAGCCACTGGGCGTGGTCGGCCAGATCATCCCGTGGAACTTCCCGCTGCTGATGGCGGCATGGAAGCTTGCCCCAGCCCTGGCCGCCGGTAACTGCGTGGTGCTCAAGCCTGCCGAGCAAACCCCGCTGGGCATCAACGTGTTGCTGGAAGTGATCGGCGACCTGCTGCCACCGGGCGTGCTGAACGTGGTGCACGGTTTCGGCAAAGAAGCCGGCGAAGCCCTGGCCACCAGCAAACGCATCGCCAAGATTGCCTTCACCGGCTCGACGCCCGTGGGCTCGCACATCATGCATGCAGCGGCCGAGAACATTATTCCGTCTACGGTGGAGCTGGGCGGCAAGTCGCCGAACATCTTCTTCGCCGACATCATGAAAGCCGAGCCTTCGTTCATCGAAAAGGCTGCCGAAGGCCTGGTGCTGGCGTTCTTCAACCAGGGTGAAGTGTGCACCTGCCCTTCTCGCGCACTGGTGGAAGAGTCGATCTACGACGACTTCATGAAAGTGGTGATGAAGAAGATCGAGTCGATCAAACGTGGCGACCCGCTCGACACCGACACCATGGTCGGCGCCCAGGCGTCCGAGCAGCAGTTCGACAAGATCCTGTCCTACCTGGAAATCGCCAAGGGCGAAGGCGCGCAACTGCTGACCGGCGGCAAGGTCGAGAAGCTCACTGGCGATATGGCCGGCGGCTATTACATCCAGCCGACCCTGCTCAAGGGCACCAATGAAATGCGCGTGTTCCAGGAAGAAATCTTCGGCCCAGTGGTGAGCATCACCACCTTCAAGGACGAAGCCGAAGCCCTGGCGATTGCCAACGACACCGAGTTCGGCCTGGGCGCCGGGGTGTGGACCCGCGACATCAACCGCGCCTACCGCATGGGCCGGGCAATCAAGGCGGGCCGCGTGTGGACCAACTGCTACCACCTGTACCCGGCGCATGCCGCGTTCGGCGGCTACAAGAAGTCCGGCGTGGGGCGTGAGACGCACAAGATGATGTTGGATCACTACCAGCAGACCAAGAACTTGCTGGTGAGCTACGACATTAATCCACTCGGGTTCTTCTAACTTAGCCTTACAGCAGGCGACCCGCTCTCAACTTGAAATGCAATCAAATGTGGGAGCCGGCTTGCCTGCTCCCACATTTGAACTTCGCAAGTCACTGCTACCTCATCCGGCACAAAGAGGCCGAGTTAAAACAATAAGAACGGAAGGTACTTCCCCATGCCTAGCGAACCTACAAGTTCATCGGTCGACTTTGAAAAAGTCGACTCCCAGTACTTCCAACAACGCGAACTGAAAAAAGGCGCTGCCGGCTGGGTGCTGCTGGTCGGCCTCGGCGTTGCCTACGTGATTTCCGGCGACTACGCCGGCTGGAACTTCGGCCTGGCCCAAGGTGGCTGGGGCGGGATGTTCCTTGCCACTTTGCTGATGGCCACCATGTACCTGTGCATGTGTTTTTCCCTGGCCGAACTGTCGTCCATGATCCCCACCGCTGGCGGTGGCTACGGTTTTGCCCGCAGCGCCTTCGGCCCCTGGGGCGGGTTCCTCACCGGCACCGCCATCCTGATCGAATACGCCATCGCCCCCGCCGCCATCGCGGTGTTTATCGGCGCCTATTGCGAGTCGCTGTTCGGTATTGGCGGCTGGATGATTTACCTGGCGTTCTACATCATCTTTATCGGCATCCACATCTTTGGCGTGGGTGAGGCCTTGAAGTTGATGTTCGTGATCACCGCCGTGGCCGCGATTGCCCTCGCCGTGTTCCTGGTCTCCATGGTGCCGCACTTCAATGTCGCCAACCTGCTGGACATTCCAGTGACCGAGGCCAAGGGCGCCAGTACCTTCCTGCCGTTCGGCTACGTGGGTGTGTGGGCGGCGATTCCGTATGCCATCTGGTTCTTCCTCGCCGTAGAGGGCGTGCCCCTGGCCGCCGAAGAAACCAAGAACCCCAAACGCGACCTGCCGCGCGGCCTGATCGGCGCCATTGTGGTGCTGACCAGTTTTGCCCTGCTGATCCTGGTGATCGCGCCGGGCGGCGCCGGCACTTACGCGCTGATCAAATCCGGCAACCCGCTGGTGGAAGCGCTGGCCCTGTCTTACGGCGGCTCGACCTGGATGGGCAGCTTCGTCAATCTGGTCGGCCTGGCCGGGCTGATCGCGAGCTTTTTCTCGATCATCTATGCCTATTCGCGGCAGATCTTCGCCCTGTCCCGCGCCGGTTACCTGCCGCGCAAACTGTCCGAGACCAACAAAAGCAAGGCGCCTGTATTGGCACTGGTCATCCCCGGCGTCATCGGTTTTGGCCTGTCGCTGACCGGCCAGGGTGACCTGCTGATCCTGGTGGCGGTGTTTGGCGCGACCATTTCCTACGTGCTGATGATGGCCGCGCACATCACCCTGCGCATCCGTCGCCCCAAAATGGACCGTCCGTACCGCACGCCGGGTGGCATCTTCACCTCAGGCGTTGCGCTGGTGCTGGCCTGCGTGGCCGTGGTGGCGGGCTTTCTGGTGGATCCACGGGTGGTGATTGGCGCCGCGATCATCTATGGAGTATTAATTGCTTACTTTGCTTTCTACAGCCGGCATCACTTGGTAGCGGGCACGCCCGAAGAGGAATTCGCGGCGATCCAGGCCGCAGAGGCCGCCTTGCACTAACTGCCGTAAACCTCGACGCGGGCAACAGCCCGCGTCGTCAAGGAGACACTGTATGGCAAGTTTTTCCCACGCGGTGGGTGCTCAAACCTATCGCTTCGACAGCCTCAAGGACGTGATGGCCAAGGCCAGCCCCGCGCGCTCCGGTGACTTTCTCGCCGGCGTCGCCGCACAGAACGACGGTGAGCGGGTGGCCGCGCAGATGGCGTTGGCCAATGTCCCGTTGAAACACTTCCTGCAAGAAGTGCTGATCCCGTATGAAAGCGATGAAGTCACCCGGCTGATCATCGACACCCACGACAAGCAGGCGTTCGCCGCAGTCAGCCACCTCACGGTCGGAGGCCTGCGCGACTGGCTGCTCAGCGACGCGGCCGACGAACATTCCCTACGCGCCCTCGCGCCAGGGCTGACACCGGAAATGGCCGCCGCCGTGTCCAAGATCATGCGTGTACAAGACCTGGTGCTGGTGGCGCAGAAGATCCGCGTGGTCACGCAGTTTCGCGGCACCATGGGCCTGCGCGGGCGTTTGTCCACGCGGCTGCAGCCCAACCACCCGACAGACGAACCGGCCGGCATTGCCGCGAGCATTCTCGATGGCCTGCTGTACGGCAATGGCGACGCCATGATCGGCATCAACCCGGCCACCGACAGCATCGCCTCGATCTGCGCCATGCTGGAGATGCTCGACGCGATCATCCAGCGCTATGAGATCCCGACCCAGGCCTGCGTACTCACCCACGTCACCACCTCCATCGAGGCTATCAACCGTGGTGTGCCGCTGGACCTGGTGTTCCAGTCGATTGCCGGTACCGAGGCCGCCAACGCCAGTTTCGGCATCAGCCTGAGCGTGCTGCAAGAAGGCTACGAAGCGGGCCTGAGCCTCAATCGCGGCACGCTGGGCCAGAACCTGATGTATTTCGAGACCGGCCAAGGCAGCGCCTTGTCGGCCAACGCGCATTTCGGCGTTGACCAGCAAACCTGCGAAACCCGCGCCTATGCAGTGGCCCGGCACTTCAAGCCGTTCCTGGTGAACACGGTGGTCGGATTTATCGGCCCCGAGTACCTGTACAACGGCAAGCAGATCATCCGCGCCGGCCTCGAAGACCACTTCTGCGGCAAGCTGCTCGGCGTACCGATGGGTTGCGACATCTGCTACACCAACCACGCCGAAGCCGACCAGGACGACATGGACACCCTGCTGACCCTGCTGGGCGTGGCCGGGATCAACTTCATCATGGGCATCCCGGGTTCCGACGACATCATGCTCAACTACCAGACCACCTCGTTCCACGACGCGCTGTACGCCCGCCAGACATTGGGGTTGAAACCGGCGCCGGAATTTGAACAGTGGCTGGCCAAGATGGGCATCTTCACGCAAGCCGACGGCAAGGTGCACTTCGGCAACAGCCTGCCACCGGCGTTTCGCCAAGCCTTGGCGCAATTGGGATGAAGGAGCCGCCCGTGCAACTCGACCTGCCTGACAACCCGTGGCTGGAACTGCGCCGCCTGACCCCGGCGCGCATTGCCCTGGGCCGCACCGGCACCAGCATCCCCACCAGCGCACAGCTGGATTTCCAGTTCGCCCACGCCCAGGCGCGTGACGCGGTGCATTTGCCCTTCGACCACGCGGGCCTCAGTCGCCAGTTGGCCGAACGCGGCCGCGACAGCCTGTTGCTGCACAGCGCCGCCACCGACCGGCACAGCTACCTGCAACGTCCGGACCTGGGGCGGCGACTCAGCGATGAGTCGGCCCAGGCGTTGCGTGAATACGCCTCGGCCAATCCCGGTGGCATGGACTTGGCGGTGGTGGTGGCCGATGGCTTGTCGGCGCTGGCCGTGCATAAACACACCTTGCCGTTCCTGGCGCGCATGGAAGAACAAACTCACGCCGAAGGGTGGTCCCTGTCGCCGGTGATTCTGGTGGAACAAGGCCGCGTGGCGGTGGCGGATGAAATCGGGCAACTGCTCGGCGCCAAAATGGTGGTGATCCTGATCGGCGAACGGCCCGGCCTCAGCTCACCGGACAGCCTGGGCCTGTATTTCACCTACAACCCCAAGGTCGGCCTCACCGACGCCTATCGCAATTGCATCTCCAACGTGCGCCTGGAAGGCCTGAGCTACGGCATGGCGGCCCACCGCCTGCTTTACTTGATGCGAGAGGCGTGTCGCCGCCAGCTGTCGGGGGTCAACCTCAAGGACGAGGCGCAGGTCCAGACCCTCGAATCCGATGATCCGGACCTGATGAAAGGCAATTTCCTGCTCAGCTCACCGGATGACTGATCGCTGCCCGATTGCGCTTTTTCGCGCCATTAGGCAGCATCGAGTCACGGCCGCGTGTGTGGTCATCCCCCATTGGAAGTTGAGGCCTGGCATGCGGATTACTCAAGCGACCCTGGAACACCTGGACCTGTTGACCCCACTCTTCGTCAAATACCGTGAGTTCTATGGCGCCTTGCCGTTCCCGGATTCATCGCGGGCCTTCCTGGAAAAACGCCTGCGCCGCAAGGAGTCGGTGATTTACCTGGCCCTGGCCGACGATGACGACAAGAAATTGCTCGGTTTTTGCCAGCTGTACCCGAGTTTTTCGTCGTTATCGCTCAAGCGGGTGTGGATCCTCAATGACATCTACGTGGCTGAAGATGCCCGCCGGCAGCTGGTGGCGGACAACCTGATGCGCACGGCGAAGAAGATGGCCAAGGAAACCCACGCCGTGCGGCTGCGGGTGTCGACCAGCAGTGACAACGAAGTCGCGCAGAAAACCTATGAGTCGATCGGGTTTCGCGAGGACACCGAGTTCAAGAACTACACCTTGCCGATCAGCGAAGACTGACCCCACGCCCCTATCCAATCGGAGAATCGGCTTATGTGGGAGCTGGCTTGCCTGCGATAGCATCACCTCGGTCTTACGGACACACCGAGGTGCCTGCATGGCAGGCAAACCAGCGCCCACCATTGGACATTCGATAATATCCAGACCCTGGCCCAGCGTTTACGCGACATCCTTCGCTACAAAACCCACACGCTTTTCACGGCTCAATCCGTATAATGCGGACCTTTCAGGGTTGTAAGAAATGCGGCATACACTTGTAGCCTTATTACCCGAGCTTCCGCACAGGCCTGCTGAGCCGGGCCGTTCACACAGGTGCCATCCATGGATTTCAACCCGCTCGACCTTATCCTGCATCTCGACGTCTACCTCGACCTGCTGGTAACCAATTACGGTCCGTGGATCTACGCCATTCTGTTTCTGGTCATTTTTTGCGAAACCGGCCTGGTGGTCATGCCATTCCTGCCAGGTGATTCGTTGCTGTTTATCGCCGGCGCCGTTGCGGCAGGCGGCGGCATGGACCCGGTACTGCTGGGCGGCCTGCTGATGCTGGCGGCTATCCTCGGCGACAGCACCAACTACGTGATCGGGCGAACGGTGGGCGAACGCTTGTTCAACAACCCGAATTCGAAGATCTTCCGTCGCGACTACCTGCAAAAAACCCACGACTTCTACGACAAGCACGGCGGCAAAACCGTGACCCTGGCGCGCTTCCTGCCGATCCTGCGCACCTTCGCACCGTTCGTCGCCGGCATCGCGAAAATGCCCTACCCGCGGTTCTTCGGTTTCAGTGTGCTGGGCACCATCCTCTGGGTTGGCGGCCTGGTGACCCTGGGCTACTTCTTTGGCAACGTGCCGTTCATCAAGAAAAACCTGTCGCTGCTGGTGGTGTTCATCATCCTGCTGTCGCTGGTGCCGATGATCATTGGCGTGTTCCGCAGCCGTTTTGGCCGCGCGTCCTCCGAAGCCAAGTCGCAGTAAGCGGCGATGTGGTCCCTCAGCGCCTGGCGTCGCCGGCGCTTGCTGGCCAAGCACCCGATTGCCGATGACACTTGGCAACGGGTGCGCCACCACTTGACCTTCCTCGACGGCATCAGCGCCGAGCAGGACCAGTGGCTGCGCGAAGCCTGCGTGGTGTTCCTCGCCGAAAAACACCTGACCGCCCTGCCCGGCGTCGACCTGCACCAGGAACAACGCCTGCTCCTCGCCGCCCAGGCGCAACTGCCACTGATGAACCTCGGCGACCTCGACTGGTACCAGGGCTTCCACGAAATCGTGCTGTATCCCGACGACTTCGTCAGCCCCCAGCGTCATCGCGACAGCAGCGGCATCGAACACGAGTGGGACGGCGAACACAGCGGCGAAGCCTGGCAACAAGGCCCGGTCATCCTCGCCTGGCCCGGCGTGCTCGCCAGCGGCAACTGGGAAGGCTACAACCTGGTCATCCACGAACTGGCGCACAAGCTCGACATGCTCAACGGCGACGCCAATGGCCTGCCGCCCCTGCACAACGACATGCGCGTGCAGGAATGGGCCAGCGTGATGCAAAGCGCCTACGACGACCTCAACCGCCAGTTGGACGCCGACCCGGACGCAGACACCGGGATCGACCCCTACGCCGCCGAAAACCCGGCGGAATTCTTTGCCGTCACCAGCGAATATTTTTTCAGCGCCCCGGATTTACTGGTCAATCGTTATCCACAGGTGTACGCCCAGCTGGGCCGCTTTTATCGCCAGGATCCCCTGGCCCGCCTCACCCAACTGCAAGCCGGCGACCCGCGTTATCAGCCGCAGGGCGAATGACCGTACGACGTCTGGCGCATGGCATCCGCGGCGGAATATGCCTATAATCGCCGCCACTTTTAGGCCAATCCGGCCAAGTTTCTTGGCCAATTAACGGGGGCAACGCCCAATGAGCTACAGCAAGATTCCGGCTGGCAAAGACCTGCCGAACGACATCTACGTCGCCATCGAGATTCCGGCCAACCACGCGCCGATCAAATACGAAATCGACAAAGACAGCGACTGCCTGTTCGTTGACCGTTTCATGGCCACCCCGATGTTCTACCCGGCCAACTACGGTTTCATCCCTAACACCCTGGCTGACGACGGTGACCCCCTCGACGTGCTGGTCGTAACCCCTTACCCGGTTACCCCAGGCTCGGTTATCCGCGCACGCCCGGTCGGCATCCTGAACATGACCGATGACGGCGGCGGCGACGCCAAAGTCATCGCGGTTCCACACGACAAGCTGTCCCAGCTGTACGTGGACGTGAAGGAATACACCGACCTGCCGCCACTGCTGCTGGAACAGATCAAGCACTTCTTCGAGAACTACAAAGACCTCGAAAAAGGCAAATGGGTGAAGATCGACGGTTGGGGCAACGCAGACGCCGCCCGCGCCGAGATCCTGAAGTCGGTCGCAGCCTACAAAGGCTGATACCTGCTCCTCATTGCCTCGGCAATAAAAAAGCCCCGATCATTCGGGGCTTTTTTTGTGGGAAAAACTAAACCCGAAGTTCAAGGCTTTATAAACAACGTTTAACTTCGATCACAATCCGAAGTATCAGGCTACAACTAAGCAACGCCCTACGCGCGCCACTCAACGCATGGTTTATTTGATCTGTTTTTCCGGCCAGTAAACTCTGCGTTTATGAATACATCAGGTGATCGTTTAAAAGCGCTACTACGGGAAGTTCATCTTTCCGCCTCCGATTTCGCCAAGAACCGCGGCGTCACGCCTCAACATGTGAACAACTGGTTCAAGCGCGGCGTCCCCATGGGCCGACTCAACGAGATCGCAGAACTGCTGTGCATCTCCAGTCGTTGGCTGCGCACTGGCGAAGGCCCCAAACACCCACCGGCCAACTTCCAACTGGAAGGCCCCAGCACCCGAAAAGGACTGCCCACCACCCGCGAAGGCAGCGGCAAATACCTCACAGGCCCCGCCTGCCCTCCGGAAAAAATCGACGTGGAGATCGACCTCCACCCCTCATTCACCTCCACCGAACGCATCCGCGTCTCCCTGCACACCCTCCAGACCCTCAACGTCAACCCCGACCGCGCCCTGGGCGCCTACATGGTCGACAACAGCATGATCGACATCATCCAACAAGGCGCCACCCTCGCCATCGACCGAGGCCGCACCCAAATCATCGACGGCGAGATCTACGCGGTGGAGCACGACGGGATGCTGCGCATCAAATACCTCTACAACAGGCCCGGGGGTGGCTTACGGATGCGCAGCCACAACGCCGGCGAACATCCCGACGAGTACCTGACGTACGAGCAGCGGTTCGAGCAGAACTTCCAGATCGTGGGGTGGGTGTTCTGGTGGTCCACCCTCAACAACCGCCGCCCTCCGGTTCCGCTGGATGAGCACCTGTTGGGCTGGGAAGGCTCTAAATCGGATCCGGAGGTGGGCATTTGAAGTGAATGTGGGTATCATGCGCCGCACATTTGGCAGGGGGTGGCGAAGGCTATCCACCCTGCTCGGCGAAGCGGAGGAGTTCCCGCGGATGCCCCGACTATTCAGCTCGACGCAATGTGGGCTGAGCGATTTGAAGGCTGGTGAGGCTTGTCAAAAACAAGCTGAAGCAGTCCCCGAGAAGCCGGCCACAAGCCGGCTTTTTAATGCCTATGGGAAAAGTCTCGGCAGATCCGTTACTGCCCCGCCCACCTCCGAGCAGTACCGATCCACAGCCCAGTCACACGCTTGCGCCAACGAAGTCCAAATCCCTAACCCGCGCAACTCAATCCAATATCAAATGCGGCAAAAACCGGCTCGAATCCTTGGTAATCAAACTGTTGTCTTCTCGCACCCCAATCCCCGCCGCCTGGTCCCCAATCACCCAGGACCCAATCAACGTATAGCTGTCCCCAAACCTTGGCAGCGGCGCGAACTCCTGGAGGATAAAGGGCGCATCCGTGTAAGGGCCGTCCTCCTTCACAATCACCCCATCAGCCGTTTGCAACTCGATGTTGGCCCCTTCCCGCGAGAAGAACGGCTTGCGCACCCAGCCCTTCGGCACGGCTTTGCCCGGGTCGGTATCCAAGTGGGACGCGAGCAAATTCGGGTGACCTTTGTTGAATTCCCACAGCAGCGGCAGGATGCCTTTATTGGAAATGATGGATTTCCACGCAGGCTCGAAAAACTGGGTGTCACTCTCGGCAATCGCGGTGCCGAAGGGTTCGTGGAAGATGAATTCCCAGGCGTGCAGTTTGAACAGGTGGGGGATCCAGCGATCTTCGAGGTCGACGAAGCGGCCTTCGGCGGTGAGGCCGATGTCTTCGATGTCGATGTGGCGCGATTCGATGCCGACTTTTTCCGCGACAAGGCGCAGGTAGTCGGTGGTGCCTTTGTCTTCGACTGAGTCTTTCATGGAGGCAAAGTAGAACGGCTGGTTGACCTGCAGTTGGGCGAAGGCCTGGTGCAGTTTGGTGTCGATGCTGTTGAACTGGTCGGCGTGCTTGGGCAGCAGGCCGCGTTCGATGCATTGCTCCAGCCAGCCCCATTGAAATGCCGCGGCCTCGTAGAGGCTGGTGGGGGTGTCGTAGTTGAGTTCGAGCAACTTGGCGGGGCCGGTGCCGTTGTAGGAGAAGTCCATGCGCCCGTACAGGTGCGGGTGGCCTTCTAGCCATGAGGTGCGGATCATGTCGTAGAAGGACGCGGGAATGCTCAGGCGGTCGAGCAGTTCTTCGCTGTGGACCACGCGGGCGACGAGGTCCATGCACATGTCATGGATCTCGGTGGTCGGGTCTTCGAGGTCGTGCTCGATTTGCTTGAGCGTGAATTGGTAGTACGCGCTTTCGTCCCAGTAGGGTTCGTTGTCGATGGTGTGGAACAGAAAGCCGAGGCTGTCGGCGGTCTGTTTCCAGTCATGACGTTCTGCGCAGTGGATCTTCTTCATGGCCCGCCTTCCTTAACTGCTCGACCCGCCGCCGCCCCAGCCGCTGCGTGCGCTGGCCTTGCTGCCGAAACCGCCACGGGAGGTCGCCGATGCCACGGAGCTCGACTTGCTGGGGGTGCGCAGCGTGTTGGTGTAATTGCTGCTGCCGTAGCGGGCCTGGTTCGAACGGCCAAACGTGGCGCCATTCGAGACGCGCTGGTTGAGCGTCGAGGAGCCGTAATTGCCGCGATCATCGCGGTAGCGATACACCGGCTCTGAGCGGTAGCTGTTGCGATTGTTGCTCAGCATGTTGCCGATCAGCAGGCCGGTCAGCAGGCTGCTGGTGGAGAAGCCTGAGCCGCCACTTGCCTGAGCGTTCCCCGCCTGAGCGTTGGCAGCGTCGACCTGGGACTGTGTCACCTGGCCTTCGGCAGTCAGTTCGAAACCACCTAGCCGGGGGATGAACTTGCCAGTGGAGTCCTGCTGGCACCAGTCGGCGACGAAATCGGCATCGCAATCGGCCTGGCTGTCGTACACCGGTGCAATGCGGCGATGTTCGGCCATGGCCGTCATGTAGGCGTCCGAGCAGACGTCCACCGGCAGTTTTTCATCGGCGCACTGCTGAACAGACTGAAAGTTGTACTTCTTCTGCAGATCGTAGGTTTTTTCCGTCGGGCCGCAGCCGGAAATCGCCATGGCGACCGACGCCGCCAGCGACAGCTGGACGTACTTGCTTCGTTTCATCGGGAGCTCCGTGCGCGATCAGTTCTGGGTAGGCGTCATGCACGCGGCATTCAACATGCCGACGCTGATGGCCACGGCGGCCACGTAGATGCCGGCTGCGAGTTCGCCGTTCTTGATGCGCTCGGACGTGCCTTTGAGCACCAGGCTGGTCAGCAGGAACGCCAACAGTTGGACGACGGCGGCGATCACCGCCCAGACAACGAAGTCGAGGATGCTGATCGAGTAGGCAATCACGTTGCTGGCCGGAATGGCGAAGCCCACGATCGCGCCGCCCAGGGCGACGGCCGCGGAGACGTTGCCCGCGCGGATCAGCTCGAACTCCTTGTGCGGGGTGATGCGGGTGTAGATGAACTGGAACAGCGCGAACAGCACCGCCGCCCCGAGGATATACGTGACAAACCCGAACACGGCCGCTTTGTTCAGGGAGATGGAGAGAGCTTCTAGCATGTGTTTCTTCCTTTTTTAGAGCGCGTTCAAGTCGGTTGTGTACAGCGAAATGCCCAGCGATGTGCTCAGGCTGATGGTGCCTTCCGCGTCTTCCTCGACGGAAAACAGCAGGAACTCCCGGCGATCGGTCAGGCCGGTGTCGCGGGCGTACAGCATCGAACGGTGCTCGACGGTGTAGGCGTCCTCGGGGTTGACCACACGCTCGCTCATCGCCACCAATTCGGTCTGGCCAGCCTCGCTTCCCCACACGCGCGCGTATTCGACGCCATCGTGGGTGTAGGTCGGCAAGCCGATCAGGCTTTGTGGCCCCGCCAGCCGGCGCAGCTCCGCTTCGCTGCTGATAGTGACGTAACTCAGGTAGTTGAACAGGATCACTGACTCGACCTGCCCGGCGATGTCGCCCGTGGTGTGCACCTGCAACCAGTAATCTTCGTCGTTCATGTAATAGCGCGACAGCCAGGTCGACTGCCCGAGGTCGACGGTGCCGTTACTCCAGACCTCCTGCGAGCCGGGGATGACCACCGAGGTTTGCCCGTCGAGCAGCAGTTTCAGGGTGGTGTCGAACATCACGCCTTTGCCCGGTGCCAGGCCCAGCGGCCCGGTAGTCGGCAGGGGTTCGCCGGCGGTGCGGTTCGATTGTGGGTTCGCGTTCGGGGCCTCAAGCCCCATCAACTGTTTAAACCATCCCATTGGAGATTTCCTTGAGGCGGGTGGAGGCAATGTAGAAGAGCTCGCCGCCTTCAACGCGCGTGGCGCTGGGCGGGTTGATCGACGGTTGCTGGGCGCCTTTGGCGCGATAGCCGATGAGGGTGGCGTTGTGGTGTTCTTTCATTCGGGTGTACAGGTCGCCGAAGGTGGCTTCAAAGGCCTCGGGCAATCGCATCAGGTATTGGGTGGCGCCCTGCCCCACGCACAGCAGCTCATTTATGACCACCGACGAGCCCGGGTCCTGAGAGGCGCGCACCAGCATCTCGATGGCCATGCTTGAGGTGCACTCCAGGCTGGGTGCATAGGAGCTGGCGAGTGCGGCAATTTCGCTTTCATTGAAGTGGGCGACCACATGCCCGACCGGGTTCAACTGGTTCACCGCCAGCACGGTGGCCAGCGTCAGGTCATCAGACGGGGTTCGCACCAGCACACGCTCGGCACCGGGCACACCTGCACGCCGTAAGAACGCGGTGGAGGACAGGCTTTCACCGCGGATGAACGCCGCCTTGCCCGGCATCGGGTTTTCGTCGAGGGTGCAATCGCAGATGACGATCAGGTTGTCGTTCGAGGTTTCGTCCTGCAGCAACAACTCAATGACCCGCTCACTGGACGCACCTTCCCAGCCAATGAGCACGGTATGGCCGACCTTGCCGGTGAAATCGCCTTTGCCCTTCATGCCTTTTCTCCATGCATCGATGACACTGCTGGTGGTTTTGCCGATGGCTGCAGTCAGCAGCGCGATGCCCCCGAGCATGACCCACGTGGCCACGAACACTCTGCCTGCCGAGGTCTGCGGCGCAAGATCGCCATAGCCGACAGTCAGCGTGGTGGTGAGATAGAAGTAAACAAACGTGGCGGGAGCGGTGAGGTGCTGCTCGCCCAGGTACACCAGGCCCAGGTAAGCCGTGCTCAGGTGTACACCCAAGGCGATGACCAGGCCTGCCCAACCGAAGCGGTGAAACAGGGAGGACGCGTACATGCGCAACAGAAGAAAAATCGACATTTCGTCCCTGACTCCCTGGGTACTTGATTCCTGATGACGTCTTGGCCTCGACATCTGGATGCTCAAGTGCGCTCAGCCGGCATTAAACCCGTTGCGTGGTGTGGAGAGAAGTACCTTGGCTGCAATAAATCCGGCGAACGCACCAAACAGATGCCCTTCGAAGGAAACGCCTTGGCGAGGCAGGAAGCCAAGGACCAGTCCGCCGTACAGTACCGCCACGACACCGGCCGTTATCAGGTTGCTCCAGCTCCTGTGGAACCAGGCGCGGGACAACAGGTACGCCCATAACCCAAAGACCCAACCGCTGGCACCCACGTGCACGCCCGAAAAACCGAACAGCCAGACCAACGAGCCGCCCAGCAGGATGATGATCGCGCTGACGGTCACGAACCGATTGAGCCCTTCGATCATGACCAGGGTGCCCAGTATCAGGAAGGCAACCAGGTTCGCGCTGAGATGGGCAAACGACGCATGTAAAAACGGTGAGGTGAGGATGCCGAACAGCCCCTGCAGCGTTCTCGGAACCAGGCCGAACGCCAGGAGGCTGTAACCGGTCGCTACGTTGAGCACGTGCAGCGCGACCATTAACAGCGCCAGGCCTGCGATTGTCTTGAAACCCTTCAGGGCGTCCATCCTGACCTCGAGGTAAAAAAGAAGGGCAGGTACTGCCCTTCCTGCGCCGCCGATGCTTACTCGGCCGACTTTTGCTTCAAGCGTTCCAGAATCGCATTGGCGCTGCCTTCGTTCGGCGTGATGCCGGCTTCGCGCAGCTTGCGTTCCAGGTCAGTTCCCGTCGACGCCTCGACCAGTTCATCCTGGGCTTGCAGTTCAGCGGCGCGTTGCTGCTGCTTGGCCTGCAGACGGTTCAGCGTACCGACGGCGGTTTCCAGCTTGCCGTTGGCACCACCGCTGGCGATGGAGGCGCTGACCTGGGCCTTCTGTACGCTTTCGCGCGCCTTGGCCATGTCCACTTGCTGGCGCAGGCTCTTGATCCGGCTTTCGGCCTTGGTGATGTCCTTGCGCATGCTGTCCGCGTAGCCGCCGAACTCGGTGGCCTGCTTGTGCTCGGTGTCCCGCTCGCTGGTCAGGGTCGAAATCGCTTCGGCCACTTCCAGGGCGAGGTCTTCACGATTGGCCTGCAGGGCAGCCATCGCCTTGGACTCCAGGTCCTTGATCTTGGCGTCGTACTCGCTGACGCGATCAGTAGCCAGTTTGTGCTTGGCCATGATGCTGACCAGCTCACGCTTGGCGTTGGCCAGCGCGGTGTCCGCATCACGAATTTCCTGGTCGAGGATGCGCAGGGCTTGTTGGTCGACGATCGATTCGCCGACTTCGCTGGCACCGCCACGTAGCGCGGTGAACAGTTTGCTCCAGATGGATTGAGTCATTGGATACTCCCGAATGCTTAATTGAAGAAACGTTCAAAGGCTTCGCTGGCGCGTTGCACGTTGTCGACGAGGGTTTTCACCTCGGTCACTATGTTGGTCAGGCTGGAGTCGGAGCTCAACGCGCCGAACATGTTGTAGACAACCTGCCCGTTAGGCATGGACTCGATACCGATGGAGGACAGCGGGAACATCTCCCGGCTGCGCAGTACCGCGTCATTGAATTTTTCGACATCGTTGATGGACTCGACATCGACCAGCACGGTGTCGACGATGATCTGCTCGCCCACCACCGCGATGTAAATCGGCAAGCCACCGAAGTCGTTCATTTCCAGCTTGATGCTGGACTCGGAGCCTTGAACCAGGGAAAGCGTAATGTCGTTGGAGACCACTTCGTCCAGGGCCTGAAGCGCCGTGAAGAGGCGATCGATATTCCAGTTGGTACCTGCGCTCATGAAATTCTCCGACATGAATGAGCCAGCCAGAATCGGCTGGCGAAGCTGTTTCTCCATCTGCTTGAGCAGGCTTCGGTTTTCGGGAAGCACCCAAGTCTCGTGTTTCACATAACCGGCGGCAGCCAGGCCCGCGCGCATCTGCTTCATGTAAAAGCTCGATGGCTTTTTCGCGGACGGCTTCAAGCGCTCTCCCTGAAGGCTTGCGGAATCGGTATCGGACCCTACGGATGGGCTCGATGGAGAGCTGCTGTTCATGGTACTGACCTCGCTGTGAAAAACTCACGCGTGAGAAAATCTACAGGCTATTTTCGCCAGGCTCAATAGCTCACGCGTGAGATTTTTTTCCTTACATTTTCCTGCCACGAAAAAGACCGGTCCGCTTGCCTAACCAGGAATTGTCTCTTCTGAGTTGACGGTATTACCTATCCCAGCCGATTTATCCCCCGCAGCCCACCCATTAATCTGTGCCCATGTTGAACGCAACGCCCAACCAACCTAAACAAAAAAGGATTCAACCATGAGCACTCCAACCTACAACCGCTTGAACAAAGACGACGCCGTAGTCCTGCTGGTCGACCACCAGACCGGCCTGATCTCCCTGGTGCAGGACTTCTCGCCCAACGAGTTCAAGAACAACGTGCTGGCCCTCGCCGACCTGGCCAAGTTCTTCAACCTGCCGACCATCCTCACCACCAGCTTCGAGCAAGGCCCCAACGGCCCACTGGTACCGGAGTTGAAGGAGATGTTCCCGGACGCGCCGTACATCGCTCGCCCTGGCCAGATCAATGCCTGGGACAACGAAGACTTCGTCAAGGCGATCAAGGCCACCGGTCGTAAGCAGATCATCATTGCCGGTGTGGTCACGGATGTGTGCGTAGCGTTCCCGACCTTGTCGGCGCTGGCGGAAGGGTTTGATGTGTTTGTGGTGACCGATGCATCGGGCACCTTCAACACCACGGTGCAGCAGGCAGCGTGGAGCCGGATGACGCAGGCCGGGGCGCAGATGATGAATTGGTTCTCGGTGGCCTGTGAGCTGCATCGCGACTGGCGCAACGATATCGAAGGCTTGGGAAACCTGTTGTCCCAGCGCATTCCCAACTATCGCAACTTGATGAACGGCTACTCGGCGCTGACGGCGCGCAAGGACTGACTCCACCGCTGCACCCACTAAGCCTGCCTTAAACAGCAGGCTTTTTTCGTTAGCAGAGTTGCGTGACTCTCCAGACTTAGTCTGCCCGTTCACGTTCAATCTGCTCGATGCCTGGCAAGCGGGTTTGCCGTTCTGTGGGCAACGACTCGACTCACTGATAGTCCGCCACGCCAATCGATCGGTTGTAGTCACGCAGCGCATATTCGGCGACGACTTCGTTCTTGCTCTTGGGCTTTTAGCGTTTCGGGGCTGGGGCGTTTGTCCAGCAGCACCAGTTGGTGACACCCAGGCAATTGTGCAAGCACCTCTTGCACACATTCCGAGTCTGGCCACGCCTCGGCAAAAGCACGCATGTACTTGAGATTGCACGGTGAGAACCCCTTCATGAAAAGCGCCTCAGGAAGAGCCTTCCACGGATTAACGAAATGTCCTGCTGGCAATGACAAATCGGCGCATTGCGAACCACGCGCTTGACTCTCCCCTATACGGCAACCCTTACCCTGGAACGCCCTGTTCAGGACCACACTCATGCCGCCGCGCACCCTGGTTATCCTCGGTCATCCCTCTACCTCCAGCTTCTGTTCAGCCCTGGCCGACACCTACACCCACGCCGCCAAAAACGCCGGCCATGAAGTGCGCGTGCTGCGCTTGGGCGACCTGGCTTTCGACCCGGTCCTGCACCACGGCTACAGCCAGATCCAACCGCTGGAACCCGACTTGCTCAGCGCGCAATCCGACATTCTTTGGGCCACCCATCTGACGTTTGTGTTCCCAATCTGGTGGGGCGGCATTCCCGCGGTGATGAAAGGGTTTATCGACCGCGTTTTCCTGCCCGGCTTTGCCTTCAAATACCGGGACGGCAAGGCTTTCCCTGACAAACTGCTCTCAGGCCGCACCGCGCACCTGTTAGTGACCCTGGACACGCCGCCATGGTATTACCGCTGGTTCTACCGCATGCCGGGCCTCCATCAGATGCGCAAGACCACGCTGGAGTTGTGTGGGGTAAAAACGCTCAAGACGTTGCTGTTCGGGCCGGTGCTGGGCTCTACTGCGACACAGCGGGACAAGTGGCTGAAACAAGCCGGCGCGTTAATAGAGAAAGGGAATTTTCATGTACATCGGCAAAGCCGCGCAATTGTCAGGCACAACCATCAAGGCGATTCGTCACTATGAGGCGATCGGGCTGCTGCCAGAACCGCAGCGCCGAGGCCAGTATCGGGTCTATTCGGAGCAAAGCGTTGAGTGGCTGATGTTTATCAAGTGCGCTCAGCAGTTGGGGTTCAAGCTCAAGGAATTGCAGGAAATCCTTCGAGGCCATCACGGCGGTGCATTACCTTGGGACCGAGCAGATCAGGCCATCGCTGAAAAAAAACAGGAGCTGGCGCTGAAAATTGCCGTGTTGCAGGAAATGCACGTGGGGTTGCAGGCATTTGAAGAACAGCTGAAAGCAGCGCAGGGGCAGTGCTCGTCAATGGCGCAAAGATCCTGACCGGCGGCGAGCCGAATAAAATGGCTTTTCGGCTCACAAGCCTGAACACCCTCTCCCACTCATTTGCCCAGAATCCCCATGTCTGCTAGTGTCGCGCCGGTTTACCGTCTACCGGAATAGCCGCCATGGCCCGCAAAAAAGTTGCACTCGATTTCGAACAATCCCTCGCCGACCTGCAAACCTTGGTCGAGCGTCTGGAGAACGGCGAGTTGTCGCTGGAAGACTCGTTGACAGCGTTTGAGCAAGGCATCGGCCTGACCCGTGACTGCCAGAGCGCGCTCGCGCAGGCGGAGCAGAAGGTGCAGGTGCTGCTGGAACGTGACGGGGAGTTGGCCGAAGAGCCTTTCGATGCGGAACAGCCCGAATGATCGACGCGTATCAGGCCAGTAGCCAAGCCCGGGTCAATGCGGCGTTGGAACCCTTGTTTGTTGCGCCAAGCCCGGAAATGAAGCGCCTTTATGAGGCCATGCGCTATAGCGTGATGAATGGCGGCAAGCGTGTGCGCCCGTTGCTGGCCTACGCCGCCTGCGAGGCCTTGGGCGCGCCGGCCGAGCAGGCCAATGGCGCGGCCTGCGCGGTCGAGTTGATTCACGCCTACTCCCTGGTGCACGACGACTTGCCGGCGATGGACGACGACGATCTGCGTCGTGGCCAACCGACCACCCACAAAGCCTTCGATGAAGCCTATGCGATCCTGGCCGGCGACGGCCTGCAGAGCCTGGCGTTCAGCGCGCTGCTGGACCCGGCACTCAGCAGCGTGAATGCCGAGGTTCGCCTGCGCATGGTCACCGCATTGGCCCACGCCGCTGGCCCGGCCGGCATGGTCGGCGGGCAGGCAATCGACATGGGCTCGGTCAGCCTCAAGCTGGACCAGCAGGCCCTCGAACACATGCACCGCCACAAGACCGGCGCGCTGATCGAAGCCGCCGTGCACTTGGGCGCGCTGGCGAGCGGGCGCGCCGAAGCCGCGCATTTGGCCGCCTTGCAGACCTATTCCCGGGCCATCGGCCTGGCGTTCCAGGTGCAGGACGACATTCTCGACGTCGAGAGTGACACCGCGACCCTGGGCAAACGCCAAGGTGCCGATATCGCACGGGACAAGCCGACTTATCCGGCGCTGCTCGGTCTTGCAGCGGCCAAGGCCTATGCCCTGGAGCTGCGTGACCAGGCCCTGGACGCCCTGCGACCTTTCGACGCGGCGGCCGAGCCACTGCGTGACCTGGCGCGCTATATCGTCGAACGCCGGCACTGATAACCGCGGCCTTTGCAGCCGCATATCGGCCAACTTCGGCGCTCTGCGTGGGCAGTTTGCGATGCTTGAGGTAAACTGCCGCCTCTTCTATACCTATAACGATTCGCCTGATGCCCACGACGTTCCAAGAGATTCCCCGCAAGCGCCCGTCCACGCCCCTGCTTGACCGTGCCGTCACGCCGGCCGGCCTGCGTCGACTGGGTGAAGCCGAGCTGGAAACCCTGGCCGATGAGTTGCGCCTGGAATTGCTCTACACGGTCGGCCAGACCGGTGGGCATTTTGGTGCCGGCTTGGGTGTCATCGAGCTGACCATCGCCCTGCACTACGTGTTCGACACCCCGGACGACCGGTTGGTGTGGGACGTAGGCCATCAGGCGTACCCGCACAAGATCCTCACGGGCCGCCGCGAGCGCATGGCCACCCTGCGCCAGAAGGACGGCGTTGCCGCCTTCCCACGGCGCTCCGAGAGCGAATACGACACCTTTGGCGTCGGCCACTCCAGCACCTCCATCAGTGCAGCGCTGGGCATGGCAATTGCCGCCCGCCTGCAAAACAGCGATCGCAAGGCGATTGCAGTGATTGGTGATGGCGCGCTGACCGCGGGCATGGCCTTCGAAGCACTCAACCATGCGCCGGAAGTGGACGCCAACATGTTGGTGATCCTCAACGACAACGACATGTCGATCTCGCGCAATGTCGGTGGCCTGTCCAATTACCTGGCCAAGATTCTCTCCAGTCGCACCTACGCCAGCATGCGCGAAGGCAGCAAGAAGGTGCTCTCGCGCCTGCCTGGCGCGTGGGAAATTGCCCGGCGTACCGAAGAGTACGCCAAGGGCATGCTGGTCCCTGGCACCCTGTTCGAAGAGTTGGGCTGGAACTACATCGGCCCGATCGACGGCCACGACCTGCCCACCCTGATCGCCACGCTGCGCAACATGCGCGACCTCAAGGGCCCGCAGTTCCTGCATATCGTCACCAAGAAAGGCAAAGGCTTCGCCCCGGCGGAAGTCGACCCGATCGGTTACCACGCGATCACCAAGCTCGAACCCCTGGATGCTCCCGCCGCCGCGCCGAAAAAGGCCAGCGGGCCGAAGTATTCCGGTGTGTTCGGTGAATGGCTGTGTGACATGGCCGCTGCCGACCCGCGCCTGGTGGGCATTACCCCGGCGATGAAGGAAGGCTCCGACCTGGTGGCGTTCAGCGAGCGTTTCCCGCTGCGCTACTTCGATGTGGCGATTGCCGAGCAGCACGCGGTGACCTTCGCGGCAGGTATGGCCTGTGAGGGCGCCAAGCCGGTGGTAGCGATCTACTCGACATTCCTGCAACGCGGTTATGACCAGTTGGTGCATGACGTGGCGGTGCAAAACCTCGACGTGCTGTTCGCCATCGACCGCGCGGGCCTGGTGGGCGAAGACGGCCCGACCCACGCCGGCAGCTTTGACCTGTCCTACCTGCGCTGCATCCCTGGCATGCTGGTCATGACACCGAGCGACGAAAACGAACTGCGCAAGATGCTCAGCACCGGCCACTTGTACAACGGCCCGGCTGCCGTGCGTTACCCGCGCGGCAATGGCCCGAATGCGGTGATCGAAAAGGACCTGGAGCCTATCGAGATCGGCAAGGGCATCGTGCGTCGCCAAGGCAGCAAGACGGCCTTCCTGGTGTTTGGCGTGCAGTTGGCCGAAGCGCTGAAGGTTGCCGAGAAGATCGACGCTACCGTGGTCGACATGCGCTTCGTCAAACCCCTGGATGAAGCGCTGGTGCGCGAGATCGCCGGCAGCCATGAGCTGCTGGTGACCGTCGAAGAAAACGCCATCATGGGTGGCGCCGGTGCGGCGGTCAGCGAATTCCTCGCGCGGGAAAATATCCTCAAGTCAGTGCTGCACCTGGGCTTGCCAGATGTGTACGTCGAACACGCCAAGCCGGCGCAGATGCTGGCAGAGTGCGGGTTGGATGAGGCCGGCATCGAGGCGTCGGTGCGCGAGCGCATGGCACTCCTGAATCTGTAATCCAATGTCCCGGTAAAAACAGGGACTCACATGTGGGAGCGGGCTTGCTCGCGAATGCGGTGTGTCAGGTATGACATCTGTCACTGAAACATCGCATTCGCGAGCAAGCCCGCTCCCACATTGGCTTTGTGTCAATTTTAAAAGCTATGGACAGTTCATGAAACACCTGTACCTTGCCCTGCTGCTGCTACCCTCCCCGGACCTGCTCGCCGACACCCGCGACGATGCCTTGAAACTCCCCAACGTCGTCATCAGCGCCAACCGCCAAGTCCAGGCCCGCAATGACAGCAGCGCCGCCAACACGGTGTTCACCCGCGACGACATCGACCGCCTGCAACCCACCAGTCTCACCGACCTGCTCAACCGCGTGCCCGGCGTGCAAATAGCGCCAACCGGTGGCCGTGGCAGCCTGCCCGGGGTGTATATCCGTGGCACCAAATCCGCGCAAAGCCTGGTGCTGGTGGACGGCCAGCGCATTGCCAATACCACTTCCGGTGACAGCGGCCTGCAATACCTCAACGTCGACCAGATCGAACGGGTAGAAGTGCTGCGCGGCTCACGCTCGGTGATCTACGGCAGCGATGCGATTGGCGGCGTGATTCAGGTGTTCACCCGGCGTAACGCCGAACAAGGCCTGCAACCGCGCCTGAAGCTCGGGTTCGGCAGCCATCACACCTGGGAGCGCAGCCTCGGTCTCTCCGGTGGCGATGAACAGACCCGTTTCAACCTGGGCGCGAGCCTGGATGAGACCGCCGGTATCAACGCCACCCGCACGTCATTCCCCAGCGATGGCGACCATGACGCCTACCGCAACCAATCCCTCAGCCTGAACCTCAGCCATGCCTTCAATGATGCACTGGAGGTGGGCTTCAACCTGTTGGATAACCGCGGCAAATCGGAGTACGACAACAGCTTCGGCCGCTACGACATCGCGACCGGGCAGACCGTTGGGCAAAAGCCCTACACGGACTACACCGTCAGCAGCGCCAGTGGCTATGCCGATGTCATGCTCAACGAGCACTGGCAGTCGCGCCTGGAATGGGGCCATAGCGAGAACCGTGACACCAAGCGCGACACCCTCAGCGATGACTTCAGCGTGTTCAATACCTACCGCGACTCGGTGAACTGGCAGAACGACCTGACACTGAATGAGCAGAACAGCGTGATCCTCGGTGCCGACTGGTATGAAGACCGCTTCCACGGCTCCACGACCTTCACCGAAAACAGCCGCTGGAACCGCGCCGCCTTTGTGCAGCACCGCTTCCACGGCGAATGGTTTTCCACTGAGCTGGGGCTACGGCGCGACCAGAACCAGCAGTTTGGCGGGCAAAACAGTTGGAGTGGCACCGTCACATTGCCGGTCAACCCGGACAACGACGTGCTACTGAGCTACAGCGAAGGCTTCCGAGCGCCGACCTTCAACGACCTGTATTACCCCGATACGAAGTACAGCAACCCCGACCTGCAACCCGAGACCTCGAAGAGCTACGAGCTGCAATGGCGCAGCCAGTTGAGCGACAGCACGCGCGTGGAAGCCTCGCTGTACCGCACCGACTTGAGTGATGCGATCATCCTCGACCGCTCAGGCCGGCCGCAAAACGTGGCGTCTGCACGCATCAACGGCGTTGAGGCCGCGCTCAAGCAGGAACTGTTTGGCTGGCAAGGTAACCTCGGGCTGTCGCTCATCGACCCACGCGACCGTGACAGCGGCCACACCCTGGCCCGCCGGGCGCGGCGTACGTTGAGCCTGGATCTGGATCGGCAGTTCGACAAACTGGGGCTGGGCGCCAGCTGGCAGGCCATCAGCCACAGCTATGACGATGAAGACAACACGCACCGCCTGGGGGGTTATGCCCTGCTGGGGTTGCGCAGCAGTTGGGCGCTGAACCGGGAAATATCGCTGTCGCTGAAAGTCGATAACCTGCTGGACAAAACCTATGCGCGGGCGCGTTACAGCTATGACGACCCGGGGTTCTTGAACAATCAGGATTATCGCGAAGAGGGTCGGGTGTGGATGCTGGGAGTCACGTGGACACCCGAGATCTGAATGGGCTGTACCGGCCTCATCGCAGGCAAGCCCGCGCCCACATTTGGAATGCGCTCCTCCCTTTGGGAGGTGGCTTTCCAGCGATAGCGGTATCACCGGTTCGGCGCAATCACCTGACACAACCGTCCCACCGCTTCCAACATCTGCCCACTGGGCCGCTCCAGGCCTTTATCGGGCACCCGCCGCACGCGTTCCGCCATCGTTGGCCAGACTTTCCACGCCGCCTTCTGGGCTTGATCACCCACCAGGATCATCTCGGGATCACGTTGCAACACCGACTCGATACTCACCTGCGGTGCGGGCAGCTTGAGGTCATCGAACACGTTGCGCGCGCCGCACACCGTCAGCGCATCGCTGATGATCTGGCCACCGCCCACCGTGTACAACGGCTGATCCCACACTTGGTAAAACACTCGCAACGGCTCGGCACGCTGGTAGCGCTGGCGCAGTTCGACCAGGCGTTGGCGCAATTGCGCGGCCAGCTGACGGCCGGCTTCAGCGCGGCCCAATTGCTCGGCAATGGCCTGGACCTGGGTGGTGAGCTGTTCAAGGCTATGGGGTTCGGCGACGTACACCGGAATGTTCAGGCGCTGCAATTGCTCACGCTGCGCCGGGCCGACGCTGCCGGGCCACAGCAGGATCAGGTCGGGCCTGAGGCTGAGCAGGCGCTCCATGTCCAACTGGCCGTAATGCCCCACGGACGGTACGTGCGCCAACGCCGCCGGACGATCACCACCGTCGAGCACGCCCACCAGCACATTGGCAGCCCCCAGTTCGGCAACGATTTCAGACAGGGACGGCGCCAGGCTCACGACTCGCTCAGCCGCCAGCGCCTGGGCGCTCAATGCCAGCAGCACTGCCAGCCAGTAACGCCTCATCCCAGTTGACGAGGGATGCGATAGAGGTAGAACAGCACCACGGTCGACAGCGCCAGCAGGAACAGCGGCACCGCCTCCAGGCCAACGAACACCGCCAGCGCACCGATCCAGGCCGGTACGGCAGCGATCAGCAAGGCAGTGCGCCGACGGGCCGCCAGGGTGATCCAGGCAGCCGGTTCTTCAGGGGTATCGAGGGCTTTGGAGGTGGCGATCAACGCGTGTTTATAGCCGTTGAAGTAGCGCAGGCTGAGAAACATCGAGGCCACGCCGGCAATGAAAAACGGCATGGCCAGCACTGGCAGCAGGGATTCGGACTGGCCGAACACCAGGTTGAGCACAAAGAGGGGAAGCAAAGCCAGGGCCAGGTACTGCCACCAATTGAAGGACAGTCGCCGTTTTACCTGGCCTCGGGTCACGCGCGGTCGACCTCGCCCTGGTGCTCGTTACCCATCATGTGGTCGAGCTTGCTGGCCTTGGTGGCCAGGTAGAGCTTGTTGTGCGGGTTGTGCCCGGTGTGCAGCGGCACACGCTCGGCCACGGTGATGCCCATCTCGGTCAAGGCCTTGACCTTGCGCGGGTTGTTGGTCATCAGGCGCAGGGATTTGACGCCCAGGTGCTCCAGCATCGGCAGGCAGATCGCGTAGTCACGCTGGTCGGCCGCGAACCCCAGGCGCTCGTTGGCCTCGACGGTATCGGCACCGCCATCTTGCAGCTCGTAGGCGCGGATCTTGTTCATCAGGCCAATGCCACGGCCTTCCTGGCGCAAGTACAGCAGCACGCCTCGGCCTTCCCGGGCAATGGCCCGCATGGCCGCTTCCAGTTGCGAGCCGCAGTCACAGCGCTGGCTGAACAGCGCATCGCCGGTCAGGCATTCGGAGTGCACACGGCCCAGCACTGGCGCGCCGTCATCGATATCGCCCAGGCTGAGCACAACGTGCTCGCGCCCGGTGGCTTCTTCGAGAAAGCCGTTCATGGTGAACGTGGCAAAAGGGGTAGGCAGCTTGGAAGCGGCGACGAAAACGACGGGCACCGTGTGCTCCTGATTTCAGTTTTTACAGAGGCGGCCATTGTAACAGCAGGTTCCTACAGACGCTTAAGCTGAATTATCGCTGATAAAGATCAATAGGTTCGATTGGCCTTCGCCTTGGTTCTATGCAGATCAGAACGGATAGGGTTGTTTCCAACGTTCGAAAGTCGGCTTTAACTCACCACTCTTCACCAGTGCGTCCATGCGCTGGTCGAACACCGCCATCAAGCTCCGGCCCCGCTCGTTATCGGCAAACCCGATATAAAGCGGGAGTTCGGCAATACGCGTCAGGGCGAACTTCGAGGGATCCTGCGCTTGAGTGAGCACGTACTTGGCTTCGGCCAATGCATCGATGTAGAAATCGGCCCGGGCGTGTTCCAGCATTGGCAATATGCCATCGCGGCGTTCGATCTGGTTGAAACGGCGAACCGTGGGCAAGTACCCCTCGTACTTGTAGCCGCGTACCCAGGCCAGGCGGTAATTGCCCAACGTGGCCAGCGTCGGTGCCGGAGTACTGGCCAGCCCGAGCGCGTAGATAGGGTCGGAATCGAACTTCCAGCGAGGGTACAACACGCCCTCGACTTCATTGCGATAGGCACCGACCCAACCATCCACCTCGCCGCGTTGGGCCAGGCCGACTGAACGGGTGTAGGGCACTGAACGAGTCTGCAACGTGATGCCGGCGGGCTCGAAGACCTGGCGCAGCACGTCCCAGGCCAGGCCGCTGCCGTCTTTATTGGTGTAGTCGCTCCATTCCTCGCTGGCCAGTACGACCTTGCCGGGCACGTCCTGGGCCTGACCCGCAGCGGTAAAGGCACATAGCACGAGCAGCAGCCAGCGGCGCACATCCATGGTGACGAACTCCTACAGGACCTTGCATGCGTGATATCGCTATTGAGGGTAGCGCAGCATGCCGATTCAGGGGGTCTCGCGAAAATGCTGATAGCCACGGATGGCCGGCGTGATGTCCTGCCCGTTGGCATCGAGCAAGATGACACCCTGCCCTGCCTCGACCCGGCCGATCACATGGACCGGCCAGCCATCGGCGAGTAACGGTGCCAGCTCGGCGGGTGGCAGCGTGAACGCCAGCACATAGTCGTCCCCCCCGCTCAACGCCGCCACACGTGCTTCGTCATCACCGACAAACGCCAGCAGCGCCTTGGACAAAGGCAACTGTTGACGCTCGATCAGCAGGCTGACCCTGGAGGCCGTGGCGATATGCCCGCAATCGGCCAGGAGCCCGTCGGAGATATCCATCGCGGACGTGGCCTTGCCGCGCAATGCCAGCCCCAGGGCCAACTGCGGTTGCGGCGACCAGTAGTGGGCCAGCAACGGGTCGGCGATAGCCGCGTGCGCACTGCGCTGGCCCAGTACCAGCGGCAATGCGCCGGCGGCATTGCCCAGTTCACCGCCGACGCACAACAGGTCGCCCGGTCGCGCACCGCTGCGGGTCAAGGCCAGCCCAGCCGGCACACGGCCAAACACGGTCATGGTCAGGCTCAGGGGCCCACGGGTGGTATCACCGCCCACCAAGCCCACGCCACAGCTTTGCGCCATGAGGTTCAAACCCTGGGCATAGCGTTGCAGCCAGTTGGCATCAACCGTCGGCGTGGTCAGGGCAAGGGTGAACGCAAGGGGGTGGGCGCCCATGGCCGCCAGGTCGCTCACGGCCACGGCCAACGAGCGCTGGCCGAGCAGGAACGGGTCGCAGGGGTCGGAAAAATGCACCCCGGCCACCAATGTATCGGTGGAGATTGCCAGCTGCTCCCCAGCGGGAAGCGCCAGCAAGGCGCAGTCATCGCCGATCCCCAGGGCAATACCTTCACCGCCCTGCGCACAGGGCGCGGCGGCGAAGTAATTGCGGATCAGCTCAAACTCACCCATCAGGACTCAAGCGCGAATTAGCGCTTGTACGCCTTCACTTCGGCTTCACGCAGGCGTGGAGCCAGCTTGTCGAGTACGCCGTTGACGAACTTGTGGCCGTCGGTCGAACCGTAGACTTTCGCCAGTTCGATACCTTCGTTGATCACCACGCGGTACGGCACGTCGACGCGATACAGCAGTTCCCAGGCGGACAGGCGCATCACGCACAGCTCTACCGGGTCCAGCTCTTCGATGGTCAGGTCCAGGCAAGGCGCCAGGGCTGTATCGATCTCGGTCAGGTGGGCATGCACACCGTGCAGGATGTCGTGGAAGTACGGCAGGTCGGCGAAGGTGAAGTCGTTGTCGACGCGAAACTGCGCCTCGATTTCGTTCAACGAGGTGCCCGCCAGGTGACGCTGATACAGCGCCTGGGTCGCCAACTGACGAGCAGCGCGACGCTTCTCGTTCTTGGATGGCTTGCCGGCGTCTGCTGGGCGTGGCTCGCGCGGGTTGAAGTTGTCGCTCTCGTCGGAAATCACTTGGCCTCCAGCTGCGACAGCAGGCTGACCATTTCCAGGGCGGACAATGCAGCTTCAGCGCCTTTGTTACCGGCCTTGGTGCCGGAACGCTCGATGGCTTGCTCGATGGAATCAACGGTCAGCACGCCGAAAGCAACGGGCACACCGAACTCCATGGACACCTGGGCCAGGCCCTTGGTGCATTCGCCGGCCACGTATTCGAAGTGCGGGGTGCCGCCACGAATGACCGCGCCCAGGGCGATGATCGCCGCGTATTCACCCTGTTGAGCAACTTTTTGCGCAACCAGTGGAATTTCGAAGGCGCCAGGCGCGCGGATGATGGTGATGTCGCTCTCGCTCACACCGTGGCGAACCAGGGCGTCCACGGCACCGCTTACCAGGCTTTCAACCACGAAGCTGTTGAAGCGGCCGACTACCAGGGCGTAGCGGCCTTTGGGGGCGATGAAGGTACCTTCGATGGTCTTCAGGGTCATTCGACAAATCTCTTAAAGAGCCGGGACGCGTGTATGACGCGTCCCTTAGTGATATTTGAACCGCGAACAAGGGGCGAAAATCGCCAGCCTTTATTCGGAGGGCACGTATTCTACTACTTCCAGGTCGAAACCGGATATCGCATTAAATTTCATCGGTGCACTCATCAGGCGCATTTTACGCACGCCCAGGTCACGCAGGATCTGCGAACCGGCACCCACGATGCTGTAGGTGGTCGGTTTTTTCACCGGCACGTGATCAGCCGTTTCGCGAATATGCGCCAGCAGCACATCGCCATCCAACGGGTGGCCGAGCAACAGCACCACACCACTGCCTGCCGCGGAGACCGCAGCCATCGCGGCACGCAGGCTCCAGCGGCCGGGTTGCTTGACCATCAGCAGGTCGCGCAGCGGGTCCATGTTGTGCACACGCACCAGGGTCGGCTCTTCGGCGCAAATGGCCCCCAGGGTCAGGGCCATGTGCACGTCACCTTCCACTGAATCACGGTAGGTCACCAGATTGAATTGGCCCAGTTCGCTGTCCAGTGGCTGCTCGGCAATCCGCTGAACGGTACGTTCGTGGATCATGCGGTAGTGAATCAGGTCGGCAATGGTGCCCACCTTGATGTTGTGTTCGGCGGCAAAGGCTTCGAGTTCGGCGCGACGGGCCATGGTGCCGTCGTCATTCATGACTTCGCAGATGACGCCGCTCGGCTCGAAACCGGCCATGCGCGCCAGGTCGCAGGCAGCTTCGGTATGGCCGGCGCGAGCCAGGGTGCCGCCCGGTTGGGCCATCAGCGGGAAGATGTGACCGGGGCTGACAATGTCTTCGGCCTTGGCATCTTTCGCCGCAGCCGCTTGCACGGTGCGCGCGCGGTCAGCGGCGGAGATCCCGGTGGTGACGCCCGTGGTGGCCTCGATGGACACGGTGAACTTGGTGCCAAAACCCGAGCCATTGCGCGGCGCCATCAACGGCAGCTTGAGCAATTCGCAGCGTTCACGGCTCATGGGCATGCAGATCAGCCCGCGGGCGTACTTGGCCATGAAGTTGATGTGCTCAGCCTGGCAGGCCTCGGCGGCCATGATGATGTCGCCTTCGTTCTCGCGGTCTTCGTCATCCATCAGGATGACCATCTTGCCTTGGCGGATGTCTTCAACCAGTTCTTCGATGCTATTGAGCGCCACGCGGCACCCCCTTGGTCAGGATTTCAGGTAGCCGTTAGCGGCCAGAAAACTTTCAGTGATGTTACCGGATGCGGGCTCTGCGGCCTTATCGCCCAGCAACAGGCGCTCCAGGTAACGGGCAAGCAAGTCCACTTCCAGGTTCACCCGGCGACCCGGCTGGTAAGACGCCATGATGGTTTCGCTGAGGGTGTGGGGAATGATCGTCAATTCGAATTCGGCGCCATTCACGGCGTTCACGGTCAGGCTGGTGCCGTCGACGGTGATCGAGCCTTTGTGGGCGATGTACTTGGCCAGCTCCTTGGGCGCGCGGATACGGAACTCCACCGCGCGCGCGTTCTCGCTGCGCGCGACCACTTCGCCGACACCGTCGACATGGCCGCTGACCAGGTGACCGCCGAGGCGGGTGGTCGGGGTCAGGGCTTTTTCCAGGTTGACCGGGCTGCCGGCCTTGAGGTCGTTCATCGCGGTGCAGTCCAGGGTTTCCCGGCTGACATCGGCGGCAAAGCCGTTGCCCGGCAGCTCGATGACGGTGAGGCACACGCCGCTGACGGCGATGCTGTCACCCAGCTTGACGTCGCCGAGGTCCAGCTTGCCGGTTTCAACCAGCAGGCGCACGTCGCCGCCTTTGGGGGTCATGGCGCGGATGCTGCCGATGGATTCGATAATGCCGGTGAACATTTCGTTCTCCTGAAAACGAGGGGCTGACGCTCAAGCGCAGGCCGGGAATTATACGCTCGCTGCGGGCACAGGAATGGCAGTGACTCGCCAGTCGTCGCCCACAGCGCGCATTTCAGTGATCTTGAGTTGGGGGGCGTCGGCCAGTTTCTCAAGCGGCCAGTCCAGCAAGGGCCGGGCGGCGGAGCCGAGGAACTTGCCGGCGATGAATATCACGTACTCATCCACCAGGCCTTGCTGGGCAAACGCACCCGCCAGGCTTGGACCGGCTTCCACCAACACCTCGTTGACGCCACGAGCGGCCAGGGCGACCAGCGCAGAACGCAGGTCGACCTGGCCCTCCACGCCCGGTACCACCAGGCACTCGGGGCCACGGGGGAACTGGTTTTCCGGGGTCACGCAAGTGATGACCAGCGCCGGGCCAGCCTTGAAGAATGGCGCGTTCAGCGGCACGCGCAGGCGACCGTCGATCAGCACGCGCAACGGCGGGCGCGACATTGCCAGGGCGGTGGTGGCGTCGTCCAGGCCGAGTTCGGCGGCGCGCACGGTCAGGCGAGCACCGTCGGCCAGCACCGTGTCGGCGCCGGTCAGTACCACGCTGGCTTCGGCGCGCAGGCGCTGCACGGCGGCGCGCGCGGCGGGGCCGGTGATCCATTGGCTCTCGCCGCTGGCCATCGCGGTGCGGCCGTCCAGGCTCATGGCCAGTTTTACCCGCACGAACGGCAGGCCATGTTCCATGCGCTTGAGGAAGCCTCTATTGAGCGCCCGCGCTTCACCTTCCAGCACACCGCTGCGCACTTCGATCCCGGCCTGGGCCAGGCGCTGCATGCCGCGCCCGGCGACTTCCGGGTTAGGGTCCTGCATCGCCGCAACCACCCGCGCCAACCCGGCACTCACCAGCGCGTCGGCGCAAGGCGGAGTGTGCCCATAGTGGCTGCAGGGCTCGAGGGTCACATAGGCCGTGGCGCCGCGCGCCTGGTCACCGGCCGCACGCAGCGCATGGACTTCGGCATGGGGCTCGCCGGTGCGCACGTGCCAACCTTCGCCGACGATCTGCCCGTCACGCACAATCACGCAGCCGACCCGTGGGTTGGGGTGAGTGGTGTAGCGGCCATTGCGCGCCAATTCGAGGGCACGGGCCATGTAGTGGGCATCGAGCACAGCTTGTTCGGCAGAAGGAGGGTTCATTCTTTGGCAGGCTCACGGGCCAGGCGGTCGATCTCTTCGCGGAACTCATTGAGGTCCTGGAAGCGTCGATACACCGAAGCGAAACGGATATAGGCAACTTCGTCGAGCTTCTGCAGCTCGCCCATCACCAGCTCTCCAACCACCAGGCTCTTGACCTCGCGCTCGCCGGTCGCACGCAGCTTGTGCTTGATATGCACCAGCGCCGCCTCCAGCCGCTCGACACTCACCGGGCGTTTTTCCAGGGCGCGCTGCATACCCGCGCGCAGTTTTTCTTCGTCGAAGGGCTGGCGGCTGCCGTCGGATTTGATCAGGCGCGGCAACACCAGTTCGGCGGTTTCGAAGGTGGTGAAACGTTCACCGCAGGCCAGGCATTCGCGCCGGCGACGCACTTGATCGCCCTCGGCGACCAGACGCGAGTCAATGACCTTGGTGTCGTTGGCACCGCAGAAGGGACAGTGCATGGTTGGCAGGCAACAAATAAAGGGAGGGCCATGGTAGCGCATCCCCGTGGCAAGACAAGCCATAGCCTTTACGGTATATAGGCTGACTATTATGTTTCATATTTTTTAAGCCACGGATTTTGTCCTTTCTGGAGCCGTACATGCAGTTACGACCACTTGTTTTACTCACCCTGTTCAGTGTCCTGGTCGCCTGCAGCAGCGAAGCCCCCAAGCCGGCCGCGCCTCAACCCACGCCGGCACAAGAGAAAAAAGTCCCCGGCATCGAAGACCTCGGCCCCCTGCCCGCCTTCCAGCGGGAGATCAGCGGCAGCCTGACCAACATTCCAGCGGGGGCTGAAGTCGAAATGGCCCTGCTGGTGATCGACGACCGTTCGCGCCCGCAACAATTGCTCGCCAGCAGCGTGCTGACCGGCAATGGCCAGCCCCTGGCTTTCCGCCTGCGTTTCAATCCTGAAGCCTTCCCAGCCGGTGCGCGGGTTGAATTGCGGGGCCGCGCCAGCCAGTCCGGCCAGTTGATCCTGCACCTGCCCGCCGTGCGCATCACCCAGGCGATCACCCAGACCACCGGCCCCCTGCAACTCGTCAAGGCACCATGACGCCACCGCTGGACCTGCAAGCGGCCCTCAGCGAACTGATCGGCGACGCCCACTTGGTGCCCTGCCCACTGCCGGGCACCGCGCTGTCGTTGTGGCTGCTGGATGCGGACAACATGGACCGAGCCTTCAGCCCCGAGGAAACCCGCCGCATCCTGCATGAACCGCCCTACTGGAGTTTTTGCTGGGCCAGCGGCCTGGCGCTGGCGCGGTACCTGGCGGCGAACCCCGAGTGGGTCGCGGGCAAACGCGTGCTGGACTTTGGCGCCGGTTCCGGCGTGGCCGGGATTGCGGCGGTCAAGGCCGGCGCGCGGGAAGTGGTGGCCTGCGACCTCGACCCGTTGGCCTTGGCGTCCTGTCGGGCAAATGCCGAGCTCAACGGCGTAGAACTGGGCTACTCGGTAGATTTTTTCGCCGAAGCCGACCGCTTCGACCTGATCCTGGTCGCCGACGTGCTCTACGACCGGGCGAACCTGCCGCTGCTGGATCAGTTCCTGACCCGAGGCCGTGAAGCGCTGGTGGCGGATTCGCGGGTACGGGACTTTCAGCACCCGGGTTACCAGCGGCTGCAGATCCTGGATGCCCTGACATTGCCTGACTTGGCGGAGCCTTGGGAGTTTCGCAAGGTGAGCCTGTACCATTCGCGGCGCCCTTGAAGCCATCGCGGGCAAGCCCGCTCCCAATAGGTGAGCACCTCCCCCGTGGGAGCGGGCTTGCCTGCAATAACGATCTTGACTCAACCAAGCTTTCAGCCGACGGCGCCAGCCCTTATAGTTGCCCCATTCCCGCTTTATTCGAGACGCCCCATGAGTGAGTCCACGCCGTACATCTTCGATGTCACCACCGCCCATTTCGACCAGGCTGTGATCCAGAACTCTTTCGAAAAACCCGTACTGGTGGATTTCTGGGCCGAGTGGTGCGCGCCGTGCAAGGCGTTGATGCCGCTGCTGGCGCAGATCGCCGAGAGTTATCAGGGCGAATTGCTGCTGGCCAAGGTCGATTGCGAGGCCGAGCAGGATATCGTTGCGCGTTTTGGCATTCGCAGCCTGCCGACCGTGGTGCTGTTCAAGGACGGCCAGCCGGTGGACGGGTTTGCCGGGGCACAGCCGGAGTCCGCGGTGCGGGCGATGCTGGAGCCGCATGTGCAGATGCCACCTCCCGCGGCAGCGGACCCTTTGGAGCAGGCCCAGGCGCTGTTTACCGAAGGTCGCATCAGCGATGCCGAAGCCGTGCTGGTCGCGTTGCTGGGCGAAGACAACACCAACGCCGCAGCGTTGATCCTGTACGCCCGCTGCCTGGCCGAACGCGGTGAACTGGGCGAAGCCCAGACCGTGCTGGACGCGGTGAAGAGCGACGATCACAAGGCCGCCCTCGCCGGGGCCAAGGCGCAGATCACCTTCCTGCGCCAGGCTGCCGACCTGCCGGACGCCGCCGACCTGAAAAGCCGCCTGGCGCAAAATCCGCAGGACGACGAAGCAGCCTACCAGTTGGCGATCCAGCAACTGGCGCGCCAGCAGTACGATGCCGCGCTGGAAGGCCTGCTCAAGCTGTTTGTCCGCAACCGCAGCTACAGCGAAGGCCTGCCGCACAAGACCTTGCTGCAGGTGTTCGAGCTGCTGGGCAACGATCACCCGCTGGTGAGCGTGTACCGCCGCAAGTTGTTTGCCGCGCTGTATTAATCACCGACCCAGCTGTACAGCGGCGTATCCCCGCCGCTGGCAACCTTCACCTTGGCGCTGTGACGCAGGCGCACCAACAGGCGCTTGCCCGCCGAGGCATCGCCCGCCAAGCCTTCCAACTGGTCAAGCAGCTCCAGGCCACTGAGCTGGCCGGCGTTGCGCAACAGGTCTTGGGCGCTCTGCCACAGGTCATCACTGTGTTTGACCGGAGCCACCGGCGCGGCGGCCGTACTGGTTACCGGCGTCGCCTGCAATTGCGCGCCCAGCCGTGCCCAATCGCCGTCGTCCAGCTCCAGGGTCAAGTCCACCGGCAGGTCGCCGACGGTTCCACGAATTCGCAACATCGTCCTTACTCCTGCACTTTTCTGACCGGCATGCTCCCATGCGGCTTGCGCAACGCCAAGCGGGCGGTCAAACTCTCGGCTTATTGTTATAAGATCACATAACAAAACTTTCATGTTCTGGAGCCTTCCCATGCGCCGTCTGTTGCTTGCTTTGCCGTTTGCCCTGCTGCCCCTGGCGGCTGCCCACGCTCATGACGATCACGACCATGAACACGGCAGCCTCGGCGCCCACGAGCATGGCGTCGGCCGCCTCAACGCCGTGCTCGACGGCCAGGCCCTGGAGCTTGAGCTGGACAGTCCGGCGATGAACCTGGTGGGCTTCGAACACCTGGCCACCACTGCGGCGGACAAAGCCAAGGTCGCGGCCGTGCGCAAGCAACTGGAGAACCCTGTCGCCCTGTTCAACCTGCCTAAAGGTGCCGGTTGCGTGGTCAGCACCCAGGCGCTCAACAGCCCGCTGTTCGGGGACAAGCCGGAAGCCGACCACGACCACGACGATGACGCCAAGGACGGCGCCCACGAGCATCATCATGACCACAGCGAAATCCACGCCCACTACCAGTTCACCTGTACCACGCCGACCGCCTTGGGCAATCTCGACCTGACCCAGGTGTTCAAGACCTTCCCCGCCACCCAGAAAATTCAGGTACAACTGATCGGCCCGAGCGGTCAGCAAGGTGTTGAAGCGACGGCCACCGCAGCCACCCTGACGTTCTGATTTGAAAACCCGCCCACAATGGATCGGTGCCATTTTCCTACCCGCAGGCGACATTGATTTCCCATGACTCAAGCGTTAATCGAACTGTCTGACCTGGGCTTCAACTGGCCCGGGCACCCGCAGTTGCTGGACATCCCCGCCTTCCGCCTGGAAGCGGGAGAAACCCTGTTTCTCAAGGGCCCGAGCGGCAGTGGCAAAACCACGCTGCTGGGCCTGCTCGGCGGTGTGCAGACACCCAGCCGGGGCAGCATCCGTCTGCTCGGCCAAGAGCTCACCGACCTCTCGGCCGGTGCCCGCGACCGTTTCCGGGTCGACCACACCGGCTACATCTTCCAGCAGTTCAACCTGCTGCCGTTCCTGTCGGTGCGTGAGAACGTCGAGTTGCCATGCCACTTCTCCACACTGCGCGCACAGCGCGCAAAGCAGCGTCACGGCAGTGTCGATCAGGCCGCCGCTGCGTTGCTGGCGCACCTTGGCTTAAAGGACAAAGACCTGCTGGAACGCCGTGCCGACTCGCTGTCCATCGGCCAGCAGCAACGGGTGGCCGCCGCCCGGGCGTTGATCGGCCAGCCGGAACTGGTGATCGCCGACGAACCCACCTCAGCCTTGGACTACGACGCCCGCGAAGCCTTCCTGCAACTGCTGTTCGCCGAATGCCGCGAAGCCGGCGCCAGCCTGTTATTTGTCAGCCATGACCAGAGCCTGGCTTCGCTGTTCGACCGCAACCTGTCGCTGGCCGAACTCAATCGCGCCGCCACGCCCGCAGAGGTTTGAGATGTATCTGTTCCGTCTAGCCATGGCCAGCCTGGCTAACCGCCGCTTTACCGCGATCCTCACCGCCTTCGCCATCGCGCTTTCAGTCTGCTTGTTGCTCGCGGTGGAGCGCGTGCGCGTTGAGGCGCGCAACAGTTTCGCCAGCACCATCAGCGGCACCGACCTGATCGTCGGCGCCCGTTCGGGCTCGGTGAACCTGCTGCTGTACTCGGTATTTCGCATAGGCAACGCCACCAACAACATCCGCTGGGACAGCTACGAGCACTTCGCCGCCAGCCCTCAGGTGAAATGGGCGATCCCGATTTCCCTCGGTGACTCCCATCGCGGCTACCGGGTGATGGGCACCAACACGTCCTACTTCGAGCATTACCAATACGGGCGCAAGCAAAACCTCGAACTGGCCAGCGGCCGCGCCTTCGCCACCGACCCGTTCGAAGTGGTGCTGGGCGCCGAAGTCGCCGATGCGCTGCACTACAAGCTCGGCGATAAACTGGTGCTGGCCCATGGCGTCGCGGCGGTCAGCCTGGTGAAACACGATGACAAACCGTTCACTGTGGTCGGTATTCTCAAGCGCACCGGCACGCCGGTAGACCGCACGCTGCATATCAGCCTCGGCGGCATGGAAGCGATCCATATCGACTGGCACAACGGCGTGCCTGCCCAGGGCAAAGGTCGCGTCAGTGCCGATCAGGCACGCAACATGGACCTCACCCCACAGGCCATCACCGCGTTCATGCTCGGCCTGAACAACAAGATCTCCACGTTCGCGCTGCAACGGGAGATCAATGAATTCCGTGGCGAGCCGATGCTGGCGATCCTGCCCGGCGTGGCGCTGCAAGAGTTGTGGAGCATGATGGGCACCGCCGAGAAAGCGCTGTTCGTGATCTCGCTGTTCGTGGTGCTCACCGGCCTGATCGGCATGCTCACGGCGATCCTCACCAGCCTCAATGAACGTCGCCGCGAAATGGCGATCCTGCGTTCGGTGGGCGCACGCCCTTGGCATATCGCGACGCTGTTGATTTTCGAAGCCTTCGCCCTGGCACTCTCCGGTGTGATCGCGGGCTTGGGTTTGCTGTACGTGTGCATCGCCGCGTCGCGCGGGTATCTGCAGGCCAACTACGGCCTGGACCTGCCGATGGCGTGGCCGAGTGAATATGAATGGACGCTGCTCGCCGGTATCCTGGCTGCCGCGCTGTTGATGGGCAGCGTGCCCGCGTGGCGCGCCTATCGGCAATCCCTGGCCGATGGCCTGTCCATACGTTTATGAGGAAGGACTCGATGCGTCGCGCCCTGTTTGCACTGTTTCTACTGTTCGCCCTGCCCGCCTGGGCGGCCGAACCTAAAGAGCTGACCTGGTCGGAACTGATCCCCCCGGATGCCGAGCCAGAGGTGCCGAACATGCAACCCCTGCACAATCTCTCCAGCATGGCGGATGCCCTGGAGTCGGCGCCAGCGGCCAAGCAGGACATGCCCAACGCCCCTGTCGTGCCGGGGCTCGATGGTCAGCACATTCGTTTGCCGGGCTACATCGTGCCCCTGGAAGTTGGCGAAAACGGCCGCACCACGGAGTTCTTGCTGGTGCCGTATTTCGGTGCGTGCATCCACGTACCGCCGCCACCGTCGAACCAGATCGTGCATGTCAAAAGCGAAATCGGCGTGAAGCTCGATGAGTTGTATCAGCCGTACTGGATCGAAGGCGCGATGCAGGTCAAGCCGTCCACCAGCGAGCTGGCCGATGCCGGTTACCAGATGGAAGCCGAGAAGATTTACATGTACGAACTGCCGGAATAGCGCTGATCGACCTTTCATTGAGCTGAGTCAAAAGATCGCGCGGAACGATCTTTACCATTGGACGTACAACTTTTAAACGTCCTTTTGGAGCTCCCATGAACAAGTCTCTGCTCGGCGCGTCCCTCTTCGCGCTCGCCCTTGCCGCCCCTGCCGTCCACGCTCACGAAGCGGGTGACATTCTGATTCGCGCCGGTGCAATTACCGTGAACCCGAAGGCAGACAGCGGCAGCGTCAAGGTTGACCAGGGCCCATTGGCCGGCGCCAACCTGGGCGGCAAGGCGACCATGAGCAGCGACACCCAGTTGGGCTTGAACTTCGCTTACATGCTGACCAACCACGTCGGTATCGAACTGCTGGCCGCCACGCCGTTCGAGCATGACGTGAAGATCAAGAACACCGCCCTCGGCGCCGCGAACGGCAAGCTCGGCACCCTCAAGCACCTGCCGCCAACCCTGAGCGTCGTGTACTACCCGCTGGACAACAAGTCGGCGTTCCAGCCGTACGTAGGCGCGGGTATCAACTACACCTGGATCTATGACGAACACGTCGGCAGCCGTGCCTCGAATGCCGGTTTCAGCAACTTCAAGGCAGAGAACTCCTGGGGCTGGGCCGCGCAAATCGGCGCCGACTACATGATCAACGACAAGTGGATGATCAACGCCCAGGCGCGCTACATCGACATCAGCACCAAGGCGACGGTGGACAACAACGCACTGGGCCAAGGCACTCGCGCCAAGGTCAATGTGGACGTGGACCCGATGGTCTACATGGTGGGTATCGGCTACAAGTTCTAACCACGGCCTGACAAACGCCACACTGTGGGAGCGCGCCTGTGTAGGAGCGGGCTTGCCCGCGATAGCATCGCCTCGGTGCAACTGACAGACCGAGGCGACCGCATCGCGGGCAAGCCCGGCTCCCACACAAGCCCGCTCCCACAGTCGTTTTTGCGCGGGCTCAGCTGTGGCGGTAGAACCGATCCAGCAATGCCGGCAGCCCTGCCCGCCACGCCCGTGGCTTGATGCCAAAGGTGTGGAGGATTTTCTTGCAGGCGAGCACCGCGTGTTGCGGTTCTTCACTCGCATCCGGCCGGGCCGCGTGGGCCTGGGCGGTGGGGGATTCGATCGCCAGCGGGTGAAAGTTGCGCGCTTCGGTGAGGATCGCCTGGCCCAGCGCCAACGGTGTGGTCGCCTCATGGCCGGCGTAATGGTAAGTCCCCCACAGCGGCGCCGCGCAATCGAGTTGCTTGAGCACCGAGATGATTACCCGTGCCGCGTCATCCACCGGTGTCGGGTTGCCGCGACGGTCATCGGCCATCAGCAACTCATCCGGCTTCTCGGCCCGCGCCAGGAAGCGCCCGAGGGTGCCGTCGACGCTGTCATCCAGCAGCCAGCCAAACCGCAGCAACACATGTTGCGGGCAAGTGGCGCGCACACTTTGTTCGATTCGCCACAACGCCTGGCCGCGCAGGCCCAGGGGCACCGGCTCGTCTTTTTCGCTGTAGGCGGTGGCGCGGGAGCCATCGAATACGCGGTAGCTGGACGGTTGCAACAAAGTGATGCTGTGGTGCTGGCACAGTTCGGCCAAGCGTTCGATGGCGAACTCTTGGGCCGCCAGGCGAGTTTCGCTGACCCCTTCCGCCTGGAACCAGTCGAAATAGTAGGCGAGGTTGATCAACGCATCGGGACGGGTGTCGTCGAGCAATTGGGTAAGGCTCGCGGCATCCCAGCCATCTTTGGGCGGTTTGGGGGCGAGGAAACCGATGTCTTCCTCTGCACCGAGGCGAATCAGCGCCTGCCCGAGGGCATTCCCGCCGCCCAGTAACATAAGGCGCATTCGCATAGATTGAGCAGGCCCGGTCTGTGTGGAACGATGGTTATTAGGTATTTGTCAGAATCGTTGCATTTTGCGGGTTTGTAGCGCAACCGTCACGGATAAAGTGCGGGGTTGCAACTTGTTGTAGCCGGCCGCATAACTGAACGCATGAACCTTCCTGAATCCACGGACACGGCCCTGGACGGCTTCCACCCCGCCGTCAGCACCTGGTTGCGCAGCACCTTCCCCTCGGTGACAGGCGCCCAGGCCCAGGCGTGGCCGCTGATCCGCCAACGCCAATCGACGCTGATCGCCGCGCCCACCGGCTCCGGCAAGACGCTGACGGCGTTCCTGGCAGTGCTCGATGACCTGGTCCACCAAGGCCTGGCCAACGGCGGTGAGTTGCCAGATGAAACCCTGGTGGTCTACGTGTCGCCGCTCAAGGCGCTGTCCAACGACATCCAGATCAACCTGCAAGACCCGCTGGCCGGTATCACTGAGCACCTGCAGAAGCTGGGCCTGCCGCCGCTGGTTATCCGCACCGCCGTGCGCACCGGCGACACCCCGCAAAAAGACCGCGCGCTGATGCGCAAGCGCCCGCCGCATATCCTGGTGACGACTCCGGAATCGCTCTACGTATTGTTGGGCTCGGACTCCGGCCGACAGATGCTCGCCAATACACGCACGGTGATCGTCGATGAGATCCACGCCATCGCCGACGGCAAACGGGGCAGCCACCTGGCCTTGAGCCTGGAACGCCTGCAACACTTGTGCGCCGGACCGCTGATGCGTATCGGCCTGTCGGCCACGCAAAAGCCCATCGACGCGGTGTCGCGATTCCTTGTCGGCAGCGGCCGGACGTGCGCGATTGTCGATATCGGCCACGCGCGCCCGCGCGACCTGGATATCGAGGTGCCGCCCGTGCCGCTCTCGGCGGTGATGGCCAACGATGTGTGGGAGCGGGTCTACGACCGCCTGGCCGAATTGGCCCGCGAACACCGCACCACACTCGTGTTCGTCAACACCCGACGCCTGGCCGAGCGCTTGGCCCGACACTTGAGCGAACGCCTGGGCAAGTCCGCCGTGGCAGCTCACCACGGCAGCCTGGCCAAGGAAATGCGCCTGGACGCCGAGCAACGCCTCAAGGGCGGTGCGCTGCAAGTGCTGATCGCCACCGCGTCCCTGGAGCTGGGGATTGATATCGGCGATGTGGACCTGGTCTGCCAGATCGGCTCGCCCGGCTCCATCAACGGTTTTCTGCAAAGGGTGGGGCGCTCCGGCCACCACGTCGGCGGCACGCCCAAGGGGCGCCTGTTCGCTACGACCCGCGACGACTTGATCGAATGCGCCGCCCTGCTCGACTGTGTGCGCCGGGGCGAGCTGGACACCCTGCACATACCGGTCGCGCCGCTGGACGTGCTGGCCCAGCAGATCATCGCCGAAGTCAGCGCCCAGGAATGGTCCGAGCAGGCCTTGCTGGACCTTATCTGCCGCGCCGCGCCCTACGCCACGCTCGATGAACGGCACTACCAGGCACTGCTGCAGATGCTCAGCGAGGGTTATAACGGTCGCCAGGGCATCCGCAGCGCCTACCTGCACCGCGACGCCCTGACTCGCACCCTGCGCGGTCGACGTGGCGCCAAACTGACTGCCGTGACCAGTGGCGGCACCATCCCCGACAACGCCGACTACAGCGTGCTGCTCGAGCCCCAGAGCTTGAGCATTGGCAGCGTCAACGAAGATTTCGCGGTGGAAAGCATCGCCGGGGATATCTTCCAGCTCGGCAATACGTCGTACAGAATCCTGCGCGTCGAGGCCGGCAAAGTGCGGGTCGAAGACGCCCATGGCCAACCGCCGACCATTCCCTTCTGGCTGGGTGAGGCGCCGGGGCGCAGCAACGAGCTGTCGGCGGCGGTGGCGCGCCTCCAGGGCCAATTGGACGCGTTGCTCAGCGCAACGCCGGGCGACCTGCACGCCGCACAGGACTGGCTCACCGGCACCCTCGGCCTGAACCGCGCCAGCGCCGAGCAGATTCTCGATTACCTGGCTCGCACGCGCCTGGCCCTGAGTGCCTTGCCGTCCCAGGACACGTTGATCATGGAGCGTTTTTTCGACGCGTCCGGGGGCACCCAACTGATCATCCATACGCCATTCGGCAGTCGCGTCAACCGCGCCTGGGGCCTGGCGCTGCGCAAGCGTTTTTGCCGCACGTTCAATTTCGAACTGCAGGCCGCGGCCAGCGAGAATGCGATCGTGCTGTCACTGTCCACCAGCCACAGTTTCGAGCTGGACGACGTGTGGCGCTACCTCAACAGTCACAGCGCCGAGCATCTCCTGATCCAGGCTGTGCTGGATGCACCGCTGTTCGGCGTGCGCTGGCGCTGGAATGCCGGCGTGGCGTTGGCGTTGCCGCGCTATACCGGTGGGCGCAAGGTCGCGCCGCAGATCCAGCGCATGAAAAGTGAAGACCTGATTGCCAGCGTGTTTCCCGACCAGATCGCCTGCCTGGAAAACCTCGCCGGCGAGCGCGAGATCCCCAACCATCCGTTGGTGGAACAAACCCTCGACGACTGCCTGCACGAAGCCATGGACAGCGACGCCTGGCTAGCCCTGCTGCGGCGCATGGAGCGCGGCGAGGTGCGGCTGATCAGCCGCGACCTGCCAGCGCCGTCGCCCATGGCCGCGGAAATTCTGAGTGCGCGGCCCTATACCTTTCTTGACGATGCCCCACTGGAGGAACGCCGTACACAGGCCGTGCTCAACCGGCGCTGGAGCGACCCGCAAAGCACCGACGACCTTGGCGCGCTGGATGCCGACGCCATCGCTGGCGTGCGCGAAGAGGCGTGGCCGGCGCCCAACGGGGTGGATGAGATGCATGAGGCGCTGATGAGCCTGGCGTGTATCGCTGGCAACGAGGTCACGCCGCAATGGGCGAAATGGCTGCAGGCCCTGGCCAAGGGTGGCCGTGCCTATCCACTGCACACTCACTTGCAAACCAGCCTGTGGGTCGCCGTTGAACGCCTGAGTTGTGTGCAGGCGATCTACCCCAACCACTTGCCGTTGCTGCCCGGCTTCGATGAGCCCTGGACGTACGAGGATGCCGTGACGGAAGTGCTGCGCGCGCGACTTGGTGGGTTCGGCCCGCTGAGCCTGATCGAGATCGCCGGGCCCCTGGCCTTGCCGGTGGCGGATGTCACACAGGCGCTGGCCCGCCTGGAGCAGGAGGGCTACGTGCTGCGCGGGCATTTCAGCCCTGGCGCCACGCACGAGCAATGGTGCGAACGCCACCTGCTGGCGCGCATTCATCGCTACACGGTCAAGCGCCTGCGCCGGGAAATCGAGCCTGTGGCGTTGCAGGACTTCATGCGGTTTCTGTTCGATTGGCAGCACCTTTCCGAAGGCACCCGTGGCCAGGGCAGCGCGATGCTGGCGCAGATCGTCGGGCAGTTCGAAGGCTATGCCGCCGCCACGTCCGCCTGGGACAGCGACCTGCTCAGTGCACGTCTCAAGGACTATTCCTCCACCTGGCTTGACGAGCTATGCCGCAGCGGCAAGCTGGTGTGGACACGCTTGAGCAACAAGGCCAGCGCCATGGCGTTGCGCAGCACACCGGTGGTGTTGCTGCCACGCAGCCAGGTGGGACTGTGGAGCGCACTGACCGAACTCACCGACGCCTCCAGCCTGTCGCCCAAGGCGCAGAAGGTGCACCAAGCCCTGCGCGACCACGGCGCGCTGTTTTTTGATGAGTTGGTGCACGAAGCCCACTTACTGCGCAGCGAACTGGAAACCGCCTTGCAGGAACTGGTGGGTGCCGGGCTGGTGAACGCCGACAGCTTCGCCGGCCTGCGCGCCCTGACCACGCCCGCCAGCAAACGCCAGGCGCGCAGCAGCCGGCGTGGGCGCGGTGCGTTTGTCGGCGGCATGGACGATGCCGGTCGCTGGGCACTGGTGAGGCGCTCCTCAACCGCCGCCGGCCCGCACTCGGCAGAAACCCTGGAGCATGTGGCGATGACCCTGCTGCGCCGCTATGGCGTGGTGTTCTGGCGCTTGCTGGAGCGTGAAGCCGAGTGGTTGCCAAGTTGGCGCGAATTGCTGCGCACATTCCATCGGCTGGAGGCGCGAGGCGAGATTCGTGGCGGGCGGTTTGTCAGTGGCTTGGCGGGGGAGCAGTTTGCATTGCCGGAGGCGATCCCGTTGCTGCGTGAAGTGCGGCGTCGGGCCCATGACGGCAGTTTGATCGCCGTGTGCGGGGCGGACCCGTTGAACCTGGTGGGCACGCTGTTGCCGGGCAGCAAAGTGCCGGCGGTGAGCGGTAATCGGATTGTGTACCGGGATGGGTTACCAGCGGCGGTAAGGGTGGCGGGCAAGCAGCAGGTGCTAATCGACGTGGATCAGCAGGCGGTGCAAGAGAAATTGATCAGGCACTGAATCCGTATTGACCCTGCTGGCCTCATCGCGGGCAAGCCCGGCGCCCACAGGGGGAATGCACTCCTAGAATGGGCGCTGGCTTGCCTGCGATGAGGCCTTGACTGTCACACCCATCATTGAGACCTGGGCTGCTCCGTCACCACCACCGACGCCGGCACCTCGTCACCCGGCTCATCCACCTGCGGCGTACGCTTGGGCAACAACACCTGCTGGGGATAAGTCTGCGCGAAGTGCACTTCATCACAGTTATCCACAAGCTTCTTCAGCCGCTGGTTGAACGCACGACTCACCGCATATTGCCCACCCGACACCGTGCGGAACTGCGCGGTGAGCACCACGCCGTTGAGGTCCATCCTGTCGACGCCAAACACCTCCAGCGGCCCTTGCAGGTTGTACTTGAGGAACACGTCATCACGGATCGACTGCCCCGCTTCGCGGATCAGCTCCACGGCCTTGTCCACGTCCGTGTCATAGGTGAACTGCACCGAGAAGAACGCGTAGGCAAATTGCCGCGACTGGTTGGTGACCGCCTTGATCTGCCCAAATGGCACCGAGTGCACAAACCCCTTGCCGTCGCGCAGGCGCAGGGTGCGGATGGTCAGGCCTTCGACAGTACCGGCGTGACCGGAGTCGAGCACCACCCAATCGCCGATGGACAGGGTGTCTTCGATGATGATGAACAGGCCGGTGATCACGTCCTGCACCAACTGCTGCGAACCGAAGCCGATGGCCAGGCCGACCACCCCGGCACCCGCCAGCAGCGGTGCAACGTTGATACCAAGGTTGGCCATGGTGGTGATTGCGCAGATCACCACCAGGATGATTTTTACCGCATTGCGCAGCAGCGGCAGGATGGTCTTGACCCGCGTGCTGGGTTGGCGGCTGGAGCGTTTGTTGACCGGTGGCTTCAACGCTTCCTGGATGGCCGTGTCGAGCACCACCCAGAACAGCCAGGTCATCAGCAGGATCAGGCCGATGCTGCTGAGGGAGTCGCTGATCGCCCGGCCCACCGAATTGCGCTGGGCAAATTCAAACAGCGACACGCCCCAGATCCGCCCGAGTATCTCGATAAAGGCGATGGCCATGACGATGCGCAGGATTGCGTGCAGCAGGCTGAGGAAGCGTTCCTTGTAGGCGCTGCTGCGCTGGATGGCGACCTGGCTGCGGGACTTGAACAGGTGTTGCAGCACTGTGCTCAGGAACACCGTGCCAATCAGCAGAATGGTGGTGAACAACGCGCAGCGCAGGGCCTTCTGGTTATCGTCGCCGGCGCCGATCAGGTTGACCGCCGAGACCAGCACCATCAACAGGATCGGCCAGTACCACAACCCGGAAAACACCCGCAGCGACTGCTGCAGGGCCGGGTGCTTAAGGCGTTGTGCCAACGGTCTGTTACGGATCAAGTGGGCGACCGGCCGACGCAGTCGCACGACCAGCACGCCGAAGATCACCGCCGCGAACAGGCCGGTGAACACGGCGACGCTGCTGGTGATATTGCCGCCGAACTGGCGGGCGATCTGCGGGCTGGTCAAGGCGTCGCTGAGGGCGGCGAGGAAACCGATCAGGAACAGCGGCTTGGGGCAGTAGTCGCGAATAATCTGCACCGCTGGGCGCTTGTGACCGACATTGAACATGACAATGACGCACAACAGCATCGACGTGGAAAAGATGCCGCTGCTGGTGGCGTAGGCAAAACACAGTGCCAGCGCGCGGCCTATGGAGGTGGGTAAAAAGTGGCTGACATACAGGGTCAGTGGCAGGCAAATCAGCGCGGGAATCGTATAGGGCACGACATAGCCGAGCACCGCCTGCAACCGCTTGCGCTGCCCGATGAAGGGGCGTCGGCTCAGGCGTTGTACGACAAAGCGCCCGAGCAAAGTGAGCACAGTGAAGGCGCCGATCCACACGCCCGACAGCAACAGGAAGTCCCCGGCGATGCTCCATGGCGAACGCGCGGCGGTCTGGTCGACCAGGCGCCCCACTTCATCGGCCGCACGGTCCGCCCGCAGGCGCCAGGCGTCGATGAGGTCCTGGTTGAGGTCGAGCCTCTCTTGCACATCATCGATGCTGGAGCTGATCGCCCCGAGAAGCCCGCCTTCGACGAGCAATTCCGGCTTGGCCGGCGTTTCGGGTTCAGGCGCCGTGGCCGCAGCCTGTAGCGCGCCACTGCCGCAGAACAACAGCACGCCGAGCAGTAATGCAGTCTTTAGATTCAGCAAAACACCGGGCTCCTTCAGAAGGGTCTGTAAGGAACTGACGGGTTTGAGCCTTGATCGTTCCCCTTTTGCGCAATCTTTGACTCACACGCAAATATCAAATGCCAATCCCTGGCTTTTTCCACAACAGCCAACACTCGACACTGCGCTCCTGATTGAAACCCACCGGAGTTGCAGCCATGCCCATTGCCTTGCTCGCGCTGACCCTCAGCGCTTTCGCCATCGGGACGACCGAGTTCGTCATCGTTGGCTTGCTACCCACCATCGGCGCCGACCTTGGGGTCGACTTGCCGTCCGCCGGCCTGTTGGTCAGCCTCTACGCCCTGGGCGTTGCCATCGGCGCACCGGTGCTCACGGCCCTCACCGGCAAAGTCCCGCGCAAATTCCTGCTGCTGTCGCTGATGGTGCTGTTCACCCTCGGTAACTTGCTGGCCTGGAAGGCACCGAGCTATGAATCCCTGGTACTGGCGCGGATCGTCACCGGCCTGGCCCACGGGGTGTTTTTCTCGATTGGCTCGACCATCGCCACCAGCCTGGTGCCCAAGGAAAAAGCCGCCAGTGCGATTGCAATCATGTTCACCGGCCTCACTGTCGCGTTGGTGACCGGCGTGCCACTGGGTACGTTTATCGGCCAGCATTTCGGCTGGCGTGAAACCTTCCTCGCCGTTTCGGCGCTGGGTGTGATCGCGTTTATCGGCAGCCTGATCTACGTACCGAAGAACATTGCGCACAGCAAACCTGCGTCCTTGCTGCAACAACTGCAAGTGCTCAAGCAACCGCGCTTGCTGCTGGTGTACGCCATGACGGCCATCGGCTACGGCGGCTCGTTTATCGCGTTCACCTTCCTGGCGCCGATCCTTCAGGACATCGCAGGCTTCAGCGCCAGCACCGTGAGCCTGGTGCTGCTGGTGTACGGCGTCTCGGTCGCCGCCGGGAACATCTGGGGCGGCAAGCTGGCGGATAAACGCGGCCCGATCAGTGCACTGAAAATCATCTTTGCCCTGCTCGCCGCCGTGTTGTTCGTGCTGACTTTCACCGCTGGCAACCCGTGGCTGGCCCTGGCCACCGTGCTGGTGTGGGGTGCGGTCGCCTTCGGCAACGTACCGGGCCTGCAGGTGTATGTGGTGCGTCAGGCCGAACATCACACGCCGCAAGCGGTGGATGTGGCCTCGGGGCTGAATATCGCCGCATTCAACCTGGGGATTGCCGGTGGCGCCTGGGGCGGCGGTTTGATCGTGGCACACCTGGGGTTGATCCACACGGCCTGGATCGGTGGCTTGGTGGTGCTGGTGGCGTTGGCTCTGACCGCCTGGAGTGGCCGCCTTGATCGCTTGGGGCCGGTGTATGCCGAGTCGTCGAACCGGAGCGTGGCCGGACACTGACGCGATCACACCATCGAACCTGTGTGGGAGCGGGCGTGCCCGCGAATGCGGTGTGTCAGTCAATCATTCAACGACTGACACGTCGTAATCGCGGGCAAGCTCGCGCCTACATTTGGTTTATGCCGTTTGTAGAAAGGTGGAAACTTTCAGCCAAAAATCAGAGTCAGCCATGAACGGGGGCCAGGCCCCCCTTTCTTTCACAGGAGCAATCATGGCTGCGATCCCAGACTGGGTGCCCATCACCCCCAGCGTCGCCATCACTCGCTTCACGGTGCTGACGGTCAATATCCACAAGGGCTTCACCGCCTTGAATCGACGTTTCATCCTGCCCGAACTGCGTGAGGCGGTGCGCAGCGTGGGTGCCGACATGGTGTTCCTGCAGGAGATCCACGGCACTCACGAGCGCCATCCCCAGCGCTACAACGACTGGCCGAACATGCCGCAATACGAGTTCCTCGCCGACAGCATCTGGCCGCAGTTCGCCTACGGGCGCAATGCGGTCTACCCCCACGGCGACCACGGCAATGCGCTGCTGTCGAAATTCCAGATCGTTAGCTACGACAACCTTGATATCTCCCAGAGCGGGCATGAAAACCGTGGCCTGCTGCATTGCGTGTTGCGCTTGCCGGGCAGCGGCCAGGAGGTGCATGCGATCTGCATTCACCTGGGCCTGCGCGAGGTGCATCGCCAACAGCAACTGCGCCTGATCGAGCAGCGCATAAGCGAGATCCCGGCGGATGCACCGCTGATTGTTGCCGGTGACTTCAACGACTGGCGCCACAAGGCCGACCTGAGCCAGAGCGGCCTGAAGGAAGTATTTGTCCAAACCCTGGGCAAACCCGCGCGCACCTTCCCGGCGCGCCTGCCGTTGCTGCCACTGGACCGGATCTACGTGCGTAATTTGAAGGTGCATAACCCAAGGGTGCTGACGACGCGGCCCTGGTCCCATCTGTCCGACCACGTGCCGCTGTCGGTGGAGATCGAGCTATGAATATTGCTGTTGAACACATCTCCACCGACCAACCGCCAGACGAAGCCAAGGCCCGTGACCTGGACTATGGCTGGCAGAGCGGCAACCAGGTCGAGTTGCTGGAGAACGGCGAGGCCTACTTCCCCAAGGTCTTCGAGGCATTGCGCGCTGCCCGCAGGGAGATCCTGCTGGAGACGTTCATCCTCTTCGAAGACAAAGTGGGCCATGAGCTGCAAGGCATTCTGATCGAAGCGGCGCAGCGTGGCGTGAAGGTGGTGGTGAGCCTGGATGGCTTTGGTTGCGGCGAACTCAGCCCGGCGTTTCTCGGCGAGCTGGCCGAGGCTGGTGTGGCCGTGCAGATGTTCGACCCGGCCTCCAAGACGCTGGGCATCCGTACCAATTGGTTTCGCCGCTTGCACCGCAAGATTGTGGTGGTGGACGCCGAAGTGGCGTTCATCGGCGGGATCAATTTCTCCGCCGACCACCTGGGCGACTACGGCCCCGAAGCCAAGCAGGATTACGCGGTGCAGGTGATTGGGCCGGCAGTGGCGGACTTGCATCATTTTGCCCTGGCACAAAGTGGCCGCCAGGTACGCACGCGACGCGGCTGGCGACGGCGCCAGCAACGGCCGTCGCTGTGGTCTACCGACAAGGGCGATGGCCAGGTGCGCCTGATCTACCGCGACAACGTGCAGCACCGTGACGACATCGAAGAAGCCTATATCCATGCGTTGAGCAAGGCGCAAAAACGCGCGGTCATTGCCAACGCGTACTTCTTCCCCGGCTACCGCCTGCTGCGGGAGATCCGCAACGCTGCGCGACGTGGCGTGCAGGTGCAACTGATCATGCAGGGCCAACCCGACGTGCTGCTGGCCAAGTTGGCGGCGCGCATGCTCTACGACTATCTGCTCAAGGATGGCGTGGTGATTCACGAGTATTGCCAGCGCCCGCTGCACGGCAAGGTGGCACTGGTGGATGACGAATGGAGCACCGTGGGGTCAAGCAACCTGGACCCGTTGAGCCTGGCGTTGAACCTGGAAGCCAACGTGCTGATTCGCGACCGCGCTTTCAATCAACAATTGTATGAACGCCTGGAGACCCTGGCCAGGAACCATTGCCAGACCATGCCTGAGAACCGCAAGCCGCGCCTGTGGCTGTGGCGCTTGACCGTGGGTTTCCTGGTCTTCCACGTGATGCGCCACTTCCCTGCACTGACGGGTTGGTTGCCGGCACACAAGCCGCGGTTGAAACCTTTTGAGGCCCAGCACCATGACGCCTGAAACCAAAGGCTCGCGGTTCAAGCGCTGGAAGAAACCGCTGACGATCGCCTTCTTCCTGCTGCTGATCGTGCTGTTCACCCTGCTTGCACGGCGCATCGACTGGAGCGAGGTGGTGCAAACCCTGGGCGACTTCAAGGTGCGCACGCTGGTAATCGCCAGCGCGCTGACGCTGTGCAGTTTTCTCGTCTATGCCAGCTTCGACCTGATCGGTCGCACCTACATTCGCCAGAACCTAGTGTGGAAGCAGATCCTGCCGGTGGGCATCATCAGTTACGCGTTCAACCTCAACCTGAGCGCGTGGGTCGGCGGTATTGCCATGCGCTACCGTCTGTATTCGCGGCTGGGGGTGAGTACCAGCAATATCGCCAAGATCCTCGGCCTTAGCCTGGCCACCAACTGGTTTGGCTACATGGCAATAGCCGGGGTGATCTTCAGCAGCGGGCTGGTCACGATGCCGCCGGGCTGGAAAGTCAGCACCACGGCCCTGCAAGGCATCGGCGCGTTGTTGGTGCTGGCCAGCCTGGGTTATCTGCTGGCCTGCCAGTTTTCGAAAAAGCGTGCGTGGACCGTTCGCGGCATGGAAATCAACCTGCCGTCCGTGCGTATGGCGTGTTTGCAGTTGCTGTTGGGCGCGCTGAACTGGTCGCTGATGGCAGCGGTGATCTTCACCTTGTTGCCGGCCAAACTCGACTATCCGCTGGTGCTGGGGGTGTTGCTGATCAGCGCGATTGCCGGGGTGCTCACCCATATTCCGGCCGGGCTGGGTGTGCTGGAGGCGGTGTTCATTGCGCTGTTGCAGCATGAAGCGTCGCGGGGCAGCTTGCTGGCCGGGTTGATTGCGTATCGGGCCATCTACTTTATTGTGCCGCTGCTGATAGCACTGGTGATGTACCTCGGCGTGGAGGCGAAGGCCAAGGCGTTGCGGGTGAAGAAAAGCCCTGCCTGACAACGTGGTGCCGAGTGGATCGCTATCGCGGGCAAGCCCGCTCCCACAGGGGGCACAGTGCGATGGGGAGCTGGCTTGCCGGCGATAGCGGTAGACAGAACACCGCTTATCGAGACTGGATGATGCTCAACCGCTCACCCACCACCATTTCGGTGATCCAGTCCACCAGGATCGAGGTGTAGGCCTGCTGGGACACCGGGTCGCTGAGGGAATGGTCAGCACCATCGATGATGCGGTGGGTCAGGGAATGCGTCTGCTGGCACGCCGCGCGGTAACTCATGATCGTGGCATGGGGCACGTGATCGTCGGTTTCCGATTCGACGATCAGCACATCCCCGGTAAACGCCGAACACGCGTGCAAGGCGCGATTGGTTTCGGCATGCACCAGCGTGCTGCGGTAATCCATCAAATCGGCCTTATCCAGATCACGCTTGGGCTTGAGCCATTCCTGGTCGCGGTAAAGCGCCGGAACGCGCAGCGCCAGCCAGCGCACCGGGCGCAGTGACGTGAGGATGGCGGCCAGGTAGCCGCCATAGCTGGTGCCCACCACCGCAACCGCCGAGGTGTCGATGGCCGGGTGGGCCAGCAGCCGGTCATAGGCCGCCAGCAGGTCGCGCAGGTTGTCCTCACGGGTGACGCGGGACAACGGAATGCCAGTACCGGCGTGGCCGCGCAGGTCGAAGGTGAGGCACACGCACCCAAGGCCAGCGATGCCTTTGGCGCGCTCAAGGTCACGTTCCTGGCTACCGCCCCAACCGTGCACAAACAGCACGCCCGGTACTTTGGACTTGGGGCTCAGGAAGGTGCCGCTCATCTGTTCGTCGTCGATATCGATCGCAATGCTTTCGCTTCTAGCCGTCATAAGATTTAACCGTCACGTACTTGAGAAGAAACTCGCTGTTTTCCGCCGGGCCGCGATACACCTCGATGGCATCGGCCGGCAGGGGTTGGTCCACGTAGGTTTCTACCGAGGACACACGGATCGCCCGCAGGCCGGGGTGATTGATAAAACTCTGCAACGCCGCGACTTCCGCGCTGCTGGCCCCGCCCATGCGCCAGGATTGTTCGAGCACGCCACTGCGCTGCTGGCCGTCGCTGTCCAGGCCTTGGGCAATGTCATAGTTGCGCCGCGAGGCATAAAACCCGGGATAAGCCTCATTGGCGGCATCGTCGAAGACCTGGGCCTGCTCGATGGCTTCACGCACATCGTCGGGCAGTTCGAGCTGCAACAAGTCTTGGTAGCCCCCCGGTACCACCAGCAGGTTGGAGCCGCCATAGACGTCCTCGCCCTGCCCGTCCTTCGTCAAGTATTGCTCGCCGCAATAACTGAACACGTGCTCGCCAATAAAGCTCTGGCCGACGCTGTGGGTGACCACGTCATGCAGGTCTTGCTCCAGCACCACCCCCTCGTTGAACAGCTTCGCCGCGTCAGGTCGCGCCAGCACGGCGTCGAATTCATCGAGACTGTGGATTACTTCCTGCCCACGACCCGCGCAGGCATGCACGGGTTTCAGCCGAATTGGCCCGCTGTACAGCAAGCGCGTGGCGGCGGGTCGGGCGTCCTCCAAGGCGAAGACGCTCAGGCCATCCAGCACGACTTTTCGTACACGCTCGCTGAACAAGGTTGACCAACCTTGCGGCGCTTTAGCCTCGGGGCCGAGCACGCCATGACTGATGGCTTTGGTGCAGATGAAATCGTGGTCGACGTAGCCGCCCCACAGATCCTGCGGGCCCTTGATGTTGAGCGCCCGCGCCTGGGCCGGGCCGACCAGGGTTTGCGTGGGCAACAGGTACAGTGTGCGCCCCGCATGTAAATCGGGGTCATAGCTGCCGCCGAATTTGAGCCCGAGAATCTGCGCCAGCCAGCGCGCCAGGGCGCGGTTGGTTTCGACCTCATGCATCGGCGCGCCCTCGCGTGTGGAGTGAGCGACTACCAGCTTCTTGCGTTGAGTCGGGGTCATGCGTCCCCCTTGGCCATCCCGCGATGTGTGTGCGAGAGAGGTTGCAGGGATCAGGCCAAGGCTCTTTCAGGCAAGATAGTTTTCAAATCAAGCAGTTGCCGAAAAACCAATGGCAGTTGGCCTGCCTCATTCTGCACGACAGCGCACTCGCGCTGCGGCGTTCTGCACGATTCAGACGCCGAAGCGGCTGCGGTAATCGCTGGGCGCGAGGCCAGTGATCTTCTTGAAGGTGGCACGGAAGGCGCTGGGGTCCTGGTAACCCACGGTCCAGGCGATATGGTCGATGGTGCCATTGGTGAACTCCAGCATCTGCCGCGCCTTGCCCACGCGCAGGTGCTGGCAGTATTCGGTGGGTTTCAAGCCAGTGGCGTTACGAAAGCGCCGCAGGAACGTACGCTCTTCCAGGCCCGCCTCCAGGGCCATCGCCGCCACGCAAACATCCACCGCGCCGCTGGCCTGCAGCCAGTGCTGAACCTTGAGGATGGCTGCGTCACCGTGGCCGAGAATGGGCGCGAAGTTGCTGCCGCACTGGCTGGCGCTGTCACTGTGCTCGATCACCAGGAAACGCGCGGTATCGGCCGCAATGCTTGGGCCCATCAGGCGGTCGACCAGGCGCAGGCCGAGTTCGGACCAGGCCATCAAGCCGGCGGTGGTAATCAAGTCGCCGTCATCGACAATCGGTTTATCCGCCTCCAGGCGCACGGCCGGGTAACGGGCTGCAAACGCGTTGGCCGACGACCAGTGGGTGGTGGCAGTGCGCCCATCAAGCAACCCGCTGCGCGCCAGCATGATCGAGCCAATACACACGCCCCCCAGCACCGTGCCCGCAGCATGTTGCTGGCGAAGCCATTCCAGTAGCGCAGGGGGCGCCTGGTCTTCGGTAAACTCACCAATCGACGGCGGCACCAGTACAGCCATCATCGCTTGATCGGGGCCAGGGTGGCTGCTGAATACACGTTCTGGTTTGCCGCTGGCATCCACCTGCCAATGGCTGACCCGCAGCAGCGGCAACTGCGCGGATTGATGCTCGGCGGCGATACGGTTGGCGACGCCGAACAGGTCGGTCAAGCCGTGCACGGCTGCCAGTTGCGCACCTTGGTAGATCAACACGCCCAGCTCAACAACGACCATTGTCAGTTTTCCCCCTGTTATTGTCGGTGCAGCCAATCCCAGGTGCGGGCGCCAGCTAAGATACTGGACCCATCAACCCATCACGAGGCAACACACATGGCCAAGCAAGCGCTCATCCTAATCGATATCCAGAACGACTACTTCCCCCAAGGCAAGTGGCCACTCGACGGCGTGGACGCCGCGGCAGACAAGGCCGCGCAGGTGCTGCAGGCGTTTCGCCAGGCGGGCGATGCGGTGATTCACGTTCGTCACGAGTTCACGTCGGAGGATGCGCCGTTCTTCACACCGGGCTCCGAGGGCGCGCATCTGCATCGCACAGTGCTGAACGAGGGCAGTGAGCCGGTGGTGCTCAAGCACTTCGTGAACGCGTTCCGCGAGACCAACCTGCGTGCCCTGCTGGAACAACGCAGCATCACGGAATTGGTGGTGGTCGGCAGCATGAGCCACATGTGTATCGATGCTGTGGTGCGGGCGGCGGCGGACCTGGGCTACAAGGTCACGGTGATTCACGACGCGTGTGCGACGCGGGACCTGGAATTTAATGGGCAGGTGATTCCCGCTGCGCAGGTGCATGGGGCGTATATGGCATCACTGGCGTTTGGTTATGCGGGCGTGGTGTCGGCGGATGAATACTTGAAGGCGCAAGCGGCGGCGGCATGACCGCCACTTGCCTGGGTGGTGTTAGCGGGTAGCAATGATGAACAGACGCGGAAAAGGCAGCAGCACGGTGCCATCGGCCAGGGCTGGGTAAGCCTGGGTGATCCGCGCCTGGTACGCCTGAAGGAAGGCGGCTTTTTCGCTGTCGGTCAACGGCGCGAGAAACGGTCTCAGGGCTGACGCCTTGAACCACTCCACCACCGCCGCGTGATCTGCCAGCGGGTGCAGATAGATGGTACGCCACACATCGACGGTGCTGCAGTGCCGGCTCAGCAGCTCGTAGTAGTAACTCGCGGTGTGGCGTTCATTGTGTTTGACCGCACCGATTTTGGCAGACCATGGGCCATCGGCCGCGACTTCACGAGCAAGCCGGTGAGCGGGCTCATCAAGGTTGTCCGGCGTTTGCACCGCCAACGTGCCACCGGGCGTGAGTTGCAGGACCAACCGCGGGTAAAGCGTGGCGTGGTCCGGCAGCCATTGCAGGGACGCGTTGGCCAGGATCACATCGCAAGCTTGCGCAGGGCGCCAGGCACCGATGTCCGCCAGTTCGAAGTTCAGCGCCGGTAACCGTTTGCGGGCGTCGACCAGCATGTCATCGGAGCTGTCCATGCCGGTGATGTGCGCGTGCGGGAAGCGCTGGGCCAATACTTCGGTGGAGTTGCCGGGGCCGCAGCCCAGGTCGACGGCCGTACGCACTTCAGTATTCGGAATGGCCGCTACCAGGTCACGGACGGGACGGGTGCGCTGCTGTTCGAACATCGTGTACTGCTTGGCTGACCAGGTCATCACGGCTTTCCTTCTTTTGAGGTTGGCCACAGCCTAATTCTTGTGAGCCATGAGAACAAATGCCAGGATTGGAGCCCTCCCATACCTGAAAAGTATTCCTATGCTGGAGCTTCGCCAACTAAGGGCCTTCGTGGCCATCGCCGAAGAAGGCTATATCACCCGCGCCGCCGAACGCCTGGGCATGCAGCAGCCACCGTTGACGCGGATGCTGCAAAGCCTGGAGGCCGAGTTGGGCGTGATCTTGATGGAGCGTTTGCCCCGTGGCGTGCGCCCCACCACCGCCGGCCTCGCTCTGCTGGACGAAGCCCGGGAAATACTCGCCCAGGCTGAGGGTGTCGCCGAGGTGGTTCGCCGCGCGGCACGCGGTGAACGTGGGCGCCTGGCGATCGGCTTCACCAGTTCGGCCGCGCTGCATCCCTTTGTACCGAGTGTGCTGCGGCTGTTCCGCGAAACCTTTGTCGGCGTCACCGTGGTGTTGGAGGAAGCCGGTACGGGCGAGCTGCTGGACGCGTTGCTGCACGAGAAACTCGACGCGGCATTTATCCGCTCGCCCCTCAGCGGGACGCAATCGCTGCAGGACGAACCGATCCTGGTGGAGCCCATGTTGCTGGCGCTGCCGACGGATCATCCCCTGGCAAGCGATTCAGCATCGCCCCTGCCCTTGGCGGCCTTGGCGACCGAGTCCTTCGTGCTCTATCGCCGTCGCGTCGGCTTGGGCCTGTATGACGCCATTCTGGTGGCCTGCCGTGAAGCAGGGTTCAGCCCGCAGGTGGTGCAGGAAGCACCGCGCATGACCGCCACACTGAGCCTGGTAGCGGCTGGGCTTGGGGTGTCGATCGTGCCCGCGTCGATGCAGCGATTGCGCGGGGACGGCATCGTTTATCGGGACCTGACGGAATGCAGCAGCCTGGTGGCGCCCTTGCACCTGGCGACGCGGATTGGGGATGGCTCGGCGGTGTTGCAGCGTTTCCGGGCAATGGTTGTCACGTCAGCCTCGACCGACGCTGATGGCAGGCAATAAAAAACCCCCGAGGCATGAGCCATCGGAGGTTTTGTTCGTTCCAGACCTAGACCTTAAAAAGGTTGCAAATACCTAAACCAGAAAAAATATCATAACTAGTTGTAAAAAATAGATTTCTCTATAAATCCGTAAAGAATTTTGCAAAATTCGATTGCTTGAGTGACGCAAAATTTTACATTTGACAAAAAATACAAACCTTCGCGTCACTCCATCAATCCGACGAACGCCATGTCTCTATGAAAAATGAGTGTTGGAAGGAATGCGCTTAAAAAGCGTAATAGCTCGTCCTTTCAAGAATCGGCATTGCCTCAGAAAAACGTTAATCACCCGAATAGTCGGAAAACTGAGTCAACTCCGTGACACATTCTGTCTTTTCAGAAAAAAATCAACGGCGCTAAACAGCTTATCGGCCTGCCGCCAATTTTTCTGCACGGTTGTTTCTTCAAATCGAAGCTTCTATAAAAGCTTGAAACGAAGAGGAGCTTAACTCAGCAGTCATGGTCATCGTCGGTTCGACGGTGAAAAAGTCATATCCCCCTGCCCGGCGTCGCAAGCTTAAAAAATAGTAGAGCTGACGCAGTTTTTTTTATAGGATACTGACCTGGCAAAACGACATCACAAAGCAGCGTTTTTATCAGGCATCAATAATACAAGGAAAGTTCAGGCATGCAGCAGCTTACAAGCATAGAAGAGCGCGCTTCCAAGGCAGTTAAATTAAAAGCCTTCCCCTTAAACTTAGACGACATTCGCAACAACGTAGAAATCTTACTGACAGAGTTACAGCGCTATGGCTTTTTCAATGAGTATACTACGCATAGCTTTACTCACGTCCAAGCTATGCTTGAAATGGCAGACTGGATAATACCCGACGCAACAAAAGAATTACTTACGCCTGGAGACTACTTATTTTTAACACTCTCAATATACCTACACGATCTGGGCTTACTTATAAGCAAACACGAGTACGACAATCGCGGAAAGAACCAAGACTTTCTGCGTTACTTATCAGAACAGTCGTCCACCAGTGTGGACCACCTAGAGTACATGGACAAACTCAACAAGCTTTCAACCGATGAAAAAGATAGAATACTTTATCAAGAGTTTGTTAGAAACACCCATGGAATTCGTGTAAGAGCTTGGATAGAAGGAACTCCACTAGATGACGATAACTTATCCGCAAAAATTCGTGCAGCAGTTCATGAGCTTATCGGGAAGTTAGACTCATCTGCGAGGCAAGGTCTCGCAATCTTATGCGAGAGCCACACTATTGATGACATCTCAGACACTTCAAAATATAACGTATCAATGCCATACGGAGAAAGCAAGGAAGAGACTGTAAACCTTCAATATATTGCTGTAATTCTAAGAACCGTAGATCTACTACAAGTCACACGTAGTAGGGCCCCATCTATTCTATATCAGCTTATAAGTCCTAAAGATCCAACCAGCCAAATAGAATGGCAGAAGCAAAATGCTGTTAGATCAATACGCCCAGCTCCTGGTAGAGACCGGGAGGGAAAAGCTTCAAATACAGCTCAGTCAGATACTATTCAATTTTACGCCCGCTTCGAAAAGTCGGATGGTTTTTTTGGTCTCACAAGCTATTTAGCTTACGCGAGGTCTCAACTCTCTGCTTGTCAGGACGCATTGAGAAAATCGGAAGCTGAACTTCCAGATCCTCCGCAGTTCCCTTGGAAATTCATAGATGACTCGGGCGTCGAAGCAGTAGGCTTTTTGACTAAGTCTTTTGGCTTTGAACTTGACCAGCACAAAATCTTAGACTTGCTTACGGGGCATACTCTTTATAATGATACAGACGTAGTTATCCGCGAGCTAACACAGAACGCACTTGATGCTGTCCGACTACAATCGACGACCGAAAAGAAACCAACAAGCGTTGGAAGAATTGACATTTCTTGGGACGAAGAAACTAAAATTCTAGAGGTCAAGGATAATGGAACGGGAATGTCTCAAGAGGTTATTGAAGATCATTTACTAAAAGTTGGGTCATCTAGATATCAAGACCCAAAATTTCGCGAAAAATTTCCAGAATTTTCGTCTATTAGCAGATTTGGCATCGGTGTTTTATCCGCATTTATGGTCGCCGACAGCGTAGAGATTACTACTTGCAGCCCCGAAGATGATAAAGCGCGACAAATATCTCTGAGATCAGTACATGGCAAGTACTTAATAAAACTGCTGGATAAAATTGCACAAAAAGAAGAAATCGGCGTCTACCCACATGGTTCTAGAGTCAGACTAAAGCTTAGATCAACAGCCAATATAGGAAATATACTTCAAATAGCTCGAATGTGGCTTCTATTTCCTCGATGCCAAGTTTATGTAAAAATAAATTCAGAAGAACCTATAAAAATTGGGTTTTCCACTCCAAAACAAGCGCTGCAACACTACTTAGACGAATCAAAGTTCTCCTCACAAAGGCTTAATAAAGACTATGAAATTCGCGAGGTATCTGATGGCGGTGTTACCTTGGCATTTGTCTTGGAGCGCGACGAACTCTTTAACGATTGGAGCTTCACATTAGTACCAGATCGACATCGCTACAGCCAAACGGAAGAAGAGAGGCCTATGACTGCAACCTGCGTGGAAGGAGTCGGCGTCGAATTCACAACACCCGGATTTAGAAGTAGCTCGATATTATCCGTAGCTAACATTATTGGGAAAGGCGCACCGAAAACTAACGTCGCTCGATCTGCTCTTGAAGATACAGCTGAATACAGAGACACGTTAGAAAAAATCTATAAACTGTACGCCAAACACGTCATCGAAGAAACCGAACGGCTTTCGACAACCTCGAACTACTCTTTATCCCGTGCAGTTGAGCAGGCGCCCTATATTACTGCACCACTTACAACTGGGGTAGCAGCCGCTTCTCGCCCGAATATTTTAAAAGCAGAGTTAGCCAAAATACCATATATGCTGATAGAGGAAAATGGCCGACGTAAAAATGTATCTTTTCAGGATCTGAAAAATAGAGATTCATTCTGGACCATTAACTCACCTCTTACATCATCCGTAGAGCAATTTGTTAGAGAGGCGCCTAAAAACGTAAGCGCGTCCACCATCCTAGAAAACCTTCAGGACGGGAGCAGCGGCCTACCCAAGGGGGCAATTCTATGTAACTTCGGACGAGCCGCACATATCGATGCAACAGTGAGAGAAGCATTCGAGCCGACAATTATTGAAGCAAATCAAAGCGCGAGACGCATTGCGGTCAAATGGGAAAAAATAATGAATCCGCCGAGATGGGTTTCGAGTCTCGATATTAGCTACGAAGTCGGTCTTGGCGACAGAAGGCTTTGGATTGCACATCAAGAACTCCAAGAGTCGCAAAACCATCGTGGCTTACGTGACTCGCAGTCCGTAATGTTCTCAGTAAGCGATGAAGTTAAAGTATCAAACCTAGATGAATTCAGCGAATTTATCGCGGACCGACAACTATACTTACACCCGCTAGATCCTTTAGCGCTGTTCCTGAAGGATATATGGCAATCCACCGCACCAAACAAAAGCACCTCATTATTTGCTTATTTAACTATTTTCACCTTACTTAGAAGCCATTACGTACCCAGAGAAGAGTTTTCGGGTGATTGGCTTGAAAAACTTCTCTCTAATAATGGATTCGAATCCCTTCGTGAATATATGGATATACCATCATTTGTCGAAGTTGTACGTCAAAGAAGAACAAAGCTCTTCAATCCTTTCGCGTGGAAACGACGCGGCCCAAACTCTGAAGACTGATGGATATAAAAATGGCAGACAAACAAGACTTTACGCTTGAAAGATACAAATATATATTAGAGAGAAAGCAGTCGCTAAATGAAGCAACATTTAAAATTGCGGCGATATATCAAGTAATAATAGTGGCACTTGGCCTTGCTCAATTCAATGTAATTGCAATGACAAGCTCAAAATCAATTACATTGAGCACCGCCGAATTTGCAAGCACATGCTTGCTTTGCATGCTCGCCATTCTCACACTACTCATAATAGCACTATTGCTTGGAGGGATATTTTCATGGTTAAAATACCGCAGCGACGAACGAAATATTGAAATCCAAATATTTGGAAAGAGCAGGGAACCCACTAGCATTTCAAATATTTTCCGCTGGTACGAAACCTATATTGCACTCATAGTAATTTTGGTTTTTGCAGCAACCTTTTGGACATACATCTATAGAGTATACCCACTACTGAAATCCTTAGTATAAATTAGTAAATTTATTTGGCGCCTAGCCAAAAACAGTTAGGCGCCACAATATATTAGCCGAATAACACCTTGCCCTCCCCCGCCCTCTTAATAATATTTCGCACTCGAATCCGACTCATATACTTTTACAATCATTCAACACGAACAAATTAAAATTTATTAGACACTACCGTCTATCAATGGTGGGTAGACCCGAATCAAGTTCTTCTTTGGAGATCCCATATTTGTAGGCATTATACTGCCACCTCAAAAATCGGTCTAATAGGGCTGAGTTTTCAAGTTTTAAACGATCATTCTCACTTTCTAAACGCTTAATACGCTGCTCTGCAATACTCAAGCTAGCAGGTCTTTTAGTTGCGACGAACCCATTTTTTTGTTGTTGTTTTTTTTGCCCAAAAGCCGCCTTCACCTGGCTATGTGAACTCAGCGTTTGTCGAGTCGGCCGCGCACCAATCAGAGGCGCCACTGCATCGCACAGCGTCTCCCATCCCAGCTTACCGTCCCAGGAATCAATCAAGTTTATTAAAATCGCGATGTCCTTACCGGTTAAATGCTTAGCCATAACTCCCCCCAAACAGCGAACGCAACTCATCTAGAGCTGGGATCTCTGGCGCAGATTTTGAAAGCTTTGAAGTGCCCGAGCGAGCAGCCAATTCACGCTTCAACGGACTGAACTCTTGATCGTTGCTCAAACGAACTACCGATCCCGCGGGCGTGTTCGGCGATTCAAGTATCTCGATGAGCTGACAGACCCGTTGCAAGGTTTTTTGTTGATGCTGACTCCATCGATCAGCACCATACATCCCATCTAAATTGGCCTCTCGCGCCTTTTCCAACTGCGTACGAATGCCATCCCGCTGCTGCATCAGGCGCTCCAGCCTTTCCTCGTCTCCCTTGATGCAAACCTGCTCAGTGCAGTTCAAGCAGTCGCGATGCTTCTGGCATGGCAACATGGAGAAATCGTGAACACAGAAGCCATACTCGGTGACGTGAGCAATTGCGTCTCCGACGGCATTCAGGTCAGCAAACGTTACCGGAGCATTAGCTTTTACTTTATCGAGAACGCCACCTAATCCAGCCGACCGAGCCAGATCAACGTATTCATCGTCGCTCATGTGGTTGTAGGTGGCGTTCTGATGGATGTTCGCGCGACCTGACCATTTTGCGATATCAAGCTGGCCAAGGTCGCCCCTTTGAGCAACCGTGTTTAAGAAGTGCCGCAACTGGTGCGAAGTCATGGAAATCTGCGTGCCATCCCGATGGGTGTAACCATGACGACGCCAAATATTGCTTTCTTGGCCTGGGATGTAATTCAGATCTGTAGTAAAGGTGCTTTTGCCCGGAGTCCAAAGCAGCAAAGGACTGGTAATACGATCAAGGTGCATCTCATGACGGCGGAAGCAGCAGAGTGCTTGCGAGTATCTGATGTGCCGTTCCTTGTTCTTCCAAGGCCAGCCTTCCGGTAGCTGGCTATGAGCAAACTTGTTCAGGAACGCCAAGGTCAAAGGCTCCCTGTTTGCCTTCAGGATCTGATAAGGCTCATAGCCCTTAAAGTACGGACTGAGATTCAGATGCTCCACCGACAACCCTAGCGCCTTTGCCGCCTGCTCATCTGTTAGCGGATCAAGCTCGCCAACATTGGGACAGTCCACGTGACGATAGAACTTGTCTGGCTGCGTTTCATACCAGGTAGCCAGCCTACGCCCTTCTTCAGACATATCTGTGAGTCGACGCACCGCCTCGACGGCTATCTCTTTCGTCACGGTTGAAACCCACTTGATATCAGCCCCGTAACCTTTCCCGGCATAGAAACGCAGCCCAAGGCGCTCAACACCTTTGGTATCGATTTCTGAATGCAGGCAGTTCACCGGCAGGTCCTGGCCCTCACTGACACGCGACGGTGCGCACATCAACAACGCAAAGATCGAAGTTGTGAAGCGATCTCGAGGGGCTTGAGGATCGTTTGCGAATATCTCCCCCATGAATTCGAGTAAGTGCTGGTCGGGCATTTTTTCAGCCCGTTTCTTTTTCCCCTCAACGTCTGTCCGATGTATCTCCTTGGGTTTGGAGATCGGGTTTTTCCAAGTGATAGAAGCTGGAATAATTTTACTTTCGTTGAGAAATTTAACGAGGTGAACCAGGCTGCTCCCTGCTTGATATGCCGTCGCGTTGTACTCTCGGGCGACCTCCGCAGCTACATCCATCACCTGAATGTCCGTCAGCGTGATATCGGCTCTCCCCTTGACTTGTAGAAGCGCTTTCTCGATGCAGCGGATCGCTTTGAACTCATTCTTGAGTTTGCTGGGATTATGCCCTTGCTGATAGCGCACATAAGATTTGGCGAAAGGAACAATCTCGGGATTCAGGAGTTGGCTGTCGGTAAAGCCCCGAGCCGGCGCACCAATAACCGTGAAATTACCAACCCCCGGCCATGTGTCGCGACCCCAATCGAGATCAGCGCCGAAAACCGTGAGCCTGTCACGACACATCTCGATGAAATCTTTGAGATTGGTTTTGGCATCAAGTAAATGCTTTGGCGTAAACAGGAGGACTTCAGCCACGAGCGACCTCTCTTCTCATTGCATTGCAGCGGCTAACCACATCGCTGACAGCAAGAATCAATCGGTCATTAACGGAGGCAATTTTTCTGTCTTCCGTCTGCTCTAGTACCCTGTCGCGCTCGTTGATCAAGCCATCCAGGACAGCTTCATGCGGACCGTTTAACCAAGGCTGGAAGTGATTGCAGGTGTAACAAGCAACTGGCGCCAATGCGCCGCAAAAACCGTAGCTGCCACAGTTGCCAAGGTTTACAGCGCCATTGGAAATTCTGCTGCTTGGGTCATCTCCTCGCTTCGCGTCTACCTCAGATACAACAAGCACACCTTGGAACGCTTGTGCGATGGGTGCCAGCTGCAACGCCACAGCCTTGTCAATCCGCTCGACAATCTCAGGAATGTTTCGCACGTATACGCCAGCGTTTTGCGTGTCGGAATGGTCGAGTGCTTCTGCAATAACGAACTCTCCCTTCCCCTCTCGCGCTAGATTGGTACCGAGCGTATAACGAAAACGGGTCGGATTAAGGCGAATCAGGACGCCTGTGCGTTCACTGAACACCTTTGTCGTTTTTGCCACCAGAACCATCGATTCCTTTACAGAAACGCTTGGAGCATGCAAACGATCTCCACTGAGTTGAGTACTGAGCTCGGACCGCACGTCGAAAGCGTCTAACGCTGGAAACAGCGGCAGCTCAGCTACCAGATCCGCCGGAACTTCCCCTCCTAACCTTTTGGCAAATGCCTGCCGGACCTGCATGGCTTGCTGCTGCAAAAGCAGCCAGAGATCTTCGACTATCGCAAACTTATTGAAAGCGGAGCGCCAAGGCTGATTACGTTGCTTGGCGCGAGGAAAATTGATGAAGTACCTGTCTGATTGCTGAGTAAGGTCTCTCAACTTCAATCCAGTAATCTGACTAGGTCGCCGCCCGGTCATAGCCAAGGTCATTGCATAACACGCGTCGATAAGCTCTAGACGATTCCTAGCGTAATCCCTGATGACTGCTGCGGTAACGCCTTCCATTTCGATATCGGTCAGCGGTCCGCTGTCGGGGCACATTGATTGAACTGCATAGCCTTTTTCATTCCCCTTGAGCGTCCATTTATCCAACAAGGAAAGAGTCTCGCGGGGAATACCGGTGTAACCGAGGTCAGCCCATTGCCTAATGAATCCGCGCAATGTTCCCAAATACCATTCTGTTTTCATTTCCAACTTAGAGCGGTACGAAATCAAGGATTCGACACTGAAAAGAGGCAGCCCCACGGTCGCTTCAACATAGTGTTTGCAACGCTCAAATAGGTTCCTCGCGTGAGACGGTGCACTCGTCTTCGCATAAAACGCGAGCACATGCCGGAAAGAGAGAAACAGCTCTGTGCTCATGGCTCCCGACAGAGCAAACATCGGGATATCTATGTCCCTGCTCAGCTTCCATCGCTCACCATCAAACCTGACCAGATAGCCTTCCCTCGTGTAAAACTCTGCGTTTGCATTCGCGTATGAAGCCAGCAAGCTCATAAAGCACCTCCCTTACGTGCTTTACCAAGATGTTTGTTTTGAAGCTCAAGCACCGCTCTACGTGCCTGCTCTTTGATATGCCTACGGTTGTAGTTTGCTGCCGTCCCGGACGTCTCGCTCCAGCCCATGAGGTATGAACGAATCTTTTCTTCGCGCTCAGGCGTCATGCCTTGACTCTCGCAGGTTTTCGAGAAGGAATAGTTCCAATGATGGCGTAGCGAATGAGCGTGAATACCGCTATGGCCTTCAAGGGTATGCTTCAGCTCCCCCATGAATTTACCGAACCCCGCGTTCGATAACGGCAGCCCCTGCGAACCTCCCGATTTGTGCGTTACAAAGAGATAGCCGTGCTTCTTGGCGCCCGGCACTTTATTTCGATGACTGAGCACATAGCCACGAATCCGATCCACAAACTCGGGCATCAACGGGAAGACACGTTCTCGTGTCTTTGCAACTGGCTGATAGGCCCTAGCATCACCCTTGGAGTCTGGGCGTCTAACCACTTTCAATGTGTTCTTCGCAAAATCGATGTCTTCGACTTTCAGATTCAACAGTTCACCGCGACGGAGTCCCGTGATGCGGAGAATGGAGAACATCAAAGCATTGCGCACCTGGACTGCATATTCACGCACTGGATTGCTGTCTGACCCTGGCCTCAAAGCTTCTTCGAGCGTATCGAGCACTGCGTCATCGAGATGCTTTTCCTCCCGACTTACGTTGGACTTATTCGACGTCCTCGGACGGTTGGCTTTGATCTGCGCAACCATTCGCGCAATACCTTCGCGGCCCGAAGTAGATGGCGATAGAAGCTGGTCAGCGAGGAAGCCTAGGTAATCGGCAATCACTGACATGCGTGCATATTGGTTGGTTGTGCTAACTGTTTTGGGCCTGCGGGAAATAGAAACGACGTTGCCGCCATTCTCGTTGGTCAACGGTTTCTGCATGAAATCACGCAGAGAATGGACTTCGTGGCTCTGAAGCAGCTCTCCGCGCGAGAAACGCGACTCGACATCAATGCTGTAGTAGCTCTGCCAGGCGTACATGGCTTTAAGCGCATTGAGCGCATTCTGAATTGTGTTCACTGCCAGTGAGCGCCCCCGCATGTGCACGGTAACGTACAACGCAGGGTAGAACAGAGGCATCCCTCCCTCATCGACTAGAACGATAAATCGTTCACCATTCGAGGATTTAATTCTCCGCGCTGACAGCTCCACAGCAGGCTCCTTTCTTTACGTTTTTACAGGGTATTAATTCTTAAGAACTTGCTCAAGATATTTTTAACGCCCATAAAAACGCGAAACCCCCGCAATGCGGGGGCCTCGAACCTAAACCTTACAAAAAAGTCTAAGGTATGCGCTAGAACGGAATATCGTCATCAAAGCTGTCGAAATCCGGAGCCGGCTGCGGTGCGGCCTGTTGTGGCGCTGGGCGCGACTCACGCTGTGGCTGCTGGCTTGGCTGTGGGCGGGACTGCTGTGGACGCGGTGCCGAGTTGGACATGCCGCCCTGGCCCTGTTGGTCGCCCTGCGGACGGCCGCCCAGCAGTTGCATGGTGCCTTGCATGTCGACCACGATTTCAGTGGTGTAACGCTTGATGCCGTCTTTTTCCCACTCGCGGGTCTGCAGCTTGCCTTCGATGTAGACCTGCGAACCTTTGCGCAGGTACTCACCGGCGATTTCTGCGACCTTGCCGAACATCGACACACGGTGCCATTCGGTTTTCTCGACCTTCTGGCCGGTCTGCTTGTCGGTCCACTGTTCGCTGGTCGCCAGACTCAGGTTGGTCACGGCGTTACCGTTAGGCAAGTAGCGAACCTCGGGATCCTGGCCGCACGTACCGACCAATATGACTTTGTTAACCCCACGGGCCATAACGTTCTCCTAGGCTGGGCGCGCTGTCGGCACTGGGTTGACCAGTTGCTCGAGCGTCGCGCGATCCAATAATTCGGTGTCCAATTTGATGTAGATGGCGGCTTCTTCAGCAACAACCACGGCATCGGTAACCCCTGTAACGGCCTTAAGGCGCTCGACCAGACCGGCTTCGCGGATCGCTTCAGGCGATAACGGCAAACGCAGACTCGTCACATAGGGAGGTTCGCGCATGGTAACAGCAAAGGCCAGCCAGAGGGCAGCCAGACCTGCGCATCCAAGGAACACAACCGACAAACCGCCATGCTGGAACATCCAGCCACCCATGATGCCGCCCAGTGCAGAGCCGAGGAACTGGCTGGTGGAATACACCCCCATTGCCGTCCCTTTGCCACCGGCCGGTGAAACCTTGCTGATCAGCGAAGGCAGCGAAGCCTCCAGCAGGTTGAACGCGGTGAAGAACACCACCGTGCCGATTACCAGCGCCCGCAGGCTGTCGCCGAACTGCCAGAAGAATAGCTCAGTGAGCATCAATGTCGCGACGGCGCCCAGGAGAACTCGTTTCATTTTGCGTTTCTTTTCGCCGTAGATGATGAACGGGATCATGGCGAAGAACGAAATCAGCAGCGCTGTGAGGTAGACCCACCAGTGCTGTTCCTTGGGCAGGCCGGCTTTTTCCACCAAGGCCAGGGGCAAGGCGACGAAGCTGCACATCAGCATCGCGTGCAACACGAAGATACCTAAATCCAGGCGCAGCAGGTCAGCGTGCTTGAGCGTCGGCAGCAATGCCTGCCGGGCGACGCCCGACTCCCGATGCTGCAGCGTGCCGGTGGAGCGCGGCACCATAAAGGCCACGATCACGATACCAAACAACGCCATGCCGCCGGTGGCCAGGAACAGCCCGTGCAAGCCGAACGCGCGCGTCAGCAAGGGGCCGACCACCATGGCCACGGCGAACGACAGCCCGATGGTCATGCCGATCATGGCCATGGCCTTGGTGCGGTGTTGCTCGCGCGTCAGGTCGGACAGCAAAGCCATGACCGCAGCAGAAATGGCGCCGGCGCCTTGCAGAACTCGCCCGGCGATCACGCCCCAGATCGAATCGGACTGCGCCGCGAGCACACTGCCGAGGGCAAACACGATCAGCCCCAGGTAAATCACCGGGCGGCGGCCGATGCGGTCGGAAATGATCCCGAACGGAATCTGGAAAATGGCCTGGGTCAGGCCATAGGCGCCAATCGCCAGGCCGATCAATGCGGGGGTCGCACCTGCGAGATCCATTCCATAGGTCGCCAGCACCGGCAACACCATAAACATGCCCAGCATACGGAAGGCGAACACCAGGGCCAGACCGCTTGCTGCTCGGGTCTCGCCGCTACTCATGCGTTCGCTGTGGGGATCGTGCATGGAAAAACCTCGTGTGAACCGGCGGCGATTCTACCAGTCCCATCGATTGAGAGGGTATATGCGGCGCTTTGCCGCGCAGCTTTCATCTAAGGCTGCAAGCGGCCTTTTGACAGTGTATATTCATCCAGTCTTTAGCCGTATACTCCGGCATTATTTACGCCCGCCGTGCGAGGCCATCTTGGACAAGATCCTGATTCGTGGGGCTAGAACCCACAACCTGAAGAACATCGACCTGACCCTGCCCCGGGACAAACTGATCGTCATCACCGGCTTGTCCGGGTCCGGCAAATCGTCCCTGGCGTTCGACACGCTGTATGCCGAAGGCCAGCGTCGCTATGTGGAATCGCTGTCGGCCTATGCCCGCCAGTTCCTGTCGATGATGGAAAAGCCCGACGTCGACACCATTGAAGGCCTATCGCCGGCGATCTCCATCGAGCAGAAGTCGACCTCCCATAACCCACGCTCCACCGTGGGCACCATTACCGAAATCTACGACTACCTGCGCCTGCTGTATGCACGCGTGGGTATTCCGCGTTGCCCGGACCACGACATTCCCCTGGAAGCCCAGACCGTCAGCCAGATGGTCGACCTGGTGCTGGCCCAACCGGAAGGCGCCAAGCTGATGCTGCTTGCACCGGTGATCCGTGAGCGCAAGGGCGAACACCTTTCGGTCTTCGAAGAACTGCGTGCGCAAGGTTTTGTGCGCGCGCGGATCAACGGCAAGCTGTATGAGCTGGACGAAGCGCCGAAGCTCGACAAGCAGAAGAAGCACTCGATTGATGTGGTCGTCGACCGTTTCAAAGTGCGCGCCGACCTGCAGCAGCGTCTGGCCGAATCCTTCGAAACCGCGCTGAAGCTGGCCGACGGCATTGCCCTGGTGGCGCCGATGGACGACGAACCGGGCGAAGAGATCATCTTCTCCGCGCGCTTTGCCTGCCCGATCTGCGGCCACGCCATCAGCGAGCTGGAACCCAAGCTGTTTTCCTTCAACAACCCGGCCGGCGCCTGCCCGACCTGTGATGGCCTGGGGGTGAAGCAGTTCTTCGACATCAAGCGCCTGGTCAACGGCGACCTGACGCTGGCCGAGGGAGCGATTCGCGGCTGGGACAGGCGCAACGTCTATTACTTCCAGATGCTGGGGTCATTGGCGTCGCACTATAAATTCAGCCTTGAAGTGCCGTTCAACCAACTGCCGGCGGACCAGCAGAAGGTCATTCTAAATGGCAGCGGGTCGCATAACGTCGACTTCAAGTACCTGAATGACCGTGGCGATATCGTCAAGCGTTCCCACCCGTTCGAAGGCATCGTGCCGAACCTCGAGCGTCGTTACCGCGAGACCGAATCGGCGAGCGTGCGTGAAGAGCTGGCAAAATTCCTCAGCACACAGCCCTGCCCGGATTGTCGCGGCACTCGCCTGCGTCGTGAGGCACGGCATGTATGGGTAGGCGAGAAAACCTTGCCGGCGGTGACCAACCTGCCGATCGGTGACGCCTGCGAGTACTTTGGCGTACTCAAGCTCACCGGCCGCCGCGGCGAAATCGCCGACAAGATCCTCAAGGAGATTCGTGAGCGGCTGCAGTTCCTGGTCAACGTTGGCTTGGATTACCTGTCGCTGGATCGCAGTGCCGATACCTTGTCAGGCGGTGAGGCACAGCGCATTCGCCTGGCCAGCCAGATTGGCGCCGGCCTTGTGGGCGTGTTGTACATCCTTGATGAACCGTCGATCGGGCTGCATCAGCGCGACAACGATCGCCTGCTAGGCACGCTGAAGCACCTGCGAGATATCGGCAACACGGTGATTGTGGTCGAGCACGACGAGGACGCGATCCGCCTGGCGGATTACGTGGTCGATATCGGCCCGGGCGCGGGTGTGCACGGCGGGCATATTGTCGCCGAGGGCACGCCTGCCGAAGTCATGGCTCATCCCGATTCGCTGACCGGCAAATACCTTTCCGGCCGCGTGAAGATCGAAGTGCCGGCCAAGCGTACACCGCGCAACAAGAAACTGGCCCTGCACCTCAAGGGCGCGCGTGGCAACAACCTGCGCAATGTCGACCTGGAAATCCCACTGGGCCTGCTGACCTGCGTGACCGGTGTCTCCGGCTCGGGCAAATCGACGCTGATCAACAACACGCTGTTCCCCTTGAGTGCCACCGCCCTCAATGGCGCGACCACCCTGGAAGCGGCTGCACACGACAGCATCAAAGGCCTGGAACACTTGGACAAGGTGGTCGATATCGACCAGAGCCCGATTGGCCGTACGCCGCGCTCCAACCCGGCGACCTACACCGGGCTGTTCACGCCCATTCGCGAGCTGTTTGCTGGCGTTCCGGAATCCCGCTCACGGGGCTACGGACCAGGCCGGTTCTCGTTCAACGTCAAGGGCGGTCGCTGCGAAGCGTGCCAGGGCGATGGCTTGATCAAGGTGGAGATGCACTTCCTCCCTGACATCTACGTGCCATGCGATGTGTGCAAGAGCAAGCGCTACAACCGCGAGACCCTGGAGATCAAATACAAGGGCAAGAGCATCCACGAAACCCTGGAGATGACCATCGAGGAAGCGCGGGTGTTCTTCGACGCGGTTCCGGCGCTGGCGCGCAAGCTGCAGACGCTGATGGACGTGGGCTTGTCCTACATCAAGCTGGGGCAGTCGGCGACCACGCTGTCCGGTGGTGAGGCGCAGCGGGTGAAGCTGTCTCGCGAGCTGTCCAAGCGCGACACCGGCAAGACCCTGTATATCCTCGATGAGCCGACCACCGGCCTGCACTTCGCGGATATCCAGCAGCTGCTGGACGTGCTGCACCGCCTGCGCGACCACGGCAACACCGTGGTGGTGATCGAACACAACCTTGACGTGATCAAGACCGCGGATTGGCTGGTCGACCTCGGGCCGGAAGGTGGCTCCAAGGGCGGCCAGATCATCGCCGTGGGCACGCCGGAGCAGGTTTCCGAAATGCCGCAATCGCACACCGGTTACTACTTGAAACCGTTGCTGGAACGCGACCGGGCCTGACTTTTCGGGCCCAATGAAAAGCCCCTGTCACTTTGCGGTGACAGGGGCTTTTTTGTAGCCGGAAATCAGAACTGCGATTGCAGGTAGTTTTCCAGGCCGACCAGCTTGATCAGGCCCAGCTGCTTTTCGAGCCAGTAGGTGTGATCTTCTTCGGTGTCATTCAACTGCACCCGCAGGATTTCCCGGGTGACATAGTCGTTGTGCTGCTCGCAGAGCTCGATACCCTTGCAGAGCGCGGAACGGACCTTGTACTCGAGGCGCAGGTCGGCAGCGAGCATGTCAGGTACCGTGGTGCCCACGTCCAGATCATCAGGACGCATACGTGGCGTGCCTTCGAGCATGAGGATGCGGCGCATCAATGCGTCGGCGTGCTGTGCCTCTTCTTCCATCTCGTGGTTGATACGCTCGTAGAGCTCGGTAAAGCCCCAGTCTTCGTACATGCGCGAGTGGATAAAATATTGGTCACGAGCAGCCAGTTCGCCCGTCAGCAACGTGTTTAGGTAATCGATTACGTCGGGGTGACCTTGCATCGTCCTACATCTCCCTGCTTTAAAGTCTGTAGTTTGAACCATGATGACCAGAAGGTCACGAGACCAACGGCAGAAAAGTGAAGATTTGCGGTGAAAAGTAGCTGAAATAACGCAAAAACCGCCCAAATGAGGGCGGTTCTGCTTATCGTTTAGAGTTAGTTAAGCGATACACCCAACGCCTTTGCGATTGCTTCTCCATAAGCAGGATCTGCTTTGTAGAAGTGCTGCAGCTGACGCTGGACCACATCACTGGAAACCCCACCCATTGCACCGGCGATGTTGCTGGTGAGCAACGCTTTCTGCTCATCGTTCATCAGCCGGAACAGCGCACCGGCGTGGCTGTAGTAGTCAGTGTCTTCACGGTGATCGTAACGGTCAGCGGCGCCGCTCAAAGCCAAAGCAGGCTCAGCATACTGAGGTGCCTGTTTTGGTGCATCGGCGTAGCTGTTCGGCTCGTAGTTGGGCGCTGCGCCACCGTTGCTGCCGAATGCCATGGACCCGTCACGCTGGTAGCTGTTGACCGGGCTAAGCGGAGCGTTCACCGGCAACTGCTGGTGATTGGTACCGACGCGGTAGCGGTGGGCATCTGCGTACGCAAATACACGGCCTTGCAGCATACGATCTGGCGACAGGCCTACACCTGGAACCATGTTGCTCGGGCCAAACGCAGCCTGTTCCACTTCCGCGAAGTAGTTCTGCGGGTTGCGGTTCAGTTCCAGTTCGCCGACTTCGATCAACGGGAATTCCTTCTGCGACCAGGTCTTGGTCACGTCGAATGGATTCTCGTAGTGAGCGTTGGCCTGGGCCTCGGTCATGATCTGGATGCACACGCGCCATTTCGGGAAATCACCGCGCTCGATCGCGCCAAACAAATCGCGCTGGGCGTAATCAGGATCGGTACCGGCCAGGCGTGCAGCTTCGGCAGGTGCCAGGTTCTTGATGCCCTGTTTGGTCTTGTAGTGCCACTTCACCCAGTGACGCTCGCCCTTGGCGTTGATCAGGCTGTAGGTATGACTGCCGAAGCCGTGCATGTGACGGTAGCCATCTGGGATGCCACGGTCCGAAAACAGGATGGTGACCTGGTGCAGCGCTTCTGGGGAGTGCGACCAGAAATCCCACATCATTTGCGCGCTTTTCAAGTTGCTTTGCGGCAAGCGCTTCTGAGTATGAATGAAGTCCGGGAACTTCAATGGGTCGCGAATGAAGAACACAGGGGTATTGTTACCCACGATGTCCCAGTTGCCTTCTTCGGTATAGAACTTCAGGGCGAAACCACGTGGGTCACGCTCGGTGTCAGCCGAACCACGCTCACCGCCTACAGTGGAAAACCGCAGGAAGGTCGGGGTTTGCTTACCGATGGACTCAAACAGCTTGGCGCTGGTGTACTGCGTGATGTCTTGGGTGACGGTGAAGGTGCCATAGGCGCCCGAGCCCTTAGCGTGTACACGGCGCTCAGGAATGTTTTCACGGTTGAAGTGAGCAAGCTTCTCGATCAGATGAAAGTCGTCGAGCAGCAACGGACCGCGCGGGCCGGCGGAACGGGAATTCTGGTTGTCTGCAACGGGAGCGCCGCTGGCGGTAGTAAGGATTTTATTCTGACTCATGCTCAATTTCCCTCAGGTCGGACTTGGAACTGCCGGCTAATCGGCTTGGTGGAAGTATTGATCATCAATATGACGTCTACAAATTCATTAAATTGTAGGCGTCGATAGAGAATAACTACCAACCTCCTCACCCCCTATAGTGCCGAGCACAACCCGCAAACGCTTGTACACATCGCGCTTTTGTTACGCGCACAAAAAACCGGGCACTAGGCCCGGTTCTTCGTTACAGCTTGTCGTCTTACTCGGCGCTTACAGCTTCGCCAGCAGTAGCACGATCAACCAACTCGACGTACGCCATAGGCGCGTTGTCGCCAGCGCGGAAACCGCACTTGAGGATGCGCAGGTAGCCACCCTCACGGGTAGCGTAACGCTTGCCCAGGTCGTTGAAGAGCTTACCAACGATAGCTTTCGAACGAGTACGGTCGAAAGCCAGACGGCGGTTAGCCAGGCTGTCTGTCTTGGCCAAAGTGATCAGCGGCTCAGCAACGCGACGCAGTTCTTTAGCTTTCGGCAGTGTAGTTTTGATCAGCTCGTGCTCGAACAGCGACACCGCCATGTTTTGGAACATGGCCTTGCGGTGCGAGCTGGTACGGCTCAGGTGACGACCACTTTTACGATGACGCATGGTTCATTCCTTACCAAACTCACGTTCGGTGATTACGACGATCAGGCAGTCGCCTTGTCGTCCTTCTTAAGACTTGCAGGCGGCCAGTTGTCGAGGCGCATGCCGAGGGACAGACCGCGGGAGGCCAGAACGTCCTTGATTTCAGTCAAGGATTTCTTGCCCAGGTTCGGAGTCTTCAACAGTTCTACTTCGGTACGCTGAATCAGGTCGCCGATGTAGTAAATGTTTTCCGCCTTAAGGCAGTTAGCCGAACGTACAGTCAGTTCCAGATCGTCAACCGGGCGAAGCAGGATCGGATCGATCTCGTCTTCCTGCTCGATTACCACTGGTTCGCTGTCACCTTTGAGGTCGACGAACGCAGCCAACTGCTGTTGCAGGATGGTTGCAGCGCGGCGAATAGCCTCTTCAGGATCCAGAGTACCGTTGGTTTCCAGATCAATAACCAGCTTGTCCAGGTTAGTACGCTGCTCGACACGGGCGTTTTCCACCACGTATGCGATACGGCGAACCGGGCTGAACGAAGAGTCAAGCTGCAAGCGACCAATGCTGCGGCTTTCGTCTTCATCGCTCTGACGCGAGTCGGCCGGTTCATAACCACGACCACGAGCTACAGTGAGCTTCATGTTCAGGGCGCCGTTAGACGCCAGGTTAGCGATTACGTGATCGGGGTTAACGATCTCGACATCATGATCCAGCTGAATATCGGCAGCGGTAACCACCCCCGAACCCTTCTTCGACAAGGTCAGCGTAACTTCGTCACGGCCGTGCAGCTTGATAGCCAGACCTTTAAGGTTCAACAGGATTTCAATTACGTCTTCCTGTACACCTTCGATGGCGCTGTACTCGTGGAGCACACCGTCAATCTCGGCCTCGACTACTGCACAGCCGGGCATTGAGGACAACAGGATGCGGCGCAGCGCGTTGCCCAGGGTGTGGCCAAAACCACGCTCGAGAGGCTCGAGAGTAATTTTGGCGCGGGTTGGACTGACAACCTGCACATCAATGTGGCGGGGTGTCAGGAACTCATTTACCGAAATCTGCATGGATGCACCTATTTTCTAGCCCTTACTTGGAGTAGAGCTCGACAATCAGGCTTTCGTTGATGTCGGCGGACAGATCACTGCGAGCAGGAACGTTCTTGAAAACGCCCGACTTCTTCTCAGTGTCTACTTCTACCCATTCTACGCGGCCACGTTGGGCACACAGATCGAGAGCTTGGACAATGCGAAGTTGGTTTTTTGCTTTCTCGCGAACTGCGACCACGTCACCAGCACGAACCTGGTAGGACGGAACGTTTACGGTCTGACCGTTAACGCTGATCGACTTGTGCGATACCAGCTGACGGGATTCGGCACGAGTCGAACCAAAGCCCATACGGTATACAACGTTGTCCAGACGGCATTCGAGCAGTTGCAGCAGGTTTTCACCGGTTGCACCTTTCTTGCCAGCAGCTTCTTTGTAGTAGCCGCTGAACTGACGCTCGAGAACGCCGTAGATACGACGGACCTTCTGCTTTTCACGCAGTTGGGTGCCGTAGTCGGACTGGCGACCGCGGCGTTGGCCGTGGATACCAGGTGCTGCTTCAATGTTGCACTTCGATTCGATCGCGCGCACGCCGCTCTTCAGGAAGAGATCGGTGCCTTCGCGACGAGCGAGTTTGCATTTTGGACCAATGTAACGAGCCATTCTTTACAATCTCCTGGATTACACGCGGCGCTTCTTCGGCGGACGGCACCCGTTGTGCGGGATTGGCGTCACGTCGGTGATGCTGGCGATCTTATAGCCACAGCCGTTCAAAGCACGGACAGCAGACTCACGACCTGGACCTGGACCTTTGACGTTAACGTCGAGGTTTTTCAGGCCGTATTCCAGCGCAGCTTGACCAGCACGTTCAGCAGCTACTTGAGCAGCAAACGGGGTGGACTTGCGGGAACCGCGGAAACCCGAACCACCGGAGGTAGCCCAAGAAAGCGCGTTACCTTGACGGTCGGTGATGGTCACGATGGTGTTGTTAAAAGATGCATGGATGTGGGCGATGCCATCAACCACTGTCTTTTTAACTTTTTTACGAGGACGAGCAGCAGGTTTTGCCATGATAATTTTCCTGTCGATTCGCTGGGGCGATTACTTGCGGATCGGCTTACGCGGACCTTTACGGGTACGCGCGTTAGTCTTGGTACGCTGACCGCGTACTGGAAGACCACGACGATGACGCAGACCGCGATAGCAACCGAGGTCCATCAAACGCTTGATTTTCATGTTGATTTCGCGACGCAGGTCACCTTCAGTGGTGAACTTCGCCACTTCGCCACGCAGCTGTTCAATCTGCTCGTCGCTCAGATCCTTGATCTTAGCGGCTGGGTTTACCCCAGCGACTGCGCAAATTTTCTGCGCAGTAGTGCGACCAACACCATAGATGTAGGTCAGCGAGATAACAGTGTGCTTGTTATCTGGAATGTTAACGCCTGCAATACGGGCCATTCAGTGGGACTCCAATTGACAGCTACCTACGCCCCGGAAGCCAAGAAATAGGGCGCGAGATAATATCGCTGTAATAACAAATAATCAACCCGGCAGCGCACTAGCTGCCGGGCTTCAAGCGGATCACACTCAGCCTTGGCGCTGTTTGTGACGCGGTTCCGCGCTGCAAATTACTCGAACAACACCTTCGCGGCGAATAATCTTGCAGTTACGGCACAGCTTTTTCACCGATGCACGAACTTTCATCACCAACTCCTCGAACCTTATGGGGTACTCAGCGCAACATGCCGCTGCCGTAGCCCTTCAGGTTGGCTTTCTTCATCAGGGATTCGTACTGGTGCGAAACGAGGTGCGATTGTACTTGGGACATGAAGTCCATCACAACCACGACCACGATCAGCAACGAGGTCCCGCCAAGGTAGAACGGAACGTTTGCTGCAACCACCAGGAACTGGGGCAACAAGCACACGGCCGTCATATATAGAGCACCGAACAGGGTCAAACGAGTCAGAACACCATCAATGTAGCGTGCGGACTGCTCACCTGGACGGATGCCCGGAATAAAGGCACCGGACTTCTTCAGGTTTTCCGCTACGTCTTTCGGATTGAACATCAACGCCGTATAGAAGAAGCAGAAGAAAATAATCCCTGCACTAAACAGCAGAATATTCAACGGCTGACCAGGAGCGATCGACTGAGAGAGGTCCTGCAGCCAGCCCATATTTTCAGACTGACCAAACCAGGTACCCAACGAAGCCGGAAACAGCAAAATGCTGCTCGCGAAAATTGCCGGAATAACACCGGCCATATTCACTTTCAGCGGCAAGTGGCTGGTCTGCGCAGCAAAGACCTTACGGCCCTGCTGACGCTTGGCGTAGTGAACAGCAATACGACGCTGGCCACGCTCAATGAACACCACAAAACCGATAATCGCTACTGCCAGCAAACCGATGGCAACCAAGGCGAAAATGTTGATATCACCCTGACGTGCAGACTCGAAAGACTGCCCAATCGCTCTCGGAAGACCGGCGACGATACCTGCGAAAATCAACATCGAGATACCGTTGCCAACACCACGCTCAGTAATCTGCTCACCCAGCCACATCATGAACATCGCACCAGCCACAAATGTGGATACCGCGACGAAATGGAAGCCAAAGTCACCAGTGAACGCAACGCCCTGCCCGGCCAGGCCAACGGACATGCCGATAGCTTGGACCAGGGCGAGGACGACAGTGCCGTAGCGGGTGTACTGGCTAATCTTGCGACGGCCAGCTTCACCTTCCTTCTTCAACTGCTCCAGCTGCGGGCTGACGGCGGTCATCAGTTGCATGATGATCGATGCCGAAATGTACGGCATGATCCCCAGTGCAAAGATGCTCATCCGTTCCAGCGCGCCGCCGGAAAACATGTTGAACAAGCTAAGAATGGTCCCCTCATTCTGTCGAAACAGGTCTGCGAGTCGGTCCGGGTTGATACCTGGAACCGGGATGTGTGCGCCTATTCGGTAGACGATAATCGCCAGGAACAGAAAACGCAGACGAGCCCAAAGTTCAGACATACCGCCTTTGCCGAGCGCTGAGAGAGCACCTTGCTTAGCCATTTATTCCTCGAACTTGCCGCCAGCTGCTTCGATAGCCGAACGCGCACCTTTGGTGGCGCCGATTCCCTTGCCGATAGTGACAGCGCGAGTCACTTCACCGGACAGCATGATTTTCACACGCTGTACGTTGACGTTGATCACGTTGGCATCTTTCAGGGTCTGCACAGTAACGATGTCGCCTTCCACTTTAGCCAGCTCGGACAGACGCACTTCTGCGCGATCCATGGCTTTCAGGGATACGAAACCGAACTTAGGCAGGCGACGATGCAGCGGCTGTTGACCGCCTTCAAAGCCTGGAGCGATGGTGCCACCGGAGCGGGAGGTTTGACCTTTGTGGCCACGGCCACCAGTCTTACCCAAACCGCTACCGATACCACGGCCCGGACGATGCTTTTCGCGACGGGAACCCGGCGCTGGACTCAGATCATTGAGTTTCATCGATTAACCCTCTACACGCAGCATGTAGTAAGCCTTGTTGATCATCCCGCGATTCTCGGGAGTATCCTGGACTTCTACAGTGTGACCGATGCGACGCAGACCCAAACCTTTAACACACAGTTTGTGGTTAGGGATGCGGCCGGTCATGCTTTTGATCAGCGTTACTTTAACGGTAGCCATGATCAGAAGATCTCCTTGACAGTCAGGCCACGCTTGGCAGCGATGGACTCAGGAGATTGCATAGCTTTCAAACCTTTGAAAGTGGCGTGAACCACGTTTACCGGGTTAGTCGAGCCATAGCACTTGGCCAGAACGTTCTGAACGCCAGCAACTTCGAGGACAGCACGCATAGCGCCGCCAGCGATGATACCGGTACCTTCAGAAGCAGGCTGCATGTACACCTTCGAAGCGCCATGGGCGGACTTCATCGCGTACTGCAGAGTGGTGCCGTTCAGATCAACTTGGATCATGTTGCGACGAGCAGCTTCCATTGCCTTCTGGATCGCAGCAGGCACTTCACGTGACTTGCCACGGCCGAAGCCAACACGCCCTTTACCATCACCAACCACGGTCAACGCGGTGAAAGTGAAGATACGGCCGCCTTTAACGGTTTTGGCTACGCGGTTAACTTGAACCAGCTTCTCAATGTAGCCTTCGTCGCGCTTTTGGTCGTTATTTGACATAACTTAGAACTCCAGCCCAGCTTCACGAGCAGCATCAGCCAGCGCTTTCACGCGACCGTGGTACTTGAAGCCAGAGCGGTCGAAAGCCACTTGCGAGACGCCAGCGGCCTTAGCACGCGTAGCGACCAGCTGGCCAACCTTTGTGGCCGCGTCGATGTTGCCGGTGGCACCATCGCGCAGTTCTTTATCCAAAGTCGAGGCGCTTGCCAGGACTTTGTTGCCGTCGGCCGAGATGACCTGGGCGTAGATGTGCTGCGACGAGCGGAACACGCAGAGACGCACGACTTCGAGTTCGTGCATTTTCAGGCGTGCTTTGCGAGCGCGACGCAGTCGAGTAACTTTTTTGTCGGTCATTTGCTATGCCCTACTTCTTCTTGGCTTCTTTACGACGGACGACTTCGTCCGCGTAGCGCACACCTTTGCCTTTGTACGGCTCTGGTGGACGGAAGTCGCGGATCTCAGCGGCCACTTGACCTACCAGCTGCTTATCGATGCCCTTGATCAGGATATCGGTCTGGCTAGGGGTCTCAGCAGTGATGCCCGCTGGCAGTTCGTAATCCACAGGGTGCGAGAAGCCAAGGGCCAGGTTCAAAACCGTGCCTTTTGCTTGCGCTTTGTAACCAACACCGACCAGCTGGAGCTTACGCTCGAAGCCTTGGCTTACGCCTTGGACCATGTTGTTTACCAACGCACGCGTGGTACCGGCCATTGCGCGAGTTTGTTGATCGCCATTGCGAGCAGCGAAACGCAGCTCACCAGCTTCTTCAACGATCTCAACGGACGAATGGATGTTCAGTTCAAGAGTACCCTTGGCACCCTTCACCGAAAGCTGTTGGCCTGCGAATTTGACTTCGACACCGGCTGGCAGCTTAACGGGGTTCTTAGCGACGCGAGACATGCTTATCCCCCCTTAGAACACAGTGCAAAGAACTTCGCCGCCGACACCGGCAGCGCGCGCAGCACGATCCGTCATCACACCTTTGTTGGTGGAGACGATAGACACGCCCAGACCGCCACGAACTTTCGGCAGATCTTCAGCGGACTTGTACTGACGCAGGCCTGGACGGCTAACGCGCTTCACTTCCTCGATGACCGAACGGCCTTCGAAGTACTTCAGCTCGATGGACAGCAGTGGCTTGGTTTCGCTGCTGATCTGATAACCCGCAATGTAGCCTTCGTCTTTCAGGACTTTGGCAACAGCTACCTTCAACTTGGAAGATGGCATGCTTACGACGGACTTTTCAGCCATCTGGGCATTACGGATACGAGTTAGCATGTCCGCTAACGGGTCCTGCATACTCATGGGCTAGACGCTCCTAATACAAAAAAATTAGCCTTGCGGCTACATATGTCGCCGAGAATCTCCGAGCATAGAAAACACGGGCTCAGGCGAGCCGGGTATTCTAGACACACTCCGGAAATGAAACAAGCCCCAAAAGGGGCTTGTTCCAGATTCAAGGTCACCGGTGGTCGTTATCTTGCGACACCAACCACCTGGACTCTGAAAGTACTTACCAGCTGGCTTTAACCAGACCTGGTACGTCACCACGCATTGCTGCTTCACGCAGTTTGTTACGGCCGAGGCCGAACTTGCGGTAAACGCCGTGTGGACGACCGGTCAGGCGGCAGCGGTTACGCATGCGCGAAGCGCTTGCGTCACGTGGCTGCTTCTGCAGAGCAACTGTAGCTTCCCAACGCGCTTCTGGACTTGCGTTCAGATCAACGATGATTGCTTTCAGTGCTGCACGCTTCTTGGCGTACTTGGCAACCGTGAGCTGACGCTTCAGCTCGCGGTTTTTCATGCTCATCTTGGCCATGGTCCTACTCCAATCAGTTGCGGAACGGGAATTTGAAAGCACGCAACAGGGCGCGACCTTCATCATCGTTCTTGGCAGTGGTGGTCAGGGTGATGTCCAGACCGCGGAGAGCATCGATCTTGTCGTAGTCGATTTCCGGGAAGATGATCTGCTCTTTCACGCCCATGCTGTAGTTACCACGACCATCGAAGGACTTGGCATTCAGGCCGCGGAAGTCGCGAACCCGAGGCAGGGAGATCGACAGCAGACGATCCAGGAATTCGTACATACGCTCACGGCGCAGAGTCACTTTGACGCCGATCGGCCAACCTTCACGGACTTTAAAGCCAGCGATGGATTTCCGAGCGTAAGTCACAACGACTTTTTGACCGGTGATCTTTTCCAGGTCAGCAACAGCGTGCTCGATGACTTTTTTGTCGCCGATCGCTTCGCCCAGACCCATGTTCAGGGTGATTTTGGTGACGCGCGGAACTTCCATCACGTTCCCGAGCTTAAGTTCTTCCTTAAGCTTGGGGGCGATTTCCTTCCGGTAAATCTCTTGTAGTCGTGCCATGGTCTTATCTACCTAGCAGTGTTCAAGCATCAACCGCTTTTTGGGTCGACTTGAAGACACGAATTTTCTTACCGTCTTCTACTTTGAAACCAACGCGGTCAGCCTTGTTGGTTTCGCCGTTGAAGATGGCGACGTTAGAAGCGTGCAATGGCGCTTCTTTCTCGACGATACCGCCCTGTACGCCCGACATCGGGTTAGGCTTGGTATGACGCTTGACCAGGTTCAGACCACCAACGACCAGACGGTCGTCAGCGAGAACCTTCAGCACCTTACCGCGCTTACCTTTGTCTTTGCCGGCGATCACGATGATCTCGTCGTCACGACGAATCTTTTGCATGTCGGATCTCCTTACAGCACTTCTGGGGCGAGCGAGACGATCTTCATGAACTTCTCAGTACGAAGTTCACGGGTCACTGGCCCAAAGATACGGGTGCCGATCGGCTCTTGCTTGTTGTTCAGAAGAACAGCAGCGTTGCCATCAAAGCGGATAATGGAGCCATCTGCACGGCGTACGCCGTGACGAGTGCGGACTACAACAGCAGTCATCACTTGGCCTTTTTTCACCTTACCGCGAGGAATTGCTTCCTTCACGGTAACTTTGATGATGTCACCGATACCAGCGTAACGACGATGGGAGCCACCCAGCACCTTGATGCACATAACACGGCGAGCGCCGCTGTTATCGGCCACATCGAGCATGGATTGAGTCTGAATCATATAATTTCTCCGACCCCTAGTCCTTAGACTTCCACAGCGCGTTCGAGAACATCAACCAGTGCCCAAGACTTGGTCTTGGCCAGCGGACGAGTTTCACGAATAGTGACTTTGTCGCCGATGTGGCACTGATTGGTTTCGTCGTGCGCGTGCAGCTTAGTCGAACGCTTAACATATTTACCGTAGATCGGGTGCTTAACGCGACGCTCGATCAGAACGGTGATGGTTTTGTCCATCTTGTCGCTGACAACACGGCCAGTCAGCGTACGGACAGTCTTTTCGGCTTCAGCCATGATCACTTACCTGCCTGCTGGTTGAGCACAGTCTTCACGCGAGCGATGTCACGCTTAACTTGCGAGAGCAGATGAGACTGCCCCAACTGGCCAGTTGCTTTCTGCATACGCAGATTGAACTGGTCGCGCAGCAGGCCGAGCAGTTGCTCGTTCAGCTGCTGTGCGGATTTTTCACGAAGTTCATTCGCTTTCATCACATCACCGTCCGTTTAACAAAGGAGGTGGCGAGCGGCAGCTTTGCAGCAGCCAGGGCGAAAGCCTCACGCGCCAGCTCTTCAGAAACACCCTCGATTTCATACAGGACTTTGCCTGGCTGAATCTGGGCTACCCAGTATTCCACGTTACCCTTACCTTTACCCATACGAACCTCGAGAGGTTTTTTGGAGATCGGCTTGTCCGGGAATACACGGATCCAGATCTTGCCGCCACGTTTTACGTGACGGGTCAGAGCACGACGCGCTGACTCGATCTGACGAGCGGTGAGACGACCACGAGCTACAGACTTCAGCGCGAACTCGCCGAAGCTGACTTTGCTACCGCGCTGAGCCAGACCACGGTTGTGGCCTGTCATCTGCTTGCGGAACTTCGTACGCTTAGGTTGCAACATTTGGCGTACCCCTTACTTAGCAGCTTTTTTACGAGGCGCTGGTGCTTGTGGTTTCAGTTCTTCTTGGCGACCACCAATTACTTCGCCTTTGAAGATCCAAACCTTTACACCGATCACACCGTAAGTGGTGTGAGCTTCGTAGTTGGCATAGTCGATGTCGGCACGCAGGGTGTGCAGTGGCACACGACCTTCGCGATACCATTCAGTACGTGCGATTTCAGCACCGCCGAGACGACCGCTCACTTGGATTTTGATGCCTTTGGCACCAATGCGCATGGCGTTCTGTACGGCGCGCTTCATAGCACGACGGAACATTACGCGACGCTCCAGCTGCTGAGCTACGCTCTGCGCAACCAGCATACCGTCGAGCTCCGGCTTGCGGATCTCTTCGATATTGATGTGCACAGGCACACCCATTTGCTTGGTCAGGTCCTGACGCAGTTTCTCAACATCTTCACCTTTCTTCCCGATAACGATACCTGGACGAGCGGTGTGGATGGTGATACGTGCAGTTTGCGCCGGACGATGGATATCGATACGGCTTACGGACGCGCTTTTTAGTTTGTCTTGGAGATACTCACGCACCTTCAGATCAGCGAACAAGTAGTCCGCATAAGTCCGACCGTCTGCGTACCAGACGGAGGTGTGCTCCTTGACGATTCCCAGGCGAATGCCAATGGGATGTACTTTCTGACCCATCTCTTCGACTCCGTTACTTGTCAGCAACCTTGACAGTGATATGGCAAGACCGCTTGACGATGCGATCAGCACGGCCTTTGGCACGTGGCATGATGCGCTTCAGCGAACGCCCTTCGTTGACGAAAACGGTGCTGACTTTCAGGTCATCAACGTCTGCGCCTTCGTTATGCTCGGCGTTGGCTACGGCCGACTCCAGCACTTTCTTCATGATCTCGGCGGCTTTCTTACTGCTGAAAGCCAACAGGTTGAGCGCTTCGCCCACCTTCTTCCCGCGGATCTGGTCGGCGACCAAGCGGGCTTTCTGGGCGGAGATTCGAGCGCCCGACAACTTAGCGGCTACTTCCATTTCCTTACCCCTTAACGCTTGGCTTTCTTGTCTGCCACGTGCCCACGATAAGTGCGGGTACCGGCAAACTCGCCTAGTTTGTGGCCGACCATGTCTTCGTTAACGAGAACTGGGACGTGTTGACGACCGTTGTGTACTGCGATGGTCAGACCGACCATTTGTGGCAGGATCATCGAACGACGCGACCAGGTCTTAACTGGTTTGCGATCGTTCTTTTCCGCCGCCACTTCGATCTTCTTCAGTAGGTGAAGATCAATAAAAGGACCTTTTTTCAGAGAACGTGGCACTGTCGTATCCCTCTATTTACTTGCGACGACGGACGATCATTTTGTCGGTACGCTTATTACCACGAGTCTTCGCGCCCTTAGTCGGGAAGCCCCATGGCGATACCGGATGACGACCACCAGAGGTACGACCTTCACCACCACCGTGTGGGTGGTCAACCGGGTTCATGGCAACACCACGAACGGTTGGGCGAACGCCACGCCAGCGTTTGGCACCAGCTTTACCCAGCGAACGCAGGCTGTGCTCGGAGTTCGAGACTTCACCCAGGGTCGCGCGGCACTCAGCCAGCACTTTACGCATCTCACCAGAACGCAGACGCAGGGTCACGTAGACACCTTCACGAGCGATCAGCTGAGCCGAAGCACCAGCGGAACGAGCGATTTGCGCGCCTTTACCTGGCTTCAATTCGATGCCGTGTACGGTGCTACCAACTGGAATGTTGCGCAGTTGCAGAGCGTTGCCCGGCTTGATCGGTGCCAGGGCACCTGCGATCAGCTGGTCGCCAGCGCTCACGCCTTTAGGGGCGATGATGTAGCGACGCTCGCCATCTGCGTACAGCAGCAGAGCGATGTGAGCAGTACGGTTTGGATCGTATTCGATACGCTCGACAGTGGCAGCGATGCCATCTTTGTCGTTGCGACGGAAGTCGACCAGACGATAATGCTGCTTATGGCCACCACCGATGTGACGAGTGGTAATACGACCATTGTTGTTACGACCACCAGACTTCGATTTCTTCTCGAGCAGCGGTGCGTGAGGAGCGCCTTTATGCAGCTCCTGGTTGACCACCTTGACCACAAAACGGCGGCCAGGGGAAGTCGGTTTGCATTTAACGATTGCCATGATGCACCCCTTCCTTACTCAGCACTGCTGCTGAAATCGAGATCTTGGCCTGGCTGAAGGGAGATAACTGCCTTCTTCCAGTCATTACGCTTGCCCAGACCGCGAGCAGTGCGCTTGCTCTTACCCAGAACGTTCAGGGTAGTAACACGCTCTACTTTCACGCTGAACAGGCTTTCGACGGCCTTCTTGATTTCCAGCTTGGTTGCGTCAGTTGCAACCTTGAAAACGAACTGGCCTTTCTTGTCAGCCAGAACCGTAGCCTTTTCGGAAACGTGCGGGCCAAGCAGAACTTTAAATACGCGTTCCTGGTTCATCCCAGCAGCTCCTCGAATTTCTTCACGGCCGACACGGTGATCAACACCTTGTCGTATGCGATCAGACTAACTGGATCGGAACCTTGCACGTCACGTACATCAACGTGTGGCAGGTTACGAGCAGCCAGGTACAGGTTCTGATCAACAGCTTCAGACACGATCAAAACGTCGGTCAGGCTCATGTTGTTCAGTTTGCCCAGCAGATCTTTGGTTTTTGGACTTTCAACAGCGAAGTCCTGAACCACGACCAGACGATCAGTACGCACGAGTTCAGCAAGGATGGAGCGCAGTGCTGCGCGGTACATCTTCTTGTTGAGCTTCTGAGAGTGATCCTGTGGACGAGCTGCGAAAGTGGTACCGCCGCCGCGCCAGATTGGGCTACGGATCGTACCAGCACGAGCACGGCCAGTACCTTTCTGACGCCAAGGGCGCTTACCGCCACCACGAACGTCGGAACGGGTCTTTTGCTGCTTGCTACCTTGACGGCCGCCGGCCATGTAGGCCACGACTGCTTGGTGAACCAGCGTCTCGTTGAATTCGCCGCCAAATGTCAGTTCGGAAACTTCGATCGCTTGAGCGTCATTTACATTTAATTGCATGTCAGCTTCCCCTTAACCGCGAGCCTTGGCCGCTGGACGTACAACCAGGTTGCCGCCAGTAGCGCCAGGAACAGCACCCTTGACCAACAACAGATTGCGTTCAGCGTCGACGCGCACTACTTCGAGGGACTGCACGGTCACGCGCTCAGCGCCCATATGACCGGACATTTTTTTGCCCTTGAATACACGACCAGGAGTCTGGCACTGGCCAATAGAGCCCGGGACGCGGTGGGAAACGGAGTTACCGTGAGTGTTGTCTTGGCCACGGAAATTCCAACGCTTGATCGTACCCTGGAAGCCTTTACCTTTGGACTGACCGGTTACATCAACCAGTTGACCAGCAGCGAAGATTTCAGCATTGATCAGATCGCCAGCCTGGTAGTCGCCGTCTTCAAGACGGAACTCCATAACAGTGCGACCAGCTGCAACGTTTGCTTTAGCGAAGTGACCTGCTTGAGCAGCAGTCACGCGCGAAGCACGACGCTCGCCGACAGTGACTTGCACTGCACGATAGCCATCGGTTTCTTCAGTTTTGAACTGGGTGACGCGATTCGGCTCGATCTCAATGACCGTGACCGGAATGGAGACACCTTCTTCGGTGAAAATACGGGTCATACCGCATTTACGACCGACTACACCAATAGTCATGTTGTAAACCTCATGAGTGTACGGGGCTTTCACCCGCTATGGCCGCCCATTTCAGAGCGTTACACGACTAAGACCCGAGTCTTAGCCGAGGCTGATCTGTACTTCCACACCGGCCGCCAGATCGAGCTTCATAAGTGCATCAACGGTTTTATCCGTTGGCTGGACGATGTCCAGTACGCGCTTATGAGTACGGATCTCGTACTGGTCACGCGCGTCTTTGTTGACGTGCGGGGAGACCAGAACGGTGAACCGCTCTTTACGGGTAGGCAGTGGAATTGGACCACGCACTTGAGCACCAGTACGTTTCGCGGTTTCCACGATTTCCTGGGTGGATTGGTCGATCAGGCGATGGTCAAAAGCCTTCAACCTGATACGGATTTGCTGATTTTGCATTGGATTTCAGACTCCGGCTGCTATTCCCAGCGAGCGCAATACGCCCGTTAAAAGGAGGCGCAATTCTATAGACGCCCCAGATAGGTGTCAACCCAATAAAAAAGGCCCCCGCTGAGCGGGGGCCTTCTCAAAAAAACCGAGCTATCTCAGAAGAGATAATTACTCGATGATTTTAGCTACAACGCCAGCACCAACGGTACGGCCGCCTTCACGGATAGCGAAGCGCAGACCGTCTTCCATTGCGATGGTTTTGATCAGGGTAACAGTCATTTGAATGTTATCGCCTGGCATTACCATTTCAACGCCTTCTGGCAGTTCGCAGTTACCGGTCACGTCAGTAGTACGGAAGTAGAACTGTGGACGGTAGCCTTTGAAGAACGGAGTGTGACGGCCGCCTTCTTCTTTGCTCAGAACGTAAACTTCTGCGGTGAACTTGGTGTGCGGCTTAACCGAACCCGGCTTAACCAGAACCTGGCCACGCTCAACGTCGTCACGCTTGGTACCACGCAGCAGAACGCCGCAGTTCTCGCCAGCACGACCTTCGTCGAGCAGTTTGCGGAACATTTCAACACCGGTGCAGGTGGTGACGGTGGTGTCACGCAGACCAACGATTTCCAGTGGATCCTGAACGCGAACGATACCGCGCTCGATACGACCAGTCACAACAGTACCACGACCGGAGATCGAGAATACGTCTTCGATTGGCATCAGGAACGGCTTGTCGGTCAGACGAACTGGTTCTGGGATGTAGGTATCCAGGGTTTCAACCAGTTTACGAACGGCAGTGGTGCCCATTTCGTTTTCGTCGTTACCTTCCAGAGCCATACGAGCAGAACCGATGATGATCGGAGTGTCGTCGCCTGGGAAGTCGTAAGTGCTCAGCAGATCGCGCACTTCCATCTCAACCAGTTCCAGCAGCTCAGCGTCGTCTACCAGGTCAGCCTTGTTCAGGAAAACCACGATGTACGGAACGCCTACCTGACGGGACAGCAGGATGTGCTCACGGGTTTGTGGCATCGGACCATCAGCGGCCGAGCAAACCAGGATAGCGCCGTCCATCTGGGCAGCACCAGTGATCATGTTCTTCACGTAGTCAGCGTGACCTGGGCAGTCAACGTGAGCGTAGTGACGAATAGTCGAGTTGTACTCAACGTGCGCGGTGTTGATGGTGATACCACGAGCTTTTTCTTCTGGTGCGCTGTCGATCTTGTCGAAGTCAACACGAGCCGAACCGAAAACTTCGGAGCAGACGCGAGTCAGAGCAGCGGTCAGAGTGGTTTTACCGTGGTCAACGTGGCCGATGGTGCCAACGTTTACGTGCGGTAGGGAACGATCAAATTTTTCTTTAGCCACGACAATTAACTCCTTGCCTAAAGGACTGAATCAGCCTTGTTTTTTGGATACAGTTTCAGCGATGTGCGCCGGAGCTGTGTTGTATTTTTTGAATTCCATAGAGTAGCTTGCGCGACCCTGGGACATGGAGCGAACGTCGGTCGCGTAACCGAACATCTCACCCAACGGAACCTCGGCGCGAATCACTTTGCCGGAAACCGTGTCTTCCATACCCAAGATCATGCCGCGACGACGGTTAAGGTCGCCCATGACATCACCCATATAGTCTTCAGGTGTAACAACTTCTACCGCCATGATTGGCTCAAGCAACTCACCACCGCCCTTCTGGGCCAGTTGCTTGGTTGCCATGGAAGCAGCCACCTTAAACGCCATCTCGTTGGAGTCGACGTCGTGGTAAGAACCGTCAAAAACGGTTGCTTTCAGGCCGATCAGCGGATAGCCGGCAACAACACCGTTCTTCATCTGCTCTTCGATACCCTTCTGGATAGCAGGGATGTATTCCTTAGGAACAACACCACCTACTACTTCGTTCACGAATTGCAGACCTTCCTGACCTTCGTCAGCAGGAGCAAAACGGATCCAGCAGTGACCGAACTGACCACGACCGCCGGACTGACGAACGAACTTGCCTTCGATTTCACAGTTCTTCGTGATGCGCTCACGATAGGAAACCTGAGGCTTACCGATGTTGGCTTCGACGTTGAACTCACGGCGCATCCGGTCAACCAGGATGTCCAGGTGCAGCTCGCCCATGCCGGAGATGATCGTTTGACCAGTCTCTTCATCAGTCTTGACGCGGAAAGATGGATCTTCCTGAGCAAGTTTGCCCAGAGCGATACCCATTTTTTCCTGGTCATCCTTGGTCTTAGGCTCTACGGCAACCGAAATAACCGGCTCCGGGAAGTCCATGCGAACCAGGATGATTGGCTTGGCAGCGTCGCACAAAGTCTCACCAGTGGTGACGTCCTTCATGCCGATCAGGGCCGCGATGTCACCAGCGCGTACTTCCTTGATCTCTTCACGGGCGTTTGCGTGCATTTGCACCATACGACCCACGCGCTCTTTCTTGCCTTTAACCGAGTTGATCACGCCGTCGCCGGAGGCCAACACGCCCGAGTAAACGCGGACGAAGGTCAAAGTACCCACGAATGGGTCAGTAGCGATCTTGAACGCCAGAGCCGAGAACGGCTCGCTGTCATCGGCGTGACGCTCCATCTCTTCTTCCTCGTTATCAGGGTTGGTACCCTTGATAGCAGGAATGTCGGTTGGAGCAGGCAGGTAGTCGATAACGGCGTCGAGAACCAGGGGAACACCCTTGTTCTTGAAGGAAGAACCGCAAACAGCCAAGACGATCTCACCAGCGATAGTACGCTGACGCAGAGCGGCCTTGATTTCCACGTTGGTGAGTTCTTCACCTTCGAGGTACTTGTTCATCAGCTCTTCGCTGGCTTCGGCAGCAGCCTCAACCATGTTGTTACGCCACTCGTCAGCCAGTTCCTGCAGTTCTTCAGGGATAGGCTTACGAACAGGAACCATACCTTTGTCAGCGTCATTCCAGTAAACAGCTTCCATGTTGATCAGGTCGATCTGACCTTGGAAGTTGTCTTCGGAACCGATAGCCAATTGGATTGGCACCGGGGTGTGACCCAGACGCTGCTTGATCTGGCCGATCACGCGCAGGAAGTTGGCACCAGCACGGTCCATCTTGTTTACGTAAACAAGACGTGGAACGCCGTATTTGTTGGCTTGACGCCATACGGTTTCCGACTGAGGCTCAACACCCGAAGTACCGCAGAACACAACGACAGCGCCGTCGAGTACACGCAGGGAACGCTCAACTTCAATGGTGAAGTCTACGTGGCCCGGGGTATCGATTACGTTGAAGCGATGCTCGTCTTTGTACTGCTTCTCGGAACCTTTCCAGAAGGCGGTAATAGCAGCAGAAGTAATGGTAATACCACGCTCCTGCTCCTGAACCATCCAGTCTGTGGTCGCGGCGCCATCATGCACCTCGCCCATTTTGTGACTTTTGCCGGTGTAAAACAGTACGCGCTCGGTGGTGGTGGTTTTACCAGCATCCACGTGAGCAACGATACCGATGTTACGGTAGCGGCTAATCGGAGTAGTACGAGCCATAAAGCCCTCGCAAAATTAGTGAAGCTAAGATTAGAAGCGGTAGTGCGAGAAAGCTTTGTTAGCTTCAGCCATACGGTGCACGTCTTCACGCTTCTTAACAGCAGCACCTTTACCTTCAGCAGCGTCCAACAGTTCGCCAGCCAAACGCAGAGCCATAGACTTCTCGCCGCGCTTACGGGCGAAGTCTACCAACCAGCGCATTGCCAGAGCGTTACGACGGGACGGACGAACTTCAACCGGAACCTGGTAAGTAGCACCGCCTACACGGCGCGACTTCACTTCGACCAGCGGAGCGATGGCGTCGAGAGCTTTCTCGAAGATTTCCAGGGGGTCGCTGTTCTTGCGTTCTTTAACCTTTTCCAGCGCGCCATAAACGATACGCTCGGCAACGGCTTTCTTGCCGCTTTCCATCACGTGGTTCATGAACTTGGCCAGAATTTGGCTTCCGTATTTTGGATCGTCAAGCACTTCGCGCTTGGCTGCTACGCGTCTTCTTGGCATGGATAAGCCCTCAAACGGTCTTCAGGTTCGCTCGGAATCGGTGCCCTTTCGGGACGCCTCCGACCTTACTCTTATCGACTCAGAAAATAAGATGATTCAGTTTTACAAAAAGCCGCTACTACTTAGGCTTCTTGGTACCGTACTTCGAACGACCCTGGTTACGACCTTTAACGCCGGAAGTATCCAAGGAGCCGCGTACGGTGTGGTAACGAACACCTGGCAAGTCTTTTACACGACCGCCGCGGATCAATACCACGCTGTGCTCTTGCAGGTTGTGACCTTCACCACCGATGTACGAGGAAACCTCGAAACCGTTGGTCAGGCGCACACGGCATACTTTACGCAGTGCCGAGTTAGGTTTTTTCGGCGTAGTGGTATACACGCGAGTGCATACGCCACGACGTTGCGGGCAGTTCTGCAGCGCAGGTACGTCGGATTTCTCGACGATACGCTTACGCGGCTGACGTACCAGCTGGTTGATAGTTGCCATCTACTAGCTCCACTGTTGTCTTGCGACGCTATTGTCTTGCAAGAAAAGCAAAATGGCAGGAACGAATTCCCGCCAAATTTAGGGGTACAAGAGTCTAAAGAGGATCTTGTCCCCAGTCAAGGCAAGGCCCCGACCTCCCCTCTCATCGAACCGGGGCAAAAATGCCTCGATCCGACGAATGGGGGCTGCCAGGGCCCAGACTTATTTATCGCAGAACTCAGTTACCGCTTGAGTTCAGCGCTTCGGTCAGTGCAGCTTCCACTTCACTGGCGCTTACGCGCAACGGCTTGTCAGCATCACGGCGGCGCTTGCGCTCGCTGTGGTAAGCCAAACCGGTACCGGCTGGGATCAGACGACCCACAACCACGTTTTCTTTCAGGCCGCGCAAGTAATCGCGCTTGCCGGTTACCGCTGCTTCGGTCAGTACGCGAGTGGTCTCCTGGAAGGAGGCCGCCGAGATGAACGATTCAGTCGACAACGACGCCTTGGTGATACCCAGCAGCACGCGAGTGAACTTGGAAACGAATTTCTCTTCGTTCGCCAGGCGCTCGTTTTCCACCAGTACGTGAGTCAGTTCCATCTGGTCGCCCTTGATGAAACTGGAATCGCCGGATTCAGCGATTTCAACTTTACGCAGCATCTGACGCAGGATGGTCTCGATGTGCTTATCGTTGATCTTCACGCCTTGCAGGCGGTAAACGTCCTGGATCTCGTTAACGATGTACTTGGCCAGCGCACTCACACCCAGCAGACGCAGGATGTCGTGTGGATCGCTCGGACCGTCGGAGATAACTTCGCCGCGGTTTACCTGTTCGCCTTCGAACACGTTCAGGTGACGCCACTTCGGAATCAGCTCTTCATACGGATCGCTACCGTCGTTCGGGGTAATAACCAGACGGCGCTTGCCCTTGGTTTCTTTACCGAACGCGATGGTGCCGCTGACTTCAGCCAGAATCGACGCTTCTTTCGGACGACGCGCTTCGAACAAGTCGGCAACACGCGGCAGACCACCGGTGATGTCACGGGTTTTCGAAGTTTCTTGCGGGATACGCGCGATAACATCACCGATCGCGATCTTCGCACCATCCGCTACACCGACCAGGGCGTTGGCTGGCAGGAAGTACTGAGCGATTACGTCAGTGCCTGGCAGCAACAGATCCTTGCCGTTGTCATCAACCATCTTCACGGCAGGACGGATGTCTTTACCGGCAGCTGGACGATCTTTGGCGTCGAGTACTTCAATGTTGGTCATACCGGTCAATTCGTCAGTCTGACGCTTGATCGTGATGCCCTCTTCCATGCCCACGTAGGTCACGGTACCTTTCATTTCGGTAACGATTGGGTGAGTGTGCGGATCCCACTTGGCCACGATTGCGCCAGCGTCGACCTTGTCACCTTCTTTAACCGAAATCACAGCACCGTACGGCAGCTTGTAACGCTCACGCTCACGACCGTAGTCATCAGCGATTGCCAGCTCACCGGAACGGGACACAGCAACCAGGTGGCCATCCACTCGCTCAACGTGCTTGAGGTTGTGCAGACGGACCGTACCGCCATTCTTCACCTGAACACTGTCAGCTGCGGAGGTCCGGCTTGCCGCACCACCGATGTGGAACGTACGCATGGTCAGCTGGGTACCCGGCTCACCGATGGACTGGGCAGCGATAACGCCGACCGCTTCACCGATGTTCACCTGGTGACCACGAGCCAAGTCACGGCCGTAGCACTTGGCGCAGATACCGTAGCGGGTTTCGCAGCTGATCGGCGAGCGAACAATCACTTCGTCGATGCTGTTGAGTTCGATGAACTCGACCCACTTCTCGTCGACCAGGGTGCCGGCAGGAACGATAACTTCCTCGGTACCTGGCTTGAATACGTCACGGGCAATGACACGACCCAATACGCGCTCACCCAGCGGCTCTACAACGTCACCGCCTTCAATGTGCGGAGTCATCAGCAGGCCATGCTCGGTGCCGCAATCGATCTCGGTCACGACCAGATCTTGTGCAACGTCTACCAGACGACGAGTCAGGTAACCGGAGTTAGCGGTTTTCAACGCGGTATCCGCCAGACCTTTACGAGCACCGTGAGTCGAGATGAAGTACTGAAGTACGCTCAAACCTTCACGGAAGTTCGCAGTAATCGGCGTTTCGATGATGGAACCGTCCGGCTTGGCCATCAGGCCACGCATACCGGCGAGCTGACGGATCTGCGCGGCAGAACCCCGTGCGCCCGAGTCGGCCATCATGTACATCGAGTTGAAGGACTCTTGATCAACTTCGTCACCGTGACGGTCGATGACTTTCTCTTTCGAGAGGTTGGCCATCATCGCCTTGGAAACTTCGTCGTTCGCCTTCGACCAAAGGTCGATTACTTTGTTGTACTTCTCGCCCTGGGTTACCAGGCCGGAGGCGTACTGGCTTTCGATTTCTTTCACTTCGTCGGTGGCTGCACCGATGATGCGGGCTTTTTCATCCGGGATAACGAAGTCGTTAACACCGATGGAAACGCCGGAAATGGTCGAGTAAGCAAAACCGGTGTACATCAACTGGTCAGCGAAGATAACGGTCTCTTTCAAACCAACCACGCGGTAGCACTGGTTGATCAGCTTGGAGATCGCCTTTTTCTTCATCGGCAGGTTGACGACGTCGTACGACAGACCTTTCGGCACAACTTGATACAACAGCGCACGGCCGACAGTCGTGTCGACGATACGAGTGTTGGTCACGCTGCCGCCATCACGGTCGTTGACGGTTTCGTTGATCCGCACTTTGACCTTGGCGTGCAGTGCGGCTTCGCCGGCACGGAACACACGGTCAACTTCTTGCAGGTCAGCGAACACACGACCTTCGCCCTTGGCGTTGATCGCTTCACGAGTCATGTAGTACAGACCCAATACAACGTCCTGCGACGGAACGATGATTGGCTCACCGTTGGCTGGCGACAGAATGTTGTTGGTCGACATCATCAACGCGCGCGCTTCCAACTGGGCTTCCAGTGTCAGCGGTACGTGCACGGCCATTTGGTCGCCGTCGAAGTCGGCGTTGTACGCAGCACAGACCAGCGGGTGCAGCTGGATAGCCTTACCTTCGATCAGTACTGGTTCAAACGCCTGGATGCCCAGACGGTGAAGGGTCGGTGCACGGTTGAGGAGAACCGGGTGTTCGCGGATCACTTCAGCGAGAACGTCCCAAACCTCTGGCAGTTCGCGCTCGACCATTTTCTTGGCCGCTTTGATAGTGGTCGCGAGACCGCGCATTTCCAGCTTGCCGAAGATGAATGGCTTGAACAGCTCAAGTGCCATCTTCTTAGGCAGACCGCACTGGTGCAGACGCAGGGTCGGGCCTACGGTAATTACCGAACGACCGGAGTAGTCAACACGCTTACCGAGCAAGTTCTGACGGAAACGACCTTGCTTACCCTTGATCATGTCAGCCAGGGATTTCAGAGGACGCTTGTTCGAACCGGTGATAGCGCGGCCACGACGACCGTTGTCGAGCAAGGCATCGACAGCTTCTTGCAACATACGCTTTTCGTTGCGCACGATGATGTCCGGAGCGGACAGATCAAGCAGGCGCTTCAAGCGGTTGTTACGGTTGATCACGCGACGGTACAGGTCGTTGAGGTCGGAAGTCGCGAAACGACCACCGTCCAACGGTACCAGCGGACGCAGGTCTGGCGGCAGAACCGGCAGAACGGTCAGCACCATCCACTCTGGCAGGTTGCCGGAGCCCTGGAAGGCCTCCATCAACTTCAGACGCTTGGACAGCTTCTTGATCTTGGTTTCGGAGTTGGTTTGCGGAATTTCTTCACGCAGACGGCCAATCTCGTGTTCCAGGTCGATAGCGTGCAGCAGTTCGCGGACAGCTTCGGCACCCATGCGGGCATCGAAATCGTCGCCGAACTCTTCCAGCGCTTCGAAGTACTGCTCGTCGTTCAGCAGCTGGCCTTTTTCAAGGGTGGTCATGCCTGGATCGATAACGACATAGCTCTCGAAGTAGAGAACGCGTTCGATATCACGCAGGGTCATGTCCATCAGCAAGCCGATACGGGACGGCAGCGATTTCAGGAACCAGATGTGGGCAACCGGCGAAGCCAGTTCGATGTGCGCCATACGCTCACGACGAACCTTGGCCAGTGCAACTTCAACGCCGCACTTCTCGCAGATCACACCACGGTGCTTCAAGCGCTTGTACTTACCGCACAGGCACTCGTAATCCTTAACCGGGCCAAAGATCTTGGCGCAGAACAGGCCGTCACGCTCGGGTTTGAACGTACGGTAGTTGATGGTTTCCGGCTTTTTAACTTCACCGAACGACCACGAACGGATCATCTCAGGCGATGCCAACCCAATACGGATGGCGTCGAACTCTTCGACTTGACCCTGGTTTTTCAGCAAATTCAGTAGGTCTTTCAAGGCCTTTCCTCCTGGCGGAGCAGAGAGCGGGCTAAACAGCCCCGCTCTCGATTCGCGTCACGTGTTATTCGGTTTCCAGATCGATATCGATGCCGAGGGAACGAATTTCTTTGATCAACACGTTGAAAGACTCGGGCATGCCCGGCTCCATACGGTGATCGCCGTCCACGATGTTTTTGTACATCTTGGTCCGACCGTTCACATCGTCCGACTTCACTGTGAGCATTTCTTGCAGAGTGTAAGCAGCACCGTATGCTTCCAGTGCCCAGACCTCCATCTCCCCGAAACGCTGACCACCGAACTGAGCCTTACCACCCAGCGGCTGCTGGGTAACCAGGCTGTACGAACCGGTAGAACGAGCGTGCATCTTGTCGTCTACCAAGTGGTTCAGCTTCAGCATGTACATGTAGCCAACAGTAACCGGGCGCTCAAACTTGTTGCCGGTACGTCCGTCGAACAGCTGCATCTGGCCGCTTTCTGGCAGGTCTGCCAGTTTCAGCATGGCCTTGATTTCGCTTTCCTTGGCACCGTCGAACACCGGGGTAGCCATCGGAACGCCGCCGCGCAGGTTCTTCGCCAGGTCCAGGATTTCCTGGTCGGAGAAGGTGTCCAGCTCTTCGTTGCGACCGCCGATCTCGTTGTAGATCTCGTGCAGGAACTTACGCAGGTCTGCGACCTTGCGCTGCTCTTCGATCATACGGTTGATCTTCTCGCCCAGACCTTTGGCCGCGAGGCCCAGGTGGGTTTCAAGGATCTGACCAACGTTCATACGCGAAGGTACGCCCAACGGGTTGAGGACGACGTCGACCGGGGTGCCATTGGCATCGTGCGGCATGTCTTCAACCGGCATGATCACAGAGACCACACCTTTGTTACCGTGACGACCGGCCATCTTGTCGCCCGGCTGGATGCGGCGACGGATTGCCAGGTAAACCTTGACGATTTTCAGCACGCCTGGAGCCAGGTCATCGCCCTGCTGCAGTTTGCGCTTCTTGTCTTCGAACTTGTCGTCCAGCAGACGGCGACGATCAACGATGTAGGCCTGGGCCTTCTCGAGCTGCTCGTTCAGAGCATCTTCAGCCATGCGCAGTTTGAACCACTGGCCGTGCTCAAGACCGTCGAGGACTTCGTCGGTGATGTCCTGACCTTTCTTCAGGCCTGCGCCACCTTCGGCCTTATGGCCTACCAGGGCGGAACGCAGACGTTCGAAGGTCGCACCTTCAACGATACGGAACTCTTCGTTGAGGTCCTTGCGGATCTCGTCGAGCTGGGTCTTCTCGATGGACAGTGCACGAGCATCACGCTCAACGCCGTCACGGGTGAAGACCTGTACGTCGATGACAGTACCTTTGGTACCGGTAGGTACGCGCAGGGAGGTGTCTTTAACGTCGCTGGCTTTTTCACCGAAGATCGCGCGCAACAGCTTCTCTTCCGGAGTCAGCTGGGTCTCGCCTTTCGGAGTGACCTTACCAACCAGGATGTCGCCCGCGCCTACTTCAGCACCTACGTAAACGATACCGGCTTCGTCCAGCTTGTTCAGTGCAGCTTCACCCACGTTCGGGATGTCTGCAGTGATTTCCTCTGGCCCAAGCTTGGTGTCACGGGCCACACAGGTCAGTTCCTGAATGTGGATCGTGGTGAAACGGTCTTCCTGAACAACACGCTCGGACAGGCAGATGGAGTCTTCGAAGTTGAAGCCGTTCCACGCCATGAACGCGATGCGCATGTTCTGACCCAGCGCCAGTTCACCCATGTCGGTGGACGGGCCGTCAGCCATGATGTCGCTGCGCTGAACGCGATCACCCTTGCTCACCAGCGGACGCTGGTTAATGCAGGTGTTCTGGTTCGAGCGGGTGTATTTGGTCAGGTTGTAGATGTCGACACCGGCTTCGCCAGTTTCTACTTCGTCATCGGCAACACGAACCACGATACGGCTAGCATCCACAGAATCGATCACGCCGCCACGACGAGCCACGACGCAAACGCCGGAGTCACGAGCTACGTTACGCTCCATGCCGGTACCTACCAGCGGCTTGTCAGCGCGCAGGGTGGGTACAGCTTGACGCTGCATGTTGGAACCCATCAACGCACGGTTGGCGTCATCGTGCTCCAGGAACGGGATCAGCGACGCTGCAACCGAAACTACCTGCTTCGGCGAAACGTCCATCAAGGTGACGTCTTCCGGCGCCTTGACGGTGAACTCGTTCAGGTGACGAACAGCTACCAGTTCGTCGATCAGGACTTTCTTGTCGTTCATCGTGGCCGAAGCCTGAGCGATCACGTGATCTGCTTCTTCGATGGCGGACAGGAATACGATCTCGTCGGTGACCAGAGCGTCTTTCACCACGCGGTACGGGCTCTCGAGGAAGCCGTACTGGTTGGTGCGCGCATAAGCGGCCAGGGAGTTGATCAGACCGATGTTCGGACCTTCCGGCGTTTCGATCGGGCAAACACGACCATAGTGCGTCGGGTGTACGTCACGAACTTCAAAGCCAGCACGCTCACGGGTCAGACCGCCCGGGCCCAGTGCGGATACACGGCGCTTGTGGGTGATCTCGGAGAGCGGGTTGTTCTGGTCCATGAACTGGGAAAGCTGGCTGGAACCAAAGAACTCTTTCACCGCCGCAGCCACTGGCTTGGCGTTGATCAGGTCTTGCGGCATCAGGCCTTCGCTTTCAGCCATCGACAGACGCTCTTTGACCGCACGCTCAACACGTACCAGGCCAACGCGGAACTGGTTCTCGGCCATTTCGCCTACGCAGCGAACACGACGGTTACCCAGGTGGTCGATGTCATCGACGATGCCTTTGCCGTTACGGATGTCGACCAGGGTCTTCAGGACCGCAACGATATCTTCCTTGCACAACACGCCCGAACCTTCGATCTCGGTACGACCGATACGACGGTTGAACTTCATCCGGCCGACCGCAGACAGGTCATAGCGCTCAGGGCTGAAGAACAGGTTGTTGAACAGGGTTTCGGCAGCGTCTTTGGTCGGTGGCTCGCCAGGACGCATCATGCGATAGATCTCGACCAGCGCTTCCAATTGGTTGCTGGTGGAGTCGATCTTCAGTGTGTCGGAGATGAACGGACCGCAGTCGATGTCGTTGGTGTACAGGGTCTCGATACGAACAACCTGGGCCTTGGCGATTTTGGCCAGGATCTCGGTGTTCAGCTCGGTGTTGCACTCAGCCAGGATTTCGCCTGTAGCCGGGTGAACGATGACCTTGGCGGTAGTGCGACCCAGGACGTAGTCCAGAGGCACTTCCAGTTCCTTGATACCGGCTTTTTCGATCTGGTTGATGTGGCGCGCAGTGATACGACGGCCAGCTTCAACAATGACCTTGCCTTTTTCATCCTGGATGTCCAGGACGGCAATTTCACCACGCAGACGCGAAGCGATCAGCTCCAGCTTGAGGGTTTCATCCTTCAGGCTGAATACGTTGGTGGTGTAGAAGGCGTCCAGCACTTGCTCAGTGGTATAGCCGAGCGCGCGCAGCAGTACCGAGGCCGGCAGCTTGCGACGACGGTCGATACGCACGAACACGCAGTCTTTCGGGTCGAACTCGAAGTCCAACCACGAACCACGGTACGGAATGATCCGCGCGGAGTACAGGAGCTTGCCGGAGCTGTGCGTCTTGCCGCGGTCGTGGTCGAAGAACACGCCCGGGGAACGGTGCAGCTGGGAAACGATCACACGCTCGGTACCGTTGATAACGAAGGTACCGTTCTCAGTCATCAATGGGATTTCGCCCATGTAGACTTCTTGCTCTTTGATGTCCTTGATCGCTTTGTTCGACGATTCTTTGTCGAAAATGATCAGGCGGACTTTTACCCGCAAAGGTACGGCGTACGTAACACCGCGCAACACGCATTCTTTGACATCAAATGCCGGTTCGCCCAGGCGATAACCCACGTACTCCAGCGCAGCATTGCCGGAGTAGCTGATGATCGGGAAAACGGATTTGAAGGCCGCATGCAGGCCCACGTCGCGGAACTGATCTTTGGTCGCTCCCGCCTGCAAGAATTCACGATACGAATCCAGCTGGATAGCCAGAAGGTACGGGACATCCATGACGTCCGGCAACTTGCTAAAGTCCTTGCGGATACGTTTTTTCTCAGTATATGAGTAAGCCATCAGCGTTCCCCAGCTTGGTCACCTGCTTGTTTGGCCCCTCCGACGGGAGCAGCCAGAAAATCTTGCAAACCCCATGGTTTGCACCACCGCTTCGGGTGGCTACAGCGCGTTAATGGCGGCGACCGAGTCGACAGCCAAGAACGGAAAAAGGCCGGTGGCAAGAGCCACCAGCCATCAGCCTTCAGCTTAACGCTTGGGCTGGAGACGCAAGGTCGATGCTTACTTCAGCTCGACTTTAGCGCCTGCTTCTTCCAGAGTAGCTTTGGCTTTGTCAGCTGCGTCTTTGGCAACAGCTTCCAGAACCAGGGCAGGAGCGCCGTCAACTACAGCCTTGGCTTCTTTCAGGCCCAGACCGGTCAGTTCACGTACTGCCTTGATCACGTTTACTTTCTTCTCGCCAGCTTCGGTCAGCATGACGTTGAATTCGGTTTGCTCTTCAACAACGGCAGCAGCAGCAGCTGGGCCAGCGGAAGCAGCGGCAGCGGAAACGCCGAATTTTTCTTCGAAAGCTTTGATCAGCTCAACAACCTGCAGAACCGACATTTCAGCTACGGCGTTGAGGATATCGTCTTGGGAGATAGACATTGCTGTATTTCCTGAATTGGGGGACGGCCTACTCGGCCATCGAAATAAACAAAAATACGCGAGAGAAGTCGCTCAGCCTTAGGCTGCGGCGGCTTCTTTTTGCTCGCGAACTGCGGCCAGAGTACGAGCCAGCTTGCTGGTAGCGCCTTGAATCACGCTCATCAGCTGCGAAATGGCTTCGTCGCGGGTCGGCAGTGTTGCCAGTACGTCGATTTGGTTAGCTGCGAGGAACTTGCCCTCGAACGCAGCTGCCTTGATCTCGAACTTATCCTGACTCTTGGCGAATTCTTTGAACAAACGGGCAGCAGCGCCTGGATGTTCTTTGGAGAACGCGATCAGAGTCGGGCCGGTGAACACGTCGTTGAGAACACTGTATTCAGTGTCAGCAACAGCGCGCTTGAGCAGGGTGTTACGTACAACACGTACGTATACGCCAGCTTCACGAGCCTCTTTACGGAGTCCGGTCATAGCGCCTACTGTCACACCACGGGCATCAGCCACGACAGCGGACAGAGCAGCTTTGGCAGCCTCGTTGACTTCAGCGACGATGGCCTTCTTGTCTTCGAGATTAATTGCCACGGGTTTAACTCCTGCTTGTTACCGTTTCATCTGGCCGGAGCCGGATGTCGTTTTGGTGTCTGATTCGGTAAGGAACCGGGAGCACCATCTGCGTAGGCTTGTGGTTTAAGACTTGCGTCGCCTACGGTCTTGGATAGCCCCCGCCAGGCAGGGACCCCAATTTTTTCAATTGACGTAATCTCTCACGCCAACCTGTGTCTTATACGTCGAGCGAACCTTGGTCGATGACCAGACCTGGGCCCATAGTGGTGCTCAGGGTAACGCGCTTGACGTAGATACCTTTCGAGGAAGCTGGCTTGATACGCTTCAGATCAGCGATCAGGGCTTCAACGTTTTCCTTCAGCTTGACGGCATCGAAGCCGACTTTGCCAACGGAGGTGTGAATGATGCCGTTTTTGTCGGTGCGATAACGAACCTGACCAGCCTTGGCGTTTTTAACCGCGGTAGCTACGTCTGGCGTTACGGTGCCGACTTTCGGGTTAGGCATCAGGCCACGTGGACCCAGGATCTGACCCAACTGACCTACAACGCGCATTGCATCCGGGGAAGCAATAACTACGTCGTAGTTCAGGTCGCCGCCTTTCATTTCGGCAGCCAGGTCGTCCATGCCAACGCGATCAGCGCCGGCGGCCAGAGCAGCTTCAGCTGCCGGGCCTTGGGTGAAGACAGCTACACGTACAGTCTTGCCAGTACCGTGTGGCAGCACAGTTGCGCTACGAACGACCTGGTCGGATTTACGTGGGTCAACACCCAGGTTCACAGCAACGTCAACGGACTCGCTGAACTTGACAGTCGACAGCTCGGTCAGCAGGGCGGCGGCGTCTACAAAGTTGTAGGACTTGCCCGCTTCGATTTTGCCGGCGATAGCCTTTTGGCGCTTGGTCAGCTTAGCCATTACACACCCTCCACGTTAAGGCCCATGCTACGAGCAGAACCGGCGATGGTACGCACGGCTGCATCCATATCAGCTGCAGTCAGATCCGCGTTTTTGGTTTTCGCGATTTCTTCCAGCTGAGCACGAGTCACGGTGCCAACCTTAACGGTGTTCGGACGAGCGGAACCGCTAGTCAGACCAGCAGCTTTCTTCAACAGAACCGATGCCGGGGTCGACTTGGTTTCGAAAGTGAAGCTACGGTCGCTGTATACAGTGATGATCACTGGAGTCGGCAGACCTGGCTCAAGACCCTGAGTACGGGCGTTGAAGGCCTTGCAGAATTCCATGATGTTCACGCCGTGCTGACCCAGAGCTGGACCGACGGGTGGGCTAGGGTTGGCCTGAGCGGCCTTCACTTGCAGCTTGATGTAAGCGGTAATCTTCTTGGCCATGAGGCACTCCAATTACGGGTTCAAGCGCCTCGAAAGGCTCCCCGGTTACTTGCGCGTTTATCCCAGTGACGACAAAACCCCACAGCCTAAGGCTGCGGGGTTGGGATGCTTGCTCAGCTAGACCTTCTCGACCTGGCTGAACTCCAACTCTACCGGAGTAGAGCGACCGAAAATGAGCACTGCCACTTGGATCCGGCTCTTTTCGTAGTTAACTTCTTCGACAGTACCGTTGAAATCAGCAAACGGACCATCTGTGACACGAACAACCTCACCCGGCTCGAAGAGCGTCTTCGGCTTAGGCTTGTCGCTACCATCAGCAACACGACGCAGAATCGCTTCCGCCTCTTTGTCGGTGATAGGAGCAGGCTTATCAGCAGTACCGCCAATGAAACCCATGACACGAGGAGTGTCCTTGACCAAGTGCCAAGTACCTTCATTCATGTCCATCTGAACCAGCACATAGCCAGGGAAGAACTTGCGTTCGCTTTTGCGCTTCTGGCCATTCCGCATTTCAACCACTTCTTCAGTGGGAACCAGAATTTCGCCGAAGCCATCTTCCATGCCTGCCAGCTTTACGCGCTCTAGCAAAGAGCGCATAACATGCTTCTCGTAACCCGAGTAAGCATGCACAACGTACCAACGCTTAGCCACGGGACACCCTTAGCCAACAATCAAGGAAACAAGCCAGCCGAGCAGGGAATCAAGCCCCCACAACAGCAACGCCATAACCAGTACAACAGCCACAACGATCAACGTGGTCTGCGTGGTTTCTTGGCGAGTCGGCCAAACGACTTTACGGATTTCGGTGCGAGCTTCCTTTACCAGGACCGCGAAAGACTTGCCTTTGGCAGTCTGCAGGCCTACAAAGGCAGCTACAGCAGCAAGGGCAAGCAAAGCGAGTACGCGGTACAGGATCGGCGAAGCAGAATAGTACTGATTGCCAACAACGCCTACGACCACCAAGGCGACTACAGCGAGCCACTTGACCAGATCGAAACGAGAGCTTTGAGCTTCAGCCTTAGGAGTCATCTATGAAGATCCTGTGAAAAGAAAGCCAGACACACCACGTGAATCTGGCAGGTCAGGAGGGAATCGAACCCCCAACCTACGGTTTTGGAGACCGTCGCTCTGCCAATTGAGCTACTGACCTAAAACAAAATCAGGCCGACCATTATGCAGGCCTGAAAAAGACTTTACAACAACCAACCCCACTAGACTTGAAATCGCCCTACAAGACCAGGCGCAACACCATCAAGCCGAGGTAGCTGCTAAAACAAAGGCAGATATTTTCATATCTGCCTTGTTATATGGAGCTCTTGAGCGGATTTGAACCGCTGACCTCACCCTTACCAAGGGTGTGCTCTACCAACTGAGCTACAAGAGCAAAACACCTGCACAACCTGCAAACTTGGAGCGGGTAGCGGGAATCGAACCCGCATCATCAGCTTGGAAGGCTGAGGTTCTACCACTAAACTATACCCGCGGAGCTTGCAGCTCACGCTAAAAATGGTGGAGGGGGAAGGATTCGAACCTTCGAAGTCGTAGACGTCAGATTTACAGTCTGATCCCTTTGGCCGCTCGGGAACCCCTCCTAAGCGAGCCGGCATTTTACATTACGCCGGCCTTCTGTCAAGCATTTTCTCATTTAAAAATATGAGGTTAGCTGCATTGACCTTCGCTTCACCTTGTTGACCTTGAAGGTCTTCACTGCGAAGCGGGCGCCATTCTATGCAAACTATTCGAGAGTTGCAACGCCTTCGCACAACATTATTTTATGTTTTAACTCATTGAATTCCTTAGCAAGGTTTTCAAAGGGCAGATCGTCAGCAAGGCGTCGACTTTCGGGGGCTACGCGGAGCCAGTAGCCCGAGGCATCCGCAGTATTCAACAATTGAACCTTGACCTTTATATCCAGGCTCGTGAGCCGTTGCTCAACAGACTGAGCCTGGCGCAGATCCGCAAAGCCACCGATGTACAGGCAAGTGCTTTGCGTCTCTGACGCTTTTGCGCGATCTCGGCGCACCACAGCGTCAGAGGACTCACTGAGCAGGCGAATGTCCTGCTGTGAGCCTTTGTAAAGGCTCAGGGGCGTGACATCTTTAGCGCGCAACGGCGCTTCTTGTTGATGCCAAATGTAGTAGAAGGCGTTGAGAACAAGTAGAAGCAAAAACAGCCAACGCATAATCACCTCAGGACAAAGGGCAAGCCATCGCCAAGCCGACAAATACCAGGTCAGGAACGAGTCGCGCCTGCGGCACTGCATCCGTCACCAGATCAGCGTCTCCTCCGGTCAGGAACACGGTGAAGTCATCCCCCCAATAGCTTCTCGCCAACTCTAACTGAGTCAGTACAAACCCTCTCAGCATCAGCGTGCAGCCACGCTCCACCGCCTCTACGGTGGTACGACCCGGGGAGAGGCGCTCGAGCGCCCTTTCAGCGGCGGCGTCGTCATAGCGTATCTTGCGCGTGTGGGTTCGCAGTTGGTTGCGCATGAGAGGCATACCTGGGCAAATGAACCCACCCAGATGCTCGCCGTCCGCCGCAATAAAATCTGCTGTGGCTGCCGTGCCAAAATCAAGCACCAGACAAGCGCCGCGCGCCAGCTTGAACCCACCAAGCATCGCCAACCAGCGATCAAGCCCCAGACGCTCGAAATCTTCGTAGCCGTTGCGCACCCCAGCTATCTCTCGTGCGGGAGCAGCACACGAAACAGCAATGCCGAAAGCCTCATGCAGGGTCGCAACCAGCTTGCTTGTTTCTTCCAAGGCGCGAACGCTCACCAATCGGCAGCGCGTCAGTAACAACCCAGGAAGCGCTACCAGGCTTTCAATCAACGCCAGATCCGAACCAACAACCCCCTCCGCCGAAGCGCTCGCCTTTTCCGACTCGAGCACACGCCATTTGATAAAGCTATTCCCACAGTCGAGCTCAAGAATCATCACGCAACCTCAGGCTTAACTCTCCGCCACTGTAAATTTTCTCAACGCCATCGACGTCCAAGCGCAATGCCCCCTGACGGTCTACACCCAGCACGACCCCATCAACCTGGTTAACACCCGCTATAAGAGACACCGGCCGCCCCTGCCATGCGTGATTCTGCTCCCACTCCTCTTGAAGCGCGACAAAACCGCCCTTGCGATGCTGATCAAGGTAGCCTTGCAACTGCAGCCCCAGCTGCGCCACTAACGCGTTGCGATCAACCGGAAAGCCGGTCTCAAGCTGCACCGAAGTCCATTGCTGGTCTACTTCGTCAGCTCTCTGCATATTCACATTGATACCTATTCCGAGGACAACGTGACAGATATCAGCAGGGTCCCCTACCAACTCCAGCAAAATTCCGGCGATCTTCTTCTGCCCGACCAGGACATCGTTTGGCCACTTCAGCCCAGCCCCCCGCACACCCGACTCGCGCAAGGCCTGCATGACCGCCAAACCTACGACGAGGCTTAGCCCCTCCAATTGCCGAAGACCAGCCTCAATACGCAATACAAGACTGTAATAAACGTTTTGCGCAAAAGGGCTGACCCACTTCCGCCCTCTTCTGCCTCTTCCCGCTGTTTGCTGTTCAGCAAGCACCAGGAACGGCGCCGCGCAACCCGCATCAACAAGACGCAAGGCTTCGGCATTCGTGGAGTCAATGGAATCAGATATATGAACAGGCCATGCCAACGAGGGTGCGTGCAGCGCAATATCCTCAGCACTCAAGAACACCAGCGGTGACGCCAACTGGTACCCCTTGCCCCGAACCTTATGGATGGGCAGATTCAACTCAGCCTCAAGGTGCTGGAGCTGTTTCCAGACAGCACTGCGACTGACACCAAGGGCGGCGCCAAGTGCTTCTCCGGAATGAAACCGGCCATCTTTCAGAAGTTTTAACAACGTCAGCATGCAAGTATCGCCTCACAATGAGGCACGCATGATAGCCATGCGCAGGGTCATTGCATAGAAACGCCGGACTTTAGCATTGAAGGACGGGCCAATGAGCCTTTACGAACTTTTCGACCACCCAAAACAAAACCCCTGTTTGCGTTAGCAAACAGGGGTTCTGGAATTTAATCTTGACGATGACCTACTCTCACATGGGGAAACCCCACACTACCATCGGCGATGCATCGTTTCACTG